>FSRV01000002.1:1320270-1980405 GCA_900142905.1 Burkholderia sp. GAS332 | reverse complement strand
GCCACACCCATGTGCTTGAACTCGACCGTATTTTGCACGGCGAGAATCAGCACCTGCATCACCATGCCGAGGCCGAAGCCGAGAATGCCCATGTAGAGATACATCACATGAATGGGCGTGTCGATCTGCAGGCGTGCGAGCAGCAGCATGGCGACGGCCACGAGAAACGTGCCGGCGATTGGGAACATGCGGTACTTGCCGATCTTGCTGATCAAGCGTCCGGTCACCATCGACATCACGAACAGACCGCCCATCATCGGCAACATCTGCATGCCGGCTTCCGTCGGCGTCGAGCCTTTGACGACCTGCAAATATAGCGGCAGGAACGTGACCGAGCCGAACAGCGACACGCCGATGATGAAGCCGATCAGACTGCTCAGTAAAAACGTGCGTTGTTTGAAGAGTTCGAGCGGCATGATCGGTTCGACAGCCGTGCGCTCTTCGTGGATGAAACCCCAGATCGCCACGAGCCCCATGCCCAGCGTGAACCACAACTGCGGCGACGACCACGGCAGGATCGTGCCGCCCTGGCTCGTGAACAGGATGATGCAGGTGAGCGCGCCGGCGAGAAACGCGGCGCCCATGTAGTCGATGGTGTGCTTCACATGGCGCACGTGTGGTTTGAAGACCGCGCCGATCACCGCCAGCGAAATGATGCCGAGCGGCAGGTTGATGTAAAAAATCCAGCGCCATGACAGGTGCTCGACGAGAAATCCGCCGAGCAGCGGGCCGATCACCGTCGCCAGACCGAACACGCCGCCGAATACCCCCTGGTAGCGGCCGCGTTCAGCCGGCGGAATGACGTCCGCGATGGCGGCCATTGTCACGACTAGCAGACCGCCGCCGCCGAGCCCTTGCAGCGCGCGCAGCACGATCAACTGGGTCATGTCCTGCGCGATGCCGCACAACGCGGAGCCGACGAGGAACACGACGATCGCCGTTTGCAGCACGATCTTGCGGCCGAACAGATCGCCGAATTTGCCGTACAGCGGCACGACGATGGTCGAGCTGAGCAGGTAGGCGGTGACCACCCATGACAGGTTGCTGAGCCCGCCGAGTTCGCCGACGATGGTCGGCAGCGCGGTCGAGACAATCGTCTGATCGAGCGCGGCGAGCAGCATGACCAGCAGCAACGCCGGAAACAGAAGGCGGATCGGCGGGTGGTCGGTTGCCCGGACGCCAGGCTGCGCATCTGGCGTTGTCAGTCCGGCGGGTTGAGTCGTTGTCGGTTGGTCCATGGCGCCACGGTGTTGAAATTAATTAATTCGGAGATTAATATATGCGACATCGCGTCACTCGTCAAATTGAATGCAATGGCAAGGATTCCGCCAGATGAACAGCAAGTGAAGGGCACGCCGCGCAGCACAGCCGCCGCGAAGGCGCGAAAGCTTTCGAAGCCTGCGGTGTCCGCCGCCGCGGATGACTCTGCGAACATTGCAACACCCGCACCCGCACCCGCACCCGCACCCGCACCCGCACCCGCACCCGCACCCGCACCCGCACCCGCACGGCGCCCCGGCCGGCCGTCGGGCTCGGCGCGCGGCCCGGAGCAGCGCAGCCGCCTGCTGGACGCCGCGCTCGCCTTGTTCGCGCGGCAGGGCATCGTCGACACTACGCTCGGGGAGATTGCCCGTGAGGCGGGTTTCACGCCGGCGATGATGCATTACTACTTCAAGACGCGCGATCAACTGCTCGACGTGTTGATCGACGAGCGTTTCGCTCCGCTGCGCGCGGGGCTCGGCGTGCCGTTTCAGGAAAATCCCGACGACCCGGTGGCCGCCATCACGCTGCTCGCGCAGCGTTTGGTGCAGGTGGCGAGCGACCACCCGTGGTTTCCGTCGCTGTGGGTGCGCGAAGTGATCAGCGACGGCGGCCTGCTGCGCCAGCGCATGCATGAACGCTTCGGCGATGTGCATCAGAAGGCGTCGCTGTCAGCCATCGCGCGCTGGCAAAAGGAAGGGCGGCTGAATGCCGGGTTAGAGCCGTCGCTGGTGTTCGTGACGCTGCTGGGGATGACGATTCTGCCGCTGGCTACGTCGAAGCTGTGGCGTAACGATCCCGTGCGGCGCAATATCGGCGGTGCGGAGATCGCCCGGCATGCGGTGGCCTTGCTGGTGCAGGGCATCGGTCCGCGCAAAGCGGACTGACACACCCACTGACTCAAGCCAGATTGCGCTTTTGCCGCCACACCTCATCGTCGCGGCGCACACGATGATAGCGCCGCCGCGGATTGGGAGGCAGCTTCGCGCAACCATGCCGACGCCACGGCGAAACCGGCGAGGCACGCGGCGTGCTACCTGAGGAGTGGATGTGAACGCCGCGCAGGAAAACGCCACATCGCGCAACAGCGCGCAACAGCGCGCAACAGTGCCGGCGTCGCAAAAGAACGTGAATGTCAGAGAAGACGCCGGGCGGGCAAGGCGGCGCACACGAGTTTGCAGCCGCCGCCACGGCGAATCGGGTGTCGGCATCGGTCTGCCAGGACAAGGGCGCCGAGGGCCGGTTTTTCATTGGCGTGCAATTTGGGCGCGTTACTGTGCGCACGCGTTGCGCTCAGGCCATGTTTTACAATCGCGGGCCTGTATGCAACTCGACGCATGAAATCGAGTCGGAACCATGAACAGCGAACCCGTAGCTGCGCAACTCGGCGGCACGCAGCAGGACGATACGTTGGCCACGTCTGACGGCCTAACCGGTTTTTTTGAGCAACAACAAAACATGAACGGAGCATTGAGACTCGATCAGGCCACGATCGTGCTCGTCGAAGACGACCGGGATAGCCGGGAATCACTGACCTTGTTACTCGAGGCGGAAGGGGCGCATGTCGTCGCTGTGGCGGATGCGGAAGCGGGCGTCGAAGCGGCGCTGCGGCTGTTGCCTGACGCCGTGGTGTGCGACCTCGAATTGCCGGCCATGGACGGCTTTTATCTGATCCAGCGGCTGCGCGATCACGAGATTCGCGGTGACCACCCGCCATCGGTGGCCGTCGCACTCACGGGTCATACCGACGACGCTTACCGCTTGCGCAGCATCGGCGAAGGCTTCCAGCATTTCATGACCAAGCCGGCCTTGCCGGAAGACCTCGTGACGCTATTGCACGACGCGATCGACGCCCGCGCGGCGGGCTGAGTGATCTCGTGGGAGGGTGGCGGTTGCTCGCCACCGCATCGTCGGCGGCAAACAACCGCGCAGCGAAACGCCCGGCAATCAGCTTGCAAATCTGATTGCCGGCGCTGCTGTCATTTGGCGGCGGCGACTGGTGTTGCGGCACTGGCGCCGGCGCTGGCCGCTTCCGCGGTCTGACAGGCGGAACACAATCCCTTCAATTCGATTTCATCACTGGCGAGACGGTAGCCCGCGTCTTCGATTTGCGCGACGAGCGCCTGGCGCAGTTTAGGCTGATGCAGTTCGGTGACGTTGCCGCATTGCTGACAGACCACCAGAATGCCGTGCTGGCATTGCGTCAGGTCGTGGCAGACAGTAAAGGCATTGATCGATTCGATGCGGTGCACGAGTCCGGCCGAGAGCAGAAAGTCGAGCGCCCGGTAAACCGTGGGCGGCGCCGAGCCGGGATGGATCTGGCGCATGTCGTCGAGCAACGAATACGCTTTGGTGGCGCGCCCGGAATTTAGCAGCAATTCGAGCACTTTGCGGCGGATTGGCGTGAGTTTTTCGCCGCGTTCGCGGCAATATTCTTCCGCGAGAGTCAGGGCGGCTTCCTGCGATTCACCGTGCGCACCGTGCATGTGCCCCGGCTCATGGTGATGAGCGGAGGCGGCAGGGGGGGCGTGGTCGGCGGTCGCGGCGGGCTTGGCAGTCTTCATGGGTCGATTATAAAGGCCATCGTGCTTCGCTGTGCCGGTGTCCGATTCTGGTACGCCTACCGGTCGCGGCTGGGCGCCGCCGCGAAGCATGAGGCCGCCGGACTTAGTCGAGTTTCACCGCAAAGCCGCGCTGCACGCCGGGCCGCGCGAACAGCGCCTTGTACCAGCGTTGCACGTTTGGATAGGTGGCGAGATCCACTTTGTGCCGTTCGTGACGCCACGCCCAGCCGAGAATCGCGAAATCCGCCACCGACAATTCCCCCGCCACGAACTCCGTTTGCGCGAGGCGCCGGTCGAGCACGCCGTACAAACGGTGGGTTTCGTCCGAATAGCGTTTGAGACCATAGGTGCGGTCGGCGGCCGATTCGAGCGCGGCGAAGTGGTGCACCTGACCCGGTATCGGGCCGAAGCCGCCCATTTGCCACATCAGCCACTCAAGTACCGGGACGCGTTCGCGCAGCGTCTTCGGCAGGAATTTGCCGGTCTTTTCGGCAAGATACAGCAGCACCGCACCCGACTCGAACACGCTGATCGGCTGGCCGTCCGGCCCGTCCGTATCGACGATCGCAGGAATCTTGTTGTTTGGGCTGATATGCAGAAAGTCCGGCTGGAACTGCTCCCCACGGCCGATGTTGACCGGCTGCACCGTGTACGGCAGTTCCATTTCTTCGAGCGCGACGCTGACCTTGCGGCCGTTCGGCGTGCCCCATGCGTAGAGCGTGATCGTCATGTCGGTTGGGCGCCGGATGGTCGCCGGTTTGTTTAAGTCAGCGGAAAATCGATGTATTTCTTGAAACCCGGGCGCGTCGCGATCCGGGAATACCAGCGCTCCAGATTCGGCAGCGGCGGACGTTCAACGCCTTCCAGCCCGAACCAGCGCTTCGCGTAGGCGCCGATTACGATATCGGCGAGCGTGAACTTCTCGCCTTCGAGGAAGAAGTGGCCTTGCAGATGGTTGTCCAGCAGGCGCCACTGCACCGTGACCGCGCTGAAGTCTGTGGCGAGTTTGGCGGCGTCGCGCTGGGCGGCGGGCGTGCGCACGAGGGCCCAGAACACTGGCTTTTCCGCGGGTTGCAGCGTGGTGAGCGACCAGTCGAGCCAGCGGTCGATGCTGGCGCGCAGTTTCGGCTCGGACGGATACAGGAGGCTCGATTCGCCGTATTGCAGCACCAGATAGCGCAGGATCGAGTTCGATTCCCACAGCACGAAGTCGTCGTCGACCAGTGTCGGAATCTTGCCTGTCGGGTTCATCGCGAGATAGTCGGGCTCGTTGTTGCGGCCGAATTGCAGGCCCGCGTCGATGCGTTCGTACGGCAGCACCAGTTCGTCGCAGCACCACAAGACTTTCTGTACGTTGACCGAGTTGGCGCGTCCCCAGATCGTAATCATCCGGCAAATCCTTTTTTTTACACTTACGGTTGGCAAGCCGCGCGAGGTGCGCGGCGTTCAGCCAGTAACGATACACGATGCGCATGGGTTTGCGCGCCGCCAGCCTGCAATCCGCCGCGCGAAGTGTGGCTTGAAGTGTCGTCCAAAGCGTCTTCCTCATCGCGGCTAGAATGCCGCCCGAGGGGCCCTGCCGGCAACGCGCGGGCGTTGCGTACAATGGGCGCACCCGAATACGACGAGGCACCGCATGGCCCGCATTGTCCCCGACGACTGGAAGAGCCTCGCCGCCACCGGCGCGGCGGCACGCGAACGCGAAACCCTCGCGCTGCTGGAAGAAGCGCTTCCCGATGGCTACACCGTCTATCACGGCGTGCACTGGACCCGCCTGAACCAGAACTTTTCGGTGTTCGGCGAGGCCGACTTCGTGATCGTCAGCCCGGCCGGGCGCGTGATGATCGTCGAACAGAAAACCGGCTTCCTGCGCGAAACGAAGAAGGGGCTCGTCAAGGTCTATCTTCAGACGGAACGCAATGTGGCGATCGCGCTCGCGCACACCGTCGAAACGCTGCACCGGCGCTTCACCGCGGCGTTCGGCGCGGGCACGTATTTCATCGAAGAACTGTTGTATTGCCCGGATCACATCGTCAAGGACGTGGCGATTGCCGGCGTGAATCCCGCGCGGATCGTCGACGCGACACGTAAGGACCGGCTTGCCGCGATCATTCGCGAAGCCTTGCCGGCCGACGAACCGCGCCTCGCCTGTGCACCGAAAATCCACCACTTTTTCGCCGACGAACTCGCGCTCACGCCCGACGCCAGCGCGCTGGTCGGCCAGGCAGGCACGCTCGTCACGCGTCTGGCGGGCGGCCTCGCGAGCTGGGCGCGGCGGCTCGAGTTTTCACCGTTCCGGCTGCGCGTGATCGGCACGGCCGGCTCCGGCAAGACACAACTGGCGGTGCAGGTGATGAAAGATGCGGTGGCGCGCGGCCAGCGGCCTTTGTACGTGTGTTTCAACCGGCCGCTCGCGGATCACATCGCGCGGGTCGCGCCACCTGAGGCGAAGGTCGCGAACTACCACCAGCTATGCGACTGGATCGCACGCGACGCGGGCCGCGAGCCGGATTTCCAGTCCGGCGAGGTGTTCCATCAGCTTGAAACGATTTTCACCGAAACGCCGATCGACGCGCGTTGGCAATTCGACGTGCTGATCGTCGACGAAGGCCAGGATTTCCAGCAGCCGTGGGTGGCTGCCCTCGCGCGCCTGTTGCGGCCGGACGCCGCGTGGTGGTGGCTCGAAGACCCGCTGCAGAATCTGTATATGCGCGAGCCGGTCGAGCTGCCCGGCTGGACCACGCTGAAAGAGACCACCAACTACCGCAGTCCGCGCGACATTCTCGATTACGTGCGCGACGTGGTCGGCGCTTCGGTGCCGGTCGCGGCGGGTCTGGCGTCGGGCAGTCCGTTCGACGGCTCAGATATTTCGCTCTCCGTCTACGACGAAGCGAATGCCACCGAAGGCAGCATCGAGGCGACCAAGCGGGCGATCACGCAGGCCTTGTCGCTCGGCTTTCGCAAACAGGACATTGCGGTGATCTCGTTTCGCGGCCGCGAAGGCTCGGCGATGACCGCGCAGGATCATCTCGGCCCGCATCGGTTGCGCAGTTTTACGGGTAAGTACGATCTGTTCGGCAACCCGGCGTACCGCGAAGGGGATGTGCTGTTCGAATCGATCTATCGCTTCAAGGGGCAGGCGGCGCCGTGCGTGATTCTCACTGAAGTCGACTTCGAGTCGTTCGATGAGCGTATTGCGCGCAAGCTGTTCGTCGGCGCCACGCGTGCGACCATGAAGCTGATCATCGTCGCCTCGCAGCGGGCCGCGCGGCATCTGCATCTGCGCGATGGTAAGGAGCTCAGGGAAACCAAAGAGCTTAGAGAGGCGAGAGAAGCCTAGCAGCCGCTCAGGTTGACGCTGGCGCGACTCTGGGTCACGCGTTCAGGCTTGACGCACTCAGATATAACGTCCCAGACCTATGCCGGCCCGCACAAGCCGGCATGCACTCGCTCAAGTCCACGCGCGCGCGCCTACCAGCATCCCGGTTTGTGTGAGCGCGTCCCACCAGATCACGCGTAGCAGTGGCGCTTGTTGCGCGATCAGCAGCGCCTGCACCGGATCGCTTTCGACAAAGTGCGTGACGCCACCGCGCAATGCGGCAGCCGCCTTGTGAGCGGCGGCGCCCGCGGGACTTTCATCGTGCGTGCCGGGCGTGCGCATCACCAGTTGCATATGACCGAAGCCGTGCCGCGCGAGCCACGCTTCGGTGCGCGCGCGATCCAGTTCCGGCCGGCCGGTGATGATCGTGCGAACCCGTTGCAGATCGATGCCCGGCAGCACTTCGAACGGCAGCAGTGCGTCGCGTTCGGCGAGCGCCGCGGCCAGATCCTCGTCGTAGCGCGCGAGCGGCACGTCGGGTAGCAGAATGCCGTCGAGGTCGATGGCGTAGGTGGCGTATTCGTGATCGTCGGCCATGGCGGGTGCGGTGCCCGCTTCAACGCGCTCCCAGTCCTCGCGATAACGCTCGGTGTAGGCCTGGCGCTCCCACGGAAACAGCGCGAAGTAGCCGCGGGCATCGATCGCATAGTCGGGTTGCGTGCGGCTCAGGTCGTCGACGGCGGCGGTCAGCGTCCTGACGTCGAGGCCATGCTGCTGAAGGAAGGCGATGCAATCGGTCAGCGTAAAGCCGCGCCCCGCGATGTCCTCGCACAGTAGCACTTTCGAACCCGCGGGCGGGATCGGCAGCGTCGAATCCCAGGCGACCGTGCGCGACTGACGGTCGTAACGCAGGAAGGCGACCGGCGTGCCGGCCGCGTGCGACACCATCAGCGCAAGCGGCGCGCCGCCACGCAGAATACCGATCGCCAGCGTGAAACCCTCCGCCAGCAAGGCGGGTTGCAGCGATTCGATCCAGTGATCGAGTTGTTCGTACGTCAGGGGCAAAACCGGCTTGTTCATGACTCGTAGGGCGTCGCGTTGCGTACGTGGAGCAGGTGTCCGGTAGACGGAGCGCAGCGCGCGGTGCAGTGCAGCGGCGGATCCCCGTTTTTGAGACAAAGAAATTTGGCGATATTATGCATGCGGTTCAACGATCGCGCGTCGGGGTGACGCGCGTTGCCGGACGGGATGTGTCGCCAAGACCACCGCCGCGGCGGGAAACGGGCGCTGCAGGTTCGCTGGCAGGTTGAGCCGGCGCAGCGTGGAGCCGCCCGAAAAAATAACAAACGACGGAAAGGCCAGGCAAATGACCAAGGTGAGCGCAGCGATAGATGGCAGGACGGGTGGGGTCAGGGGCGCATGGTGGGGGCTGGTTCTGCTCCTCGCCCTCGCGGCGTGGAGCATGCAGGCAAAGGCGCAGACAGAGTCGTTGCCGTTATCGCTCGACGTGAAAGGCAAAATCAGCAAGACCAACGATGCGGCGCATCAGTTGTATCACTTCACCGGGGAAGAACTGCTCGCGCTGCCGGTCCATTCGATTACGACGGCCACCACCTGGACGCCGCGCTCCACCTTCACAGGACCGCTGCTCGCGGATATCCTGAAGACAGTCGGCGCATCCGGCAGCGCAGTCGAGATCCATACGCTCGACGACTATACATACACCATTCCGATGTCGGACTGCGATCGCTACGGCGTGGTCGTTGCCTACAGCATGAACGGCCGGCGCCTGAAGATCAGCGACTTCGGGCCGCTGTTTCTTATCTATCCGCGCGACGCGTTCCCCGATGAACTGATGGGCGCGGCGGGCGACTCGAAATTCGTATGGCAGATCAAGGCACTCATCGTCAAATAACGCGCCGCCCCTGGCGTCGTGTCCTCTATGTGCTGATCTGGCTGACCGCGCTCGCGGCGCCAGCCGGTGCAATCGGCTATCTGTTGTACGCGAACCTGCTCAATCCGCGCACCACCGAACAGCTGACCGGTCAGTACGACGGCTTCTACTGGGACGCCGCGCAACTGCAGATTGCCTACGCGCGTTTCGAAAACCAGTTGCTGCTGTATCAATCCGGCGTCGACGACGACTATCAGCGGCTCATGCTGCGTTACCAGTTGCTGCAATCGAAGCTGCACGTGATGGCCGGTTCGACACGTCGGCTGACTACGCAACTCGCGCTGCTGCAACGGCAAATGGACGAGATCCAGTCGATCGATCATGTGCTGGGCGAGATTCAGCCTGAGGTGGATGCCTTGCCGAAGGACCGCAGCCAAGCCAATCGGATCGTCGAGGAATTGCGCCAGCACTGGAATGAGGTCAACGATCTCGCGTTGAGCCGCCGTTTCGCCGACGTGGCCGACCGTGAGGCGATGAACCGCGATTTCATCGACAAACGCCGCATGCTGTTCGCGGGCGGCCTGCTGCTGCTGTTATTGTCGGCGGCCGCGACCACGTTGCTGGTGTTCAACGGCCGGCGCCGCACCCGTCTGATGCATCAGCAGCACGCGGCGCTCGACGCGGAGCACCAGGCGAGCCAGGCGGCGCGCGAGGCGAGCCTCGCGAAGGACGCGTTTCTCGGCATGATCAGCCATGAACTGCGCACGCCCTTGCATGCGATCGTGTCATCGATCGAATTGCTGGGCTTCAACTATCACTCCGAGGCCGATCGCAAGGTCATTCAGCGGCTCGAAACCGCAGGACGCCATCTGGAAGCCCAGATGAAAGACCTGACCGACTACGCACGCCTCGGCGCCGGCAAGCTCGAACTGCGTCACGAGCATTTCGAGCCGCGCGAACTGCTGGCGTCGATCGTCGACGAACACGCGATGTCGGCCGCCTCGCGCGGCCTCAAGCTGGAAAGCGAGGCGAGCGGCATGAACGGCCTCGTCGATTCCGATCCACACCGGATTCGCCAGATCGTCAACAACCTGGTCACCAACGCGATCCGTTACACCGAAACCGGCACGGTGCGCGTGCAACTGAGGCAGCGGCCGGCGGTGCTGATCTTCGTCGTCAGCGATACGGGACCGGGCGTGCCGCACGCGCAGATTCCGCTGATCTTCCAGGAGTTCACGCAACTGGACGCGTCGCGCACGCGCCGCTTCGAGGGGGCGGGGATGGGACTCGCGATCGTGCAGGGACTGGTCAGGCTGTTCGGCGGCACCGTCGAGGTGGCGAGCACGGTGGGTGAGGGCACCACCTTTACCGTGACGATCCCGGTCACGCCGGTCACGGCAAGCGCGCCGTCCGGCGTGGCGGCGCACACCGAACCGGGCGGCGCGCGCCCGTGCGTGCTGATCGTCGACGACAACCGCCTGATTCGCGAGTCGCTCAGCGAAATGATCGCGCACATGGATTTCGACGCGCACGCCGTCTCCAACGCCGACGACGCGCTCGCGTGGCTCGACGCGCGTCGCTGTGACGTGGTGTTGCTCGATCTGCATATGCCGGATCGCGACGGTTATACGTTCCTCGCGGATTTCGCGGCACGCGGGGGGCCGTCGTCGGGTGTCCCGGTGATCGTGGTGAGCGCGTATGCGCCGCAGGCCGATAGTGCGGGCAATGCGGGAGGGGACGGCAGAGAAGCCGGCTCGGCGCCGTTTTTCGACGCGTTATTAAAGCCAGTACATTACGAGGAACTGCGCAGCGCGTTGCAGCGTGCTTTGGCTTCGCGCCATACGGCGTGACGTGACGCTTCAGGAAACGCAGAGGGAGGAGGACTCAACCTGAGCACACACCTTCAACTGCTTGCCTGCATCAAGGCCGGTTAAGGCGCTTGGACAGGTCGGCGACCAGGATCGCCATACGCGCGGGCTTTTCATAGCACGCGACGTCGTAATTGCGGATGACCTCGCTGATCTCCGATTCGCTGGCCTTGCCAGTCAGCAATTCGCCGGTCAGCACGAAAATCGGCGCGTCCGGATTCTCCGAGGCCCGCACCGCGCAGATCGCCGCTGCCGAGGTCTGCGAGCCGAACAGCCAGTCGATCACAATGCCGTCGAAGATCTGCGTTTGCAGTTGTTCGGCAAACGCCGCGAGGCCGTAGATCGCCACCGCTGTGAAACCGCTGCGCTCGAGATAGTCGCGCAGGTTGTCGGCGGAGGCGTGGTCGTCGTCGACCACGGCGATGGTCGGCTTGTCGGTTTCAGCGCGGCGCGGATAGATCTCGATCTTGTGGACTTCGTACGCGCTTTGGTAGAGCGTGCCGTCGTGACGCGCAACGCGCCATTGACCGAGCTTCGAGTACGCGACAAATTCCGGACGGCTGCCCGCTTCGAGCGCGGCGCCGACCCATGCGGTGCAAGCCAGCTCGATCGCACCGATGCAGAACACCGCCTCCTGGGCGATGGCGCCGACCATGCCGGGATCGAGCGACTGTGCGCCGAATAGCTGGGCGGCAGGTTCGCCGAACACCTCGGCGACCTTTTTGATCTGCGAGAGGGTCCACGGGCTGTTGCCGCGCAGCTTGCGGTGTCCCTGCGAAAAACTCAGATCGAGGATGCGGCACAGCTCAGTGGTTTGCTGGCGTTTGCCGATTCCATGCCGGCTCATCAACTCGCGCACGCGCTCGGCGACGGCGATGGCGTCAGGTGAGTGTGTTTCGTTGGTCATACTGCGTGAAGATCCGCCTTCTTGAAGGGTGGCTGTGGAGCATACGTTACGGCACGCGCAGCGCGGCCATGCACATTGGATGCGCATCGACGCGGCGACGCAGGGGACAGCAAATGTACAGTACAAAATATCGCGGTCGGTGTCTTTGCATGACCGCGGTTGGGTCCGCCAGTGCGAGGTGCGAACCGGCACATTCGATGATCTATTGATGCATTTAGCATTGAATCTATTTTACCGATGAAACCGCGCGCGTCTGTAGAGAAATAGGGTTGGCCGGTAATTTCTTCGCGCGGCGTTATGCCGGCGGCATGGTGTCGAGCTTGGCCGCCGAGCTTTTCAGGCCTTTGAAAATCCGTTCGGCGACCTTGGCGGGAAATCGCTCGGGCAATTCGGCCGAGACCCGCGCGATGACCTCTGGCGTCTGTTCGATCAGCCGCTGGATCAACGGTTCGGCGTTCGCGCCGTGCGAGCACCTCAACGCCATGGTGTTGAAGTGGCGCCGCTGCACGTCGCGGAAGGCGTCGTGTTTGCTGCGCGACCACATCGCCATGGCGAGTCTCGCCTTGAACCATGACCACTGGTTCGGGCCGTTGCCTTCCACCGGCCAGATCGACATCACGTCGTAAAGCGGCGTCAGGCGGTATTGGCCGCCCGCCAACAGGCGAATGCTGAAGTTCTTGGCGTGGCCGTCCGGCGCCGCCAGCATCCAGAACAGGATCTGGCTGGCCAGCAGCGTCTCGATGTCCTGCTGCGCCGACACCGATTGCTGGAGAATCCGCGCGAGGTCCAGCACGCCCGGACCCCCTTCGTTTTCGTACTTGCGATGCGACGGTACGCCATACACCTGGCAGAAGTCTTCCTGCGGCAGGCGCAGTAGCCATTGCCCGCCTGAATGTAGTTGCCGGTCGAAGCGTTCGACGCTCAGCACCCGCTGCTTGCCGAAGGTCATGATGTCGGCGTTGGCCACCGGCAGGCCATAGGCGCGCAGGATCCGCAGACACAGCCATTCGTTTTCGACCGAGGTGCTGAGGTCGGCGAGCTTGTTGCCGACCAGCCCGAGCGGCAGCTTGAAAATGTGTGTGGTGGGCGTGGCGCCATGCGGGCGTTGCCACTTGCCGTCGTGCCATAGCAGGGCGGTCTTCTCCTGCGCGCCGGCGAGCGAGATGCGGAAATCGTCCGCTTCGTTGGGCGCGCCGAGGGCGGGATTGCTGACGGTGCGCGCCAGCATGGTTTCGATCTGGCTGTCGGAGAGCGGCGTGCCTTCGATGCGTTCGACGCCGGCCGGCGCGTCGTCAACGGCCAGCAACTGGACGGCGCCCACGCAATCGCGGCCGATGGCTTGCAGCAGGTCGAACGCATCGAGCGTGTCGGTCTGGTAGCGTTGGGCGATGCGCTTTCTGATCGCCTCGCTGTCGGGCAGCAGATTGTCGAAATAATTGAGCACCCGCGACCCTTTGTGCGCCTCATTGCTCGGCGTGAACGGCAGCGAGAGCGAAAGCGGCCGGCCCGCGGGCGAGGCGACCCACGCGGGATCGTAAGCGAACTCCATGGGGCCGCGGGTGGGAAGGCGCCAGACACCGACGCGCTCGCCGTTGGCCCACACCGAAAGCGCTCGCGAATGAGTTTGGCGGCCCATGCTTACCACTCGATCAAAGGCGCCGGCTCAGGCGCCGGCTGGTTCTTGTCGCGTACCTGCAGTTGCAGGCCGTAGGCGCCGCACAGCGCGAGCAATTGGGCGAGCGTGAGGGCGGTGGCGTCGGTTTCCAGCGCCGAGATGCGGCTCTGGCTGACGCCGATGCGCGCGGCGGCTTCGGCTTGGGTGAGGCCCGCCTGGCGCCGACCGGCAGCAAGCAACTGGCCCATCTGGTCTGGCGTGGCGACGAGGTGGATCATGGCAAATTATCCGCGAGACGAATAAATGCACTTTATGCGTCACACGAATATTTGTCAAATATTCGTGTGACGCATATTGGCATAATATCTGTCTGGCGAATAAACGTTCATTATTCGCGTGACGCATAAAGTGCCTCTGCCTACGCGCTGTCTGGATCGCCGTGTAGCATGTTGTAAAAACATCATTTACCGACTTCGCGCGACTCATGAACCCACCCACGCTACGCCACACCGACGTCCCGTACTACACGCAATGGGGCAGCCCTGAATGGGTGCGCCACATCGTCGAACAGCAGGGCGACCCGTGCGACGATCCGTACTGGCAGCGCAGCGGTTTTGCCGACCCGCAGCGTTACCGGTTCTGGGCCAAACGCCTGTGCGGTCTGACCTGCCTCGAATCCGCGCTCGATTACTGGCACATCGACCATGCGCCGCGCGCCACGCTGCTGGATGACGCGCTGCGGCACGGCGTGTACCGGCTGCGCGATGACGGCGGCGTCGACGGTTTGATCTACCAGCCGTTCGCCGACTGGGTCGGCGAGGCCTTCGGCATTCAGGTCGAGGTGCTGCCGCAGGCGCCGCTCGAAGAGATCGCGGTGCGCATTGGCGGCGACACGCTGGCGATCGTCTCCGTGAGCCCCGAGATTCGCTACCCCGAACGGCCGAATCAGCGTCAGGGCGGGCATCTGATCCTGCTGCACGGGCGCGATCGCGATGGCGTATGGTTTCATAATCCGTCGGGTATTGCGCCTCACCAGGCGGACGTCTATTTGCCGTTCGCAACGATGGCGCGTTTCTACGCAGGGCGCGGCATGACGCTCACCCGCATCGCACGCTAGACGCGGCAGCAGGCCAGCCGTACGGCAAGCGCACTGAGCGGGTTCGGTTTCTGCTGAGGAGTTTCACTCCGACCTTTGCAATACTGGAGCGAGTCATGAATCGAATCTCTGCCTTGCTCGTCGCCAGCCTTGCCGTGCTCAGCGCCGTCGCCGCAGCGAATGCGGCTACCCGGGAGGAACAGACCAAGGCCTGCCGCCGGGACGCGCTGCATTTCTGCATCGTTGACGTTCCGAACCGGGAAAAAATCATCGCCTGCATGAAGCGGCATCTCGACGAACTCAGTCCGGCTTGCCGCGCGATGTTCGGTGGCGGCAAGAAGGGCGACGCTAACGCCAACAATGCCAACGCTAGTGACGCCAACGCTGACAATGCCAACGCCGCCTCGCAGTGAAGGTGGCGGCAGCGCGCCGCTGCTTTGCGGCGAACGCTAACCCCCGCGCTGCAGCCGCGTTCCCGATCCGTCCCCACGGCGCGCCGGGCGTCGTAGAATCGCGTGTTCCCGACTCCCGGAGTAGCCGCGTGTCTGACCAGCCACACCCGCAGCCACGCCCGCCACGCTTTCGCCTGCCGCGCCGTGCCCGCATGCCCTGGCAGGCGCCGCGCGCCCGCACACTCTTCACGCGCCCCGCGGCGTCGCCGCAGCGCGTGCTGCTGCAGCGTGTCTATCTGGTGCTCGGGCTGTGCGTGCTTGCCTTCGCCGTGCTTTATCTCGACCGCGACGGTTTGCGCGACGCCAACCGCAAGGTGCTCGGCATCATCGATCTGATGTATTTCACGATGGTCACTGTCGCCACCGTCGGCTATGGCGACATCGTGCCGGTTACCGCCCGCGCGCGGCTCATCGACGCCTTCTTCATCGTACCGATCCGTATCGTCATCTGGTTCGTGTTTCTGGGCACCGCTTATCAGTTCGTCATTCAACGCGTCATCGAGGAATTCCGCATGAAACGCCTGCAAAAACAACTGCGCGATCACGTCGTGGTGTGCGGCTACGGATTGAGCGGTTCGGTCGCGGTGCGCGAGCTGCTGGAAAGCGGCTTCGCCGCTGAATCGATCGTTGTCATCGATTCGCAACAGGCCGTGCTCGAAGCGGCCACGGCGTTGGGTGTGGCGGGCCTGCTCGGCGATCCGTCGCGTGAGGACCTGTTGCAGCAGGCGCAGGTCCGCATCGCCAAAGCGGTGATCATCGCCGTCAGCGACGACGCCATCGCGATCCTGCTGACGTTGACCGTGCGCAGCGTCGCGCCGGACACGAAGATCGTCGTGCGGATTCAGGAGCAAACCTATCAGCGCCAGTTACGTCAGGCCGGTGCGGACGTGATTGTCTCGTCGACCAAGATCGGCGGGCTGCTGCTCGCCGATGCGGTGGGCAGCAACTACATCGTGCCGTTCGTCAACGATCTGCTGTCGTCGCGCGGCCGTGTCAATCTGGTGGAACGTCCGGCGACGGCACTCGAAGTCGGCCGCTGGAGCAATGCGCTGCCGGGCGCGGTGGTGGTCGGGCTGATCCGCGCGGGGCGCATGCTGTCCTTCTATGAAGACGAGCCGTGTCCGATCGAAGCGGGTGACCTGCTGATGGTGATCCAGTCGTCGCGCCATGCGGGCGAAATGTGAACGACCCATCGGACGCTTAGTACACAGGGCCCGGCGCGCGACGGAGTCCGCTCGCCGGCGTTTGCCATTTTTCTCACGCCTCACGCAGGAGCACTGTACGCATGAAACTGAACCGTATGATCAGCACGGTCGAAGTGCATACCGCCGGCGAACCGTTTCGCATTGTCACGAGCGGCTTGCCGAAGTTTCCCGGCAAGACCATCGTCGAGCGGCGCGCGTGGCTCAAGGCGCATGCCGATCACTTGCGCCGCGCGCTGATGTTCGAGCCGCGCGGCCACGCCGATATGTACGGCGGTTATCTGACGGAGCCGGTAAGCGAAGGTGCGGACTTCGGTGTGATCTTCGTGCACAACGAGGGTTATAGCGACCATTGCGGTCACGGCGTGATCGCTCTCGCGACCGCGGCTGTCGCGCTCGGCTGGGTGGAGCGCAGCGAACCGGAAACGCGCGTCGGCATCGACGCGCCATGCGGTTTCATCGAAGCCTTCGTGCAATGGGACGGTGAGCAGGCGGGGCACGTGCGCTTCGTCAATGTGCCGTCGTTCATCTGGCAGCGCGACGTGACGGTGCACACGCCGAGTTTCGGCGAAGTACGTGGCGATATCGCGTTCGGCGGCGCGTTCTATTTCTACACGTCGGGCAAGCCTTTCGATCTGAACGTGCGCGAAGCGGAGATCGACCGGCTGATCCAGTTCGGCGACGAAGTCAAACGCGCGGCGAACGCGGCCTTCAAAGTCGAGCATCCGCTGATTCCGGAAATCAACCACATCTACGGCACGATAATCGACAACGCGCCGCGTCACGCCGGCTCGACCCAGGCCAATTGCTGCGTGTTCGCCGACCGGGAAGTCGATCGTTCGCCGACCGGTTCCGGCACTGCGGGCCGTGTCGCGCAACTTTATCTGCGCGGCGAGCTGGGCCGCGACGAGACGCTGGTCAACGAATCGGTCATCGGCACGATTTTTCGCGGCCGCGTGTTGTCAGAGACGAAGCTCGACCGCTTCGACGCGGTGATCCCCGAGATCGAAGGCGACGCGCATGTCTATGGTTTTGCAAACTGGATAGTCGACGAACGCGATCCGTTGACTTACGGTTTTCTGGTGCGCTGAATCGAACGTATCAACTCACCTGGAGAGGACAAGCCCGCTTATGACCCGCCCGACCACGCCGATTTTCGACGCCGCCGCCACCGCGCGGCTGATTCCGTACACGACGCTTGTCGACGCATTGAAGCGCGCGAGCATCGACTACGCGCAGCACCGTATCGTGAGTCCTGAACGGCTCGTGGTGCCGCTCAACGAGGGCGGCATCATGCTGTCGATGCCGGCCACCGCGCCCGATCTCGCGATCCACAAACTGGTCAACGTGTGCGCGAGCAATCGACCGCGCGGCATGCCGACGATCCACGGCCAGGTGATGGCTTTCGACGCCGATACCGGCGAGACGCTCTTCATCCTCGATGGCCCGACGGTGACCGGGCGTCGCACGGCAGCGACGTCGATGCTCGGCGTCCACACCTTCGCGCCGGCCAGGCCGAGCGAATTCCTGTTGATCGGCACCGGCACGCAGGCGGTGAACCATCTGGAAGCGATCGGCGAACTATTCCCCGAGGCGCGCGTGTGGGTGAAGGGCAGTGCGCCCGCGCGGGCCGAAGCGTTTTGCGCCGCCCATGGCGGCAAGGTGCGCGAACTGCGACCGCTGGCGGATCCTGACGCGGCCGTCCCCGATTCAATCGGCGTGGTGATCGCGCTGACCACCAGCAAACGGCCCGTCTACGACGAAGCGGCGCGTACGGACCGGCTCGTCATCGGCGTCGGCGCGTTCACGCCGGCCATGGTCGAGATCGGCGCGCGCACGATCTCGGGCAGCGCGTTGTTCGTCGACGACGAAGCCGGCGCGAGGCATGAAGCCGGTGATTTCATCCAGGCCGGCGTCGATTGGGCGAAGGTCGGCGGCATTGCCACCGTGGTCGAAAATGCCACTGTGCTGCCGCCCGGAAAACCGGTTGTTTTCAAAAGCGTCGGGTGCGCGGCGTGGGATCTGGCGGCCTGCCGTGTGGCGCGCGAAGCCTTGTCGGGCGGCTGATCGCGGACCGTTGGCGGCGCCCGGCGCCGTACGGTTCGCAGGTCCCGGTTGGCATCTTGCGCCAACCTGCGGCACATGTTGCCGTGCAAACAATCTCAAAACGTTGCACCATAGGCGTTTGCCAGAAAAAAGTGCCGGTCCGCCGGTGTTTTTTTGCCCTTTGTCCGTTGACTTGACGCCTACCACGACGCTGCGACCGCGCTATGACGACCCACCACGCTTCTGCTACCCCCGACCTGCCGCTCGACATGATCATCTTCGGCGGCACCGGCGACCTGTCGTTTCGCAAGCTGCTGCCCGCGCTCTACATGGCGCATCTGCACTGCAATCTGCCGCCGGATACCCGCATTCTCACGATTGGCCGCAAGCCGTGGTCGCGTGAGGAGTACATCAACGAATTCATGGAAGCGAAGGCGAAGCCCTTCATCGAAAAGAAGGCGTTCGATGCCGCCGCCTGGGACAAATTCCTGGCGCTGTTCGAGTACGTGCGCATGGACGTCGACTCGATCGAGGACTACCAGCGTCTGAAGGAGGCGTCGCGCGAAGGTGTGCGGCGCGTGTTCTATCTGGCGACCTCGCCGGATCTGTTCACGAATATTTGCGACAACCTTTCGGCAGCGGGACTGGTAGACGGGAATTCACGCGTCGTGCTCGAGAAACCGCTAGGCCACGATCTGGCCTCCGCGCAGGAGATCAACACGGCGGTCGGCAAGCATTTCGGCGAAGCGCAGATCTACCGGATCGACCACTACCTCGGCAAGGAAACTGTGCAGAACCTGATGGTGCTGCGCTTTGGCAACGCGATTTTCGGCCCGCTGTGGCAGGCGCCGTATATCAAGCGCGTGCAGATCACGGTGGCCGAAGAGGTCGGCGTGGGCAGCCGCGCGGGCTTCTACGACAAAACCGGCGCGCTGCGCGACATGGTGCAGAACCACTTGCTGCAACTGCTGTGTATCGTTGCGATGGAGCCGCCGGTGTCGCTCGATCCGGATGCGGTGCGCGACGAAAAACTCAAGGTGCTGCGTTCGCTGCGCCCCATGACGCCCGAGGATATCGCGCGCGATACCGTGCGCGGTCAGTACACGGCCGGTGCGGTGAACGGCGAGCCGGTGAAGGGCTACCTCGAGGAAGACAACGTGCCGCCGGGCAGCCGTGCCGAGACTTTCGTCGCGTTGCGGGCGCATATCAACAACTGGCGTTGGGCCAATGTGCCGTTCTACCTGCGCACCGGCAAGCGGATGCAGAAGAAGGTGTCGGAAATCGTTATCGAGTTTTCCGAATTGCCGTTCTCGATCATTCCGAGCGGTGGGCGCAACTACGGCAATCGTCTCGTGATCCAGTTGCAGCCGGAAGAGTCGATCCAGTTGCAGATGCTCGCGAAGGAGCCGGGCAGCGGCATGCACATGCTGCCGGTGAATTTGAATCTGGACTTGCAGCAGGCTTTCACCGAGCGTCGCGCGGAAGCGTACGAGCGCTTGCTGATCGACGTGATTCGCGGACGCCTCACGCACTTCATGCGCCGCGACGAGCTCGAAGCCGCATGGGCGTGGGCCGAGCCGATTCTGGAAGGCTGGGCCAAGTCGGGCGACAAGCCGCGTGGCTATACGGCAGGCACGTTTGGACCGGCTGCGTCGACCGCGCTGATGGCCCGGGAAAATGCCGTGTGGGCGGAAGAGTCGCAGTAAGCAGGGCGACTCGCAGTAAGCAGGATGACTCTTTGACGCTTTAAGAAGATCGTTGTCATGCGAAGGCGGTCCGCGCGAGCGGACCGCTTCTTGTTTGGTGCGCGCTCCTTCTACCCCGATAACGGGCCCTGTGCCTGATTTTCTGTTGGCACTTTGCGTGTGTTCCATAGCCCGGGAATAATTCCCGTGCTTAGCGCCATGCCTGTCAGGATCGCGCCGCAGCCGAAAGCCATTGACAACGTAAAGTCCTCGCCGAGGAACAGCGTCGCCCATAGCGCCCCAAAGGCGGGGACCATGAAATAGCTGGTCATCGTGCAGCCCGGACCGATATTGGCGATCAGGCGCAGGTACAACAGATAGCCGAGCCCGCTACACAGTGTGATGAGCGCGGCCAATACGCACCACGCCTGAGCCGGAGGATTGACGACAGGCCACAGGTGAGCGGATGGCAAGGCAAGCGCAATCGCACAGACGATCTGACTGCCCGTTGCCGTCGCGATCGGCGCGACATGGTCGAGATAGCGCTTGCAGAAAGTTGCCGAAAAGCCAAACAGCAAGGTTGCGCTCAGCGTCGCTGCCATCGCCCACATTGTTGAGGCATCGTCGCTGTCCGGCGCCAGCGACGTTTTGTCCCACGCGAGCCACACTACGCCCGCAAACCCGGTCGCAAGGCCTAGGATGTGCGTGCCGCCGATCCGGTCTTTCAGCCACAGTCGTGCAATCACCGTGCCAAACAGCGGACTTGTGGCGGCGAAGATCGAGGCAAGCGTGGCGGAGAGGGTAAGGGATGCAAAGCCAGTAAGCACAAACGGTACAGCGCAGTTCGTGAGGCCCACGAGCAAAATCGGCTTCCAGTTCGTCCGCATCACGCGCATCCCGCCCTGCAGGATGAACATCGGTGTCAGGAACAGCGCTGCTCCAGCGGAGCGCATGGCGGCGAGCGAGACGGCGCCGAAGTCGTCGGAAACCATTCTGGTGAGCAAATGAGAGGCACCCCCCAGAGCGGAAACTGTGCACAACATTGCGACATCGGCCTTATGTATTTTCGTAGTCCTGAGTATATGTGGTGGTGATAGTCTCGTTGTGCGCATGCCCGAACTTACGTCATGACGGCGAATGCGTGGCCGCCGGCGACGTATAGCGCCCCTCGGAAAAATGCAGCGCGAAGCGTTTCATTTCGTTCGTTAGCCGTTGAACGAAAGACGGATGGTAGGCGGATGGCGGCTATTTATTAAGAACCACAAGCAGGAAATTGTATGGACCCACAATTTGCATTTTCGCTCGACCTGCCGCCGTCCAATTCGCGTAAGCTGCTGCGCGTACTGCACGACCAATTGCGTGCGGCGATTCTCGATGGCAGGCTCAAACCCGGTCTGCGGTTGCCAACCACGCGCGCTTTTGCCGCATGCTACGGTGTGTCGCGAAACACGGCCGTGGCTGTTTATGAACTGTTGCTCAGTGAAGGCTATCTGGCCACGCGGCGCAAGGCCGGTACGTTTGTCGCTCTTGTGCTGCCGGGGTCAGCAGCGCGTGCTGCTACGTGGGATTCGGACCGGTCCGGCGATATCCGTTTAAATACGCCCTGGCGACAGGCGCCGCTGCTTTCGTGCGTGCCGACAAAAGTCGAGGTACGCCACGACTTCCGATTCGGCATCCCGGATCATCGTTTCTTTCGGGGCGATATCTGGCATAGATTGTCGGGTCGCGCGTTGCGAGCGCTGTCGTCTGCGCCGGCGGTCTATTGCGACGCGCGCGGTCGCCCGGCATTGCGCGACGCCATCGCAAGGCATGTGGCGTTCACGCGTGGAGTCGCCTGTCAGCCGGACGACGTGGTCGTGACCGCCGGCGCGCAGCAGGCGTTCGATTTGCTCGCGCGGATTCTCGTGACGCCTGGTTATACCGTTGTTGCGGTCGAAGATCCAGGCTATCCGGCAATCCGTGCTGCATTTGCGATGGCCGGCGCGCGGATTGAACGGGTGCCTGTCGATGAGGAGGGGTTGATCGTCGAGCGCTTGCCGGCCGAAGCGCGCGTGATTTGCGTGACGCCTTCGCATCAGTTTCCGCTTGGCACGGCCATGTCGGCGCGCCGCCGCGCCGAACTGCTCGAATTTGCGCGGCTGCATGGCGCGGCGATTGTCGAAGACGACTACGACGGCGAATTCCGGTTTGATGGGCGTCCGCTGGACGCATTGCAGACGCTGGATCGGTCAGAGTCGGTCTTCTATGTCGGAACGTTTTCGAAGAGCCTGTTTCCCGCGCTGCGGATGGGTTTCGTTGTGCCGCCGCAGTGGGCGCATGCTGCGCTCGTGGTCGCGAGGCAATACGCGGAATACCACCCGGCGGTGCTGCCGCAGGACACGCTCGCAGCATTCATCGCAGAGGGGCATTTGATGCGGCACGTGTGGAAAATGCGGGAGATTTATGGCCGTCGCCGGCGTGTGCTGCTCGAAAGCTTGCAATTCGAATTTGGAGAAAGGCTGCAGCCGATTGCCACGCAAGCGGGTTTGCATATCTCTGCGTTCGCGCACGTTGTCGGGGAAGACATCGGGAACGTCGTGCATCGTGCTCGCGAAGCGGGCACATGCGTTGAATGGTTGGGCGCGTACAGCCAGGAGCCGACGGTTCAGCGGGGAATGGGATTCGGCTTTGGCGGGGTCAATGAAGAGGGCATTGTTGCCGGCCTGGCGGCGTTGCGAAAGCTTTGGCCAGACGCGTGAACACAGCCGCAACACGCGATGCATGTTTTGGCTGTGCGCATTGGGCCTTTAATTACGGCAACGAAATCGTCAGCGTGGCGGATTGCGGTCCGAGCTTCACGACCTGCGAATACGGCGCGAGCGTGCGCAACGTCTGATCGCGCAGATAGGTGTTCAGGCCGAGATAAGCGAGCAGTCCGACCAGCGCGAACACCGCGCCGATCGACCACAATGGCACCTCGCGCTTGAGCCGGTGAGCGACCTGATCCGGCAGCGGCCAATGCGGGGCGAACGGTGCACGCTTGCCCTTCATATGCGCGATTTCATCGCCGATTCGCGCGGTCAGATAAGCGAGCTTTTCCGGTCCTTCGAGCAGATACTTGCCTTGGAAACCGAGCAGCAGGCACATGTGGAACACTTCGAGCGACTGCAAACGCGCGGCGCCTTGCGCGCGGCATTCCTCGAGATACTGGAAGAACTTCTCGCCTGCCAACTGCTCGCCGAACAGCACGAGTTGCAGCGGCCGGCGCTCCCATTCCGTGCGGATCCTGAACGTCGACGACAACACCGATTCGTCGATGGCCGCGCAGAACGCAAACTTGGAGGCGTAGACGTCTTCCGCCGAAGCATTGAGCTTTTTCGCGCCGCGTTCGAAGTCGCCGAGAAACTGCTGGATACGCTGGCTGAATTCCTGCGCGTCACCAGGCTCGCGGCCGTTCTTCAACAAGAACAGCATAAAGAAGCCGTCGTACAGCAGATCGAGCAGCGAGCGAACCTGGTAGCTCGGCTCGGTCATGGGGGCGGGCGTCGCGGCAGGCGTGCTGCCGCCAAACAGGGAAGGCGCGTAGCTCATGATGTGACGGCGATCAGTTCGAGTTGAAGATCGTTGATGCCCGACGGCGCGTAGATCATTGCCGATTGGGCCTGCAACATGCGGTCATACAATGCGCCGCGCGATTCGCAAGAGAAGTAGCATGCGCCCGGCCGTACCGGAATGGCGGGCGGTACCTGCGGCGTGTAGACGAGGCGCACGCCCGGCATGGCCGAGAGCACCAGCTTGTCGACGTCGTCCGGCGCGCCGACCTTGAAGCGGGCCGGTACGGCTTCGACCAGTTCGGCGGTCGGCATGTCCGCGGACACTGCGATGTAGAACAGGGTCTTGTCGTCGATCTTGCCCGAGTCGAGGCGGCCCGCATGGAACGACGGACGCACTTCTTCGAGCGCGATGGCGAAGTAACGCGTCGAGATCACGGTTTCGAGCAAATCGCGCAGGATCGTGTCGAGGCGCGCGAAGCCGGGGCCCGGATCGTCATGCCGGTAAGCCGGCAAGTCGGACAGCGCATAGCCCTTTGAGAACGTCATCAACTGGCCGGCCAGACGCAGCAATTCCTGAAACAGACGTTCCGGATGCAGCGCCGAGTGCTGATACAGATGCGCAAGTGAGGCAAATGCGGCGCTCGCGGTGTGCAGCAGCCAGAACGATGCGATGTCCCCTGAGCGGAACTCGATGATGTTCTTGGTCGGCTCGCGGTGAAAACCATATAGTGCGTTGACCTTGGCCTGCAGCGCGTCGATCAGTTGACGCAAGCGTTGATGCAGGATCGGCGACGCGTCGATCGCGAGACACGGCGGCACGAACGTGTCGTCGATTTCGAATCCGGACGTGGCGGTGCGGCGCACGCGCACGAGCGGCACCGACAGCAACTGGTCGCGCGGTTCGCTATGCGCGATGAGTTTGACGCTGGTCTTCAGGAAGGTAATGTCGGCTTCGGCGGCGTCGGTGAAATGATCGGCCACCGGTGTCTGCTCGCTGACGTAACGCGAAACGAAGCCCGCGTTGCTGTCTTGCGAATAGTTCGCGCCGGTTTCGCGCAACGGATGTAGCGCCAGATAGAAGGTGAATTCGTTAATGCCGTCGGGCAGGGTGTCGAGCGCGATGGGCGGCGGCAGGTCGTCGGCTTGCGGCGCGGAGTAGAGCGCGCCATCCGGAAACACCAGCGAGAGTTCGCTCACGCGCAGCACATTGCTGCCGAGCGCGTCGCGGTCCAAACGCGCCGAACGCACGCCCCAATTGTATGGCTGGATCGCCTGGATCGATTCGAATAGGCGCGCCTCATGATAGGCGTCCTGACGCTGAAAATGCTGCGGCCTCAGAAACAGGCCTTCCCCCCAGAGCACTTTTGCGGAATAACTCATCTCAAACCTGTTATATGCGTTCAGCGTGTGGCGCGTTCGGAGATAACCGATTCGAACGCCGCATTGTTAATTCTCTAAAAACTGTTAAATCGCATTTGTCCGGCATCTTTAACCACAGCTTACCGAAGAAAGCATATTCAGCGGTTGGGCCGGCAATCCCTGTTCAGGCGGGATCACTGTGCCATTGGTCACCGTCATTGCACAGTTATGCAGGCCGATCATTATGCCGGATTTCTCCGACTTCGCCGGGTCGAAGGCGAATTTCCAACGCTGCATCGCCGGGTCGCGGAATAGCGCGACGATACCGAATGCCTGCGCTTCGCGCGAGACTTTTTCGGTGACGGTGTAACGTTGACCGGGGATCAGTGTCACTTCGCGCACGCCCAGCAGATCGCCGCCGAGTGTGGTCTTTTCCTTGGCCGGGTCGGTAAAGGCGTCGAATGGCGCCTGCTGGAATGAGGTCGGGTCTTTCAGCACGTAAAGCCGCACCACCAGCGCCAATGGGCGGTTATCAGTGGCGGCATTCAGATTCGGCGCGGCGTATAAGGTGAGGCCGACATTACGTGGTGGCTTTTGCGCATCCGGTACGTCGGGCTTGCCGAGGCCGCTCGCCTGCAAAACCGCGCTGGCAGCGGCTCCCAGCGCCGGCACGGCGGCCGCGCAGCCGCCTAGCAGCGCGCACGCCGCGGCGCTGGCAATCAATAGCGATGCATAGCGAACAAGACGCGAATTCATATACATCGACCGGCTCGGCGCCGTCCCCCGTCAAAACATCAATAACGAAATCAATCTGGCAAATTTTCAGTAACGCTATGCCACGTAATGCCGTTCTATGCAAAGCGCATTGCTCTCCGGTACTTACGTGTTTGCCGCCCGCTATGCGGAAATTTTTTCCGCTCCCCGCATTTCTGCTATTGCACCAGGAAACAATTTCTGCACATTGCGTTTAAATCATCCACATGCATTCTTTTTGTGCAATGCTTCTTCACACGAAAGTTGAATTATCGAAAATTGGCCTGTACTATACCCGCGCAGTTGAAGCAAAGCAAAACTCCGGTTTCTCCTTGAATTAAAAAAATCGCACGTCGGTGAAAAACGATGAATGACCGTCTGTTAGTAAAACTATCTGGGGTTGTGTTGGCATGCGGCGTGATTGCCGGTTGCGCGACACAGGGCAACAACACAGTGACCACACCGGAGGCTTTTAATAAGCAACTCGCGGACGCGGACACCGTCGCCAAGGGTGGCGATCAGGATCGCGCCATCGCGCTTTACCAGCAATTATCCAAAACCGATCCGACGCGTGAAGAACCGTGGTCGCGCATTGCGCAGATCCAGTTCACGCAGGGGCACTACGGTCAGGCCATCGTCGCCGCGCAAGAAGCGCTGCAACGCGACCAGACCGATCGTCAGGCAAAGAGCGTGCTCGCGGTAGCCGGTCTGCGCGTGGCCACGCAATCGCTCGGCGAGCTGCGTCAGGATGCGTCGCTCGCGGGTGATGCGAAGTCGGATGCGCAAGCGCTCGCCAAACAGTTGCGCGACACGCTGGGCGAAGCCACGTTGTTCCCGCCTGACCCGAACGACAAGCCCGTCGTGAAGAAGAAACGCATCATTCGCCACGTCGTCAAGAGCAAGGCCGCGGAGACGCCGGAAACGACCACCGGCGCCACGGCTCCGGCTGCTACGACCGCAGCTCCCGCAGCGCCCGCTGCGCCTGCCGCGCCGGCGCCTGCGGCACCCGCCAAAGCCGCACAAAGCGGCGGCGCGTCCGATCCGTTCAGCGCGCTGCGCTGATCCCACGCCTGATCTATCTGCATCCGGGAGCCGACGATGGCGAAGAAAGAAAGTATTCAAAAACGCTTGCAAAAAGTGCGGCCTCCGCGCGTTCAACTGACGTATGAAGTGGAGCGAGGCGATGCGATCGAGATAAAGGAACTGCCGTTCGTCGTCGGCGTGGTTGCCGATCTGGCAGGGCAGTCCGAAGTCGAGCAGCCGAAACTGCGCGATCGCAAGTTCGTCAATATCGATCGCGACAACTTCGACGACGTGATGAAAGCGATTGAGCCGCGCGCCGCGTTTCAGGTGGAAAACCGCCTGAGCGAGGCAGGCGGCAAATTCGCCGTCGACCTGCGTTTCAAGTCGATGGCCGATTTCAATCCGGATGAAGTGGTCGCGCAGATCGAGCCGCTGCGCCGTCTGCTCGAAGCGCGTTCGAAGCTGGCCGATTTGCGCAACAAGCTGGCCGGCAACGACAAACTCGAAGACCTGCTGAGCGAAGTGCTCAACAACACGCAGCAGTTGCAGACGCTGGCAAGAGACCAGGGCAACGCAGCAGACCAGCACGCCGGCGCGCCGGATCACGACAAGCAGGGCGAATAAGTACGCACGGGGTGTGAGATGAACCAGCAAACGGCAGCAGCCCAACTCGCCACCGCGCAGAGCGGCACGGAATCCACGCTGCTCGACGAAATCGTCGAGAAAAGCCGCGTGGCGAAGTCCGATTCCGAACACGCGCGCGCGAAAGACCTGATCGGCGAACTCGTGCATCAGGTGCTCGACGGCACGGTGGTGGTATCCGACAACCTGTCGGCCACGATCGACGCGCGTGTCGCGGAACTCGACCGCCTGATTTCCGCGCAACTGAGCGCGGTGATGCACGCGCCGCAGTTCCAGCGCATGGAAAGCACGTGGCGCGGGCTCGACTATCTGTGCAAGGAAAGCAATACCGGCTCGACAGTCAAGATCAAGGCGCTGCACGCGCCGAAGCGCGACCTCGTGCGCGACTTCAAGAACGCCATCGAATTCGATCAGAGTGCACTCTTCAAGAAGGTTTATGAAGAAGAGTTCGGCACGTTCGGTGGCGCACCGTTCGGCACGATCATTGGCGATTTCGAAGTGACGCGTCAGCCGGAAGACGTGTACTTCATCGAACAGATGGCGCACGTCGCGGCCGCGGCGCACGCACCGTTCATCGCATCGGCGTCGCCTGAACTGATGGGCCTCGAAACCTTCGCCGATCTCGGCAAGCCGCGCGACCTCGGCAAGGTGTTCGATACCGTCGAATACGCGAAGTGGAAGTCGTTCCGCGACTCCGAAGATTCGCGCTACGTCGGCCTGACCTTGCCGCGTTTTCTCGGCCGCCTGCCGTTCAATCCGAAAGACGGCGCCACGGCGGAAGGTTTCAACTTCGTTGAAGACGTGGATGGCACCGATCACAGCAAATACCTGTGGTGTAACGCAGCGTGGGCATTTGCCGCCCGCCTGACGGCCGCATTCGACGACTTCGGCTGGTGCGCGGCGATTCGCGGCGTGGAAGGCGGCGGTCTGGTGGAAGACTTGCCCACCCACACGTTCAAGACCGATGACGGCGAAGTCGCGCTGAAATGCCCGACCGAAATCGCCATTACCGATCGCCGCGAAAAGGAACTGAGCGACCTCGGTTTCATTCCGCTCGTGCACTGCAAGAATTCGGATTACGCCGCGTTCTTCGCCGCGCAATCGGTGCAGAAGCCCAAGAAGTACAGTACCGACAGCGCAAATGCGAACGCCGTGCTGTCCGCGCAACTGCAGTACATCTTCTCGGTGTCGCGCGTGGCGCACTACCTGAAGGCGATGATGCGCGACAAGATCGGCAGCTTCGCATCGGCACAGAACGTCGAAGTATTCCTGAATCGTTGGATCTCGCAGTACGTACTGCTGGACGACAACGCGACCCAGGAGCAGAAAGCGCAGTTCCCGCTGCGTGAGGCATCGATTCAGGTCTCGGAGATTCCGGGCAAGCCTGGTGCGTATCGTTCGGTCGCTTTCCTGCGTCCGCACTTTCAACTGGACGAGCTGTCGATCTCTTTGCGCCTTGTCGCTGACCTGCCGAAACCGGCAAATTCATAAACGAAGTCATAAAACCCGTGCCGGCCGCACGGGTCAGTTGTTAAAACCACCTCTTTGGGGAGTCG
Organism: Burkholderia sp. GAS332; assembly: GCA_900142905.1. NCBI lineage: Bacteria > Pseudomonadati > Pseudomonadota > Betaproteobacteria > Burkholderiales > Burkholderiaceae > Burkholderia > Burkholderia sp. GAS332. The sequence continues at coordinate 1,951,631 of FSRV01000002.1, read as the reverse complement.
ATGAGTTATGAAGGACATCTATTTAAAATTCGGCAATCCGGCGATCAAAGGCGAGTCTGCCGATAAAGATCATGCTGGCTGGATCGAGATCGATTCGTGGAGCCATTCGATTACGCAACCGCGTTCGGCAACGGCTTCGACGGCGGGCGGGCATACGTCCGAGCGTTGCGAGCACGCTGACATGCAGTTCACGAAAGACATCGACGTGGTCAGCCCGCTGATCTATCAACACGCATCGGGTGGCACGACGTTCGATGAAGTGACGATCGACTTCATGCGTTCGGACGGCGAAGGCAACCGCATCAAGTACCTGGAAGTGAAACTCAAGTACGTGATCATCTCGAGCGCTACGCCGAGCGTGGTGGGCGAAGGCCTGCCGAGCGAACAGTTCTCGCTGAAGTACGCTGCCGTGCAATGGAAGTACACGCAGCAGAAGATCGGCGGCAACCAGGGCGGCAACGCGCAAGGCGCGTGGAGCCTGACGAAGAACGACAAGACGTACGCGGTCTGATGCCGGGGCGCACGCGGCGTGCGGCCTGATGGCCGACGCACGCCGCGCGCGCCTCGCGTCGCACCGGTTTTTCGGACGCTGATGAAACGCTTCGAACCCAGCTTTCTCGATAAGCTGTTCGACGACGAACCGCATCTGCCGGCTTCCCCGGCGATGCGGCAATTGTCGTTGGACGAATTGAAGGCCACCGTCGCGCGCGACGTCGAGGCGATCCTGAACACCCGGATCGCCCTGACCGAGCACGAGTTGACAGCACTGCCGGAATGTCAGCGCTCGGTGCTCACGTACGGTCTGAACGATTTCGCGGGCTTGAGCCTTGCGAGTCACTACGACCGGACTTTTATCTGTAAATCGATTCAACAGGCCATCGCGCGGCATGAGCCGCGCTTGCAGCAAGTGGCGGTCACGCTCGAATTGAACGAACAATCGACTAACGCGCTGAATTTTGCGATTCAGGCGCTGCTGGTTGTGCACCCGGCGGAAGAACCGGTGAGTTTCGATGCGATGTTGCAGCCTTCTACGCTGCAATACTCGGTGACGCGCGCACGCGCGAAGCTTTAGCACCTGATTTTAGCGGCTGATTTTTAGTACCTGCGTTTTAGTATCTTGAGTACCGCTTTGCCACCGTTACGCGCAACGGCGGCGATAGATTGGGCGGAGAGGGTTCAGGTTCGGGGATAGATCGATGGAAGAATTGCTGCCGTATTACGAGCGCGAATTATCATTTCTGCGGCGCTATTCGCGCGATTTCGCCGAACGCTATCCGAAGATCGCGGCGCGCCTGGCGATGTCCGGCGAGCACTGCGAAGATCCGCACGTCGAGCGGATGATCGAATCGTTCGCGCTGTTGGGCGCGCGCATCAACAAGAAGCTCGACGACGACTACCCCGAATTCACCGAAGCGCTGCTGGAGGTGCTGTATCCGCACTATCTGCGGCCATTTCCGTCGTGCTCGATCGCGCAGTTGGGCACCTCGGCCGCGCTCAGCCATCTGACTGAACCGGTCCTGGTCGAGCGCGGTACCGAGCTCAAGTCACGCCCGATTCGCGGCGTGCAATGCCGTTTCCGAACTGCCTACGATGTGACGCTGGCGCCGATCCGCATCTCGGAGGCGAAGTACACGTCGGTGGCGATGGCGCCGAGCGCGACCGTGTTGCCGGGCAACGCCACGGCTATCGTGTCGATCACGTTCGAATCGACGGCGGCGCAGCTCGATCTCTCCGCTTTGAAAATCGGCACGTTGCGCACGCACCTGCACGGCGAACAATCGTTTATCGCGGCGCTGGCGGACTGCCTGTTCGTCAATGCGATGGCCACGTATGTCGAAGCCGACCGCCGCGGCGTATGGACGCAACTGCGCGAATCGCCGGTCGTACAAGCCGGTTTCGATGAAGATGATGCGCTGATCGACTATCCAGCCAAATCGCATCCGGCGTACCGGTTGCTCACCGAATACTTCGCGTTCCCTGAAAAATTCAATTTCGCCGATTTCGATCTGGCGGCGATGACGCGCGCCAGTGGCCGCTGCCAGCGTCTGACGTTGCACGTCGTGCTCAAGGAAGTGCGCAGCGATTCGCACGTCGCGCGCCTGCTGGATTCGTTGTCCGCGCATCAATTCCGCCTGTTCTGCACGCCGGTGGTGAATCTGTTCGAACAGCACGGCGAACCGATCCGCGTCAGCCATCAGGCGATTTCGTACCCGGTGATCGCCGAAGCGCGCCGCGCGTTCGCCTACGAGGTCTACTCGATCGATTCGGTCAAACTCGTCAGACAGCAGGCGCACGAAGAATCGGTGATCGAATTCCGCCCGTTCTATTCGCTACATCACGGCGAAGCGGCGCGTGCCGGGCACTACTGGTTCGCGCGGCGCAACGATTGGGTTGCGCAGAAAAGCCCGGGTTACGAGACTGAAATCTCGATCGTCGATATCGACTTCGAACCGGCCGCGCCGCAAACCGATACGCTCAGTCTCGATCTGACCTGCACCAATCGCGACCTGCCTGCCGGCCTCGCCGTGGGTCTCGAAGGCGGCGATCTGTTTCTGGAAGGCGGCTCGCTGACCGGCAGCATCGCGATGCTGCGCAGGCCGACGCCTAGCGTGCGTTTCGAGCGCGGGCGCGCCTCGCACTGGCGGCTGATTTCGCATCTGGCGCTGAATCATGTGTCGCTTGCCAATAGTGGCTTGTCGGCGCTCAAGGAAATGCTGGTGCTTTACGATTTGCGGCGCACGGCGGTATCGGCGCGGCATATCGACGGGTTGGTCGGCATCGAGCAGCGCGCCGCGGTGCAATGGTTGCCGGGCAAGCCGTTTGCGACCTTCGTGCGCGGCATTGAGATTCGTTTGACGATCGACGAAGAGCATTTCGTCGGCACGAGTCTCGCGTCGTTCGTGCGGGTGATCGATACGTTTTTCGGGCTGTACGTGCATCTGAACAGCTTTGTGCAACTGGTCGTCGTGTCGAAGCGCACTGGCGAGGAGATTTTGCGATGCAAACCGCGCAGCGGCGAATCGATCCTGGCGTAGTCGAGCAACTTCTCGACGAGCCGCATCGCTTTGAATTCTTTCAGGCAGTGCGGATTCTCGAGAAGTGGTTCGCGCAGCAAGCGCCGTCAAGTCATGGACGCCCCGGCGAAATCGTCGCGCAGCGGATTGCCTTTCGCAATTCGCTGTCGATGTCGTTTCCGCCCAGCGAAATTCACAGCGTACAGTCTTACGACGATGCAGGCACCGCGCTGAAAGAGAAGCCGCAACGCACTGCGGCGCTTGAGGCGGGTTCGCTCCGCAAGGTCGATATCACACCGGCGTTTTTCGGTTTGCTCGGCGGGCAGGGCGCATTGCCGCTGCATTACACCGAGCAGATCATCGCGCGTGAGCAGATTCAGCGCGACCGGGCCGCGCGCGAATTCTTCGACGTGTTCTCGAATCGTGCGACGGCACTGTTCTACGCGGCGTGGAAGAAGTACAGGCTGCCGTTTCATTACGAACTGGATCGCGACGAACGCTATCTGCCGCTGTTGCTCGCGCTGGCGGGCGTCGCCGATGACGACACGCGCAACAGTCTGCAAAGCGGCGATGGCGCGCTATTCGATGAAGCGATTGCCGGTTATGCGCTGGCCGCGCGGCACCGGCCGGTTTCAGCGGCCTATTTGCAACGCACACTGTCCGAGTATTTCAAGGTGCGAGTGCGGGTCGAGCAGTTCGTCGGCAAATGGTACGACGTGCCGCGCGATCAATTGACCGTGCTCGGTGGTGTCAACGCGACGCTCGGTGCTACGGCGCTCGCGGGCGAGCGGGTCTGGCAGCGCGACATGCGTGCGCGGCTGGTGATCGGACCGCTCGACAAGGCCGACTACGAAGCGTTTTTACCTGGCGCCGACCGCGCTGTGGCGCTGGAACGCATGCTGACGCTGCTCGCCGGCGTGACGCTCGAGTACGAGGTCTCGCTGGTACTGCGCCGCGCGGAAGTGGGGCCAAGCATGCTGAGCGGCGGCGCGCGCCTCGGCTGGGACGCATTTCTGTGTACGAGAGAAGCCGACAGCGACCGCGCGGATGCCCGCTATGAATTGCACGTGATTCACTGACCATAACGATAGAACTAGAACCTCCGGATCGCACGACATGAGCACGTCCCTCAATACCCTGATCGCCAAACTGAATCCGACCTGCCGGCAGGCGGCTTTGCTCGCCGCGAACAACTGTCTCGCGCGCGGTCACTATGAGGTCGACCTCGAACATCTGTTGCTGGCGTTGCTGGATGAGCCGGCGAGCGATGTCACGCTGGCGCTGCGCGCGAGCAGGGTCGATGCGCATGCTTTGCGCGCGGATATCGAGCGCGAATTGCAGCGCTTGAAGACCGGCAATACGCGTACGCCGGTGTTCTCGAAGCATTTGATCGACTTACTCGAGCAGGCGTGGTTGATCGCCTCGCTCGATTCGCAGATCGGGCGAATTCGCTCGGGGCATTTGCTGCTCGCATTGTTGACGGCGCCGGACCTTGCGCAGTTCGCCGAACGCATGTCGCCGCTGCTGCGCGACGTGCGGGTGACGGATCTGAAGCACAAATTTGACGAACTCACCGCGGGATCGCGTGAAGTCGAGCGCAGCAATGGCGCAGAGAACGCTGCGGAAGGCGTGAGCGATGCGGCTGCGGCCGACTCTGCGCTGGGTGCACCCTCGAAAACCCCCGCGCTCGATACCTACACCAGCAATCTCACGCAGCGCGCGCGTGAAGGCAAGATTGACCCGGTGATCGGCCGTGAAGGCGAGATTCGCCAGACCATCGACATCCTGATGCGTCGCCGGCAGAACAATCCCATCATGACGGGCGAGGCGGGCGTCGGTAAAACGGCGGTGGTCGAAGGTCTCGCGCTGCGCATTGCGGCCGACGACGTGCCCGCGCCGCTGAAAGGCGTCGCGTTGCACGTGCTCGATATGGGGCTGCTGCAAGCGGGCGCGAGCGTCAAAGGCGAATTCGAGAACCGCCTGAAGAATGTGATCGACGAGGTGAAGAAGAGCCCGCATCCGATCATTCTGTTTATCGACGAAGCGCATACGATCATCGGCGCCGGTGGCCAGGCCGGGCAGAACGATGCGGCGAATCTGCTGAAGCCGGCCTTGGCGCGCGGCGAATTGCGCACCATTGCGGCGACCACGTGGAGCGAATACAAGAAGTACTTCGAGAAAGATGCGGCGCTGGCGCGGCGTTTTCAGGTCGTGAAGATCGAGGAGCCGAGCGAGACGCTCGCGGCGGCTATGTTGCGCGGTATGGCCGCGTTGATGGAAAAGCACTTCAACGTCCGCGTGCTGGACGATGCGATCACCGAAGCGGTACGTCTGTCGCATCGCTACATCAGCGGCCGTCAACTGCCGGACAAGGCGATCAGCGTGCTCGACACGGCCTGCGCGAAAGTCGCGCTCGCGCATAGCTCGACCCCTGCCGCGATTGACGACACGAAGAAACGACTCGAACGCATCGACGCCGAAATCGCCGCGCTGGAACGCGAAGTGGCGAGCGGGGCGCTGCACGACGAGCGGCTCGCGGAACTGCGCAGCCTGCGCGAAGAAGACGTGAAAGACCTAGCCGAAGACGAAGCGCGCTACGACAAGGAGCGCGCCTTGGTGACGGAGATCGTCGGCCTGCGTGCTGAAATCGACGCCGCGCGGGTGAGTAGCGCGGACGCGGGGCAGGCCGACAAGGCACAGACGGCGCGCGAAACGCTGGCCACGCGCGTTGCGGAGTTGCACGCCTTGCAGGGTGGCCAGCCCATGGTTCCCTTGCAGGTCGATGGCCACGTGGTCGCCGAAATCGTCGCTTCATGGACCGGCATTCCGCTCGGCCGCATGATCAAGGACGAAATCCAGACCGTGCTGAACCTGCAGCCGCTGCTGGCCGCCCGCGTGATCGGGCAGGACCACGCACTCGATGCGATCGCACAGCGCGTGCGCACCGCCAGCGCGAGTCTCGAAGACCCGAATAAACCGCGCGGCGTGTTCATGTTCGTCGGGCCGTCGGGTGTCGGCAAGACTGAAACCGCGCTGGCACTCGCCGACGTGCTGTACGGCGGCGAACGCAAGATGGTCACGATCAACATGAGCGAGTATCAGGAAGCGCACAGCGTGTCGGGCCTGAAGGGCTCGCCGCCGGGCTACGTCGGTTACGGCGAGGGCGGTGTGCTGACCGAAGCGGTGCGTCGCAATCCGTATTCGGTCGTGCTGCTCGACGAAGTGGAAAAGGCGCACCCGGATGTGCTGGAAATGTTCTTCCAGGTGTTCGACAAGGGCACGATGGACGACGCCGAAGGACGCGAGATCGATTTCCGCAACACGCTGATCATTCTGACCTCGAACGTCGGCTCGCAGGCGGTGATGCAGGCATGCCTGAACAAAAGCGCCGAAGAACTGCCGGATGCGGACGAACTCGCGGAGACGTTGCGCCCGCAACTGTACAAGGCGTTCAAGCCGGCGTTCCTCGGCCGCCTGAAAGTGGTGCCGTACTACCCGATCTCCGACGACGTGCTCGCCGAAATCATCGACTTGAAGCTGGAGCGGATTCGCCGCCGCATCGAGTCGAATCACAAGGCGGTGTTCGAGTGGGACGAGTCGCTGATTGACGCTGTGCTGGCGCGCTGCACCGAAGTGGACTCCGGCGCGCGCAATGTCGACCACATTCTGAACGGCACGCTCTTGCCTGAGGTCGCGCAGCAGGTGCTGGAGCGCATTGCCAACGGCGCCGCGATCGAACGCATCGCGGTCCGCGCGAGCGAAGCGGGCGAATTCGAATACACGGTTGTGTGAGCGGGCATGCCCCGCCTGCTTGCCAATCTGTTTTAATGCCGTACCGGAACCTTATTGCTTTCTGTCATGCCGACTAATCTGAACACGCTGCTGGCGCCGATCAGCGAGGCCTCACCTTGTGGCGAAGACCTGCTGTTTTCAGCGGATTTCGACGCGATCCAGCACGCGCGCCGTTTTGAAGACCCGTCGCTGGATCAGGGCGAATGGGTCACGGACATCAAAGAGGCCGACTGGCCATTCGTGGTCGAACGCTCGAGTAGCCTGCTTCAGACGCAGACCAAAGACTTGCGCCTCGCTGTCTGGCTCACCGAGGCGCTTGCCATCGAAGAGGGAGTGACGGGTCTCACGCAAGGCTATGCGCTGCTGACGGGGCTGTGCGAAAAGTACTGGGATCATGTGCATCCGCTGCCGGAAGGCGACGACACCGAATATCGCCTCGGCAATGTCGCGTGGCTGGTCGGCCGCACCGGCGATCTGCTGCGGGCGATGCCGCTCACGTCGTCGCAAGGCAGCTCGTACAGCACGATCGATTGGGACGTGGCCACGCATGTCGCGCAAGCGGTCAAGCGCGATCCGGATCACGCCGACGATATTGCGCGCGGCAAGCCCTCCATCGAGCAGATCGAGGCGTCGAAACGCGCCACGCCACCGGCTTTTTATTCAGCGCTGCTGGTCGATCTGAAAGCGTTCGAAGCGGCGATGCTCGCGCTCGAACAGGAACTGGACCAGCGTGCCGCCGATTCGGCGCCGAGTTTCCGCCAGGCGAAGGATGCGTATGAGAGCGTCTACCGGTTGGTGGAACGCTTCGCACGCGAACTGGGCGTGAGCGCTGAGGCGGCGGCGCCGAAAGCGCCGAAGGCGGAAGAACATGAACGCGCCGAGCCCACCTTCAAGACTTCACCGCAACGCGAGGAACCCGTGTTGACGACCATGCCGACCACGATCAGCCCGATTGCAGGAATCCAGAGCCGCGCGCAAGCCGTCGCGCAGTTGCGTGCCGTGGCCAAATTCTTTCGCAGCACCGAGCCGCATAATCCGGCCGCTTACCTTGCTGACAAGGCGGCGGAATGCGCGGATATGCCTTTGCATCAGTGGCTTTCGTCGGTCGTGAAAGACGATGGGTCGCTCGCGCATATTCGCGAACTGCTGGGCGTGAAGCCCGAAGAAAACAGCTAGCACGTCCATCGTGCAGACAGAAAAGCCTGGCATCGAACTTCGGTGCCAGGCTTTTTTTTAACCCTACGGTCAGGCAAACAACAACTCAGGACCCCGCGCGGAACTCAATGCGCCGGTTACGTGCGCGCCCGTCAGTCGTATCGTTCGATGCGATCGGCTGATCCGGACCGACTCCGGTGGTCGTCATCTGTTCGGGCGGGATGCCCTTGGCGACCAGATAACCCTTCACCGCATCCGCCCGCGCCTGGCTGAGCGCAATATTCGACGTGCGATTGCCCGAGTTGTCGGTATGGCCGATGATCGCCACCGTCTTCGTCTGCATCTTCGACAGCACCGCCGCCATTTGATCGAGAATCGCGCGGCCTTGCGGCGTGAGCGTCGCGCTGCCGGTCTCGAACTCGATCGTGCGGTTCGCCAAAGTCTGATCGAGCAGGCCTTGTTCAGATGCACTGACGCGCAGGCCGTTCTTGATCGTATAGGTCGGATTCAGTGCGTTCGCCATATCGCTCGCGAGCTGCTGGCGCTGTGATTCGTTGTGCACTTCACCTTTTACGTCGATCTGGGTGCCGTCGATCTTCAACTGGCCTTTACTGATCTGCTTCAACTGCGGGCCGATCAGCTTTTGCACGTTGGCGGACCAGTTCGGCGGCGTCGCGACGTCGGCGATTTCGATCTGATCGACTACGTTGGCCGCGCCGTAGGTGTCGCGCAGACGCGCGAGCACCGCGGCCTTGGTCGCTTCGTCCGGCACTTTGCCGCCCACCACGACCTGGCCCGGCATGGCATTGGCGGGTGGCGGCGACGCGCTGATCGCGCCGGTGCCGGCGCCCGTGGTGCCGCTGGCGAGCCCGGCCGTGCTGACCGCTGGCCCGGCATCGCCCGCCTGTGCGGACGAAGGTGCGGGCAGGATGGTCGTATGAATCGAAACGCCGCTGTTGTCGACCGGGGTGACGCGTGCCGGGCCGTCGTTGTCGGCATGGGCAAACGTGCTGATCAGAAGGCCCGCTAACAACGAGGCCATGCGCGTGTGTTTGCTCAACATCGTGTCACGCTCCCGTGAATGCTTCGCGGAACGTGTCGATACTGACACGCAACGACAGTTGCGGTTGGTCGAGGTAGCTGACGAGCTTGCTGATGCCATGGTCGTTTTGTGCGTGTTCGTCGATCCACTCGGGATCGTCGATATCGATGTTGTGTGCTGCGTACGCCTGCGGATCGACCACGCTATGCAGCGTTTTGGCCGAGGCGCCGTTAAAGCCGATGATGAGCCGCTCGCGCTCGGCAATCGTGCCGATAAAAATCGCCAATTCAAAATCGGCCTGTGAGACGAACGGTGCGATCAGTTCGAGCCAGAATGCCGCGACGAGCGAGCGATAGAACGGATCGTTCGGCAGCGGCAACGTCAGCCCGCGTTCGAGATGCGACGAACCGCTTTGCATCACCGGACGCAGCAGCGAACCGAGCGCCAGCATCGCGCCACGCAGGCGCACCGGATGGCCGCTCGCCAGCAGCATCTGTTCGAGGCCGGAGAGGGTTTGATGCTCGACGAAGTCGTTGAAGGTGCCGTCGTGCGGATTGCCCGGGCCGGCGCCGATTTCGATCGGCACCTGCGTTTCGCCGAGCGCCTGTAGCGCGCCGGCCTGCTCGCTTACGCCGAGCAGGGGTTTCATCTGCGAGGCAATGCGCGACCACAGGCGCGCAAAGGCCAGTGGACTGTGCGCCAGAAACGTCAGCGGCCTTTCAACTTCCAGCGCGGTCGCGGCAAGAAACGGAAAGCGCCGCGACGATTGATCCTGGCTTGCCACCATATGTCCGGCAATCGCCAGCCTGCTGCGCGAACCGAGGAACGCGAAATGCATCGGCTTGGCGTTTTCGTAGACGATCTTCCAGCGCGGATCCTCGGTGAGCAGTTCCATAGCTTCGGCGATCCAGCGGTCGAGCGTGGCCAGCAACTGCGGGTTATGCGCGCTTTTGACGAAGTCGCCGCGCGACGGAATCTTGCCGAAGTAGGCGATTTGCGCCTGCACGGTTTGCGTCATTGCGCACCCCCTGTGTTCGAAACCGCGGCGGCGGCCGTTGTCGACCGTGCCGCTGGCGAAGCCGGCGCGACAGCTAGCGCGGCGCCTGGCGCTCCTGTTGTTCCTGTTGGTACTGGCCCACCCGCGGCCGTCGCATTGACCGAATTCGCCGCGGCGCTCACGTCCGCCACCGACGACGGCAGCCGCAAGCCGCGCAGGCTTTGCTGTTGCGGTGCGTCGCTGCTGGCGCCGCCCGATGCCTGCGACGTGCTGATGATGCGCATGCTGACCGCGACCGTCACGTTGCCTTGCGTCCACGACAGATCGAAGGTGCCGTCCGGACGGCGCTTGCGTTGCGCCGAGTTGATCAGCTTCTCCAGACCGTAGCGGCCAGGCTCGTTGACCAGTTGCAGCGTACGGCCGTCGAAGGTCGTGGCATTCAGCGTGGCGCCCGGCGAGCCCGACGGATTCGGCCACACGAAGTTGGTCCACTGCGGCGGCGTATTGCGGTAACGCATTTGCTGGCCGTCGATCGCGAGCGTGTACTCCGTGGTGCCGCTGCTCGGCTGCGGCAGGATCTGGAACACGGTCTGCGGTTCAGCCGAGCTTTGGCCCGACGAGGTCGCAGCTCCGCCGGCGAGCGGCGCCACCCAGCGCGCGAAACCGCTGGTGAAGTCGGGCGTCAGTGCGAGACCCATATCGCCCCATGTGCGTGAGGTCAGCGTGTCGCCGCGGCGCACCGCGAGCGGTCCGAGCGTGGTGCCGACGAACTTGGCAATCGCGCCGTCCGGCCCGAACACCTGGGCGATTTCGCCGGCGCCGGCTTCGACCTTCGCATCGCCTGCAAACGGATACTTGTTCGCCAGCGATCCTTGGAAGGTCTGATAGACCTGCGCGTTCCACACCTTGTTGACTTCGACGCTGGCCGGCTGGATCACCACCGCATACGCCGCCATCAGCGGACGCACCAGCAGCGGGCGCAGTGCCTTGCGTTGCGAATCGGTGAGGCCCGTCAGCATCTGTTCGTCGACGTACTTCAGCGAATCGGCCAACTCGGAGCCGTTGCCGTCGAGCGTCTGCTGCATCAGCTGACGTGCACCCGGTCCCGGATCGCCTTGGTTCTTGATCACGTTAAAGCGGGTACGGACCTTCGAGAGCGTGTCCATGTAGCCCTTCAACATCGAGCCGTTGTCGCCCGAGACGACGATGCGGCCCAACGCCGAGAACTCCTGGCCGATCGGCCCCATCGGCACTTCGACCGGATTGCCGTTGATGTCGATATTGGCGTTCAACTGGCCGGTCGGCGCACGCGAGAACCAGTTCTTGAACCAGCTGGTCACGCCGGTTTGCGCGCGTTTCAGGTTCGCGTTGAAGAGCGACGGGTTATCCCACGAAGTCTGGTCGTACGCGGTTTCGAGGATCTTGCGGATCGGCGAATCCTGCGGATCGCCGAGACGGTTCATCGCATCCACGGCCTGACTGAAGCTGCCGAAATTCTGCACCGCAATGCCTTGCATGAACTTCTGCCAGTGCATCGCGTACTCCGTTTTGTACATCGCCACGAGCGCTTTCTGGATCTGCTCGGGGCTGCCTTCCAGCGTCAGGTCGTCATGCGCGGAGGTGTTGAGCACCCAGTCCTTGGCCTGCAATTCCTTGGTGGCGGCGTCGCGAATCGCCGGCTGCACGTACTGGAACCACGCTTCACGCGTGAAGGTGCCGGGGATCGCGTAGCTGCCGGCCACCAGCGCCGTATTGTTGTCGCCGACGATGCGTGCGATCGTCATCGGCGCAAAGCGGGTCGACGCACGAGCCTTGATTTCTTCGTAGACGCGCTGGCGGGCCGGCATGCCGCGTACCACGCGGCGCAGGTTTTCACGCGTCTGGTCGACGAGGCCGAGGTTCTCGTCGATCATCGGCCAGTCGTTGTCGGACACGCGCGACAGGTAGAAAGTGATCATGCGCTCGGCGCTGCGGATCATCTCGTCGCGGGGCATGTTGCCGCGATTCGTTTCGAGCCAGCCGCGCCAGAAGCGGGCGAGTTGATCGGTCAGGTGAGCGGTTTCCACGTGACGCTTGTCGCTGAGCATCAGGTAGGTCTTGAGCGCGTTGTACGCGTCTTCGACGTTGGTCGGCGACGCGTCGCTATACAGGCCACCCTGGCTGTTCGCCGCCATCGCCGTGTGCGCCGACACCGGAATCGCGGCGGCGTCCGGCGTGCGGTTCAGCGGCGCGAGCTGATCGGGATGCGCGTTGACGTCCTTCAGGAACGACGCGAGATTCTGCGAAACCGGGTCGAGCAGGATCTGGCGCACGCCGTTGTAATACTCGGTGAGCAAGTGCTGCTCGAGGCGGTCGCCCTGATACAGCCCGAGCGACACGGCCAGCGGCTTGTCGCGGCGGAACTGTTCGAGCTGGTCGATGCGGTCTTCCAGAATGTCCATCGCCTGCAGACGCGATTGCAGGTCGTTGCGGTTCTGCTGCAGGCGCACCACGTTGTCGAGGTCGGCCTTGACATTGTCGGCGAGCTGCTGATTGCCGATTGTCGACCACGTCCAGCCGCCGAGCGCCAACGCGAGCACCGCGACGAAACCGAAGAACGTGGCATAACGCATGCGCGTCTTGGCGGGGCTGGCGAACTGCTTGACGGTTTGCCGGTCGGCGAAGATCACCTTGGAGAACAGATCGCGCAGGAAGAAACCGTTCTTCGAGAACGCGCTATGTGGCTTGGGCAGGCTGTCCGCGGAGAGGCCGAAGCGGTTGGCGATACGCGTGGCGGCGGCGCTGTTGGTTTCGCCTTCCTGCAACGCGCTGGTGAAGTAGAAGCCGCGGAAAATCGGCTTGTGCTGGAACGGGTTGGTTTCGAACAGCGTGGCGAGGAACGCGCGCAACGCAGGCTTGATCGCCGAGAATTCGAGCGGAAAGCTCAACTGACCCGGCGAGAGCTTGTTGCCGCGGTTGATCGACATTTGCGCGACGCTGATTTCCTTCAGGCCGTCATACAGCTCTTCAAAGTGCTCGTCGAACAAACCCACTACGTCGCGCTTCTCGTCCGGCTCGTAGGGCAGGGTGGCGCCCCACACGCGGTCGTATTCGTGACGGTCGCTGCCGCTGAAGAATTCGGTGAAGCCCGTGATCAGGTCGGCCTTGGTGAACATCACATACACCGGCGCAAACACTTCGAGCTTCTCGGTCAACTCCTGCACACGCTGGCGCAGATTCTTCGCGAGGTTGATCGCGAACTCGGGCTTGCTGTTGGTCAACTCGGCAATGCTCGCCGTGACGATGATGCCGTTGATCGGCGCCTTCGGCCTGAAGCGCTTGAGCAGGCCGAGGAAGCCGAGCCATTCGGTGCGGTCTTCTTCGTGCACGGAATAGCGGCCGGCGGTGTCGAGCAGAATGCCCTCGGTCGTGAAGAACCAGTCGCAATTACGTGTGCCGCCAATGCCGTGAATCACCGCGTTGTTCTTGTCGGCGAAAGGAAATTGCAGGCCCGAATTCAGCACGGCACTGCTTTTGCCGGCGGCCGGGTTGCCGATCACGATGTACCAGGGCATCTCATAGAGCGCCGAGCCGCCGGACATCTGGCCGATCTTCGAGGTCTTGATCGTTTTCACCGCGTCCACGAGGCGCGTACGCAGCACGTCGAGTTCGGCCTGGCGCGCGGGCGTCGGCGCGGGGCCGCTTTCCTGTTTTTCGGCCTGTTGCTCGAGCATTTCGCCGAGCTTGTCGTTCGCGCGCCGCGCGCGCAGGCGGCGCACCAACCAGACCAGCAGCCATAGTGCAATCACCGCGCCGAGCACGATGGCAGGCCACATCGGGTCGATCTGCAAGGTATCGGCGCCGATGAATAAAACAGCAGCGAGCGCTAGCAAGCCGATGATCGAGAGCGTGCGTGGGTGGGTCAACACGTTAAGAATGCGTCGCATAAGCCGTTTAGGTCTTGGTGATGTGTGTTGTGGCGCGTGTGTGGCAAACAGCATGACGCGAGCGCGGGCAAAGTCTGCCGGCGCCGCGTTTAAAACAAATCAAAAGCATATTCAGACGAAGATGAAGGTGGCCGGATTGTTAAATCCGCCAGGGGATGTCCCACCGATGGCGATTGGACTCATGCCGTTATGCATGCGGCATTGCCGATTTGTGCCAGAAAAATTGATTGAACGCCCCATTGCAACCTCTTTATTGCCCGCTTTGCCTTAATGACCGCGCCCCATGACGAAGCCCGGTTTGTGATATTCAACGTGCCCGAGATCCATCATTTTCCAGCGGCCACCCCACGTCAGGCCGACCTGTTCGGCCGTCTGTCCGTATAACTGATAGCCTCGCATGGCCCAGGGATCTTTTTCTGAAATGACGAGCTTGCCGTCGCGCAAAAACGCATTGTCCGCGGCAAGACCGTATTGGTGATAGCTCTGAAACGCTGCAGCATTGGTGACGTTGCCCCCCATTTGCGCCAGGCGGTTTTGCCGCTCCGGACTGCGATAACCTTCCAGCAATGCCATTTCATACCCGTATTGCTCGTGCATGATTTTGTAAACGAGCAATAAACGCGTTCTGAAATCGGCGTCGAGCAAATTCCAGTCGCGGCTCGCGTCTTTCAGGGCGGGCCGAATCTGCTCCACTTCCTGCGTTGCAAATACCTCGGGCGGCAGCGGCGGCGGGGGCACAAGCTGTTCGCCATTCAATAACGCGGCAATTTTCTCGTCCGGTACCCGTGCGGTGTCATCGAATTGGAATAATTGCCTGCCGCGTAAAGCCAATGCCACCAATGGCGGCGTCGCAAGAATACCTGTGGTGGTAAAAATCAGCAAGCGCCGCTTTACCAGTAACTTTTGCATATCGATTGCGGTCGATTGCGAAATTTTTGCCGAACGTGATAATTGACCGCGAGCACGTGAAGCACCTTGCGATGCACCACGCATCACGCGGCCATGAATGGCGAGTGCGGCGCCTAATAAAGAGGCGCGTACCGCCGGCAATAGCAGCATTGCTGCGATCACAACGGCGATGGCGAAATAGGCGAGAAGTACTACGGCAATCAAAGTCGACCCCGGAAATTGGAAACAATTGTATTTTGTAATGCTTGCTCTTAGAATCAGGCCTGCTCGGAGAGGAGCCGGAACGGTATTATCACGGCGAAATAATCCAGGATTCAATGAGACAGTGAATGAGTGCGCCGGAAAGTTCGAATTCCAAAGCCCCGCCTAGCCTGTTATCCGATAAGGCTAAAGGCGCTGACGCCAATGGTTCGCGAATTCTCGCGAATCTGGAAGGCCGCGTCGCGCCGCCTACGGATCAACCACGCCGGTCGAAAACGCCGCTTGTGCTGGTCACCTTGCTGGTGATCGCAGCCGGCGGTTGGGGCGCGTGGCATATGCAGCAGCGTATGCAGACAACGTCGTTGGCGTCAGCCACGCCCGCCAATGCCGAGAAAGCCGCCGTGCCGGCGTCCGCCGCAGGCAGTGCGCCGCAGGTCACCGCGAAAGCGGAGGCCCCGGCTGCGACGTCGTCGCAAGCGGCCACGATCATCGCTGACGACAGCGACAGCAAGGCTCCCGCGACATCCGCGAGCGCACCTGCAAGCGGTGATGACAGCCGCTTATCGCGTGCGCTTGCCAACGGTGCTGAACCGAGCAACGCGTCGACACCGGTTGCGTCCGCAACGGCCGCATCGGCGGTCACGGTGCCGGCGGCAAAGCACGGTAAGAGCACGACGGCTGTCGCGAACAATGCGAAGCACGAGACGGTGGCCCACGGCAAAAAGGAAAGTGCGATCGCAAGCAGTCATCACGCGAGCGCGCCGACTGCGGTTGCTCAAACAAAGAAATCGCGTGCGGCAGGTGGTGCTTCGAAAGATGATTCGGATGCCGATCTATTAGCCGCGCTCGTGGCCCGGACCAAACCGGCTGACGCGAAAGCGGCAGACGGCAACACGGCCACCAAGGTCAGTACATCGGCTACCTCTGGGAACGCCAAGCTGGCTGAACGCGTGAAAGAGTGCGGACAACGCGGCTTCTTCGAAGACCAGTTGTGCCGCTGGCGCGTATGCGACGGGCATTGGGGTAAAGATCCCGCCTGTCCGGGGGCGGCGCCGCAGGCGCGTCAACCGTAAAGCTGCAAGTTCAGGAAACGCGCCGCGCGTCCTCGTGACTCGCGGCAACCGGGCGGGTGATCCACGCCGCCCACATCCGCCGCTGCGGCGTTCGTGAACCTGCGGCTCGGCCGGTGACGATGCGTGTCACTCCACGTGTATCCGCGCTACCAGAAAGTCGAGTAGCGCGCACACGAGCGGGCAGGTGGCCGCGGTGTCCAAGATAGAGCGCGTTGATCGGCTCGGTCTCGCCGGAATCGAACGCTTCGACAAGCCTAGGTTTTTCAATTTTTACATTAATCTGCTGACGCGTCCGGTGCCGGTGACGCTTCCGAACTAACGCGTCCTTTGCGTTGCGAGCCTGCATGAAACCCGCCTCAGGCGGGATGCAGGCCACGCAACAGTTGACGGACTCGCGACAGGTCCTGATCGACGTGTTCGGTTTGCTCGAACAACTCCGCGAGCCAGTCGACGAAGGCCCGCACGCGCGGCGACACCCGGCGGTTCTTCACATACGCGACTGAGACCGGCATCGGCACGGGTTTCCATTGCGGGAGCACTTCGCGCAACAGTCCCGAATCGAGGTAGGGCTGCGCGGCGATCCGCGCGGGTTGGATCAGGCCCAGGCCTTGCAATCCGCAGGTGAGATAGGCCTGCTCGTCGCTCACCTTGACGAAGCCCTTTACCTTGACGGTTTGCGCTTCGCCGTCCACTTCGAAGTCGAAGTCGACTTCGCGGCCGTTGTGCGGCGACATGCAGTTG
This sequence comes from Burkholderia sp. GAS332, assembly GCA_900142905.1. Lineage (NCBI taxonomy): Bacteria > Pseudomonadati > Pseudomonadota > Betaproteobacteria > Burkholderiales > Burkholderiaceae > Burkholderia > Burkholderia sp. GAS332. The sequence continues at coordinate 1,934,781 of FSRV01000002.1, read as the reverse complement.
ACGGCGACGTGTCCGCGTAGATCGTCGATGTCGGCGGGCGTGCCGTGGTGGGCCAGGTAGGCTGGGCTTGCGCATGTCACGTGTTCGAGGGTGCCTAACTGCCGCGCGATCAGATTCGAATCTGGCAATTCGCCTAGCTGGATGCTGCAGTCGATGGCTTCCGAGATCAGGTCAACCGTGCGGTTGCTGATGCCGATGGCCAGATCGAGGTTCGGGTAGCGGGTGTGGAAGTCGTCCAGTGCCGGCAGGACGATGGTGCTCGCTACCGCGCCGGGCATTTCAATGCGCAGGCGGCCGGTCAGGTTGTCCGTTGCGTGACGCAGGCTGGCTTCCATTTCGTCGATGTCGGCGAGGATTTGCGCGCAGCGTTCGTAGTAGGCGGCGCCTTCTGGGGTGATGCTTAGGCGCCGCGTTGTGCGGGTCAAGAGGGCGGTGCCTAGCAGGGCTTCCAGGTTCTGGACAATCGTTGTGGCTGTCGCGCGGGGAATGTCGAGGGATTCCGCTGCGCGGGTGAAGCTGTTTGTGTCCACGATTCGGATGAATGTCCGCATTGCAGTTATTCTGTCAATCACGATTCAAACTCCAGTTGGTGTTAAGGGTTGTTTGTTGCCTGCGGCGTGGGCCTTTCCTTGTTCTGGATTCTTTGGCCTTTCCTTGAATTCTTATTGGTCTATTAGCGTCGCCCCTGTGCGGGGCGGCACCTACTTTTCTTTGCCGCCGCAAAGAAAAGTAGGCAAAAGAAAGCGGCTCGAAGCCACTGCTAAGCGGGTCCCCCGCGCAGCCACGGTAGTGGTGCATCTGGAATCTGTGCTCTCGCACATTCAGCCCTAGTGACAAGGCCGTCATACTTCCGGCGGCGCTGCGCGCGCCGACGCGCATTTCTTAAACCCGTGCGCTGCGTTTGGCTCTCGCGTTTTGCCTGGTACAGTGCTTCGATATGGCAATGCCTTGGCCATTGCCATTGCCTTTGCCGCACACCGACATTTCATTCGAAGTAGGGGGGGGTGCTCATGAGTGCAGGGGCGTTTCGCCGAGGCGAAGCTGATGACCCCCGCCGCGCATGAACGAAGCATCTGGTTTCCCATGCAGCCCTGTCATCGCCGAGGCGAAGCCGATGGCTCCCGCCGCGCATAAACGAAGCATCTGGTTTCCCGTGCAGCCCTGTCATCGCTGAGGCGAAGCCGATGGCCCCCACCACGCGCAATCGAAGCCCCATGGTTTCCCTGGCAGGCCCATCCGCGACGCACGTAGTGCGGAGTGGGAGCTGATGAATCCTTTGTCACTGACGCTGAATGTGCGAGGGCACGGATTCCAGATGCACCACTACCATAACTGTGCGAGGGACCCGCTTAGCAGGGGGCTCTAGCCGCTTTCTTTGCTTATCTTTCTTTGCGGCGGCAAAGAAAGTAAGTGCCGCCCCGCACAGGGGCGACGCTAATAAACCACTAAGAAATCAAGGAAAGGCCAACGCCGCAGGCACACAGGGCGAACCAAGCGCCGCGCAGGCAAAACCCCCAATCACTTCCTTAAGGAATCCATATCAACCACAAACCGATACTTAACATCACTCTTAAGCATCCGTTCATAAGCCTCATTAATCCCCTGCATAGGAATCACCTCAATATCCGAAGTAATCCCATGCTCGCCACAGAAATCCAGCATCTCCTGCGTCTCAGCGATCCCACCAATCAACGACCCCGCCAACCGGCGACGCTTAAAGATCAGATTGAACACCTGCGGCGACGGATGATCATGCTCCGGCGCACCCACCAGCGTCATCGTCCCATCAAGCTTCAGCAGACTCAAAAACGGATTCAAATCATGCTGCGCAGCCACGGTATTCAGAATGAAATCAAAGCTATTGGCATGCGCGCCCATCTCTTCAGCATGCTTAGAGATGACCACCTCATGCGCACCAAGCCGCTTCGCATCCTCAATCTTCGACGGCGACGTCGTAAACAACACAACATGCGCACCCATCGCACGGGCCAACTTCACGCCCATATGCCCCAAGCCGCCAAGGCCGACAATCCCGACCTTCTTGCCAGGACCGGCACCCCACGTGCGCAGCGGCGAATACGTCGTGATACCCGCGCACAGCAACGGCGCTACACCCGCCGGGTCGAGATTCTCCGGCACGCGCAGCGTGAATGCCTCATCCACCACCAGTTGCGTCGAATAACCACCGTAGGTGATCTGACCGTCAACCCGGTCAACACCGTTGTATGTGCCGACAAAACCGTTTTCACAATACTGCTCGAGACCTTCCTCGCAACTCGCACACGTACGGCACGAATCGACCAGACACCCCACACCCACCAGATCGCCTGCCTTGTACTTCGTCACGTCCGGACCGACCGCGGTCACGCGGCCGACAATTTCATGGCCCGGCACCACCGGAAAAACCGTGTTCTTCCATTCGTTGCGTGCCTGATGCAAATCGGAATGACACACGCCGCAAAACAGGACTTCCATCTGTACGTCATGGGCGCGCAGTTCGCGGCGCTGGATTTCGAACGGGGCGAGCGGCGCGGTAGCGTCGGTCGCTGCATAGGCATAAGTCGTGCTCATGGGTAGCTCCAGCAAAGAGGGTGATGTCGCAAGGTGCCAACGATGAGCGACGAGCGTCGCCGATGCGGCAAAACCTTGTTGTGAACCGGGATCACGGCGCAGGCGGCAGTCGGCGTATTCACCGAAACAGTGAAACGGCAACCAGGCCCGGCGCAGCGCGGAAATAGATGATCCGGCAGGGTTCCCATAGTAGAAGCCAGGAGCGAACCGGGGAATACCTGAATATCTTGAAGGTTTGCCTAAAACTCCTGGCGATGAGCGCAGTAGGTCGTTTGGTGCTAAATTTCAAGCATTATTCTCTTGCGCGTCACTATACCGTCATGTCAACCCGTTCCGTTGAACCCGCCTCGATCGAGCGCGCCCCGGCCGCCGGCGGCCCCGTCGATCCCGCCCAGCAGCGTCTGGTCGAATTATTCGATTTGCTCGCACCCACCCCGGGCATGACGCGTTCAAGCTTCGAAGGTGTCAACCTGATGCGCGCCAATCGTCCGATGCCGCGTATGCCTGTGATGTACGAGCCGTGCATCGTGATCGTCTGCCAGGGGCGCAAGCGTGGTTATCTCGGCGATCAGGTGTTCCAGTACGACGCACAGCAGTATCTGGTGTTGTCGGTGCCGTTGCCGTTCGAATGTGAAACCGAGGCGAGCCCGGAAGAGCCGTTCCTCGGCATTTCGGTGCGCGTCGATCTGAGCATGGTGGCCGAGTTGCTGATGGCGCTGAATGAAACGCAGGGCACCGCGCAGAACGAGCCGCTCGGCATCTATTCGACGCCGCTCGATCCGGCCTTGAGCAATGCCGTGCAGCGTTTGATGGAAGCGTTGGCCTCGCCGCTCGACGCGCGCATTCTCGCGCCTGGCGTGGTGCGCGAAATCTGTTATCGCGTGCTGACGGGCGAGCAGGGTGACGCGATTCGCGCGGCACTCACGCATCAGAATCATTTCGGTCGGATCGCCAAGGCGCTCAGGCGTATTCACGCCGACTATCACGGGCAACTCGATGTCGATACGCTCGCCTCTGAAGCGGGCATGAGCCTCGCCGTCTTTCATGCGCAATTCAAGGCCGTGACGGCGACCTCGCCGATGCAATACGTGAAGACCACGCGTTTGCATCACGCGCGTTTGTTGATGGTGCAGGATGGTTTGAATGCGGGCGCGGCAGCGGCGCGGGTCGGTTACGAAAGCGCGTCGCAATTCAGCCGCGAGTTCAAGCGTCTGTTCGGCTTGAGCCCCGTCGATGAAGTCAAGCGCATGCGCAGCGTGTACGATGCGCCGCCGCCGCGCGTGGTCAAGCCGGTCGCGCGTTATGTGACGGCGGTATAAGCGCGTTTGCCGGAAGCGCTACAGGCCGCTAAACCAGTTGTACCCCTGGTCTTCCCAATAGCCGCCGGGGTTCGTGTTGGTCACGAAGATCGCCGCGATATGCTTCGGATTCTTGAAACCCAGTTTGGTCGGCACACGCAGCTTCAGCGGGTAGCCGTATTTGGCCGGCAGCGGCGCGTCGCGGAAATCGAGTGTCAGTTGGGTTTGCGGATGCAACGCCGTCGCCATGTCGAGGCTCGAGTAATACCGGTCCGCGCATTTGAAGCCGACATAGCGTGCGCTCAGATCGGCACCGATGCGTTCGAGGAACGTGCGAAACGGCACCCCCCGCCATTGTCCGATCGCGCTCCATCCTTCAATACAGATGTGCCGCGTAATCTGCGAAGCCTGCGGCAAGGCGCGCAGTTGATCGAGATTCCACGTGCGCTTGTCCGACACTAAACCCGATACTTCCAGTTGATACGTCGAACCGTCGATATCCGGTGCGTCGAACTCCGGATAGAACGCGTTGAACGGGAATGGGTCGGTGATCTGGCTCGCCGAATAGGTCGGCGCGAGCTTGTTGGGATTGAACAGCCATCCTTGCACGCGATCGTTCCAGCGCGACATGGCCCATAAGACCTTGTCGACCGAATCGCCGTCCTGCATGTTGCAGCCCGAGAGCATCGCCAGCGCGCCGATCGAAAGCGATGAACGCAGGAACAACCGCCGTTGCAATCGTTCGATTTGCGGTTTGTGGTCGGCGAGGACAATGCGCGCGTCTTGCGAGTCCTTGCGTTTCGAGTCGCTCATGCCTCGCTCCTTTCGTGCGTGGAGGTTCGGGCACGGCCCGTCAACATTGGCAGCAACGTGCGTGGCACCAGCAGCACCAGCGCCAGATGCACGACGACAAACCCCACCACGCCCGCCATCGCGACAAAATGCACGCGACGCGCGAAATCGAAGCCGCCGAAGAGGGCGGTAAGCCACGAGAATTGCACGGGCTTCCAGATCGAGAGCCCCGAGGCGACCAGCAGCACGCCAAGGAACAGCACAAGGAGATAGAGCGCGCGCTGCACCGCGTTATATTTGCCGGTATCGTGCGGCAGCTTGAACTGCATCGCTAATGCGGCATCGTGTACGACGTCGCGCGGATAGACCGGCAATAGCTTGCGACGGAAATGCCCACGCCCGATGCCATACGCCAGATACAGCAGGCCGTTCGCGCACAGCAGCCACATCGCCGCGAAATGCCATGCAATCGAGCCGCCCAGCCAGCCGCCGACGGTCGCCCACAGTGGAAACTTGAACGGAAAGAACGGCGACGCGTTATAGATCGCCCAGCCGCTCATCACCATGCAGACCATCGCAAACGCGTTGATCCAGTGCGTGATTCGTACGACGAGTGGATGGACGATCAAGCGTGCGTGCGGTTCGGGCATGGTGAGCGGCGATGAAACAAGGAAAAATCTGAAAGCCGCGCCATTGAGGCACGCGGCTTGTTCGAACGGCTGAAAAGGCGAACGACTGACGAAGCGCCGGATTACATCGGCGGTGTTACGCCGTGCTCGCCGGCCGAGATGAAGTTCGCCGCCAGCGAGCCGTCGGCTTCCTTGTGGGCGAACAGCACGACCTTCGCGCCCGGCACCAGCAGCGAACGGTCACCCGGTTCGAGCGCGACGATAGGCACGTCCTGCGGAATCAGGATCTTCTTCTCGCCGTCCTTGTACTTGACCGTGATCGTGCGGCCGTTGCTCACCACGAGAGAGCCCACCGTACCGTTGGTCATCGTGCTGTTCGAGCCAAGATCCCACGGGCGATGACCATCGCCGGTGCCGCGCATGCTGGCCGGGAACACGTGCACTTCGAGCGCTTTCAGCGTGCCGTCAGGCTGCGGGATCGCAGCGGTGCCGACATAGCTGTCCGGCTTGATGTCATTCACGTTGGCGAGCGCGACGCCGCGAATCGGCGTGTCCTTGCCGAGCTTCACGTCGACGTCTTTGCCGTCGCGCGTATGGACCTTGAGTACGTCGCCCGAGAGCGCGGTCACCGTACCGCGTACGCCGGTGGGCGCGGCGGTCTGGGCTTGCGCGGCGGATCCTGCGGCGAACAGTGAGGCAGCGACGAGCGCGGGGGCGACAATGGCGCGTATCGCATTAGCGGAAACGATCTTCATGAGTCTGCTCTGGGTGGGTGGAGAATAGAGTCAGGTTAGGCGCGCGATCGGCTCCGGCGAGTGACAGACGGATGACAAAAACGTCATGAACGGCGCGCCGCGGCCACGTAGAATGGCTGCCATATCCACGTCCTTATCCATGACCCACGCCCGCGGTGGCGCGTTGGGGTTGGAACACCCGGCACCATGAGCATCCTCGTCATCGAAGACGATCCGAAAACCGGCGACTACCTGAAGAAGGGGCTGCGCGAAAGCGGCTATGCGGTCGACCTCGCGCGCACCGGAACGGATGGCCTGCACATGGCGCTGGAACACGCGTACGACCTCGTGGTGCTGGACGTGATGCTGCCGGGCGTCGACGGCTGGGAAATCATGCGTGCGCTGCGGGCGCGGCGCGACCTGCCGGTGATTTTCCTGACCGCGCGCGATCATGTCAGCGACCGCATTCGCGGCCTCGAACTCGGCGCCGACGATTACCTCGTCAAACCCTTCTCGTTCACCGAGCTGGTGTTGCGCATCCGCACGCTGCTGCGTCGTGGTGTGATCCGCGAGAGCGATGTGTTCGAGATCGCCGATCTCAAGTTGGACGTTCTGCGCCGCAAGGTCACACGTGAAGGCGTCGAGATTCCATTGACCAACAAGGAATTCATGCTGCTGCATCTGCTGGTGCGCCGGCAGGGCGAAGCGCTATCGCGCACGCAGATCGCTTCGGAAGTGTGGGATATGAATTTCGACAGCGACACCAATGTGGTCGACGTGGCCGTCAAACGGTTGCGCGCCAAGATCGATCATCCGTTTGAAAAGAAACTGATTCATACAGTGCGCAGCATTGGCTACACGTTCGGCGACGGCTCATGAAGCTGTGGACCGAACGTTCGTTGACGGCTCGAACCACGGTGCTGTTCGCCTCGATTGCGTGCGTGGTGATCGGCACGCTGGGCGCCTATTTCTACCATTCCGCCGAGTTGTCGTTGGAGCGCCGCGCGGACGTGGTGCTCACCGGCCGTGTCGAGCATTTCAGCCGCATCGTGCGCGATCTCTATTCGGTTAACGAATTGAAGAACCGGCCATTGCTGTTCGAGACCATGCTCGGCGCCGAGGAAGACGTGCTGCTGTTTCGCCGGCCGGGCGAAGCGCCGTTCATCGACGTGAACCCTGGCAACATTGCGGTGCCTGCACTGCAGGCCGGTGCAGAGGACCGGCCGCCGGCGCTTTCAGATATCCGCCAGACCCTGCTGGCAAACGGCGTGCCGGTTCATTGGGCGATCGCCACCGTCAAAGCACGCGAGGACGGCAGCGAGGTCGAAGTCATCGCCGCGCATCCCATGACTCAGGAAGTGCGGATGCTGGCTGAGTACCGTAATCGTATTGTGCTGGCCACGCTGATCGGCATGGCTGCCGCGACGCTGCTCGCCTCCTACGTGCTGCGCCGCGCGTTCCGGCCGGTGCGCGAGATTGCCACGCGGGCGGCGCAGATCAGTCCGGCGAGTTTGTCGGTGCGGCTCGACAGCGAGGCCGCGCCGGTCGAATTACGCCAGCTCACGCACGCCTTCAACGCCATGCTCGACCGTCTTGCCGATGGTTACCAGCGCCTCTCGCAGTTCTCCGCCGATCTGGCGCATGAAATTCGCACGCCTGTGGGCGCCTTGATCGGCCAGACCCAGGTAACGCTCGCCAAACCGCGCGAAACCGACGAGTATCAGCAACTGCTCGAATCGAATCTCGAAGAGCTGAACCGCTTAAGCAACATCGCGGAAAATATTCTGTTTCTCGCGCACGCGGACCATGCGGCGCTGTCCATCGACCGTGAGCCGGTCGATCTGCGTGCCGAACTCGTCAGGATCGCAGACTATTTCGAAGGCCCCGCGGACGAACGCGGCATGCGCTTTACGGTCGAGGCTCAGGGCGTGGCGTCGGTCAATCCGATGCTGTGCCGGCGGGCGATCAACAATCTCGTCGTCAATGCGGTGCGATACGGCGCGGGCGATACGGTGGTGCGTTTGAGCGGCACGCAGGACGAACAGGGCGCGACCGTGGTGGTGGAAAACGACGGTGCGCCGATTCCTGGCGAGCAACTCGACCGCCTGTTCGATCGCTTCTACCGCGCGGATGCGGCACGCAGCGCGTTCACCGAATCGAGCGGGCTGGGGCTCGCGATCGTCAAGGCGATCATGCATCTGCACGGCGGCACGGCGCGCGTGGTGTGTCCGGTGCCGGGCGTGGTGCGCTTCGAATTGCGCTTTCCGGGCGCTTAATTATCCGCGCGTCCGCGCGGATTCAATCCTGGCCGGTTCAAACCTTCTTCAGATACTCCGCCTTCAGCATGAAGTTGCCTGCGTCCATCTTGCAGTCCACTTCATGATCGCCGCCGACGAGGCGAATGCTCTTCACCTTGGTGCCCATTTTCAGCGTGATCGACGAGCCTTTCACTTTCAGGTCCTTGATCAGCACCACCGCGTCGCCATCGGCCAGCGGGTTGCCGTTGGCGTCCTTGACGACGCGTTCGTCGGCCTCGTCAGCGCTTGCCGCGGCGGTCATCGGCCACTCGTGCGCGCAATCCGGGCAGACGTAATTTTCGCCGTCCGGGTAAGTGTTTTCCATTGCGCATTGCGGGCAGGCGGGAATCGTCGACATGATTTTCTTTCCAGACCGCGCCTCGGCGCGGATAACTTCAGGGCCGGCGAGTATAGCGGACGCGGGCTGAGCGGCATTCATCCGTCGCGCCGTATGCTGTTTTAGCGCAAACCGGTAATGGCGATACCGGGATGATTGCGCAACTGGTTGCGGTGGCGCTTCGCCGATACGATGAAAGCACCTCATCCTAACCGTCAAGACAACCGCTATGAAACGTTTCCATATCGCTTTGGCTGTCGCGAGCCTCGACGCATCCATCGAAGATTACACTCGCCGTCTCGATCAGCCGCCTACCGCGGTTGTACCCGGCCGTTACGCGATGTGGCGCACCGATCTGCTCAACTTTTCGATCAACGAGATGCCGGATAAGAGCGGACAGCTTCGGCACGTCGGCTTTGAGGACGATTCGGTAGAAGGGTACTCGAGCAGCAAGGATGTCAACGGGCTCGAATGGGAGCTGTTTTCGGTCGAGGAGCAGGATCGGCGAATTGTCGAGACATACGGCGAAGCGGTGCGTAGCGACAAGCGCTGAAGCATGCCCGAGCGGGCGCCTGTTCTCTCCATACCGGTGACATCACCTGGCGGCAACGCGCGAGTGCTGTCTATACTTCTCTACGAGCCAGCACGTTTCACAGCGCTTCGCAAAGCCACGCGCCGCCATGCTGCGCGAACGCGCCTTTTCCGTGTCACAACAGGAGTCGCGCCATGGTTAAACTCGCACTGTATGTTCGCCTTGAAGCCCAGCCCGGTAAGGAGAAGGACGTCGAGGCGTTTCTGCTCGACGGCTTGCCGCTCGTGCAGGAGGAGGCCGCCACCACGGCGTGGTTCGGCTTGAAGTTGGGGCCGTCCACCTACGCCATTTTCGACGCTTTCCCCGACGAGGCTGGCCGTGAAGCGCATCTGTCAGGCAAGGTCGCGGCTGCGTTGATGGCGAAGGCGGGCGATCTGTTCGCCACACCGCCGTCCATCCATAAGCTCGACGTGCTGGCGGCGAAACTGCCGGGCTGATTCAGCGTTCAGTCCACTCGCGCGTCCGAGCCCAGCTGATTTGCATAATGCGCGCGCTTTTCCTCATACATCAGCAGGTCGGCGCGCTGGACGCCGGCTTCGAGCCGGTCGCCCCGCTGGCAGGTCGCCGCGCCCATCGAAAAGCTCAGCACCGAGCCCGGATAAAACTGGTTGTTCATCTCGACCAGTTGGCGAATGGCATCGATCATCGCGGCGCCGCCGCGCTCATCGGTGTCCGACATCAAAATCGCAAATTCGTCCCCGCCGATGCGCGCCGCGTGGAACGGTGCGTCCGTCGCCTTGGCGATGACCTCGCCGGCGCGTCGCAGCAGCGCATCGCCCGCTGCATGGCCGAGTTGATCGTTCACGCGTTTGAGGCCGTTCAGATCGGCCATGATGATCGTGACTGGCCAAGGCCCCTTGCGTTCGAGCCGGTTCAATTCATCCACGTAGAACGAGCGGTTGCGCAGTTTGGTCAGCACGTCATGCTTGCCCAGGAACTCCAGGTAAGCTTCGGCTTTCTTGCGCGCTGTGATGTCAGTGAGGGCCACCAGCACCAGGTCCCAATGGTTCTCATGACCGGGGAGCACTGAGAACTGCAGATGCACATGCACCTCGTTGCCGTCGAGCGAATAGTTGAGCACTTCGCGCTGCTGGAACAGCTTGCCGTCCCATAGATCGATCAACTGCTCGCGGAAATGCGGCCGCATGTCGTCGCGGAAAACGTCGGGCAGGCGCGCCAGCAGCGTTTTCTTGTCTTTCGCCGCGAACATGTCGAGTGTGTGCTGGTTCACGTCGAGCACGTGAATTTCCTGCATGCAGCGCTCGACAAACTCCGGATGCACGTCGGTGAACACCCGAAAATCGCTGATGCCGGCCGCGCGCGCGTCGTCGAGCAGCCGCTTGACGGCGCTGAAATCCTCCACCCACAACGACACCGGTGAATACTCGAACAGGCCGCGCACATACTGTTCGGCCAGCGTCACGCGATGCCGCGCGCCCTCCAGTTCGGTGATGTCTTCGACGGCGACGAGCACGCGGTCCCAGCGTTCTTCATGGCCCGGTAGCACGGCGCCCTTGAGCAGCACGTCGAGCCGGCGGCCGCCGAGCGTGTAGTTGACCGTCTGGCTCGTGAACTTTGCCTGACCCGCCCACAATTGGCATAGCTCTTCGAGGTGGGTCTTGAGCATGTCGTCGCGGAACACCGAGGCGAGATTGGCGGTGAGCGTGTCGAAATCGGCGGCCTCGAATTGTGCCAGCGTCTTCTGATTGACTTTGATGACACGGATGCTGTGCGCGCATTCGACAACCCGGCTCGGATCGTCGGCGAAATGGGCGCGCAGATCCGTCACACCTTGTGCCCGCCATGCGTCGAAGAGCGCGCGCACGCCGCTGAAGTCTTCGAGCCAGAGCGAGACCGGCGCGAGTTCGAACATTTCGGAGTCGTCCCCCATGGGGACTGCCTGCGGGGCGTCGTTGGCGGGCACTGAGCCGCGCGGGAGGTTGTCCAGCATGAGATTCCCGTGGTCGGAGTTCCGGCTATTCTAAAGCGCCTTGGGCTTCGGTTCGGCCAAAAAAGAAAGACGCATGACGCATTCTGTTTGCGCCGGTCCATCCACGAGGATAACGGCGTGGTTCGGATGGACTTTAGGCGGCACGACGGCTGGCTCGCCGCAGGGCCTTTCGTTGGTGGCGGCGTGTGGCCGCTTGCCAGCGGGGTGGCGAGAGGCTTGTTACACTCACTCGTCGTTTTTCCCGAAAGAAAAAAGCGCCCGTTATGAAGTCATCCCTGCTGGTTCTGATCCCCTTGAAGGACGCAAGCCGCGCCAGTGTCGAGGCCGCTTTCGACGTCGTCTATGCACCCGATGCCACCCAGCGGGCCGCCGCGATCGCCGCGCACGGCGAGGCGATCCGCGCCGTGCTGACCAACGGTACGACCGGGCTGACAGCCGCTGACATCGACCGGATGCCGCAGCTCGAGTTTGTCAGCGTGCTCGGCGCCGGCTATGAAAACCTCGCCGTCGACCATGCCCGCTCGCGCGGCATCGTGCTCGTCAGCGGCGCGGGCACCAACGATCATTGCGTGGCCGATCACGCGTTCGCCTTACTGCTCGCGGTGGTGCGCGACGTGCCGCAACTCGACCAGGCCACCCGCGAGGGCGTCTGGCGCGACACCTTGCCGATGCGCCCGAACGTGTCCGGCAAGCGGCTCGGGATCGTCGGGCTCGGCAATATCGGCGCGAAGGTCGCGCGGCGTGGCGCCGGGTTCGATATGGAAATCGGGTATCACAACCGCAAACCGCGTGAAGATGCGTCGCTGCGCTATTTCGACAGCGTGCAGGGGCTCGCGCAGTGGTGCGATTTTCTGGTGGTGGCAACGCCGGGCGGCGCGAGCACGCATCATCTGATCGACGCCAAGGTGTTGGAGGCGCTGGGGCCCAACGGTTTCGTGGTCAACGTCTCGCGCGGCAGTGTCGTGGATACCGCCGCGTTGGCGCGGGCGCTTATCGCGGGAACGATTGCCGGTGCGGGCCTCGACGTCTACGAGGGCGAGCCGCATCCGCCCGGGGCCTTGCTCAAGCTGCGCAATGTGGTGCTGACTCCGCATGTGGGCGGCCGCTCGCCGGAAGCGATCGCGGCCTCGGTCGACAACTTTCTGGCCAACGCGAAGCGGCATTTCGCTGGCGAAGCGGTGTTGACCCCGATCTAGGCAGCGCACGCAAGCAAGCCGCCCGTCCGCCGCTTGCGGCCGACCGCGGAGCTTCTACCCACCCGGCCTACCGTTCTGCTTCGCGCCCCGCGTGGGTGCCGATGTACTCGTACTCCTCGGTATTGAGCCGCGAAACGCGTAGTTCGACCGCGCTGCGGTGATACGAGTAGGCGATCCGCCGGATTTCGAGCAACGGTGTGCCGACGATCACGTCTAACTGGGTGCTTTCCAGCTCGTTGGCCGATGCCACGCTCACGCGTTCATCGGTCTCGACCACGTTGATGCCGAACACGTCCTGGTAAAAGTTGTAGAGCGTGTTGGGCCGGTTACGGAGCTTTGTTTCAGTGAGGCCCGGAAAATGGGCTTCCGGCACCGTGATGTGCTCGATCAGAACGGTTTTGCCATGCAGCGCCAGGCCGTTGACGAACTGGAACACGCGCGCGCCGGTTTCGATGTTGAGCATGGCCGCGACCTCGCGGGATGCACGCGCCTTTTTGAAATCGATCAACGTGACGACGGGATAGGCCTTGTCGCCATCGCGCCGGACAATGCGAAAAAACCGGAAAAAATGCCGGTCGCGCTGATGCATGGACACGAAGGTGCCGAGACCCTGATGACGGATCAGGATGTTCTCGGCGCAGAGTTCGTCGATCGCTTTACGCAGCGTGCCGATGGACACGCCGAACCGTTCGGCCAGCCGCTTCTCCGAAGGAATGCATTCGCCGCCTTTCCATTCGCCCGCCGAGAGCGCGGCCAGAATCGCGCTCTTGACCTCCTTGTACCGCGTGCCGCCCAGCGCGGGCGGATTGATGGCGAGCGTGCTCATGACAACCCCTGAAATGCGCGAGCCGCGCGACGCCGCTCGCGAAGGTTAACCCCGCCCTGATTTTAGCCGACTATCTCATCTAACCCATCTAGATGAGATAGTTTTTGTAGGCTAGTCGCGACACGGGTTTTTACCTGGCGTGTGGAAACGCCGCACGCATCCGCATGGACAGAACTCGCCAGCCGCAAAGCACGGGCGGTCCCGGAAAACACTCATCTAAGACATATATATGACCTAGTTGACATCCATAAACCTGCCGCCTAATATCGATTCACAGCAGCGCGGTTGACTCGCTGCCCCGGCGGGACCCACACCGCATTCAACACACGAACGGAGACGCGAATGAGCAATCCCACGGCAGATATCAACGGCACTGCGGCAGCGGGCGCGACGCCTGAACGCAAGACGATTCATATCGTGCTGCACGAGGCGAAAGACACGGTCGGTGTGGCGGTCGTCGAGGGCATCAAGGCGGGCACGCAACTCAATGCGTGGATCATGGACGACGATGAGATCGTGACGTTCCCCGCCAAACAGGACATTCCGATCGGTCACAAGGTGGCGCTCAAAGACATGGCGGTCGGCGACACGGTGTTCAAGTACGGCGTGGATATCGGCAAGGTGGTCGCGCCGATCAGCGCCGGCGAGCACGCTCACGTGCACAACATCAAGACGAAGCGCTGGTAAGCGGGGGCTTGTTTCCAGCCGCCGCTTGTCCTGTTGCGAACGCATCAAACCGAACCGAATCCGAACCGAACGAGAGACACACCATGAGCGTGATTGACCTGGATACGACTTTCCGCGGCTATCGTCGCGACAATGGCCGCGTTGGCGTGCGCAACCATGTGATCATTCTGCCGGTCGACGATCTGTCGAACGCCGCCGCGCAGGCCGTCGAAAACAATATCAAGGGCACGATGGCGCTGCCGCACCCGTACGGGCGGCTGCAGTTCGGCGCCGACCTCGATCTGCATTTCCGCACGCTGATCGGCGCGGGCAGCAACCCGAACGTCGCGGCCGTGGTCGTGATCGGCATCGAGGAAGGCTGGACCAAGCGCGTTGTCGACGGCATTGCGAAAACCGGCAAGCCGGTGATGGGCTTCGGCATCGAACTGCACGGCGACCATGACACGATCATGCGTGCTTCGAAGGCAGCGAAGGAAATGGTGCAGTACGCCACATCGCTCGATCGCGTGGCGTGCCCGATCTCGGAGCTGTGGGTCTCCACCAAATGCGGCGAGTCGGATACCACCTCGGGCTGCGGCGCGAACCCGACGGTCGGCAATGCTTTTGACAAGCTGTATGGCCTCGGCACCACGCTCGTCTTCGGCGAGACGTCGGAGCTGACCGGCGGCGAACAGATTGTCGCCGCGCGCTGCGCCAACGACGGCGTGCGCGAGCGTTTTCAGTTCATGTTCGATCGCTATCAGGACATGATCAACCGCTGGAAAACGGACGACTTGTCGGAGTCGCAGCCGACCAAGGGCAATATCGCGGGCGGCCTGACGACCATTGAAGAGAAGGCGCTCGGCAATATCCAGAAGATCGGCAAGAAGTGCATGGTGGACGGTGTGCTCGACAAGGCCGAGGAGCCGACGCACTCGGGCCTGTGGTTCATGGACTCGTCGTCGGCGGCGGCGGAAATGGTGACGTTGTGCGCGGCGTCCGGCTTCGTGGTTCACTTTTTCCCGACGGGGCAGGGCAACGTGATCGGCAATCCGATCGTGCCGGTCATCAAGATCTGCGCGAATCCGCGTACGGTTCGCACCATGGGCGAACATATCGATGTCGATGTGACCGGCATCCTGCAGCGCGAGCAGAATCTCGACCAGAGCGGCGACAAACTGCTCGAATGCATGATGGCCACGATCAACGGCCGTTTCACGTCGGCGGAAGCGCTCGGTCATCGCGAGTTCGTGCTGACCCGTCTGTTCGAAAGCGCCTGAAGCTGGCGGCATGGCTGCTCCGGGAGCCTGATAAGGCCGGAGCGGACCTCAACATTCCGGCGCGTGCCGGCACGGAGAACAGCCGCGACGGCACCCGTGCCCGGCAAGCCATGCCGCAACGGCGCCGGCTCGACATCTGGCGGCAGCGAGTGGAGGAGACACCATCTTGCGCGTGCTCAAACATCTCTACGTGCAGGTCCTGATCGGACTTGCAGCCGGGGTTCTCGTCGGTTACTTCGCGCCTTCGTTCGGCGTCGAAATGAAACCGCTCGGCGACACCTTCATTAAACTCATCAAGATGCTGATCACACTGGTGATCTTCTGTACGGTCTCGGTGGGCATTGCGCGGATGGAGAGCCTGAAGCAGGTGGGCCGCGTCGGGCTCAAGACGCTGCTCTACTTCGAGGTGGTGACCACCATCGCGCTCGTGATCGGGCTCGTCGTGGCGAACGTGCTGCATCCGGGCGCGGGGCTGAACATCGATCCCGCCACGCTCGATGCGCACGCCGTATCGCACTACGTGGCGGACGCACACGCGGCGTCGTCGAGTTTCTTCGACATGATCGTGCCGAATTCGGTGGTGGGCGCGTTTGCGCGCGGCGATCTGCTGCAGGTGCTGTTGTTCTCCGTGCTGTTCGGCATTGCGTTATCGATCATGTCGCAGCGCAGCCGGCTGCTCATGCGCGGCATCGAGCAGTTCGGCGACACGCTGATGCGCATCGTCGAGATGATCATGCGGCTCGCACCGCTCGGCGCATTTGGCGCGATCGCCTTCACGGTCGGCAAATACGGCATCGGCACCTTGCAGCAACTCGGTCTGCTGATTCTGTGCTTCTACATCACCAGCATCCTGTTCGTGGCGATCGTACTCGGTGCGGCGGCACGCTGGGCGGGCGTGGGGCTCTGGCCGCTGCTCAGGTACTTCCGCGAAGAACTGCTGATCGTGCTCGGCACCTCCACCACGGAGTCCGTGTTGCCGCGCCTCATGGAGAAGCTCGAGCGCATGGGTTGCCCGAAGGCGATCGTCGGGCTCGTGCTGCCCACCGGCTATTCGTTCAATCTCGACGGCGCGGCGATCTACCTCACGATGACCTCGCTCTTCATCGCACAGGCGACCAACACACATCTGTCGCTGATGCAGCAGCTCGGGCTGCTGGCCATCCTGATGCTGACCTCGAAGGGCGGTGCGGGCGTGGCCGGTGCGGCGCTGGTCGCGTTGACCGCGACGCTGTCCACGCACAACATCATTCCGGTGGCGGGTATCACCCTGATTCTCGGCGTCGACCGGGTGCTCAACGAGGTTCGCGCACTCACCAATATGATCGGCAATGTGGTGGCGACGCTGGTGGTCGCGCGTTGGGAAGGCGCATTCGATGCGCGTGCCGCGCGCGAATTCCTCGCCGCGCCGCGCGAGGCGCAAGCTCAAGGGCAGCAGCCGACGGCGGTTCGCCCCGGACTCGAAGAAACACGTCAATCCGCGGCTCATCCGCTGTTGGAAAAGACGGCTAAATGATCCTCACGCCCCACACGGCCGGCCTGACGGTCCCATCCAACGAGCGGGTGAGTTCGCTCGTCGCGCAACGGGCCGCCGCCGCGCTCTCGGACTGACAGCACACGCAAACCCACACGCCAATCCACACGCAAGGACGATTCGATGCCCCGACTGTCACCCGACGCGCTGACCGCGCTTGCAATCGACACCCTGCGCCTGGCGGGCGCGCTGGAGGCTACCGCCGAATCGACCGCGCGCTCGCTCGTCTACGCCGACCTGCGCGGATTGTCGTCGCACGGGGTAGCGCGGTTGCCGATGTATTGTGCGCAGTTGCGCAATGGCCGCGTCGATCCCGTGGCGCAGCCGGCAATCGTGGCGGATCGTGGCGCGGCGGTACTGGTCGACGGTGCGGACGGGCTGGCTTATCCCGCCTGCGATCTCGCGGTGTCGACCTTGATCGACCGGGCACGGCAATTCGGCAGCGCCGTGGCGGGCGTGAAGCGCAGCCACCATTTCGGGGTGGGCGCGGCGCATCTGGCGGCGCTCGGCGCGGCGGGCCTGGTTGCGCTCGCCTTCAGCAATTCGCCCGCGGCGATGCCCGCCTGGGGTGGCCGCCGTGCCTTGTTCGGCACCAACCCGATTGCCGCCGTGTTCCCGCGGCGCAACGGCGAGCCGCTCGTGATCGACCTCGCGCTCTCGCAGATCGCGCGCGGCAAGATCGCGATTGCCGCGCGCGACGGCAAACCGATTCCCGATGGCTGGGCCACCACCCGCGACGGTGCGCCGACCACCGACGCCCGTGCCGCCCTCGACGGCATGATGCTGCCGTTCGGCGGGGCCAAGGGGGCGATGCTCGCGCTGATCGTCGAGTTGCTGGCAGCCGCGTTGACCGGCGCGAACTTCGGCTACGAAGCGGGTTCGTTCCTGACCGAAGAGGGCGAGCGTTCGCGCATCGGCCATCTGTTCTGGGCCATCGACCCAGGCGCGCTGGCGGGTGACGAAACCTATCTTTCCCGCGTTGAAGCGTTGATCGACATGATGCTGGCGGACGACGACGTCCGGCTTCCCGGCCACCGAAGAGAGCGGCTTGCGGACACGGCGCAACAAGAGGGCGTCGAGATTCCGGATGGGCTGCTTGCTCAATTGCGGGGAAGCTGAAGGAATGGCTGACCGATCATGCTGAAATCGGCTGCCGAATGGGCATGCAGGACAGCCCGACGGAAATGCGCTCACTGAAGGCCAATTGAAACCATCAGCATGGCGGATAGTTTCTCTCGTAAATCGCGATTTCCCTTGTGGGCCGGCGGCGGATAGGATGGTCGATATCGAACCCACCCCGCTTCGACACAGCCGGAGCAGCGACGGAGATCCCCAGCATGGAACACCACGCCCGCACGCAGAACGAACGGCTGGAGGTCAAGACGACCACCTGTTACATGTGCGCCTGTCGCTGCGGCATTCGCGTGCATTTGCGTGAAGGCGAGGTACGCTACATCGACGGCAACCCTGAGCATCCGCTGAATCAGGGGGTGATCTGCGCCAAGGGTGCCTCCGGCATCATGAAGCAGTACTCGCCCGCGCGCCTGACCCAGCCATTGATGCGCAAGGCGGGCGCCGAGCGGGGCAGTGCGCAGTTCGAGCCGGTGTCGTGGGAAGTCGCGTTCGACGTGCTCGAGAAGCGCCTTGCCACGATTCGCGCCACGGATCCAAAGAAATTCGCCCTGTTCACTGGCCGCGACCAGATGCAGGCGCTCACGGGCCTCTTTGCCAAACAGTTCGGCACGCCTAATTACGCGGCCCATGGCGGCTTCTGCTCGGCCAACATGGCGGCCGGCATGATCTATACGATCGGCGGCTCGTTCTGGGAATTCGGCGGCCCCGATCTGGACAGCGCCAAACTCTTCTTCATGATCGGCACGGCGGAAGATCACCATTCGAATCCGCTTAAGATCGCCATTTCGAAGTTCAAGCGCGCGGGTGGCCGCTTTATCGCCATCAATCCGATCCGCACCGGCTATGCCGCGATTGCCGACGAGTGGGTGCCGATCAAGCCAGGCACCGACGGCGCGCTGTTCATGGCATTCCTGCACGAATTGATTGCCGCCGACGCCTGGGACCACGAGTTCGTGCAGCGCTATACGAATGCGGCGGAACTGGTCGACCTCGACGAAGCCAGCGAAAACTTCGGCCTGTTCGTGCGTGACCCGGAGCGGCCAGTCGGCAATCCGCTGTTTCCGCAGAATCATCTCTGGTGGGACACCGCCGCCGCGTGTGCCGTGCCGCACCATGCAGAGGGCGTGACGCCCGCGCTGGACGGCCGCTATACGCTCGCTGACGGCACGCCGGTCACGCCGTCGTTCGCGTTGCTGCGCGAACGCGTGGCCGATTGCACGCCCGAGTGGGCCGCTGAGATCACCGGGATCGCGGCGGACACGATTCGCCGCCTCGCGGGCGAAATGATCGAGACCAGCCGCAACCACCGGATCACGCTGCCGATCCCATGGACCGATGCCTGGGGCAAAACGCACGACACGGTGACCGGCAATCCGGTGGCCTTTCATGCGATGCGCGGACTGGCCGCGCATTCCAACGGCTTCCAGTCGATCCGCGCGCTTGCGGTGCTGATGTCGCTGCTCGGCACGATTGACCGCCCCGGCGGCTTTCGTCATAAGTCGCCGTTTCCGCGCGCGGTGCCGCCGTCGGCCAAACCGCCGAACAGCCCCGACGCCGTCAAGCCGAACACGCCGCTCGCGACCGGGCCGCTCGGCTGGCCCGCCGCCCCCGAAGACCTGTTCATCGACGAACAGGGCGGTCCGGTACGGATCGACAAGGCGTTCTCCTGGGAATATCCGCTTGCCGTGCATGGCCTGATGCATAGCGTTATCACCAACGCGTGGCGCGGCGATCCGTATCCCATCGATACCTTGATGATTTTCATGGCCAACATGGCGTGGAATTCGTCGATGAATACGATGAAGGTGCGTGAGATGCTCGCCGACAAGCATGCGAACGGCGAGTACAAGATTCCGTTTCTCGTGGTGTGCGATGCGTTCCAGTCGGAGATGACGGCGTTCGCCGATCTGATCCTGCCGGACACCACCTATCTCGAGCGGCACGACGCGATGTCGATGCTCGACCGGCCGATCTCTGAATTCGACGGTCCGGTGGATTCGGTGCGCGTGCCGGTCGTGCCGCCGACGGGCGAGTGCAAGCCCTTCCAGGAAGTGCTGATCGAACTGGCGTCGCGGCTGAAGTTTCCCGCGTTCACGACCGCCGAAGGCACGCGGCGCTTTCGCGACTATCCCGACTTCATCATCAATCACACGACGGCGCCCGATTCGGGCGTGGGTTTTCTGATCGGCTGGCGCGGCAAGGACGGCGACAAGGCGCTGGTCGGCGAGCCGAATCCGCGGCAGTGGGAACAGTACGCGAAGAACAATTGCGTGTTCCATTACCGGCTGCCCGAGACGCTCCAGTACATGCGCAACGTCAACGGGCCGTATCTCGACTGGGCGGTGAAGAACGGCTTTCGCAAATTCAGCGAACCGATCCTGATCCAGCTTTACTCCGACGTCATGCAAAAGTTCAGGCTTGCCGCGCAGGGCCGCAGGAGCGGCAGGCAACCGCCGGAGCACTTGCGCGCGCGGGTCGAGAAGTACTTCGATCCGCTGCCGTTCTTTTATGCGCCGCTGGAAAGCCATTCCACGGATCTCGCACGCTTTCCGCTCGCCGCCGTGACGCAACGGCCGATGGCGATGTATCACTCATGGGACTCGCAGAACGCGTGGCTGCGGCAGATTCACGGCGAGAACTATCTCTACATGAATCCGCTGATGGCGGCGGAGAACGGCATTGCCGACGGCAGCTGGATCTATGCCGAATCGCAATGGGGCCGCGTGCGCTGCATGGCGCGCTTCAGCGAGACGGTCGAGCCGGGGACGGTCTGGACGTGGAACGCGATCGGCAAGGCTGCGGGTGCATGGAACCTCGGCGCGGGCGCGAACGAATCGCAGCGCGGCTTTCTGCTCAATCACTTGATCACGGACGAACTGCCCGCCGCGGATGATGCGGCAGGACGCGTGTCGAACTCCGACCCGATCACCGGACAGGCCGCGTGGTACGACGTACGGGTGCGCATCTATCCGGCGGAAGCGGACGCGCGGCACACGTTGCCCCAGTTCGACGCGATGCAGGCGCTGCCGGGCTCGAACGGCGTGATCTCGCGGATCGTGCAGACCTACTTCGCGGGGCGCGGCGAGTTCGCGGCGCGGCTGCGTGGCGCGGCTGGGCGCAAGTGACGCAAGGCACACGCGGCCAGGACACGACGCAAGCGCGACTAAACAGTAAAGAAGCACGCGGATAACGCAACAAAGCAATAAAGCAGCAAGGAGCCTTTGATGACTCAGATGGCATTGGTGATCGACCTGAACGTATGCGTGGGATGCCAGGCCTGCGTGACCAGTTGCAAGGAGTGGAACACGTCGGGCGAATCGGGCAGTCTCGCCGACCTGAATCCCTACGATGCCGATCCGTCCGGCACATTCTTCAACCGCGTGCAGAGCTTCGAGGCCGGCAGTTTTCCGAACGCCGAGACGATCCATTTCCCGAAGTCGTGCCTGCACTGCGAAGACCCGCCGTGCGTGCCGGTGTGCCCAACCGGCGCCAGCTACAAGCGCAAGGAGGACGGCCTCGTGCTGGTCGATTTCGACAAGTGCATCGGCTGCAAGTATTGCGCGTGGGCCTGCCCTTATGGCGCGCGCGAACTCGATGAAGCGCGCAAGGAGATGACCAAGTGCACCTTGTGCGTCGATCGTATTCATGATGAAAACCTCTCCGAGCGCGACCGGCAACCGGCCTGCGTGCTCGCGTGTCCGACCTCCGCGCGCCTGTTCGGCGATATCCATGACCCGGAGTCGGTGGTGTCGAAGGCGATCGAGGAGCGTGGCGGCTATCAGTTGATGCCTGAATGGAACACGAAACCGGCGAATCATTATTTGCCGCGCGTCACCACGTCGGCCTCGGGCTGCGGCAGCGATGGCTGCTCGTGCAAATCGACGGGGGCAGTGATGGATACGCCGGCATCGTTTGACGCGCAAGTCGAGCGCGGCGAACTGCATCTGGCGTCGATGGCGACGCGCATCTAAAGGACATTAAAAGGACCGCACGATGAATCCTGCTTTCTCCGTGGTTTTTCTCACTACCTTAAGCGGCGCGGCGCAAGGGCTGCTGATCGCGCTGGTCGGCGTGGAAGCGGCTGCGCATCTGGGGCTGATCGCGGCGCCCACCGATGCGTTCTATGTCACCGGCGCGGGCTTGTCGGTGGTGTTGGGCGGCCTCGGACTGATCGCGTCGTTCTTCCATCTCGGGCATCCGGAGCGCGCATGGCGTGCGGTGGCAATGTGGCGAACCTCGTGGTTGTCGCGCGAATGTCTCTGCCTGCCGGCGTTTCTCGCCTGTGCTTTTTTCTATGGCGTCGCGCACGCGTTCGGCTCGCCGTGGTCGCTCGCGATAGGCGCGCTCGGCGTACTGGCGAGCGCCGCGCTATTCGTCTGCTCGGCGATGATCTACGCATGCCTGCGTTTTCTGCAGGAGTGGGCCACGCCGCTCACGCTGGTCAACTTCGTGCTGCTAGGCTGCGCGTCCGGGTTCACGCTGGCGACGGCGCTGACCGCGTGGTTCGCGCCGGGGCTGACGGCGGGGTTGGCGGTCTGTGCCTGCGTGCTGACACTCGCGGGCTGTGCCAGCCGCTCGGCGTCGCTCATGCGCAATGCGCGTTTGCGGCCGAAGTCCACCGTGCAAAGCGCGACCGGCATCAAGAATCCGAAGCTCGTACAGGTCTCACGCGGTTTTACCGCCGGCGCTTTCAATCTGCGTGAATTCTTTCACGGCAAATCGGCGGGGACGCTGCGGGGCGTCAAATGGGGTTTCCTCGTGGCCGCGTTTGCCGTGCCAGTCTTGCTGATGGCGCTGGGTGCAGGCTTGCATTCGATCGACGTCTCGCTCGGCTTGCTGGCTGCCGCGTGTCTCGTGCAATACGCGGGCCTCGTGGCGGAACGCTGGTTCTTTTTCGCCGAAGCGAAGCATCCGCAGAATCTTTACTACGCGAGAGTCGGCTGATCTGGGGACGCCTGTATAAACGCGCACGTCCGGGTGTAAGACCCGGACGTGCGCCGTTGCCTTGCGATCGTTACTGGCAGGCTTTCCCGTGATCGGCGTGGAAGCCCTTTGCTTTTGCATCCGCCTCGGTCATGTACGCACCATTCTTCGTCTTGCCGTAGTACTTGTCTGTCGGGCAATGGTAGACCTTGGTGCTCGTATTAACCCAGACCTGGCCGGGGCCGCCACCGGCTGCCGCCGGTTTTGCGCTGCTCGCAGCGGCCGGAGCGACAGCCGGGGCCGCACCTGCGGGAGCGCTCGCAGCGCCTGCTGCGGCACCCGATGCGCCGTACCAGGTCTTGATACCCTTATGACCCGCGCAGGCGCCCTTTTTCGAGGCGCCCGAATAGGACGTGCCGTCCTTGCAGAGGGCTGTCGATCCGGCCGGCGCGCTGGCCGGGACCTGCGCATAGCCAGCAGTCGCAACGAGTAATCCGGTCGCCACTGCCATGGAAAGAAACGGTATTTTCATCGCTGATCCTGTAGGTGTGAGACGAGGTAGGTTCCATCAGTGTCGCGCGCCCGCACGACACTGATGGATATAACGCGGCGTCAGTGGGTTCCGCTGACAGGTTCAGGTGCGCAATATCGTCAAACTTTGCAAGATCAATGAAGGAGCTACGCAAAATCAATGGTTGATCGTCTCGAGCGCCAGACCTTTCGTAGACGGACCCAGCAGGATCATGCAGATCGCAACCACCATCGACATGCCGATGAAGACCGCCACGCCCGGCACACCGTAGCCGTGCAGCAGGATGCCGATCGCCAGCCCGGCGAAGGCAGCCGCGATCCGGCTCCATGAATAGACGAAGCCGATCGCGCGGGCCCGCACCCGGGTCGGGTAGAGCTCCGCCTGGTAACCATGGTACGCATAGGACATGATGTTGGCGGCAAGCGTGAATATCACGCCGAGCGCGATCAGTAACGACGGACTGGAGGCTTGTGAAAAGATCGCGATGACCACACCCATGGTGAACAGACCGCCGCAAATCTGGGTCTTGCGTTCAATCTTGTCCGCGAATAAGGTGCCCAGCAAGGGACCAAAGGGATTGGCGATCGCGATGACAAAGGCGTAGCCGAGGCTCGCGGTGACGTGAATACCCCGATGAATCAGCAGCGTGGGCACCCAGGCCGCGAAGCCATAGAAGCCGATGACCTGGGCCATATTGAAGATCGATAGGATGATCGTCCGCCGCCGATAATTTCGGGAAAAAATCTCCTTCAGCGTGCCACGCCCCTCCTTTTCAGGCGCGCTCGGCTGTGGTGGTGCTAGCGCGATATTTTTTTCAGCCGTCACGCGACGCTCGATGTCTGCAATGATCCGCTCGGCCTCGTCCACGCGGCCGTGACGAGCCAGCCATCTCGGACTTTCCGGAATCTTTCGGCGCAGAAACCAGACGACCACAGCGCCGACCGAGCCGATCAGGATGACAACGCGCCAATAGTCAAGGCCAAGGGGCCGTGTTCCGTTCAACGCATAGGCGAGAAACGCGACCACCGGCACAACCGCGAAGGTGATGAACTGGTTCACGGCGTAAGCACGGCCGCGCTCCTGGCTTGGGATCAGTTCAGAAATGTAAGTGTCGATTGTCACCAGTTCGACACCGATACCGATGCCGGCGACGAATCGCCAGATATCAAGCGCGAATCCTGAAGTCTGGAAAGCCATGATGACGGTGCAGATCATGTACCAGATCAGCGACCAGGTGAAGATGAAGCGTCGGCCAAACCGGTCGGCGACAAAGCCGAGCACCAGTGTGCCAACCCACAGCCCCGCGAACGTCGCGAACACGAACGTACCAAAGCCGGCGACGGCGAGTGGCTGGAGGGCTGCGAAGAAGCCGAGGGACTCCGGTTTGAACAAGCCGGACTGAACCATGCCGGGCGCGACATAGCCGGTGAAAAAGAGATCGTAGAATTCGAATACGCCGCCAAGCGATATCAGGATCACCATCGACCAGATGGTACGGGACGGCGGTAGCCTGTCGAGACGCGCCGCGATCTCTGCTGCCTTTTGGGTGGACATGTGCGCCTCTCGTTCCCGTCGAAAAACGTTGATGCTAAAGGCAGATTGCCGTTCGGCTTATTTTGATGAACAGCAGCTTGCGGCTTGGTCTTGATAATTTTGTGCTATCCGGGCGGGGCCAACTCGTCCGGAAGCGTTGGGGTCAAATACGACCCATCCGGATCTTCCATCGCCACGCGACGTTCAGCAATGCGGGCGAATACCGATTAAAACCTGACTGGGCGGGCTCGTCGCTCCCGGCACGACGCAATCAAACCTGGTGATACTTTTCTGGCGTGCCATGACGGCGGCAACTTAACGCCGCCAAGGTGTAACTAACGCCGCAGTTCCGACATGATCTTTTCGGCGAGAAAGTCACATGGCGGCCGCTTCGATTTAGCGCTCCGCGCCAGGATCAACTCCAGCGCGGCGATTTCGGGCAAGCCCTGTGCATGGCCGAGCAAGCTCAGATGAGCGGGAACCGCACATTGCGCGAGCGGCGCCACCGCGAGTCCCGCTTCCACCATGCTGAGAAGGCCCAACAGGCTCGGGCTCTCGTAAGAGGTCCGGTAGGTGATCTTCGCCTGTTCCAGACTGCGGATCGCGTTTTCCCGGGCGACGCTGCCCGGCATGAACACCGCAATGGGCAGCGGCCGCTCGCGCCAGATGTCATGCGCGCTGGGCGCCGCGGCCCAGACCATCGGTTCGTGCCGGATGAACTCGCCCGAGAGGCCCTTGACGCGCGTCCCGCAGACCAGGTCGACCGATCCGTCCTTGACCATGGGTGCAAGCGCCACGCTCGGCAGTCCGACGACCTGAATCTCGACCTTCGGGTAGGTCGCGGAAAATTTCTTGAGGATCGACGGTAGCAGTGACGACGCGTAGTCGTCGGGCACACCGATGACGACCCGGCCGGTTACGTCAGGCCGGACCACCGCCGCCCACGCTTCGTCGCGCAGCGCGAGCATGCGCCGCGCGAACGTCAGCAGGACCTCGCCGTCTTGTGTCGGGATCACGCTTCTCGGCTTGCGCACGAAAAGCGGCTTGCCGAGCGCGGTTTCGAGCGTTTTGATCTGCATGCTCACCGCCGATTGCGAGCGATGGACGATTTCCGCCGCGCGACTAATGTTCCCCGTGTCGGCCACGGCCACGATCATGGTCAGAACGTCCAGATCCAGTGCTTTCATTGGTATCAGAAAAGTTGATAGATATCATCAATATTACGCGATTTCCTTAGATTGCTGCGTCGGGCATAGTGCTGGAAAGGAACCCATCCATGAACGCGCGAACCGACCCTTCACTACTTGCAGTCCCGGAGTTGTGCTTTGCCACCGTCCCCTCCGGCATCAGCGTGCCCTATGTGATCAGCGGGTCGGGAGAGCCGCTGGTTTTCGTGCACGGATCGCTTTGCGATTACCGCTATTGGGGCAGTCAAACCGAGTTTCTGTCGAAGCATTTCCTCTGCGTTTCGGTCAGCCTCAGTCACTACTGGCCGGCTGCCGATGCGTGCATTCAAGGAGAATTTGGCTGGAAGACACATGTCGCGGAACTCGCCGAGTTCATCGCGGCAATGAACCTCGGGCCGGTTCATCTGGTGGGGCACTCGCGGGGAGGGTGCGTTGCATTCCACGTGGCGCGCGAGTATCCGCGGCTGGTAAAAACGCTGACGCTGGCCGATCCGGGCGGCCCGTTGCAGATCGATGGGATGCCGGAGGCCGCGTTGCCACCTGCGACCAATGTCCTTCGCGCCAAAGTCGCGGATTTGATTGAAAGCGGTGCGATTGACGCCGGACTGGAGCTTTTCGTGGACTCGGTGAGCATGCCTGGCTTCTGGCGCAAGAGTCCCGCCAGTTTCCGCACCATGGCGATCGACAATGCCGCCACGCTGCCGAAGCAGTTGCGTGACCCTTTGCCGGCGTACTCACGTGACGCAGCGCGTGATGTGCAGTGCAGGACCTTGCTGATCGAGGGCGAAAAGAGCCCTCGCATGTTTCGCAACAACGTTGACAAGCTGGCGGATTGGATCGATTACGCGGACAAACAAACCATTGCCGGTGCATCGCATGGGATGAACGTCGCGAAGCCGGGGGCATTCAATCGGCTTGTCCACGCCTTCGCGAGTTCCTGGTAGTTCTGATCGTCGCGGTTGTCGCTCACCCGCACGCGCCGACTTCACCGCACGCCGTACAGAAGTCGCACCCATCCTTGCGAATCACCGCGTTCGCACCGCAAGAGCCGCATTTGCGTCCGAGCATGGTGTGCAGTCCATGCACACCGCCGCCGGGTTGCGTCATCAATGCTGTTTCGTCAGCGTCGCCCGGATGCGGACGGATGCCGAAATCCGCCGGCAACGCCGTCTCGGCCTTCATCTGCCCACGCGGCAAACGCGCCAGCATGCGCGACGGCACCTGGTTGCCTTCGGCGTCGAGAAAGCCGCGCCGGTGCAGAATCTGCTGGATCGCAAAAGCGAGCGCCGCCACCTCGGAATCATGCCAGCGCGGCGTGCGATGACCGTCGAGACGCTGTACCTCGCCGAGCCGCACCTGCCCGCGATCCCACGACACCTTGCGCATATCCTGCAAGTTACGCGCGACAAAACCACCGCGTGCCGCGAGCGACAGCGAACGCATCGTCGCCGTGATCCATTGCTGGGATTCGTCGCGCTGACCGGTCGGAATGAAGAACTCGATGGGGCGCTCGATCGTGACCTCTTCACCGCCGAGCCGTCCCGTCACTTCGATGAATGACACTGCCACGTAAAGCGACTTCTTGCCCGCTTGCGTCAGGTACTCGACCTTTTCGATGATCGCCGGCAACTCGCCCTTGGGTCGATGATCGATCGCGATCCGCAGCGGATCCTGATCCGTCTCGGCGAGCGTATCGTCGACTTGCGGTGGGCTCACGCTCAGCACCGCGCCGAGCGTTTCGTTCGGACGGTACGTGGCGAGGCCCTTGAGCCCGTTTTTCCACGCGTCGAAGTAGAGACTTTCGAACGCTTCGAACGGATAGTCCGCGGGCACGTTCACCGTCTTCGAGATCGACGTGTCGACGTAAGGCTGCACGGCGGCCATCATGTCGAGGTGGTCACGTGCCGACATTTCGAGTGCGCTGACGAAGTAGTCGGGCAGGTTCTTCACGTCGCCGCCGAGCTCGCGATAAAGGCGATACGCGTAGTCTTCGACATCGAACGATTCGCGGCTGCCGTCGGCCATCACCTTCATGCGCGTGTAGGTCCACGAGAAGGCCGGCTCGATGCCGTTCGACGCGTTGTCGGCGAACGCGAGGCTGACCGTGCCCGTCGGCGCGATCGACAGCAAATGACTGTTGCGGATACCGTCCTCGCGTATCGCATCCTTGATGTCGTCGGGCAGGCGCGAAGCGAACGTGCCGGCTTCCAGATAGCGTGCGGCGTCGAACAGCTCAAACGCGCCGCGCTCGCGCGCCAGTTCCACCGACGCCCGATAGGCTTCGTCACGCATCAGCCGGGCAACGCGCACCGCGAAGTCGCGGCCTTCCTGCGAGTTGTAGCGCAGGCCGAGCATCACCAGCGTATCGCCGAGGCCGGTGAAGCCGACGCCGATGCGCCGCTTGGCGCGCGACTCGTCATATTGCTGCTGCAGCGGCCATAGCGTGACGTCGAGCACGTCGTCGAGAAAACGCACCTGGGTGCGGGTGCGTTTGGCGAGACCGTCCCAATCGAACGAAGGCTTGTGGCCTTTCATTTGCGCGAACGGATCGAGCACGAAACGCGTGAGGTTCAACGGTCCGAGATTGCAGCAGCCGTAGGCCGGCAACGGTTGTTCGCCGCACGGATTGGTGGCGCGGATGGTTTCGACGGCGCGTAGATTGTTGTCTTCGTTCATGCGCGAGATGAACACGATGCCAGGTTCCGCGACGTCGTAGGTGGAACGCATGATGCGATCCCAGATCTCGCGGGCGGGCCTTTCGCTATAGACCCACAGGCTGTCTTCGCGTTGCCGCACATCGCCTGCCGCGCGCAACGCCGGCGACGGATCGGCGTGGTGCACGAGTTGCCAGGGCTGATCGCCTTCGACCGCGCGCATGAATTCGTCGGTGACGCCCACCGACACATTGAAGTTGTTCCAGCGGCCTTTCGAATGTTTCGCCTCGATGAACTCGATCAGATCGGGGTGATTGCAGTCGAGCACGGCCATTTGCGCGCCGCGCCGCGAGCCGGCGCTTTCCACGGTCCGGCACGAGGCATCGAACACATCCATATAACTGCAGGGCCCGGACGCGGACGAACTGGTGGTATGAACGCGGGCGCCTTTGGGCCGGATCGCGGAGAAGTTGTAGCCGACGCCACCGCCACGGCGCATCGTTTCGGCGGCTTGCAGTAGTGCCACGTAGATGCCGGGCAGGCCTTGTTCATCGACACCCTGAATCGCGTCGCCGACCGGCTGCACGAAACAATTGATGAGCGTGGCGGCGATGCCCGTGCCTGCCGCGCTCATGATGCGTCCGGCGCCGAGTGCGCCATGCCGCAGATTGTCGACGAAGCGCGCTTCGACCGATTCGCGCAGTGCTTCTGGCTCTGCCTGAGCGACGCCGCGGGCGACGCGTTTGAACACGTCGTCGGCCGATTGCTCGTCGCCTTTCGCATATTTCTCGAGCAGGACGTCCAGAGAGAATTGTTGCGGTGCAACCAGCTGGGCGGGAGATGCCGCTGCGGCGCGGGTGTCGTGAGTGTCTTCTGCCATGGCGTGGCCTCTAACGGCGTCGCAGGAGGCGCGGCGCGGTGGGTGGAATTGCGGCGGGGCACTATACCGCCGCGCGTCGGGCGAGCAGGGTGAGCTGGCGCAATGAAGCCCACATTAGCACATGGCGAAGGGCCGCAATCAGGGGAGGGGGTTTTGTCAGACTCATGCGATGCAACAGATACCGGCGGCACCTTGCCGCCACCGGAACATCTCATCGCACAAACGGTCTATATCAGAATATCGCCCTTCATTGGGGGGTCTCAAATGGCTGCCACGCAATCCGGGGCGATGCCCCTCTCCGATCAGGACGCTCGGCGCCAGTTGCGCCGCGCTGTCATCGCCAGCACGATTGGTACTACGATCGAATGGTATGACTTCTTCCTCTACAGTACGGTCACCGGCCTGGTTTTCGCGAAGCTGTATTTTCCAGGATCGGACCCACTCGTCGGCACACTGCAGGCTTTTCTGATCTACGCCGTCGGCTTTATAGCGAGGCCGGTTGGCGCGGCCATTTTCGGCCATTACGGCGATCGCATCGGACGCAAGGCTACGCTGATCGTGACGCTGTTGCTGATGGGACTCGCCACGTTTGCCGTGGCCTTTGTTCCGACCTACGCCGTGATCGGCGTCTGGGGCGCCGTCGTGCTCACCGTGCTGCGCTTCATTCAGGGTGTGGGCGTCGGCGGCGAATGGGGTGGTTCGGTCCTGATGTCGATGGAATGGGCGCGCACCAACGCGCATCGCGGTTTCGTCGCCTCCTGGCCACAGTTCGGGGTGCCGGCGGGACTGTTCCTGGCCAATCTGGCCGTGCTGGCCATGAGTCAGATCTCCGGCAGCGGTTTCCTCACGTGGGGCTGGCGCGTGCCTTTCTTCCTCAGTATCGTGCTGGTCGCGATCGGCCTCTACATCCGCTTGAATATTCTCGAGACGCCGATCTTTGCGCGGCTCCTCGCCGAGCGCAAGATCGAGAAGACGCCGATGCTCGAGGTGTTGCGCCGTCAGCCGAAAGACATCCTTCTCTCGGCCTTCGCGCGTATGGCCGAACAGGCGCCTTTCTATATTTTCACGGCCTTCGTTTTCACCTATGGCGTCACGACACTCGGCGTGACACGCGACCTGTTGTTAACGGCAGTGCTGGCGGCTTCCGTGCTGGAATTCTTCACCATCCCGTTCTTTGGCCACGTGTCCGATCTGATTGGGCGGCGGCGGATGTATATGATCGGTGCCGCCGTCGTCGGCGTATTCGGCTTCCTCTATTTTGCAATGGTCGACACTAAGGATCCGATGTGGATCTTCGCCGCCATCGTGCTCTCGCTAGTACCGCATTCGATGTTGTACGGTCCGCAGGCCGCTTTGATCGCGGAATCTTTCACGGGGCGGCTGCGTTACAGCGGTGCGTCCATGGGCTACCAGTTAGCCTCAGTCATTGCCGGCGGCCCTGCGCCGCTGATTGCGACCGCGCTGTTCGCTTACTACCATTCGGGCTATGCCATCGCGGGCTATATCCTGGTGTGCGCGGTGCTCAGCCTGATCGCCGCTTCGCGGCTGGGTGACTACACGAACAAGGACATCTCGCGGGAATACGACGATGTACCGGCGATAGGCGATAGCGGACACGCCACCCCAGCCGCATGATTAATCAGTTTGCGGTGGCTTCCGCCAATCCGGCCGATTGCGTCAGATGGCGCAGACCGGCCGTGAGAACTTGCGCGGCATTATTCCTATCAAGTAATGTAGGCGTCTTCAGTCAACCGCTACCCGCACCGGCATGGTCACTGTCCGCCTTCTCGCTCCAAACGACGCCGAGCGTTTCAAATCGTTGCGTCTTCTCGCCGTAGAAAGCTCCCCGATATCGATCTGGCCAACGCGCGAAGAGGAGATGGCGCGATCGATCGAAGAAACCGCTCATCGCATCCGCGTGACACCCACGCAAGCCGTGTTCGGCGCCTTCGACGGCGAGGTGTTGGCCGGTATCACGGGGATACGTCGAGAGCCGCTGCGCCAGGTCAACCACAAGGCGACAATCTGGGGCGTGTTCGTGAACCCTTCATACCGTGGGCAAGGGATTGCCGGAACGCTTCTGGCGGCCGCGACAACGCATGCATTCGAGGCGTGGAATACCATCCAGTTGATGCTGTGCGTCAACGCCGAAAACGTAGCGGCGAAGAAGCTCTATACATCGCAGGGGTTTGAGACCTTCGGATTGGAACCACGTGCCATGCAGATCAATGGACGGTTCTATGACGAGGAACACATGTGTAAGCGGCTGCGTTGACGCCTGTAGCAAGGCCGGTATCTTTCGCGGCAGCCTTATCGCATGATTAATCGACGGAACGGGTGTCGCTTTCGTGTTGCGTCGATCAGGGTCCCTTTCATACAAGCACATGTTGCCGGGCACAGCCGCTATGACAATTGAATTGACGAAAGAAGCTCGAGCAGATGCGATTGCCTCCATTCAGCGCTATTTCGAGAAAAATATGGAGGAGCCTATAGGCAACATCGCCGCTGGGGCGCTCCTCGGTTTCTTCCTTGAGGAAATCGGACCCACTATCTACAACAAGGCCGTGGCTGACGCGCAAGAACGGCTCCAACAAAGCGTCTTGGAGCTCGATATTGAGGTGCACGAAGAAGAGTTTCAGTATTGGAAGAAGTATGAGGTGAAAGCCAAGCCACGCAGGTAAGCGTGATGCGATGGAGCAGGGATTCGCAGCATCCAATGGAAGAATTTGCGCCGCGTATGCCAGGGAGCAATCGCGGCGACGCCACATGAAACATGAGCGTCAACCGCGTAATGCGGATACCCAGAAAGGGAAAGGCCAGTGGCGCAGGCTTGCAGGCATTCAGACGCCGCGCACGCAATCGCGCTGGCGATAAAACTAAAGCTAAAAAATCAGACTTCAGCAGCGAGCGCGCCCAACACCTCGGCACAAATCATCGCGGACGCATTGGAAGGGGCCGGCCGTTCCGCCGGTTTGAACACCGCATCGCCGCGGCGAATCTTGCGCCGCGTCACCGCGCACGTCCCCGACGTATGCGCCGAGCGCCGCCGCCAACGCTGCTCGCCATAATGACAGCGCCCCGGTTCGACCCAGCGGATCACCAGCGTGGTGTCGGAACGCTCGAGAATTTCGATGCGTACGCCGTTGGTTCCGTCAAGGGGGATGGACTCTAAGGTCATCATTGTCGGCTCCATATTGTGGTGTGCCGAATGTAGTCCTACACGCGCCGGATAGCCATTGTGCCGCGGTTGAAACACTGTTCTCGAAATAGCAACAATGAAACTTGACATCCACACTTACCCTAAACGACGGGGCTTTGCGGGTCATATGCGATATGAATTTGGGATAGCGTGGATTTTTGCAACGCTGTGTTGTACGCAGCGCGACGAGAATGCCGCCTGCGAGGGGCGCCGGTGCTTCCTTTAAGATGTGGTTATTGATGAGCGACCGTGCCATGCAAGTGTAGCGGGTTTGCATTTTTCTGGTCGGCTCGCGCGCATATCGACAAGACCTTAAGAGCTCACATGAATTCACGCCCCCCCGTAGCACCGCCCGAATCGCCGACACCGCCTGATTGCCCGAAAAAGCAGAAGGCGGCCTCACTCGTCCTGTACATCGCACTTGTGTTGCTGGCGCTGTGGGTCGTGCGCGATTTCATCGCGGTGGTCGCGTGGGCCGGCGTCATTGCGATTGCCTTGTGGCCGCTTGTGAAAAAGGTGGAGGGCAGCCGCTGGTTTACTGGCCGCACGACGCTGATCGCCGCGGTGCTGACGCTCGCCATCGCGTTGCTGGTGGTGCTGCCGGTCGGTATCGGCATTGCTCAGGCGCTGCACGAAGCCCATGACATGAATGAGTGGTTCAAGACCGTGCAGGAAAACGGTATTCCAATGCCGGACATCATCGAGCGCTTGCCGTTCGGCGTGCAACAGATTTCAGCCTGGTGGCAGGCCAATCTCGCTCAGCCGCTGCGCGACTCGGCGGCAATGAAAGGGCTGCACAGCACCACGGTGATGACGCTCGGCCGCCACTTCGGCGCGCGCGCGGCGCATGGCGTGATGGTGTTTGCCTTCATGCTGGTCACGCTGTTCGTGATCTTTCAGGCGGGGCCGCATGTGTCCGGCTCGCTGATGAAAGGCGCGCGGCGCGGCTTCGGCGAAGACGGCGCACAACTGCTCGAGCGCATGGCGGCGGCCGTGCGCGGCACGGTGTCGGGACTGGTGGTGGTTGGGCTCGGCGAGGGCGTGTTGTTGGGCGTCGCTTACTTCGTGACCGGTTTGCCGCACGTCGCGCTGCTCGCGTTCATCACGGCGATTGCCGCGATGTTGCCGTTCTGCGCACCGATTACGTTCGGCCTCGCGGCCTTGTGGCTGTTTTCGCAAGGCGCGGTTGCCGGGGCCATCGGGCTTGCGGTGTTCGGCTCAGTCGTGGTGTTCGTCGCCGAGCATTTCGTGCGGCCGGTGCTGATCGGCAACTCGACGCGATTGCCTTTCCTGCTGGTGCTATTCGGCATTCTCGGCGGGGCGGAGACGTTCGGCTTGCTCGGCCTGTTCATCGGGCCCGCGCTCATGACGGTGCTGATGGTGCTGTGGACCGATCTCGTGCAATAGTTGCACGCAATTTTCTGGCGCAATCAGGACTGCTGATTCGCCGGCTCATT
Source organism: Burkholderia sp. GAS332 (assembly GCA_900142905.1). NCBI lineage: Bacteria > Pseudomonadati > Pseudomonadota > Betaproteobacteria > Burkholderiales > Burkholderiaceae > Burkholderia > Burkholderia sp. GAS332. The sequence continues at coordinate 1,900,582 of FSRV01000002.1, read as the reverse complement.
TGTCCTGATTTACTTTTCCTGATCGCGCGCCGACTGTTTGACGCAGCCCAGCGTGTATTTCAGCGCGGCGGGCAGCAGCGCGCTCCAGACATCCCAGGTGTGGCCGCCGTCGATGATGCGCAGCGCCGCCGGATTCCCCGCCAGCCGAAGATGCGTATACAGCGATGACGCATCGGCCTGGATCGTGAGGTCGTCGTCACCGGCGGCGATGAACATCGGCAGGCGGTACGGCCGGCTCATGTACCGCTCCCATTGCGCCGGATAGTTGAGCGCGTGCCAGACGTGCGGGTCGAACTGCCGGTCGCCGAACACGCCGACGCGGCGCGCCGCTGAACCGAGCGGAGGCTCATTCGCATAGATCGCGGGACTCAACAGGAGCGCGCCGCAAAAGAGTTCGGGTTGCGTCATGGCATAGCGCAGTGCGCCGAACCCGCCCATCGACACGCCGCCGATCATCCGCCCGCCGCGCTGCGTGGCGACGGCGTAGTGCGTTTCGATCTCGGGCAGCAGATCGCCGAAGAACGCTGTCTCCATCTTCTCCTTGCGATCGACGTACCAGTCTGTCCCGCCTTGTGGCATCACGATCGCGACCGGCGGTATGTCCTTGTGCTCGATCAGCGCATCGGCGGTGGTTTGCAGGTGGCCCTGCGTGAGCCAATCGTTGGCGTCGCCGTTATTGCCGTGCAGGAGGTAGAGCACGGGAATGCGTGGAGCGTCGTGGCGATAGCCGGTGGGCAGATAGATCGTATACGCCCAGTCGCGGCCAAGTGCTTCCGAGTGGAAGCTTCGGCTGATGACGATGCTGGCGCTCGCCGGCGCGCCGACAGCGGCGCATAGCGCGAAGAGTGCGGAATGTAGGAATAGACGCATTTCAAAGTAGGAGGCCGCCGCGCAGGTCGTGCGCGGCCGTCATGCTATCACTCACTCAGGGCGACGTTCCAAGACGCGAACTCCACAGATGCGTCATGAAGCGCTTGAGCGGCTCCGACGCCCTGGCGACGGCGAACAGCGCGCCGACCGCACAGGCATCCGCCACCAGCCCGAGGGGATAGTTCAGATAGCCGTCGGTCGCGGCATACAGCACCGAATCGACGACCAGCGAAATCACGGCGCCCGCGATGAAGCACAGCAGCCCTTTGCGGCCGATCATGCCGACCCACGGCGCCCATTGAGCGAGCTTCCTCGCCCAGCCGAGCTGGATCAGGTTCGCGACGAGCCACGCAATCGCGAGAAAATTGACCGCGCGCAGGTAGGAGAGGTTTTGTTTAAAGCTGCCATCGAGCGGCTCGCGTTCAATAAACAGCTTGTAGTAGGCCGCGGCAGCCACCACGGCGAACGCCAGCACGCTGACCAGCCAGCCGAGTCGGTGTGCGCTGATGCGCTGATAAACCGGCTGGCAACGTGCGAGGACGCCCAGCACGAACAGCAACTGCCAGGCAAACGGGTTGAAATCCCAGTGCATGTCGGGCGCGGCGGGCAGGTAGGCGTTGACAGCCGGGGCACCCGCCCACAGCGCGACACTGCCGGCCAGCAGCAGCCACGGCTTGCTGCGCGCGAGCGGCAGGATCATCGGCACCAGCAGCGCGAAGAACGCGTACATCGGCAATACGGAAGCGAGATAGGGCTGACGGCGGAAAAGCAGGATGTCGCGCAGGGCGGCCACGGGGGCGTTCATCAGATCGTCGAGATCGGTGGTGGCGAGATTCGGCCCGTCGATACTGAACGCGGTCAGCACCGCGCTGACCAGCAGCATCAAACCGGCCGTGATGAGGAACGCGCGATAGATTTCGAGCGAGCGCCGCAGGAAGCGGCTGCGCGCGGTCGCCTCGTTACGCCGTTCGGCGAGCGCCGCGTAGGCGGTGGCGGTGGCGAAGCCGCCGAGGAACACGAAGACCTCAGCCGCGTCGCACAGCGCATACGCGTGCAGTGTGACGCGCGACAGAATGCTGCCGCCAATGTGATCGACAACGATGATCAGGAGGACGAGCCCGCGAAAAAAATCGAGTTCGATCAAGCGGGATTGCGACTTTTGCATTGTGTGGCGCCAAAAGCAGCCCCGTGCGACGGCGCGCTAGTCCAGCGCGGCAGGCGTCTCACCAAGCTTTTTGAAATTGGATTGGGTGTTGCGGCGAATGGCCGACCCGCGGGGCGGCCATTCGCATCGTCGCTCGAACCGAGCCACGCGAGGCTCGGTTGAAGAGGCCAGTAAAAATGACCCGTTTGACGGCGCGGAGTTCCGCTGCGGCGCCGCAAAAGCTTTCGATTATATTTCTTTCTATGACAAAACCGCTACGGGACGCAGGGCCGGCGTCGTCAATGCGACAGCTGGCTTAAGTCCGCGCGGCGCGCTGCCGTTTACCTGAATAAGCGTCGCGAAAAAAGGGGCTGTACTACGAAGTGGAGATTTCGCAACGTTTTGAGCCATGCGCACGACACCCGATGGACGGCGACGTAACGGCGTGTGAGGATTTCCTTAAAGCGCGTCGGGGTCAAAAAACGCCTCGACTAGCGTCAAAAAGAAAGCGGTCGGATCGAGTTGTCCCATTACTCGAGCTCAGGGAGATCATCATGAACAAGCAAGTGTTCGCGCTGGCTGTCTCCACCGCTTTGTCCGCCACTTCGCTTGCCATTTTCTCCCCGCCTGCTTTCGCCCAGACGAGTGTGTCGCTCTATGGCGTGCTCGATGAAGGCATCAACTACACCAATAATGTCGGCCGCGGCCATGTCTATGAGCTCGCGAGCGGCGATGCGCAAGGCAGCCGCTGGGGCTTGAAGGGCGCCGAGGATCTGGGCGGCGGCCTGAAGGCGATCTTCCAGCTGGAAAACGGCTTCGACGTCAGTTCCGGACAGCTTAACCAGGGTGGCCGGATGTTCGGCCGCCAGGCGTTCGTCGGCTTGAGTTCGGCGCCATACGGCACCTTGACGTTCGGCCGCCAGTACGACTCGGTGGTCGACTTTCTGGCGCCGACGACAGCCAACGGCGACTGGGCCGGTTCACTGTTCTCGCATCCGTACGATAACGACAACACCGACAACTCATTCCGCCTCGACAACAGCGTCAAGTACACCAGCCCGTCGCTCTCGGGCTTTCAGTTCGGCGGCGTCTACAGCTTCAGCAACGACACTAACTTTGCCAACAATCGCGCGTACAGTTTCGGCGGGCAGTACACCTATGGCGGACTGCTGGTGGCCGCGGCGTATCTGCAGGCCGACAATCCCGGCAACGGCTCAAACGGCGCGATCACCGAGAACGACGCCAGCTTTATCGCCGCCCGCATGCGCGTGTTCGGCGGCGGCATTACTTATAACTTCGGCCCGGCCACGGCCGGCTTCGTGTACACCAACTCGAACTATCTGGACCCGACCGGCAATGGCTATCTCGGCGTGATGCCGCTTGCGCCGCCGGGCGTGTTGTTGAACTCGCTGAAGTATCAGAACTTCGAGGTGAACGGCAAGTATCAGATTTCGCCGATGCTGTTCGTCGGCGCGCAGTACGTCTACACGATGGAAACTTATGACGCCTCGAGCGGCGGCGTGAAGCCGAAGATTCATTCCTTCGGCCTGATGGCGGACTACAACCTGTCCAAACGCACCGATGTGTACATTCAGGGCGAATACCAGCAGGTGACTGGCGACTCCACCTATTCGATTCTGGACGATGCCTTCAATGTCGGCACCCAGTCGCCGTCATCGACGTCGAAGCAGGTCGTGGTGCGCGCGGCGATACGACATAAGTTCTAGGGGCGGGCGGCAGGGCGTGCCGGCCGTGTGTCTCTGGCGGGCGCGGCCGGTTCAGTTCATCACATAGTTCTGAATCAGAATCCCGACTACCACACCGGCGGGAATACCGAAGGTTCTGCCGCGAATGGTCGCACTCAGATCTTCATCGAGTACGAAGCTGCAGCGGCGTTCACGCCAGACGGTCTTATAAGCCAATGGCTTTGCGTCGACGATGACGATGGAAATGAGCGCGGTCAGGATGACCTGTTCCAAAGCATGCAGCTGCGCTATGAACGGCGAAAATTCACCGGCGTTGCACAGCAACACCATCACGACTGCAGCGACCAGGGTGCCGAAAAGGAAGCCACCCATGAATCTGTTCGCTGAATTAAGAGAATCCACTTAAACCTCAAATCATCCGCCGGCTTGATCAAGCTGACGAAGTAAAAAAATATCCTGACGGAAAGGGTCGTTCCGTTTAAAGACTTGCAAAGCATTGACAGCGATGCAGCCTTCAACAGAACCCGTAAGGATATTTTTTTGATGTGCTTCAACCTATCGTCCCATTCCTAAAATCGCGTGAGACTAGTCCGAAATGTTTGCTTCGCGGCTAGGCCCCTGACAGAACAGCCGTAGTGGCAGCAGGGCGCCCGCGGTACTCCGCATTTGCGCCCATGCCTAGTCACAGCGGTTCGGTCGAATGACCGGCGAACTGCCGCTTATGCGGCGAACAGATTCAACTTCGCGTACTGCAACAACATGATGGTCTTCCCGTCGACGATCTCGCCGCGCTCGACCATCGCCAGCGCTTCGTCCACCGGCAGTTCCAGCACTTCGATATCTTCGCCTTCGTCGGCAATCCCGCCGCCCGCGCCGACCTTTGCCACCGCATCGTATTCGGCGACGAAAAAGTGCAGCTTTTCCGTCACCGAACCTGGGCTCATGAAAGCCTCGAATACCTTGCGCACGTCATGCACGCGATAGCCGGTTTCCTCTTCGACTTCGGCGCGAATCCGTTCCTCCGGCGAAGCCGTCTCCAGCAGACCCGCCGGCGCCTCGATCAGCATGCCGTGATGGCCATTGACGAAGGCCGGCAGACGGAATTGCCGTGTCAGCACCACCGTGCGGTGGCGCGCGTCGTACAGCAGCAACGTCGCGCCGTTGCCGCGATCATAGGTTTCGCGGCTCTGGCGTTGCCAACTGCCGTCCGCGCGTTGGTAGTCGAAGGTGGTTTTCTTCAGCACGTACCAGTCGTCCGATAGCACTTTCACGTCGACAATCCGTACCCGCCCGGCGATTTCGTTCATGGCTCGCATCCTGTCCTGTTGGGAAACGCGGTCTGCACCGCACGCAATTCATGGTATCGTGCAGTATCGTGCAAAAACAAGAAATTTCGTGCAAATCGCCAAATTGCTTCCGGGACCGCCGCCGTGCTCACATCGCAAAGAAAACAGTTGATCCTTGAGGCGCTCAAGCGTGATGGCCAGGTGATCGCCAAAACGCTGAGCGTGGAGTTCGACGTCTCCGAGGACACCATCCGCCGCGACTTGCGCGAGCTTGCCGTTGAGGGGCAGCTTCAGCGCGTGCATGGCGGTGCGTTGCCGGCGTCGCCGGCGGTGGTGGATTTGGCCGGACGCGAGCGCATCGAATCGGCATCGAAAGCGGCGATCGGCCGGGCGGCAGCGGGCATGATCGCGCGCGGGCAGATTGCGTTCATCGACGGCGGCACGACTGCCGTGCAACTGGCGCGTCACCTGCCGCGCGATTTACGCGCGACGATCGTCACGCACAGCCCGAGCATCGCCGTCGAACTGGCGGAGCACTCGGAGCTCGAGGTCATCATGATCGGCGGGCGCCTGTTCCGGCATTCGATGGTCAATGTCGGCGCTGCCGCTATGGAGGCACTCAGCCACATTCGCGCCGACCTCTACTTCATGGGCGTGACCGGCATCCATCCGCAAGCGGGCCTGAGCACCGGCGATATGGAGGAGGCCTACATTAAGCGCGCACTCGCGGAACATGCGGCTGAGACGGTGGTGCTGGCATCGGCGGAAAAATTCAATGCGGCCTCCGCGTACAAGATTGCGGACGTGACTGCGGCAAGCACGATTGTCGTCGAGCGGAACACGCCGGAGGCGCATACCGCTCCGTTCGAGGCATTGGGCATCACGATCTTGCGTGCTTAGTTTGGCGTTACAACCCGGCCACCATAATGCTTCATCGCATTCTCGCGTGCTGGGTTAAGCGTTATAAACAAAATGCTATAGCGGTCCATACCCGATCCGTTATTTTCGCGATAGAAGACAAAAAATGACGCACCGTGTGTCTAAACAGCGAGATAATCCGGCCCCTTGCCCTCTGTAGGGCAGGGAAAAGGCAACTCACGGCAGTTCAAGGTAAATCAGATCGATTGCGGCATCGCCGACGTGATGTCCGCTGCACGTCGCCGGCATGGCCGGGCGCACGTAAGCGCCCGCGGTTCGAACACCTCCCTCGTGGTTAACAGCAGTTCAGCGCAGGTCCGTCGCGTGTAATCTAGTGTGCGGCCGCGCCGGCCTGTGTTCCGCGTCCGTCCTGCTAACGGGTTGCCGCTGTGTTCACTAAAGGAGAAGTCCATGGGGAAACTCGACCTTTCGCGTCGTAGTTTTCTGAAGGCCAGCGTGTTGGCGGGGGTGTCGGTGTATATCGCGCCGATGGGTAGCCGCGCATTTGCTGCGTTGTTCGAAGACAAAATTCTGACGCCGGTTCAGTGGGACGCCGCCAACGGTCAGGCGAAATTCCGCATCGACGGGATCGCCAAAGTGACCGGCTCGAAAGTGTTCGCGCGCGACGTTCGCGCCACCGACATGCCGCACTGGCCACAGCAGCAGTCGCACGCCTTCATCCTGCGCACGACGCAAGCCGACCGCAGCTACGAAGGCTTCGATCTCTCGTTGCTCGGCGACGAACTGAAGCCTGACCGCGTGGTGACGGCGGACGATCTGACGCGCGACGGCCTGATCTTCCCGGCCTTCTACGGCGACGACATGTTGCTGCCGCCGGGCAAGACGCCCGCGTATCTCGGCCAGGCGGTCGCGATCCTGATCTATCACGACTTCGCGCGCTTCCGTTTCGCGAAAGACAAACTGAAGTTCCAGGATCAGATCATCCGTTATGGCGCGCAAACCGGGCCGCTCGAACGCGACCCGTGGGGCACGTTCCGCTTCGTGCGCGTCGGCGGCAAGACGCCCTATGACGACGACATCTTCTCCAGCCTGAAAGACGCACCGGTGTTCCCGAGCATGATGCGTAAGCACCAGCCGGTGTGGCCGGACGGTGTCGAACACGGCAAGCTCGACGAGCAGGGCATGTTCTATGCCGGACAGATGCAGCAGGAATTGGATCATCCGTCGGCGGACTGGCTGGTGATGGAGCGCGAATACAACACGCAGTCGATCGACACGGCCGCGCTCGAACCCGACAACGCGAACTGCTGGTACGACGCCGCGACGCAATCGCTGCACATGGTCGTGCCGACCCAGGCGCCGTCCGAGGTCGCGGACAGCGCGGCCGGCATGGTCGCGAAGTGCGCATTCCCGGTGAAGAATCTGTTCATCCATCCGTGCTACACCGTCGGCTATGGGTCGAAGGACCACTTCAACGTGCCGTTCTACGGTCTCGTCTGCGCGATGTATGCGGACGGCCGTCCGGTGCGTCTCGCCAACGATCGCTACGAGCAGTTCCAGACGTCCTTGAAACGCCACGCGTTCAAGATGAACTACCGCATCGCGGTCGATAAGAACACGGGCCTGCTGCAATCGTTCAAGGCCGCGATGGAAGCGAATGGCGGCGGTCGTTGCAACTTCTCGCCGTCGGTGGCGATGGTTGGCGCGACGGCTGCGCAGTCGATCTACTACTTTCCGAAGAACGATCTCTCGGCCGTGGCGATCGCCACGCGCGCGATCGACGCCGGTTCGGCACGCGGCTACGGCACGCTGCAAAGCATGGCCGCGACCGAGATGATGATCGACGAAATGGCCGCGCAGTTGAATGTCGATCCGATCGACTTCCGCCTGAAAAACGCGCTGCGTTCGGGCATGAAAAATACCCAGGGCGCTGTGCCCGCAGGCGCGATTCGTGTCGACGATGTGTTGCAGAAGGCGAAGGTTCATCCGCTATGGGTGAATCGCGCGAAGCGCAAAGCCGAGTTCGAAGCGGCGCATCCGGGCACGCGTTACGGGGTCGGTTTTGCCTGTGTGCAAAAGGACTTCGGCACGGGCGCGGAGACTTCGTTTGCGAAGGTCGAGTTCAGCGCCGACGGCAAGATCAGCTTGCAACATACAGCTGCCGAAATCGGCACCGGCATGTCGACCTCGCAGGCGGTCGCGGTCGCGAAGTGGCTCGGCATGCCGGCCACCGACGTGCATGTCGCGATCACCGATTGGCCCGATCTGCCGGTCGTCACGAGCGGCGATCCATACATGATGTCGCAAGCGGACCAGGACAAGCTGGCCGCGAATCCGCGCTGGTCGCCGGGTTATGCGTCGCCTTCGAGCGCGACGAATTCGGCGTTCTACTTCACGCACAGCACGCGTGAAGCAGCACGGGTCGTGTTCTCGCACGGCTTGTGGCCGGCGGCAATGGCGATCTGGAGCCAGGGCGGCGGCGGTGGTCAAGCCGCGCCGCTGGTGGTGCGCATCGAGGACGCGCGTTGGGTCGACGGCAAGTTGTCCGCGGCGGGGCTCGAAGCGTTGCCGTTCGAACAGCTCGCGAAGAAGGCGCACGAGTTGGGTCTGGTAACGGGCGCGACGGTGCACGTGTTCAATCGCTGGCAATGGACCGAGTCGGACTTCGAGATCGACGGTAGCGTCGAGCGTCTGCCGCTCGATGGCCTCGCGCTTCGATATGGCGACAACGCTTCGGCCGATAAAAAGAAACTGCAAACCACGGCGAACCAGTACCGCGTGCTCGATCGTCAGCGCGTGTTCTATCCGCCGGTTCAGCGCAACAACGCGGCGGTCACGTACTACAGCGCGGTCGGCACCCTCGTCGAATTGTCGGTACATGAAGCGAGCGGCAAGGTGAATGTGCTCGCGCATCACTCGATCATGGAATGCGGCAATCAGCTTTCGCCGCAACTCGTGTCGGGCCAGCTACAAGGCGGTCTCGCGATGGGTATCGGCCATGCATTGCATGAGTATCTGCCGCTCTATGAAGACGGCCCCGGCAACGGCACGTGGAACTTCAATCGCTACCAGTTGCCGCGCGCAACGGACGTCGCCGTCTGGACCCAGACTGGCGAAGTGCTGCCGCCGCTGACCGATACCGATCCGCCGAAGGGCATCGCCGAAGTGGTGATGATTCCGGTGGTCGGCGCCATCGTGAACGGTATCGCGCACGCGATCGGACATCGCTTTACCGACCTGCCGGTGACCCCGCAACATATTCAGAAGGTGCTCGCATGACGGCCCCCACTCAAACTCCCGCCAGCGCCGCGAGCGGCGTTAACCCGGCCAGCGCGGTTGCTGCTTCAGGCGCTGTCGCCGCTGCTTCCAGCGCTTCCGGTGCCTCTGCTGCCGCTGCCGCGTCCGCCGGCGTTCCTGCCAGCGCACCGGCTGCAACGGTGGTCGAGCGTCCGTTGACGCATTTCCGTACGCTGCCGGTGTCGGTCAAGGTGAATGGCGAGATCGTCGGCCCGACCGACGTGCCCGCCGGTTTGATGATGATCGATTACCTGCACGAGTATCTGCACCTGACCGGTTCGCGCCTCGGCTGCGGCCAGGGCATCTGCCACGCGTGCGTCGTGATCGTCGACAAGCCGGATGGCACCAGCGAAGAGGTGCGCACCTGCATCACGGGCGCGAATTTCTTCAATGGCAAAACCATCCGCACGATCGAAGGCCACGCGAAGCGCAACGACGCAGGCGAGGTCGTTGAGCTGTCGCCGATCCAGCAGAAGTTTCTCGAGCACTTCAGTTTTCAGTGCGGCTACTGTACGCCCGGTTTCGTCAATGCCGCGACGGTGCTGATCGAACGTCTGAAGCGTCAGCCGATTGCCAAAGACAAGGTCGAGCAAACCATCACCGAAGCGCTGAACGACCATATCTGCCGCTGCACGGGCTACGTGCGCTACTACGAAGCCGTCAAGGACGTTGTGATGACGACGCCCGGCCTGGTAAAGGACGCCGCATGATGAGCCCCTCGATGAATGTGCGCCGTGCGCTGCTGTTGCTCGGCACGGCTGCGGTGCTAAGCGCTTGCGGCAAACAGGACAACTCCGCCGCAGCGATGCAGGCCGCCGCCGCAATGGGCCCGCAATCCACCGCCGCCGATCCGCTCGCGCGTGGCCGTTACCTCGTCAAAGCGGCCGATTGCGCCGCCTGCCACACCACGTCGGATGGCGCGCCGTTCGCCGGCGGTGTGAAGCTGGCTTCGCCGTTCGGCACCTTCTACGGCACCAACATTACGCCGGACAAGGACCACGGTATCGGCAACTGGAGCGCGGACGATCTGTACAAGGCGCTGCACGACGGCGTCACGCCGAACAAACAGTTGTATCCGGCGATGCCGTACACGTCCTACCGCCAGCTTTCGCGCGCGGATAGCGATGCGATCTACGCGTATCTGATGGCGCAGAAACCGGCCGCTGTCGCGAACCACGAACCGGAGTTGTCGTTCCCGTTCAACATGCGTTTCGGCGTGCGCTTCTGGAATTGGGTGTTCCTGAAGGACACATTGCCGGACGCATCGACAGGGCAATCCGCCGACTGGAATCGCGGACGTTATCTGGCGAGCGCACTCGGCCATTGCGCCGAATGCCATACGCCGCGCGGCAAGTTCGGTCAGCTCGATGGGGCGAAGCCGCTCACGGGCGCGGCGCTTGGCCGGATCGCCGCACCGGACATCACGCCGCATGGTTTGGCGGCGCGTGGCTGGACGGCCGCGGATCTGCAGACGTTCTTCGCCACCGGTATCGCGCCGCAAGGTTCGGCCTTCGGCGAGATGTATCCGGTCGTGCATCTGAGCAGCCAGTACATGACGCATGACGATCTGCGTGCAATGTCGACGTATCTGCTCGGCGACCAGGCGCCCGCGCCGCAACCGTTGCAATCGGTCTCCGCCGATGCCGCGCAACTCGAGGCGGGGCGCAATGTCTATCTCGCGGTGTGTGCCGGCTGTCATGGCCTGGGCGGTGAGGGCAAGCCGCACGTCGCGGTGCCGATGCATGCCAACTCGACGGTGCGTCAAAGCGATGCGCACAACCTGATCGTGGCGATGCTCGACGGCATCGGCGCGCAGGATTTCCCCGGCATCGAGCGGATGCAGGACATGCCGGGCTTCGCCACGCAACTCAGCGACACGGAACTCGCGCAACTCGCGAATTATCTGCGCGCGACGTATGGCGGCCAACCCGCCGACGTGACGGCGGATGTGGTGAAAGCATTGCGATGAAACACGCCATGCGTCGGGGCGCTGCAGGTTTGGCGTCAGGCGTTATGTAAGGAAGAGCCGGCGCCCTCAAAGGTGCCGGCTTTTTTTATGCGTGGGTGGCTAATGAACTCACGCGTCATGGCCTGCTCAAAGGGTATCGCGCCGTTGCCGCCCGGCGGCGCGCCTTACGTTTCGCCGTAGACCAATCTGATGCCCTTCACGGAGACTTCATGAGTAATCTCGCAACGCAGACTCTTCCGCATCATAGTGCCCCTCATTCGCTGGGCGCGCCGCTGGCTTGCGTACAGGGCACGATCAGCAAGGTGTTCCTCAACCCGGAATTTCACCACGCCGCCGAGCACCAGCAATTCGTCATCAAAATCAACACGGTCGTGAAGTTCGAAGGCGGCACGCAGAATCTGGTCGGCACCGAAGTATTCGTCGCCGTGCGCTACGGTGATAGCGAAGGGCTCGCGCAGGAAATCCCCGGACTGCAAGTCGGGCAACCGATCGAGGCGCAAGGCGAATATATCGCCGAAGCCAGCGCCTATCCCACCGCCGACAACCAAAATCCCGTTCTGCCGGTGCTGCACTTTACCCATCACCCGGTTGGCTACGTGCAGTATCAAGGTCATACCTACAGCTAGTTCAGGCCGGTCGCTACGAGCCGGGCGGGCGCAGGTCTGTCCGCCCGCTCGTCTACGCATTTCCCCATCCTCACTCATCGTTTCGAGTCGCGGCAACTCAAGTTTTCACCGTGTTTTGCCGATAAGCAAACGTTGGCATCCGGTCGTCCGGCGGCGCAGCCGTTTGCGCGTCTTTGAGACTGTGCGCGTAGAGGCGTCAAGCCGACAGCGCGCGTGAGGCGAGGACCCGCCTGGTTAGGCCGCCGGGGTTGCACGGAGCAGCGGCTGCCCAAGGGTATGCGGCGCTGGACTGGTTGCACACGCAACCTTGTCTGCAACACCGTGCGTAAGGTTTGTATCAAAACGTGTGGGGCGGGACGTTTTTTGCAAAACGCACTTTACAATTCCGCGTGAATTTTAATCGGCAATCTGGCCCTTTTCGCGGAAGATCGCCTGTTATATGGCATCCGGGCGTCCGGGTTTCCGGCATCTGGCTTCCGGCAAGGCGAAAGGGATTGGGTTGTGCGGCAGGGCACGAGTGGGCGCCGCACGAGGCGGCCTCGCTGTGTCGCGCAAGAAAGCAGCGCTTCGTCAGAACGCGCGCATCGTACGCGACAGGGCAGCACTCGGCCTGCCAATAAAAAAGCAGGAGTCGAATATGTTGGGAAAGCGTTTCGACAGAACAATGATGGCCAGTCTGGCTGGCGTGTGGGTCGCGCTGGCGGTCAGCGGTTGTGCGAATGTGGGACAGCAGGGCGCGCAAACTGGCGCGGCAGCGGGCGCATCGGCTGCGTCCGGTGTGCCGGCAGCGGCTGCAGCGCCGGCTTCCGGTGCAGTCGCAGGCCCGTCGGCCCAGCTCAGCGCTGACGACGGCACGCCGCTTAAAAAGGCGCCGCCCCTGGTGTATCGCGTCAAGCGTGGCGACACGCTGGCGCGCATCGCGCAGCATCATCATTGCACTGTCAGGCAGTTGCAGGCGTGGAACGGCCTCAAGTCTTCCTCGCGCTTGAAGCACGGAGAGGTGCTGCGCGTCGCTTCGCCGGAAACGGTGCGGGCGGCTAATGCGGCCAATGCGGCGGCCAACGCGGCAGCCGCCGCTGCCAAAGCTGCTGCAGCGTCCGCGCCGCCGGTTCCGCTCGCCGCGCAACAGGCGGCAGCCACCGCGCAGGCATCGGCCCAGTCCACCGCGCAATCACCCGCGCCCAGCGCCGCCGAGGTACGCGACGTCGCGCGGGAGACTTCCCGGCATGCGAACGGCGTGTCGCTGGCGTGGCCTGCGGGTGGCAGCGTCGTCGAAGCTTTCCAGCCGGGCGAAACGCGCGGCATCGAAATCGGCGGCAAGCCGGGCGATCCGGTGCGGGCCGCGGCCGACGGCAAGGTGATGTACGCCGGCACGGGTCTGAATGGTTACGGCAGCCTGATCATCGTCCAGCACAACAAGGACTTTCTGACCGCCTACTCGCATAACCGCAAGCTGCTGGTCAAAATCGGCGACATCGTGCGGCAAGGACAGCAGATTGCCGAGATGGGCGATGAAAATAACTCGCGCGTCTCCGTGGGCTTCGAGCTGCGCCGCGACGGCAAGCCGATCGATCCGATGCCGTATTTGCCGCAGGGCCGTGGTTAGGCCTGTGGTTAGGTCTGTAGTTAGGCACTAGCCAGCGATTTTTCGTCCCCTCTACACAAGCAGCGATCCCGGTCAATCATTGGCCGGGATCGCTGCTTTGTCACATCCACGCATCCGGAACATCAGGATCCGTTACCGAACCGATGGGCTATCGACTGCGCGCGTTCAATCGAACCACCGCAACGCCGCCGCGACAATCGCTTCAGGTGCATCTTCCTGCAGCAGATGACCGGCCTTCGGCACCGCCTGAAAGCGCGCCTCGGGTATGACTGCCGCCAGTTGCCGGCCGCGTTCGAGCGGAATCCACTGGTCGTCTTCGCCCCACAGGATTTGCGTCGGGCAACGCATCTGCGAATAACGTGTTTCGACCGCGTCGGTGTAGCGCTGATCCATTTGGGCGATCTGGCGGTAGAACGCGGCTTGTCCCGTTGCGCCGAGCCACGGCGTCACATAAGGCGCGAGTTCCTCGTCCGGAATGTCGCGAGCGATGGCGCCGCGCACGTAGGCCTTCACCACCGCTTCATGGATATAGGGCGGCAGCCCGGCGAAGGCCGCGCTGTGTTCGCGCACGTGCTGCACGAACGGCGAACCCCATGGTGCGACGGCGACCGGATCGATCAGCGTGAGGCTGCGATAGTCGCAGCCGTCAATCAGATGCGCGCGCAAGGCAGTCGCGCCGCCGAAATCGTGCGCGATGACGTCCGGATTCGTTAGCTGCCAATGCGCGAGCAATTCCGCCAGCAGCACGTTCTGCACGCCGAGCGAGACGTCCTGAGCGTCGCGTTGCTCGGACTGGCCGTAGCCGAGTAGATCGTAGTAATACACGGTGCGAACTTGCGCGAGATGCGGGGCGATGCGATGCCACACATACGAAGAAAACGGTGTGCCATGAACCAGCACCAGCGGCGGGCCGTTGCCGGTCACGCGAAAACGCACGGTTTGATTACGGAACGTATAGCTTTCGGGAAGCGGCCAGTTTTGCATGGTGATGAGCATCGCGAGAAAGTCTGCTTACCTTAGCAGGGCGCGCCAAAGCACGCTGACCGGCTTGTCGTAGCCTCCTCGGAAAGCCTCCCGCAAAAGCTCACCTTGGATTTATTCAGCAAAGCCAGGCAAATTCAAAAGAATGTGACTCGCGGCGTCGCCGGATTGAACGGTGAGCTACGCTGATAGCGCGCACTGTTACATAACGAGCACAAATCACCTTGAAATAAGGTGTTTTCGTGTTGGCTGGATTCGGGAGGCCTGGTAATCGTAGAGGTCGCGTCGATTCGGCATTCAACGAAACGACGCGTGATCGACCAAAGCGTGCGCGTGGCAAGGGTGAGTGAATTCGGGAGCCGAAGGCGCAATCCATACCGGATGCCGCGCTGCCTCCCTCCACCACGGCGAGGGCCTCCGGCTAACGCTAACGAAGCGCCAGGCGAAGTCACCCGTCGCCGGCTACTTCGCTTCAGCGCTGCGCAGCAATTGCGAGACTTGCCCGTGGTGGTGCAGGATCGCCGGGTCGGCTTGCAGGAGCGGCAAGTAGCGCGGCAGGAACGCGTTGTTGGGCTGCTCGGGGGAAAAGAGGCCGGTGACGGCTTCGGCTGCGGCGAGCCGATCGGCGGCGTCCGCTTCCTTGTCGTCGAGAATCTCGTCGACGTTTGCAATCACCGTGGAGAGCGGCGTGAGCCAGCGGAACGCCGAGCCGTTGATAAGCACTTGCAGGAAGGCCGCCGGCGTCACGGGGCCGAATTCCTTTTCGTATGACGCGCGTTCGTGATCGAGAATCGCCTTATGCAGCGCCAATAGCGGTCTGCGGATTTCCGAGAGGAATTGAGTGCATTGCTGGTCGTTCATCTTGCCGCTCCTTCGGATAGTCATGCCGGATCAAACCGGGCGATCAGGTGAAGCCAGATCCATGCTAACAAAATCGCTCGAGGATGCCTCAATAAGAATAAGGCGAGTGCGCAACACGCGCCGGCTCAAGCGAATGCGACAATGGTAACGCATTGATTTGAATATCGTTTCACTTCCGGCAAGGGCCGCGGCCGGGTCTTTGTTGTCGTACGGGCACGCTGCGGACATGTCACGCTGTCGGCGAACTTCTTTATCCACGGCTACAATTTCCCCGTCCCTTCCAGCGCCCTCGCGCTGCGCATCATCTACTGCACGCATTGAACTGTAGCCGCATGGCGTATTAGCACGGCTTGTCGAATAAACATGGCAAGTTTTTGTGTTTTGGTTCGACGTCTCTGTCTAAACAGCTAGACAAACAATAAACCCCACCCGGAGCCGCCCATGACAACGTTCAACATCAATGGCCAGACTCATACTGTCGACGCACCGCCGGACATGCCCTTGCTGTGGGTCTTACGCGACCTGGTCGGCTTGACCGGCACCAAGTTCGGTTGCGGCATTGCCCAATGCGGCGCGTGCACCGTGCATCTCGATGGCGTCGCAGTGCGCTCGTGCGTGCTGCCGGCGGCGGCTGTCGGCGACAAGAAGATCACGACCATCGAAGCGGTCGGCAGCACGCCGGCCGGGCAGAAGGTGCAGCAGGCGTGGCGTCAGCTGGATGTTGTGCAATGCGGCTATTGTCAGTCGGGGCAGGTGATGTCGGCGGCTTCGCTGATCGCGAGCAATCCCAATCCGACCGATGCGGATATCGACGCCGCCATGGCCGGCAACATCTGCCGCTGTGGGACGTACAACCGCATCCGCGCGGCGATCAAGCAAGCCGCGAAGGGAGCCTGACATGTCTCAGGGATTGCTCGACGCACAAAACGGCGCGCAGCCGTCGAAGGGTGGCGCAGGGAGACTCTCGCGCCGCACCTTTCTGAAGTTCGGCGTGACGATCGGTGCCGCGGCCGGCGGCGGCTTGCTGCTGGGCTTCAGCATGCCGGCCGCCAGTCAGGACCAGAAGGCCGGCAAATCCGTGATCGGCGGCGATGGGGATGAGGCGCCGCAAAATGGCGTGTTCGAGCCGAACGCCTTCATCCAGATCGACACGGCGGGCAAAGTCACGCTGGTGATGCCGAAAGTCGAGATGGGGCAAGGCGTGTATACGTCGATCCCGATGCTGATCGCCGAAGAGCTCGAAGTGCCGCTCGACTCGGTCACGCTCGATCACGCGCCGCCGAACGAAAAACTCTTCATGGACCCGCTGCTCGGCGGCCAGCTCACCGGCGGTTCGACGTCGATCCGCTATGCCTGGGAGCCGATGCGCCGTGCCGGCGCGACCGCACGCACCGTATTGATCAGCGCGGCCGCGCAGCAATGGCAAGTCGATCCGGCCAGCTGTCATGCAGAAGCCGGGCAGGTGATTCATGCGGCCAGCAACCGCAGCATTGGTTACGGACAGTTGGTGAACGCCGCGGCGAAACTGCCCGCGCCGCAGAACGTGCCGTTGAAAGATCCGAAAGATTTCAAGCTGATCGGCACCGCGGTGAAGCGCCTCGATTCGCCGGAGAAAGTAGACGGCACCGCCATGTTCGGACTGGACGTGCGCGTGCCCGACATGGTCTACGCGGCCATCGCCAATTGCCCGGTGTTCGGCGGCACGCTCGCCAGCGTCGACGATACCAACGCGAAGAAGATTCCCGGCGTGCGCCAGATCGTCAAAGTCGATAACGCGGTCGCCGTGATCGGCGATCACACGTGGGCCGCCAAACGCGGTGTGCAGGCGCTGGATATCACATGGAACGAAGGCGCGGGCGCGCAGATCGGGATGAAGCAGATCGTCGACGATCTTGCCAATGCCTCGCAGCGCAATGGTGCGGTGGCGCGTAAAGAGGGTGACGTGAACAACGCGTTTTCAAACGCGAAGACACGCGTCGACGCCGTGTATCAGCAACCGTTCCTCGCGCACGCCACGATGGAGCCGATCAACTGTACGGTGCACGTGCGGCCCGACGGCTGCGATATCTGGCTCGGCTCGCAAGTGCCGACGCGGGTGGTGGATGCGGCGGTTGCCGTCACCGGCTTGCCCGCTGACAAGATCGTGGTGCACAACCATCTGCTCGGCGGCGGCTTCGGCCGGCGGCTCGAGTTCGACATGGTCACGCAGGCGGTCAAGATCGGCAAACAGGTGTCGACGCCGGTGAAGGTGCTGTGGACGCGTGAAGAAGATATCCAGCACGATATGTACCGGCCGTACTACTACGACAAGATCTCCGCCGGGCTCGACGCGAACGGCAAGCCGATCGCGTGGCAGCATCGGATTGTTGGCTCGTCGATTATGGCGCGCTTTGCGCCGCCGGCCTTCCAGCATGGGCTCGACCCCGATGCCGTGGAAGTGTCCGCGGACTTGCCATACGACTTGCCGAACCAGTTGGTCGACTATGTGCGCCAGGAACCGCATGCTGTTCCCACCGCATTCTGGCGCGGCGTGGGACCGACGCGCGGCACCTTCGTGGTCGAGAGTTTCATCGACGAACTCGCTGCGCAGGCGAAAGTCGATCCGGTCAAATATCGCCAGGATCTGCTGGGCAAAACGCCGCGCGCGCTAAACGTGCTCAATACCGCCACGCAGGCGGCGAACTGGGGCAGCGCGGTACCAACGGGCCAGGGGCGCGGTGTGTCGGTGATGCATGCGTTCGGCAGCTTCTTCTCGATCGTCGTCGACGTGGCGGTCGATCAGGGCGAGGTGGCCGTCAAGCGGGTCGTGTGCGCGGTCGATTGCGGGATGGTGGTGAATCCGAACACGATTGAAGCGCAGGTGCAGGGCGGCATCATCTTCGGTATCACGGCCGCGCTCTATAGCGAGATCACGATCAAGGACGGCCGTGTGGAGCAGAACAACTTCACCGACTACCGGATGCTGCGGATCGATCAAACGCCGCCTATCGAGGTGCACATCGTCAAGAGCAGCGAGGCGCCAGGCGGTATCGGCGAACCGGGGACGGCGGCGCTCGCGCCCGCTCTGACGAACGCGATTTACGCCGTCACCGGCAAGCGGCTGCGGCAATTGCCGGTCGGCAGCCAACTGCAAACCGCCTGACTGGAGCCCGACATGAAAAACACACTCAAGGGTTTCGGTGCGGCGCTGTGCGTGGCGCTGCCGTTCCTGATGCAAGCCCCGGCGCAAGCGGCGGATCAGGCGTTGGTGCAACACGGCGCCTATCTGGCGAAGGTCGGCGATTGTGTCGCTTGCCATACGGCGCCGAAAGGCAAACCGTTCGCGGGTGGCCTGCCGATGACCACGCCGATGGGCCAGATCTACACCACCAACATCACGCCGGATCAGCAAACCGGCATCGGCACTTACACGGAAGAGGATTTTGCGAAAGCGATGCGCGAAGGCGTCGCGAAAGACGGTCACAACCTGTATCCGGCGATGCCGTATCCCTCGTATGCGAAGGTCAACGACGACGACATGAAGGCGCTGTACGCGTACTTCATGAGCGGCGTGGCGCCGGTGCAGCAGGCGAACCGCGAGCCGGACATCAAATGGCCGTTGAACATGCGCTGGCCGTTGATGTTCTGGAACATGGTGTTCCTGGAGAAGGGCGCCTATCAGGACAAGCCGGGCAAGGATGTCGCGTGGAATCGCGGCGCGTACCTGATTCAGGGCCTGGGGCACTGCGGCTCGTGTCATACGCCGCGCGGCATTGCGTTTCAGGAGAAGGCGCTGGATGAAAGCGGCAGCGCGTTCCTGACCGGCGCCCCGCTCGACGGTTGGTTCGCGGCGAACCTGACCGGTGAGCACAACGTCGGGCTGGGGCGCTGGAACGATCAGGACCTGCAGGCGTTCCTGAAGACCGGCGCCAATCAGCATGCATCGGCATTCGGTTCCATGACCAGTGTGATCAACAACAGCACGCAGGGCATGAACGATACCGACATCGCCGCGATGTCCACGTACCTGAAGTCGCTACCCCCGGCGGGTGGCAGTGGCGCACCGCCTTATTCGTACGACGGCCAGGCAACGAAGGTGTCGCTGAACCGTCCCGCGAACGATGCCGGTGCGCGTGTTTATACGGCGTATTGTATGCACTGCCATGGCGTCGACGGACGCGGCTTTGCGCCGATGCTGGCGCCGCTGGCCGGGAATCCGAATGTGCTCGAAAAGGATCCGTCGTCGCTGATTAACGTGACGTTGAACGGCACGGGGGATCTGGTGATCGGCGGCATTCCCGCGCCGTATCCGATGCCGAAGTACGCGCCGGTGCTCAACGACCAGCAAATCGCCGACGTACTGACCTTCGTGCGGGGCGGTTGGAATAACGGTGGGTCGGCGGTCACGGCGGCCGACGTGGCGAAGTTGCGCAAGTCGACGCAGGCGGCTCGATAGACGCATCGGCCTCACAACGAAAAAGCGGCAACCGCGCAAAACGGTTGCCGCTTTTTTATGGACCCGCAGAAAGCGCTAGCGGTGCTGCCCGACCTTCGCCCGCTTCTCCAGCACGCGCGCATACCACGTCAACGGGAAACACATCGCGAAGTAAATCATAGCGACCATGCCGTAGATCGGGAACGGACGGAATGCGGCATTCGTGATCATCGTGCCGGTCTTGGTCAATTCCGTGAAGCCGATGATCGACGCGAGCGCCGTGCTTTTCACCACCTGCACGAGGAAGCCGACCGTCGGCGCCACGGCGATCTTGAGCGCCTGCGGCCAGATGATGTAGCGCAGTTGCTGGCTGAACGTCATGCCCAAACTCGCCCCCGCGGCCCACTGGCCGCGCGGCACAGCTTCCACGCAACCGCGCCAGATATCGACCAGATACGCGCTGGTGTAAAGCGTCAGCGTGACGGTTGCCGCAACCCAGGGCGAAACATCGACACCCAGCAACGGCAGGCCGAAGAACGCCAGAAACAGTTGCATCAGCAACGGCGTGCCCTGAAACACTTCCACATACACCACGACGATCCGCCGCAGCCAAGGCAAAGGCGACACGCGCATCGCGAGCAGAATCAGCCCGACAACACCACCGCCGACAAACGCGATCAGCGACAACAACACCGTCCAGCGGGCGGCGAGCAACAGATTGCGGGCGATGTCCCACAGCGTGAATTCGACCATGATCAACGCTCCGTCGGCAGAGTGCGGGCGCCGCGCCACATCAGGCGGGTGCGCCAGTTACGCGGCGCGCTGTCGCTGCCGCCACGCGCCGCGCGGCCCGCGAAGAGATTGCGGCCGAGCCGGTTCATGAGTTGCCGCAACGCGATCGACAACACCAGATACGTCGCGGTAATGATCAGGTAGCTCTCGAACGAGCGGAAGTTGCGCGACTGGATGAAGTTGGCCGCGTAGGTCAGATCGGGCACCGAGATCTGCGAGACCACTGCCGAGCCGAGCATCACGATCAGCACCTGGCTCAGCAGCGCGGGAAATACGTTGGCGACCGCCTGCGGCAGCACGACATAGCGAAACACTTGCCGTCCATGCAGGCCGAGTGCTTGCGCCGCCTGCACCTGGCCACGCGGAATCGAATCGATACCGGCGCGCACGATCTCGATCGCGTAGGCGCCGAGATTGACGGTCATCGCCAGAATCGCGGCCTGTACCTCATCGATATGAATGCCGAGGCTCGGCAAGCCGAAGAAGATGAAGAACAACTGCACGATGAAGGGTGTATTGCGGATCAACTCGACGTAAGTCGCGACCACCCAGCGCGCCCACTTCGGCCCGGCCACCGCGATGCTCGCGCCGCCTATGCCGACGAGACCGCCGAGCAGGGTGGATACGGCGGTGAGCCCTAGCGTGACGGCGACGCCGCGCGCGAGCAACCCCGCATAGAGGCCGAAGCCGCTGAAATCGAACGCATAAGTCATGGCGAGGCGCTCATCGTGTGGTCAAACTCCGGCGCGGCCGGGCCGAGCCGGGTCAGTCAGCGCAATAAAAGTTCAGAGGTCGGCCGGCAGCGGCGCACGCAGCCATTTCTGCGAGATCGCATTCATGGTGCCGTCCTTGCGGGCCTTGGCAATCGTTTCGTCGACTTTCTGCTTCAGACGCGGCTCGTTCTTGTTCAAACCGACGTGGTCCGGCGAGCTGAACAGCGAGAACTTCTGCTCCGGATCGTTCGCCGGATGACGCGCGAGAATGGTTGCGCCGACGTCGTTGCCGACTACCATCAACTGTACCTGACCAGAAAGAAACGCCGAAATTGCGCCGTTAGGATCGTCGAATCTTTTGATGTTCGCGCTGGGCGGCGCGATCTTGGTCACGCTCAGGTCTTCCAGCGTGCCGCGCGCGACCGAAATCGATTTGCCGGCGAGGTCGGCCGCGTTCTTCACGGGCAGCGCTTTCGGACCGAAGACGGCGAGGTAGTAGGGCGCGTACGGCTGCGAGAAGTCGATTACCTTTTCGCGTTCCGGCGTCTGACCGACTGAAAGCAGCATGTCAGCCTTGTGGTCGGCGAGGTAGGCCATGCGGTTGTCGCCGGTCACCTGCACGAGTTCGACCTTGGCGTTGAGCGCCTTGCCGATGAGATTGGCGACGTCGATGTCGTAGCCCATCGGCTTCATGTCCGGGCCGATCGAGCCGAACGGCGGATAGTCCTCGAATACGCCAATGCGGACCGTGCCGGACTTGGCGATGTTGTCGAGCGCGTCGGCATGCGCGGTCGACGAAAAGGCGCACAGTGCGCCGAGGCCGGTGAAGGCGAGCGTCGCGGCGAGGGTGGCAAAGACGCGGCGTGTGTTCGATTGGGTAACGTGGGGCTGATTCATGGTCTTTCCTCTGTCGAAAACTCGGTATTGGAATGGGGTGCTGCGAGCGCTTTAGTGCTGTGCTTCAGTGGCGCACCGCGGTGACAAGCCTCATCGACACGTTTCAACGCGCCGCGCGGGCAGCGATCAGTTTGCACGCGTGCGGCGGCAATTCCG
Source organism: Burkholderia sp. GAS332 (assembly GCA_900142905.1). Taxonomy (NCBI): domain Bacteria; kingdom Pseudomonadati; phylum Pseudomonadota; class Betaproteobacteria; order Burkholderiales; family Burkholderiaceae; genus Burkholderia; species Burkholderia sp. GAS332. The sequence continues at coordinate 1,878,385 of FSRV01000002.1, read as the reverse complement.
CGAATACTGGCATGCCGAGCGTCAGCCCCGGCGTTTCGCGCGGCGTGGTCGCGGCAGTCAGGGTGAAACCCGCGCAATCGATCGTCGCTTCGAGCGACGCCCCCACGTCGCGGATAAAAGTCACCGTACCCGCGAGCCGGTTCGGTCCTGCATCGGCGGACGCCGATTTGACACACACGTCCTCGGGCCGGATCAACAGACGGATATCGCTGTTGGACTCCGGCATCCGCGCCGGTTGCGCAACGGCAATGCGCCTTCCGCCCGGCAGACTGACGCCGCCCGTGCCGTCGTAGGTGACCGGCAGGATATTACCTAGCCCGATGAAGTCAGCGACGAATTCGCTCACCGGATCGCGATAAATATCGAGCGGTTTGCCCACTTGCGCAATCCGGCCTTTCTCCATCACGACGATTTCGTCGGCCATCGTCATCGCTTCGCGCTGGTCGTGCGTGACCATGATCGTCGTGATGCCAAGGCGCTGTTGCAGCAGGCGGATCTCGACCTGCATCGCTTCGCGCAGCTTGGCGTCGAGCGCGGAGAGCGGTTCGTCGAGCAGCAGCAGTTTCGGTTGCGAGGCGATCGCGCGGGCAATCGCCACGCGTTGCCGCTGACCGCCGGAGAGTTGCGTGACCGGCCGGTTCGCCATATGCGGCAACTGGATCAGTTCCAGCAGTTCAGTGACGCGGCGCGCTTGCGCGTCTTTTGCGGTCTTGCGCAGCTTGAGCGGATACGCGACGTTCTGCGCGACCGTCATGTGCGGAAACAGCGCGAGCGACTGAAACACCATGCCGAAGTCGCGCTGGTTGGCCGGCCGATGCGTGATGTCGCGGCCGGCGAAGTTGATGCTGCCCGAACTCGGCGTCTCCAACCCGGCGATCATCCGCAAGAGCGTGGTCTTGCCGCAGCCGGACGGCCCGAGAAAACACACCAGCTTGCCGTCGGGCACGCTCAGATCGACGCTGTCGACGGCATAGGCCGCGTTGAAGCGCTTGGTCACGGCCTGCAAGGTCAGATGGGTCATCGAATGCTCCAGCAAAAAGGCATCAGCGCAGCGCGAATCGAAAGGACGCTCAAAGCGCCACCCCTTCGTCGCCGATCAGCTTTTCAAGCAGCCAGATCAGCGCGAAGTCGATCGCGACGATGAATACGGCGAAACAGAACACGGTCGGATCCAGCGACGACACCGTGCGGCTGTAGAGCCACACCGGCAGCGTCATCGTGTCGATGCCGTACAGGAAGAAGGTCACCGTGAATTCGTTGAACGAGACGATGAAGGCGAACAGCATGCCGGCGAGAATGCCGGGGCGCATGAGCGGCAGGATCACGTCGAGCAGCGCGCGACTCGGGCTCGCGCCCATCACGCAGGCCGCTTCCTCGAACTCCGGGCCGATCGAAGCCACCGACGCCGCGCAATTTTTCACGGTGAACGGCAGCGCCAGAATCACATGCGCGATGATCAGGCGGAATACGCCGAGTTCGACCGGCAGCACGTTGAACACCAGCAACAGCGACAAACCGAGCATCACCAGCGGATAGACGAGCGGCAACGCCACCAGTTGTTCGACCGCGGGCTTGCCGCGAAAGCGGTAGCGGCTCAGCGCGTAGGCGGCGGGCACCGAGACGAGCGTGGCGATGACCATCGTCGAGAGCGCGACGATCAGGCTCGTGCTGAGCGCGGCGCCCATGGAGAGCGAGTCGCTCGCATCCGGCGAGACGAAACCGTGCCATGCCGCGCGGTACCAATGCAGGCCGTAGGCGTGCGGCGGGAATTCGAGCGTGTCGGCGGCACTGAACGACATCGTGATCATCGTCAGGATCGGCAGCGCGGCGAGAAACAGCACGACGGCGGCGAGCAGCGCGGTGGCCTTGCCGAGCTGGCCGGGCATGGTGGTGGGCAAGCGCGGCAAACGCGGCAGGCGTGGTGAACGTGGCGAGCGTGCCAGGCGCGGAGTCTGGATCGGCGTGCTCATGCGTGAGGCTCCTCGGCAAGATGTTGCGTACGGCGCACGAGGCGCTGCGACAGCGCCATCACCGTGAGCGTCGCGATCATCAATACGACGCCCGATGCGGACGCGGCGGGCCAGTTCAGCAAAGGCGCGACCTGGTCATGGACCAGCACGGCGAGCATCGGCACGCGGCGTCCGCCGAGCAGCAGGGGCACGGCGAAGGCGCTGGCGTTGTAGGCGAACACGAGCAGGGCGCCGGACACGAGACCTGGCATGGCGAGCGGCAGCAACACGTGACGCAGCGTTTGCCAACGCGTTGCGCCGAGCGTGGCCGCGGCTTCTTCATACGAGCTCGAAACCGCGCGCATCGCACTCGACAACGGCAGCACGGCCAGCGGAAACGCCGTCTGAATCAACCCGAGCAACACACCGTGTTCGCGATACAGCCACATCACCGGGCGCTCGACGAGGCCGCTTGCAAGCAACGCGTGATTGAGCAGACCGGCCGGGCCGAGAATGATCAGCCAGCCATAACCTTGCAGCAGCAGATTGACGAGCAAGGGCAATAGCACACCCGCCAGCAACAGCCGCCGCGCCAGCCGCGACTTGGTGCGCGCCATCGCCAGGGCGACGGGGATGGCCAGCAGCACGGCGCAAACCATGCTTTGGAACGCGAGCTTCAGTGTGAGCCACAACGACTTCAGGAAATAGCCGTCGATGAGATCGGCATAGTTCTGCAGCGTGAAGCCGTGCCATTCGTTGCCCTGGGTGCCGAAGCTCATACGCAGCACGACGAGCGCAGCCGCGCCGAGTAGGGCGAGAAACAGCAGGATAGGCGCGAGCAGGATCCAGGGCCGCGCTTTTGCGAGTGCGGTGGAGGCCGGCTCGTCCGGTGCGCCGGATGCGGCGCCGGGCGTGCCGGAAGCCGCGCCTGACGCATCACCCGACGCAGCGTCCGACGCCGACGAGGCACGCCGCGAAAAGCGCGCGAGCATCGTCGTCATGCCGAGAAAATTTCGGTGTAGCGCTTGATCCACGCCGCTTGCACGACGGCGAGCGCCTTGTCGTCATGCAAGATCGCTTTCTCGGCGATCTGCTGCGGGCTTGGCACGAACGCGCGGCTCTCGGCGGGAATCACCGCTTTCGAATTGACCGGGCCGTTCAGCACGTCGGCAGCCATGCGGCCTTGCACGCCGGCATCGAGCGAATGGTTGATGAAGGCGTGGATCAGATCGCTGTCAGCCGGATGCGACTTGGGGATCACCGTGAACATGAGTTGCGTGGCGAACCCTTCCTTCATGCCGTAGGTCACGCCCATCTTGTACTCGGGCTTGCGGATCTGGTCCGGGAAAAAGGCCGGCGAATAGATGCCGCCGATATCGAGCGAACCGGTGCGGAACAGATCGGCCACCTGGTTCGGGTTCTCGCCGAGCGTCATCACGCGGTCTTTCAACTGCATCAGCTTCTTGAAGCCGGGCTCGATGTTCTGTTGCGAGCCACCATTCAATTTGGCGGCGATGATCGCGAGGTCCACGGCTTCGGCCCATTCGGGCGGCGGCAGAAACAGGCGTCCGGCGTACTTCGGGTCCCACAATGCTTCGTACGAAGACGGCGCGGTCTTGACCGTCGACGTGTTGTAGATCAAGCCGTCCGACCACAGCAGATAACCGATGCCGAAGCCGTTCGCGCCCGTGCGGTAGGGCGGCGCGACGTCCTTCAGATTCGGCAGCTTGTCGAGATCGGGCTTCATCAGGAGACCCGCGTCACCGAGACCCGCCGCGCCGACGCCGGCCAGCGTGATGACGTCGTAAGTCGGACGATCGCCCGCGGCCTTGACCTTGGCGACCATGCCGGAGGTGCCGTCGGCGCGGTCGGCGATCACCTTCGCGCCGGTCTTCGCCGCGAACGTGGCGGCGATGTTGCGCAACGCGGCGGCGCCGGTGTCGTCCGACCAGGTCAGCAAGCGCAGCGTCTTGCCGGAGAAGTTGTGCTCCTGAGCGCGCAGATTGATGAACGGCATCGGCAGCGTCGACGCCGCGAGTGCCGCGCCGATCGCCTTGATGGCCTGCCTTCTACCCCGTTTGATCTCTTGCATGGCGCTCTCCTGTGATGCGTTGCGTGTGGATGCACTCTAGGTTTGCCAAAATCCCCCAACAAACGAAATATGCGCATGGAGCGCATGACGGAATCTCATGGGCTGGCTGTCGTGTGGCGCTAGCGGCGGATTCGCTGCGATCCGTGGGAACGCCAATCCAGTGGCGTATCGGGGTTAACGTCCATGATTGTTTGGCGCGAGCGGGCTGGGGGGAGGTATGAGGAAAGCTCGGTTCTGGTGCGGTGCTCGGCAGGTTTTGCCCTGAGTCGGTGCACGCGGGTGCGTTTAGGCGGGAATCGATGGCCGGGTCATGAGCGAAATGCATGCGCGTTTGCTCCGCGCAACGCGTGCGGGCATTTCTGATCGCGTATCCTGTGGGCTCAATGGGCGTGACGGCATGCAACGCCGCACACCCACGCAATGATTTTTTCTGATCTCGACTGGACTCATCCCGATGCGACGTCTTCCGCCGCTCAATGCGCTGCAGATTTTCGAAACTGTCGCGCGGCATCGCAGCTTTACGCGCGCCGCTGATCACCTATGCCTGACGCAAGGCGCGGTCAGCCGGCAAATCATTGCGCTCGAGGACTATTACAAGTTTCCGCTCTTCAAGCGCCATGCAAAGGGGCTGACGCTGACCGCCGAAGGCGAATTGCTGCTGCCGGCCGTGAAGGAGAGCTTCGCGCGTATCGAAGAGATCTCGCTGCGCCTCACGCGTCAACGCACGGATCTCGCACTGAAAGTGCCGACTTGCGTGATGCGCTGGATGTTGCCGAAGATCATGCGTTTTCAGGCTGAATATCCCGAACTGCACGTTCAGATCACCACGACCTGGCAGCACGACGTCGACTTTCAGCTCGAGCCGTTCGATGCGGCAATCATCTACGGCTCGTCGCCGGGTGTGGACGTGCAGGCGGTGCCCTTGTTCGAGGAACGTCTGACGCCGGTGTGTGCGCCCGATCTGCTGAAAGACAAACCGCTGAACGAGGTGGCGGATCTGGTGCGCCACACGCTGCTGCATCCAACGCGTGATCATCGCGACTGGAAGATGTGGCTCGCCAAGGTAACCGAGGTGGACGCGGCGAATATACAAGGTATCGACGCCGAGCACGGCCCGAGTTTCGACACGCTCGACATGGCGACCAACGTCGCTTTGCAGGGCTTCGGTGTCGCCATCAGCGACCTTGCCTTGATCGACGAAGACGTCGCGGCCAAGCGCCTTGTGCGGCCGTTCGATACGGTGCTCAAGACCGGCTGGCGCTATTACTTCGTGTATCCGGATTCAGTCGCGCATCAGCAGAAGCTGAATCTGTTTCGCGACTGGATCGCGGCGCATTGGGAAGAGTAGGAGGGGCCCGTTGTTTCGTGGAGCGCGGGCCCCAAGCCTGGCGTCAGGGCGCGAAGGACAGAAACAGATACGCCGCGAACAACGACAGATGCACGGCGCCTTGCAGGATCGTCGTGCGCCCGCTGCTGAGCGTCAAAGTACCGACGACCAACGTGAGCATCAGCAGCACGGTTTCCTTGCCGTCGATACCGAGGATGAGCGGCTGAGCGGTCCACAAAAACACGGCGGCGACCGTTGGAATGGTCAGCCCGATACTCGCCAGCGCCGATCCGAGCGCGAGATTCATGCTGTTCTGCAAGCGATCGGCCCGCGCTGCGCGCACGGCGGCGAGTCCTTCGGGCAGCAGCACCAGGGCGGCAATGATAATGCCGACCACCGCCGGCGGCGCGCCTGCGTTCTTCACCGCAGTTTCGACCACCGGCGAGAGCACCTTCGCGAGCAACACGACGGCGACGAGGCACACCACCAGCAAGCCGCCGGCTGCCAGCGCGACACCGGTACTTGGCGGAGCGGCATGGACGTCCTCGTCGGGGACGTCAGCAAGAAAGTAGTCGCGATGCCGCACGGTCTGGACGAACACGAACACCCCATATAGCACCAGCGACGACACCCCGGCGAATGCCAGTTGCGACGACGACAAAACAGGGCCGACGCTGGTCGTCGTGTAATTCGGCATGACCAACGTCAACACGGACAACGACGCGAGCACCGCCAGCGCGGCCGCAGCGCCACGACTCTGAAAGTCCTGCTCGCGATGCCGGATGCCGCCCACCAGTAGGCAAATGCCCACGATCCCGTTGCAGACGATCATCACCGCGGCGAACACGGTGTCACGCGCGAGGCCGGCCTTTTCGGGGCCGGACGTCAACATGACCGAAACGATCAGCGCGACCTCGATCACCGTCACGGCCACGGCCAGCACCAGCGTACCGAACGGTTCGCCGACGCGATGCGCGACCACTTCCGCATGGTGCACCGCCGTGAACACGGCTGCGCACAGGGCGACCCCAATCAGCGCGAGCAGCAGTCCGTTCTCCGGCAGGGCGTACGCCACGCCCAGCACGATCCAGGCGACGAACGGCGCGGCAATGGTCCAGCGGGGCAAAACGGTCGCGGGCGTGGTCATTCAGGGCTTCCTTTCGTTGCTTGGTCTCGTTGCTGGTATGGGACTGACGCGGTGCGCGCCAATGGGTGCCGGCGAGATATCGAGCGGGCGCGAATGCTAACCCATCCTGTCAACAACGCACCCTAACGCATTAAATTATAAAGGATAGTTCACGTCGAACGAGGCTTTGTCAGCCTGCGGGGCGAATTGCGCCGACGCAGTGGCGAAGGCAGTAAGGCAACCGGCGACTGTGCAGCATCTGAAGGATTGAGCCACGCAGGATTGCGCGGAAAGTGCGGCGCGGCTTCGATGGATGAAACACCATCGGACTAGAGCGGAAGGCTTAGCCGCTTCATGAAAGAGAAACCGGGTGTTCCGGTCCGGACGCGCCGCCTCGAGATGAAGCGTTGCGTCCGGGTGTAGCGCTACAGTTGGCTAACGCAGTTTACTGTCCGACCGGACGGATCGTCAGTGCGTTCTTGACCGACGTCACACCAGCCACGCCTTGCGCCGCCTGAGTGGCGATGTCGATTTGCTCCTGCTCAGGCACCGTGCCGGCCAGCGTCACTGCGCCGCCACGCGCGCGCACCGTGATGTTGGTCACGCTCAGGCCCTTGGTCTTCGACAGTGCGCTGCGCACTTTGCGTCCCAGCGCACGGTTGGCTGCCTTGACCGACTTGGCGCTAGGCGCCGACGAAGCCGCCATCGGGGCTGCTGGCGTGGCGGCCGCATCGCTGCTTTGCGCGTAGGCACTGACGGACGCCAGAACGATCAGCGCGCCGCCTACCATCTTGATTGCCTGGAATGCTTTCATTCAACTCTCTCCTATTGTCATGAATACGACGGCCCCGGGTGGGGCCGGTGTACTGCACCAGCGGGTACTGCGGGATCACATCTGAATGGAACGCTGCTGCGGGTCGTGCAACTTCTTTCAATCTGTAAGCGGATGGGGCGGGCCTAAGCACACGCATGCCGGCAAAGGCTGTGCTGCAGGCCGGAAACACACGATACTCCAATTAGTTCCATGGTGAATGCGTCGCTGCCCAGAAATGAGGTTTTGATACAACGCATGGGCCGATGAAGGCAGGCCGATGGCGCTCTGCCGCTTGGTGCGGCGCGGCTGACACACTCGTCGGCTGCGTCCGCTGCGCGTCGGTCGCGCATCCCTCGAACCCTGCGCCTCGCGCCTCACAACAAGCCTCACAACAAGCTTCACAACAAGTCCGAACCCCATGCCGAATCAGCCGCTGCCCATCCTTCCATTGCTTCGTGACGATTTGCCGCTCGATGCGGTTGCACTGGCGCGCTTCATGGTCGGCAAATATCTCGTGCACGACCTGCCAGAAGGCCGTATCAGCGGCCGGATTGTTGAAACTGAGGCGTATCCGGTCGGCGATTCGACCAGCCACGCGTTTCTCGGTCGTCGTCCCTATAACGGCTCGATGTTTCTCGCCCCCGGACACGCGTATATCCGGCTGACATACGGGCTTTCGTACATGCTGAACATGTCCGCCGAAGCGGAAGAGATCGGCGCCGGCATTCTGCTTCGCGCCATCGAGCCGCTGGAAGGCCTGCCGCTGATGGAAGCGCGGCGCCCCGGCGTGCCGCTGCGCGACCTCGCGCGCGGTCCCGGCCGGCTCACCATGGCCTTAGGCATCGATCAGTCGTTCGACGGCCGTGATCTTTGCGCCGGGCGCGATCTGTGGATCGGGGTGATCGAGACGGGGGGGAGTCCGATTGGCGTGACGACGCGTATCGGCTTGTCGCGCGAAATGCACCGGCCGCTACGGTTTTTCGAACCCGGCAGCACGTTCGTCAGCGGGCCGCGAAAACTGTTGCTGCCGCCGCATGCAGGCGCTTCGACGAACGCGCGAAATTGACCATGGGCAGCAAACAATGCAGCAAAACACACTCAGTGCGGGCGCATTGTCGAAACATCAGACACATAGGGTTACGATCCCGACAATTATTACGGCAAAGCTAGGGCTTCACGGGTGCCGGGCGGTAAATTTCGCCGCATTCTTGCGTTTTGAGCAATTGTATGTCTCGTAATTAAGGGTTTCCCCTTGATGAACAGGTGACTAGACTTGAATCACTCGCTTCCCACATCGTGTGGCAGGCGAAGCAAAAAACCAGGTCTGGAGGTAAGTCATCATGAAATCGCTCATCAAGGCAGTCGCCATTGCAACCATTCTCGCCGCCCCGGTCGCTGCGTTCGCTCAGTCAAACGACCAGCCCATGACTCGCGCTGAAGTCCGCAATCAATTAATCCAGTTGGAACAAGCCGGCTACAACCCGGGTGCGAGCAACGACCCGAACTATCCGGCTGACATTCAAGCCGCCGAAGCCCGTGTGCAGGCGCAGAACCCGGCCGTCGCGCAGACGCAGGAGCCGGTCGCGAATACCAGTGGTTACGGTGGCGCGGTGAGCGGTTCGTCGCAGGCGGGAGGCGTGGTACAGCCGATGTCCGGCCCGAAGTCGGTTTATTTCGGTAACTGATTCAGGCGGTAGCCGGCTGGTCTGGCCGGCAGTTCAGTTTGTGCCGCCAGCCGAACGAATCCGCAGTGCCGCGCCGTGTCGCGGCCCACAATTCAAGAACCTCCGCTGCCGCAAGGTAGCTTCGCCCAAGCTTTTTCAAGCATTGGGCTTTTTTTGTGCCCTGTTGCGGCAGCGTGTGACCGGCGACGTGCGGGAAGCGTGGGTTTTACGTGCGCCGGGCGGCGTCCCTCAAGGCCGTTCGCCGTGGATATAGAACTCAAGTTGCTGAATCGTGAACTGCTGCTCGGCGATGATGTTCTTCACCAGGTCCCCGATCGATACCATGCCGACCAGCCGGTCGTTTTCGATCACCGGCAAGTGGCGCATGCGCCGTTCGGTCATCAGCGCCATGCAGTCTTCGGTGGTCTGGTCGGGACGCACGAAGCGCACGGCTTTGCTCATGATGTCGCGCACCGGCGTGGCTTTCGACGACCGGTCCATCAGGACGACTTTGCGCGCATAGTCGCGCTCCGTAATGATCCCCGCGATGCTGTCACCGTCCGTCACGACCAGTGCGCCGATGCCTTTTTCAGCCATCAGCTTGATCGCCTCGTAGACGGAATCGTCGGCCCCGACCGTGAAAACGGTGGTGTTGTTCGGTTTCGTTTTAAGAAGTTGTGCAACGCTTGTCATGGAGCGGCTCCGTTTCGCAGTGCAGCACGCCAATGCGGCGCGCTGTCGTGAGGGACAGGCCATTCCAGTATAGGCGTGACGCGCGGGCGAAGTACCTCGGGAATACCTGTGGCGCGCGGCACGTTTCACCTGGGTTAGCGCTGGCGAGTGGCGCCGCGCCGCGGCGGTTCCTTGCGCGTTGCATGGACATCCGGGTGCTGTTCGCCGATTAGCGGTAAACTCCCAGTCCATACCTTATCCCCGGTTTGATCGGGTTCATGTCAGCACCACTGTCCAACGCCATGCTCACGTCTCACGATCCGTCGCCAGCAGCAGACGGCGCAATCAACGGCGAGTGCGTCATTCTCGACGCTACCGCCACGCTCCCCACGCGCTACGGCACGTTCACCTCCTACGTGTTTCGTGTGTGCGAAAGCGGCGCCGAACATCTCGCGCTCGTGATGGGCGATGTCGCAAACCAGTCGTCCGTGTTGACGCGCCTGCACTCCGAGTGCCTGACGGGCGACGTGCTCGGCTCGTATCGCTGCGACTGCGGCGAGCAGCTCGATCTGGCGCTGCGCTATATCGCGGCCGAAGGCTGCGGCGTGCTGCTGTATCTGCGCGGCCACGAAGGGCGCGGCATCGGCCTGTCGAACAAGATTCGCGCGTATGCGCTGCAGGAGCAGGGGCGCGACACCGTCGAGGCCAATCTCGATCTCGGCTTGCCCGACGACTCGCGCGAATACGATTCGGCGGCGGGCATTTTGCGCACGCTCAAGGTCACCTCGGTGCGCCTGATGAGCAACAATCCGGAGAAATTCGACACGCTGTCGAAGCACGGTATTCCGGTATGTGAGCGGGTCGCGCTGGCGATTCCAATGCGTGAGGAAAACGAGCGCTATATCCGTACCAAACAGTTGAAGTTTGGGCACTACTTCGACGAGAACGAATAAGCGGCGCATGCGCGCCGGCCGCCTTGTGCAAATGGCGACCGGTGCTGAAGCGTCGATTTCGTCGATCTGTTGCGTTGGTGGGACGTCGGCTTTCGCTGTGTGCGGCGTATCTATGACGCATCGAATCGATGCCTGGCCGACTCAAGCCCGAAGCCGACCCTCGGCCAAGCCAAGTCACGCCAAGCCAGGCCGAATTGCGGCGAATCAGAACAAGCCAAAGTCGTCATTGCTATCGGGAATCGCGTTGAGCACGTCCCGAAGCGCTCGCCAGCCGACCAGTCCCGCAAGACTTGCCGAGATAGCCGTCCAGTAGCGGGTGTTCGTGGTCGCGCGTGTCCTCGGGCTTCGATGCGCCACGCTCTTTCGCGATGCCATCGAGGCGCGCAGTAATGGGCAGGTATGCATGCCGTTCCTCCTCTTGCGAGTGCCGATTAGCGTGCCGCCGCGGTTGGGGTGGCAGTTGAAGTTGCAGCGGTGCGCGCCAGGATCGACGCAAACACGTCCGCTAGCGCGATCGCGCCGAAGCGCCGCTCGCTGATCTCGGTTTCGACGTCGATGCGGCCCGCGTTGTGCGCGTCGTACAGATCCATGATGAGATGCGCATGGTTCTCGCCGAGCCCCGCGTCATGGAGCATGGCGGCCCATCCATCACGCGGCACTGCGAGGGCCGTGACCTGACGGCGCGCCAATTCACCGAGCGTGCGTGCGACGTCTAATGGGCTAACGCGTGCTTCACCCTCGATACTCACCACGCGCCGTGAGACCTTCGCCGGTCTGTCATCGAGCAGGAGTTCGGCGGCCAGCAGGCCGACATCCTCGGCGGCGACCGTGGGAAACAGCTTGTTCAACGGATGATGCAGCGTCGGCAGCACGCCTCTCGCGAGCGCAATCGGTAATACGCGGGCCCAGTTGTGCATATGTTCCGCGGCGCGCAGAAACGTCAACTGCGAGGCAACCGGCGCGAGTTGCATTTCGAGGTAGTGAAACAGCGTCGTGATACCGGTGCCGCTTGCGTGTTCCGCGCCGTAGTCGGAGAGCGCGAGCAGGCGTTGCGGCGGGTTAGCGCGCAATGTCTTCGCGCTCGCGTCGATCATGCGCCGCATCTCGGCCCCGGGATCTGCATGTGCGCGGGGCACCGGGCACAGGATCTGTACCGCGTAGGCGCCTTCGATAGCGCGCGCGACCGAGGCGGGATCGAGGAGATCCGCGACGGCGATTTCACAGCCGATCTCCGCTAACACTTCACCTTGCTTTTTGTCACGGACCACCGCGCGCACGTCGCGGCCCGCCCGGCGCAATGCCGCGGCGCTCACTCTGCCTACATTGCCTGCTGCTCCAAAGATCACAAACACGTTGAGCTCCTGACTGGTTCGGTATGCCGTCATCTTAGGGAGGCTGGGAGTAGGAAACGCGCGGGCACGGATCGTGGTGCGCAGAATCGGATGATTGTTTTCTTCTGCGGCAGCGCAGCATGCGAGTTGAGACGATGCGAGCCCAAGCAAAACCACGAAAAACGCCGCACAATGCACGCACGTTGGCCGCTATCTACGAGGGGAACACATGAATGCCGTGACACCGATACCGCAGCCGCACAGCGGTTCCCGCATTGCACTGCGCTCCAGCAAGACACTCGGCTGGCGGGGTTTTGGTGCGGAGCTGGTCAGCGTGTCGGCCGGGCTGCACCGGATTCCGGCGCTCAAGCATCATCGTGTGGGCGTGCATGTCGGCGCGCCGGTCAAGGCGCGTTGCGTATGCAGCGAGCGTCGCCTCTCGCGGATTCAGGCGCACGGCGACGCCGATGTGATTCCCGCGGGCGTCGACGGACAGTGGACCGATGAATCCGCCTGCACGATTTTCAGTGTGTGGATTAACGAAGACTTCGCGCAGAGGACCGTCGAACAGCTGGAATTGAAAACGAGCGAAGCGCAGCTTCGCCCGCAGTTCCAGATGCGCGATCCGCGTTTTCAGCATCTGGCCTGGGCGTTACGCGCCGAACTCGAAGCCGATGAGGCGTCCGACCCGCTTTACGCCGAAAGCCTGTGTACGGCGATGGTGGTGCGGCTGATCGCCAGCGCGCCGGTGCTCGACAAGCTCGAGAACAAACGCCGCACGCTGGCGCCGAAGACCGCTGCTCGCGTGATCGAGTTTATCGAAGCGCATTTGGATCAACGCCTCACGCTTGACGAACTGGCTGTGCACGCCGAGTTGAGCGTGCCGCATTTCAAGGTGCTGTTTCGCGAAACGCTCGGTATGCCGGTGCATCAGTATGTGGTGCAGCGGCGAGTAGAGCGGGCCAGAGCGCTATTGCTTCAAGGCAGGCTCAACGCGAGCCAGATCGCGCTGGAGACGGGCTTTGCGCATCAGAGTCATATGGCGCATTGGATGGGGCGGTTGTTGGGCGTGACGCCACGGGAGCTGGTCAAGTCAGGCGCGAATCCCGGCAGCGTTATCGAACTCGATAGCTTCAATGCCCGCCGCATCGCCACACCGCGCTAAAGCTTAAAAACGCACCGCAGCATAAATAGTTTGGAGTTCCCGCTCTATTGCCCTCACTCGATTTGTATAGCTAAATACGCGGACTTCGCAACCGGAGGCCGTCACATGTCGAAATCGAAGGGTTCTCGCATCGTCGCCTGGGCGATCGCTGCGGCTGTTGCCAATGCTCCGCTCGCTGTTCTTCTGACACTCGCCACACCAACCGGCATCGATCGCGCGGTCGCTGCGACGTCAAACACCAGCAGCGACGATTACGCGGCAACCCGCTATCCGATCATCCTCGTACATGGCCTCACCGGGACCGACAAGTATCTCGGCGTGCTCGACTACTGGTACGGCATTCAGTCCGACCTCCAGCAGCACGGCGCAACCGTGTACGTGGCGAACCTCTCGGGCTTTCAGAGCGACGATGGCCCGAACGGCCGCGGCGAACAGTTACTCGCTTACGTGAAGCAGGTGCTCGCCGCAACCGGCGCGCAGAAGGTGAACCTGATCGGCCACAGCCAGGGCGGTTTGACCTCCCGCTATGTCGCGGCGGTAGCGCCGGAACTCGTCGCTTCGGTAACGACGATCGGTACGCCGCATCGCGGCTCGGAATTCGCCGACTTCGTGCAGGACGCGTTGCAAAAAGATCCGACCGGTCTTTCGACCCCGATCATCGGCGCCTTTGCGAATATTTTCGGCATCCTGACGAGTAGCAATCACAATACCAACCAGAACGCAGTCGCTGCGCTGCAAACGCTGACCACGGCTAACGCGGCGGCATTCAACCTGCGTTATCCGAGCGCAGGGCTCGGCGCGCCCGGTTCGTGTCAAACCGGCGCGGCGACTGAAACCGTCAATGGCAACACGCATCTGTTGTACTCGTGGGCGGGCAGTGCGATTCAGCCGACCTCGGTGTTCGGTATTCCGGGCGCCGTCGACACCAGTGTCGCGCCGATCGATGCGGCTGACGTCCTCGATCCGTCAACACTCGTTTTGTACGGCACAGGCGCGATCATGCTGAGCCGCCAGTCGGGGCAGAACGACGGCCTCGTCTCGGTGTGCAGCGCGCTCTATGGCAAGGTGCTCGGCACCAGTTACAAGTGGAACCACCTCGACGAAATCAACCAGTTGCTCGGCATACGCGGCGCGAATGCAGCGGATCCAGTCGCGGTGATCCGCACGCAGGCAAACCGTTTGAAGACACAAGGCGTGTGAACGGATGCGGCGATCGGATCGGCAGCGGGGCAGTGCGCGGAGTCAGTGGCTGATTTTTGTGGCGGTGGGTGCGGTGTCGGCCGGCGCTGCGTTGTGGCTGAACCGCCCGCCGTCTGGGCACGATGCATCAGCGCTGCACGTGGTGAATGCAGCGAGTTCTGCGCAACCGGCGCTCGCTTTGAACAAGGACATGGCAGCCGGTGCGTCGATGGTCGGCGCATTGCCCGCTTCGCTCGACGGTTCGACGCCGCCGCATCTGCCAACCGATGGCCATGGCCACCTCGCGCGCACGCGTGCGGTCCGTGATTTCTTCGATTATTTCCTGACGACGCAAAACGAAATCTCCGCCGTAACGCTCGATGCCTTGGTGCGTCGCCAGATTGCCGCGCAACTCGACGGCACACCGGCCGCCGACGAAGCGGTGAACGTCTGGCAGCGCTACAACGCTTATCTCGCGGCGCTCGACCAGTTGCCGCAAACCTCCTCGACTCAAAGCCAGAGCCAGAGCCAGAGCCAGAGCCAGAGCCAGAGCGGCGCGAAGCTGGACTTCGACGCGCTGCAACTCTCTCTCGACCAGCGCGACGCGTTAGGTACCCGCTTGATGGGCGAATGGAACGAGCCGTTCTTCGGCGCTGAATCGCAGCAGCAACACACAGATTTGGCGCGCCTGCGCATCGCGTCAGATGGCTCGTTGAGCGCCGCGCAAAAAACGGCACGTCTTGCTGCGCTAGACGCGGCACTGCCGCCTGAAACACGCGCGGCCCACGAGCGTGCGCGCCAGCAGCAGGCCGCACTCGACGCGATCGTCCAGGCGCAAAAGCAGGGTGGTTCGCTCGATACGCTACGTGCGCAGATCACGCAAACACTTGGGCCTGAAGCGGCGCAACGTGTCGTGCAGATGCAGCAAGCCGACGACGCCTGGCAAGCCCGTTATGCGGACTACTCGAGCCAGCGCGCACAGATCGACAAGCAGGATCTGCCGCCTCAGCAACGCGATGCGCAGATCGCGCAACTGCGTCAGCAGTTCTTCACCAATCCGAGTGACGCGATGCGCGCCGCGTCGCTCGATCGCGGCAGCGGTTCAGCAAACTGATCCCGCTATCGCGACGTGGCTTGGCATCTCAACCCGGCGCGGCACCCGTCAACTGCGAGTACACGTCATGCGACAGTTGCAACAGCACCTTGCGATCGATCCCGCCTGACACCGCATAGCCAAAGTCACCGTCGACCCAGTAGAACACGTTCACCGGCCCGTCCTGATACAGCTTGAACGCGGTGGTATTCGCGCTCACCTGACGATGCGAAATGCACAGCGTCACGCGTTCGCCGTTTGGCCCGCGATACATGAACTGTGCGGTTGGCCCATCGGCGCCCGGCAACAGACGGCCGCCCGACAGGTTGAAACCGCTCTTCGACAGAATCGGCGGATGCACATTGGTGCCGAGCCGGTTGGACAGCCACTGCACGAAATCCTGTTCGTGATCCGCATTCATGTCGGCCGGACGGTCGACGGCGGGCATATAAACCACATGCGCCACCGCGGCTTGCCGTGCGAAACCCTCGGCGCTGTCCAGGCTGACAGGGCGCGTGTCCGAGTGACCGGCGACCGGCGCCACGACGTCCTGCCCCATATGCGTGCCTATGCCGATGCCCACGCCCATCACCAGCGCCGCGGCCATCCCGGCGAACTGTGGCCAGTTGGCGGCAATGCGCCAGCGGCGCCCACTGGCCAACGGTGTCTGCAGACGTTTGGGCACGGGCTCGCTCAGCACGCGGTCATAGCGTTCATGGAACATGTTGTTCAGCGAAAAATAATCGCTGATGCGCGCCGCCAACTCGGGGTTCTGTTCGAGCGCGCGCTCCACCTCGACGCGTCGTTCGTCGGACAGCGTGCCGTCCACGTACGCGTGCAGATCTTCTTCGCCGATCGGCGTGTGTTGGTCGCTCATCGCACCACCTGTAATTTTGCACCGGGCTGCGTGCCCGCCATCAATGCCCGAAGCCGCTCGCGCCCGCGCGAAAGGCGCGACATCACCGTGCCGATCGGGATGTTCAGCGCGAGGGCCACGTCGGCGTAGCTCATTTCCTCGAGACCGACCAGCAGCACGACTTCGCGCTGCTCCATGGGCAAACGCTGCAACGCGTAGTCGAGGTCGCGCATTTCCAGCGAACGGGTCTGATCGGACGGCACGGCAAATTCGCTTTCGTGGACGCTGTCGTCGTCGACCGCCACGTGGACGGCGCGCGCCGAAGCCTTGCGCGCCTGATTGGCGAACACGTTATGCATGATCGTGAACAGCCACGCACGCAGGTCGGTGCCAGGCTGAAACATGCCGGTGCGGCCGAGCGCGCGTTCGAGCGTGTCCTGCACCAGATCGTCGGCGAGATCGCGATTGTTGATCAGCGCTCGCGCATAGCGCCGCAAGCGCGGCACATGCTCCATCAACTCGTCACGGACATCCATTTTTCATCCCAATCGTGGGGCTTCGCGTGGGCCGCCGGGTGGGCGGCCGTCGATTGAACCACCACGCGCATTCGAGGTGCAAACACGCGTGGGCGCATTTTATTCCGTTGTTTTTTAGAACGTTGCGAAAAAACTGGCGACGGCTTACCGCACGGTCATGACGTCGGCGGCGCGCATCAGGCCGTGGGTGCGGGCGTCGCCGGCGACCACGAAGCGCTGCCGCTGCGCCGTCCAGGTCAGCAGGCGGATCTCGCCGATACGGCGGGCGGCCCACTGCGGCTGGGCCGGCGCCAGCAGCGCCAGCGTGGAAATCAGCACGACCGGCCGGTTGTCCCCGTTCAGATAGACAAATTCGGTGGCGCGTTGGAATGGGCCGAGCGATAGAACCCTTTGATCCACGAGTCGCAATCCGATCGCGGCGAGGTTGGGTGCGGACACGTCGGTTCGCGTCGGCGAGGCGGCGGAATACGGTGCGGCGGCGGTTTCTGCCAGCGCCATCACAGCGGCATTGTTGAGCGCCTGACGGGACGCCTGGGTGGCGGCAAACCAGCCGCTCGCGGCCACCAACGTCAGAACGAGCGCCGCGAGCGCATTGACCATCTTGCCCGGACGCCTCGCGGCCTTCAACCGGTCGAGCGTGCCGCGCCATCCTTCGGGACGGTGCGGAACGGGTTCGTCGGTTGTTTCGAACGCTTTTTGCATCTGCGCGTTCAGCCTGCCGTAGAACGCCACCCGGCGCGCTTCCGCCGGATCCTTGCCCAGATAGTCCTGCAGAAACGCGGCGCGTTCCGGCGTCAGCGTGCCATCGGCATAGGCCTGGATGTCGGCTTCGGAAAGCGGCGAGTCGGAGGGGGCGTCGGTTGCGGTCATGGTGTCGGCGTTCGTCGGAATTCAGCTATCGAGTGGCGAACACGTGTGGATGTCGGTTTATTCCATACGCTCGAAACACTATCTTTGCTGCTGCTGCTGCTGCTGCTGCTGCTGCGAAGCCGTCGAGACGCCGGCGCGGCACGGCACCGCCAAACGGCACCATCGAACGGTGAGCAAACCCACTCGTGTACTACTTTATTCCCCTTTCGAAGTTTGTTTTTTGCGAAGCGCCAATGCAGGAATAAAAACCGCCAACCCGTGGTTCTCCCTCATGCAAACCCGCACAAAACTCACTGGAGTTCATCATGAAGAAGATCACTTTTGCCGCGTTGTCCCTTGTCGTTCTCGCCGCTTCGTCGAGCGCATTTGCAGAAGGCAAGACACGTGCTCAGGTGTACCAGGAATTGATTGAAGCCCAACAGAACGGTCTGAACTATGTGACCGATGCATCGTATCCGGATGTGAGTCCCGTCTTCGCGCAGCAGGTCAAGCACAACAAGGAAGCGCTTGCCGCACAGGCCGCCGCGGGCCGCGTCGCGAGCGGCAGCGTGGCGGCGGGTGGCGCCAATTGACGGTATCGATAGCCAGCGCGTACACGGAACGGACGCGCTGGATGTCGAATGGAATAGATCGCTGAAACGGGTGTTAGCCGATGAGTGCATCTATCCACGAGTCAAGGAGTCGTCGTGACAAAACCATCCGTTCCCACCGGCGAGCCACTATGCGTGCCATGCCGGCTCGCCGCGATCGGCGCAGTCGTGGCCGTCCTGGCCGGCGGCTTTGCCTATACGGCGGGCTGGCTGACGCCCGCGTGGCTCACGGCGCCGCGTTTCATCAATACGTTCGAAGCGGTGGCCGGCCAGCCGCATCCCGGCTACCGCCGCAACCATGCAAAGGGCCTGTGCGTAGAGGGGTATTTCGACAGCAATGGTGACGGCGCGGTACTCTCGCGTGCCGCAGTGTTTGCACCCGGTCGCACGCCGGTCATAGGCCGCTTCGCAGTTCCCGGCGGCAATCCGTCCGCGCCCGACACGAGCTCGCCGGTGCGCAGCATGGCACTGCTGTTCCAACTGCAGAATGGCGAGCAGTGGCGAACGGGAATGAATTCGACACCTGTATTCGCTGTTCATACGCCCGAGCAGTTCTATCAGCAACTGGTTGCGGCGAAACCCGATGCCGCGACCGGCAAACCGGACCCGGCGAAGCTGAAAGCGTTTTACGCCGCGAATCCGGAAACCAAACCGTTTCAGGCGTGGGTGAAAGCGCATCCGCCGTCATCGAGTCTGGCGAACGCCGCCTACTACAGCATCAACGCATTCCGGTTTACCGACGGGGCGGGCAATACTCGCGCCGTGCGTTGGGCGATGGCGCCTGAAACGCCGTATGCGCCGATCTCCGATGCGCAAAAGGCCGAGAAGAATTTTCTCGAGGCCGACCTCGACCAGCGCCTGCAAAGCGGACCGTTGCGCTGGCATCTGATTCTGACGGTCGCGCAGCCCAGGGACCCCATCGACGACGCGACGATGCAATGGCCCGACGATCGTCAGCATATTGACGCCGGCACGCTGGTAATCGATCACGCGATGTCGCAGGAAGACGGAACGTGCCGCGACGTCAATTTCGATCCGACCATCTTGCCGGTGGGCATCCGGCCTTCGAACGATCCGTTGCTTGCCGCACGCTCGGCTGCTTACGCGCTGTCGTTCAAGCGCCGCACGCGCGAAGAAGCGTTGCATCCGGGGATCCACCAAACGCAGACAAACGGAGGCCAGTCATGAAGCAGACGCACGCACATTTCAGTCCGCTCGCGCGAGCCCTGCATTGGACGATGGCGCCGCTGATCGTCGCGATGCTGTTCGTCGGGGTGGGGATGGTTGCGACGGTGTCGCATGCGCATAACACGCTGATCGCGATTCACAAGCCGCTCGGCATTGCGCTGCTGGTGTTGGTGATACTGCGCGCGAGCGTGCGCATCAGGCGCGGCAGTCCGCCATTGCCGGCAGACATGCCGGCGCCGCAGCGCATCGCCGCCAGGCTGTCGCATCTTGTCCTTTATGCGCTGATGGCGGCGATGCCGTTGATCGGCTGGGCGATGCTATCCGCAGCGGGATATCCGATTACCTTATATGGACCGCTGCATCTGCCGCCGATCGCGCCGCACAACGTCGAACTGTTCGCGGTACTGCGCGCATTGCATACATGGCTCGCATTCGCACTGTTCGCCACGGTGCTGTTGCATCTCGCGGCGGCGCTGTTTCATGGTTTGATCCGCCGCGACGGGGTGTTTTCGAGTATGGCGCGTGGCGCGTGTTAGCGCTTCACCCGTTCCGAGCGCGGGTCGTAGGGCGCCTTCAGATGCACGGTCGCCGGCAGCAGATCGCCGGCGACGTCGATCATGTATTGACCGCCGTTCAGATACGCCGCATCCGCCACGCCATCCGGATTGTTGATATAGCCCATCGCCACCGGACAACCGAGCGTGTGGCCGAACGCCGCCGAACTGACGAAACCGACCGGCTTGCCGTCACGCAGAATGGCTTCGCCGCCCCACAGCATGCGATCGGCGGCGCCGTCGGCGGTGAGCACCACCATGCGGCGGCGCAGCGGTTCGGCACGTAATTTCAGCAACGCATCGCGGCCGCGGAACGGGATGTCCTTATCGAGCTTGCAGGCGAATGACAGACCGGCTTCGAACGGATTCGTATCCGGCGTCAGCTCGCGGCCCCATGCGCGATAGCCTTTCTCGATGCGCAAGGAGTCGATCGCGTAGTAGCCCGCGTTGACGAGACCGAAGGGCTTGCCCGCCTGTTGCAGCGTTTCGTACACGCTGAGAGCGAACTCGACCGGCACGTACAGTTCCCAACCGAGTTCGCCGACGTAGGTGAGGCGGGTGGCGCGCAGCGTCGCATAGCCGAGATCGACCTCGCGGCTTTGGCCGAACGCGAACGCCTCATTGCTCCAGTCCGCCTTCGAAACGCTTTGCAGCAACTCACGCGAACGTGGGCCCATCACGGCGAGCACGGCGTATTGGCCGGTGACGTCGACCAGCGTGCAGTGTTTGTCGTGCGGAATCGCTTTTTCGATGGTGTCGAAATCGCGCGTGGTTTGGGCGGTGCCGGTGACGAGCAGGTATTGATCGTCGGCGAGGCGCGTGAGCGTGAAATCCGATTCGTAGGTGCCGCGCTCGTTGAGCATGCCGGTGTAGACCGTGGTGCCGGGCGGCACCGCTACATCGTTGGCGACGATGCCTTGCAGCACGCTTTCCGCATCGCGTCCTTTGACGAGAAATTTGGAGAACGACGTCATGTCGAATAGCACGACGCCTTCGCGGCACGCGTGATGTTCGGCGCCGCTCCACGGCAGCCAGTTCTGCTGGCCGAACGCGTAATCGATTTTTGCTTCGGCCGGCGTCGGCGCGAAAAAGTTGGCGCGCTCCCAGCCCATTTTGCTGCCGAAGCAGGCACCGTCGTCACGCAGCAGCGAATACAGCGGCGAGCGGCGAAACGGCCGCGCGCTGTCGAGTTCGCGATTCGGCCACGGCATTGCATAGTGCAGGCCAAGCGTTTCCTTCACGCGATCGTGCAGCCACGTGTCGTTGCCGTTAAAGCGCGCAAAGCGGCGGATGTCGACCGGCCACAGGTCCATCGTGGGTTCGCCCGCGACGATCCATTCGGCAAGCGCCATCCCGGCTCCGCCAGCCGACGCGATGCCCATCGAATTGAAACCCGCGCCGACGAAAAAGCGCCGCAACTCAGGCGCTTCGCCGAGCATGAAGTTGTTGTCCGGCGTGAACGATTCCGGACCGTTGTAGAACTGCTTGACCTGCGCCGTTTCGAGCGCGGGCACTCGCTGCAGCGCATTTTCCATCAGGATTTCGAACTGATCCCAGTCGTCGGGTAGCAACTGGAATTCGAAATTCTCCGGGATGCCGTTCATGCCCCACGGCTTCGCGTTCGGCTCGAAGCCGCCCATCACGAGGCCGCCCACTTCCTCCTTGAAATAGATGAAGCCGTCCGGATCGCGCATCACCGGCAGGTCCGGGTGCACGCCGGCGATGCGTTCCGTGACGATGTAGTAGTGCTCGGCCGAGTGCAGCGGCACGGTCACGCCGCACAGGCGGCCGACCGCCTTGGCCCACTGGCCCGCGCAATTCACGACGATGTCCGCGCCGATCGTGCCTTCTTCCCCGTCCTTGTTGCGCCACGCGAGGCCGCTGACTTCGCGTGCGCCTGTCGTGCCGTTTGCCTTGTCTTCAACGGCGGTGCGCGTGTGAATCGCCGTGACGCGGGTGTTCTCGACGATGCGCGCACCGCGCGTGCGGGCGCCGCGGGCGAGGGCCTGGGTCAGATCGGTGGGATTCGCTTTGCCGTCGCCGGGCAGCCAGACGGCGCCGAGCAGGTCGTCGGTGCGCATCACCGGCCATAGATCGCCGGCTTCCTGCGGGCTGATCACGTCGCACGCCACGCCGTAGGCGCGCGCGACGGCGGCGGTGCGCTTGAGTTGCGTCATCCGCTCGGCCGTGCGGGCCACCGAGAGCGAGCCGCATTGCTTCCAGCCGGTCGCGAGGCCGGTGTCGGCTTCGAGTTCGGCGTAGAGCGCGGTCGAATAGCGGATCAGTTTGGTCATGCTTTCCTGCGCGCGCAGTTGGCCGACGAGTCCGGCCGCGTGCCAGGTCGTGCCGCACGACAGTTGACCCTGTTCGAGCAGCACCACATCGGTCCAACCCAGTTTGGTGAGGTGATAGGCGACCGCGCAGCCAATGATGCCGCCCCCGATGATGACGACGCGAGCGTGGGTGGGGATGGATGTGGACATGTGTGGAAATGAGTTGAATTAACGCGCGTAGATTGCAACAAAATTTGGCAAAAAGCAACGATCGAATTGACTGATCTGGGATCAAAGGAGGTCGCGGATGCCTCAGCAAAAGATGAGTGCGCTACCTTTTTATAACCAAGTAGGTTAATATCGTTCGGAGGCAAGAGTGGAAAAAAATACGCCTCACTGCAAACTGGCAGATGTCCAGGGCCTGGCGCGGGCAGGGAAGATCCGAATCACGAAATCGGCCGTGATTGGGGCTGCGGCACTCGGCTTCGGGCCTGCAGCAATTGTTGAAACGTTGATGTCGCTCGACCGGCGCGATTTCAGAAAAAGCATGACCACGTACGCGGACCACCGGGTCTGGCAGGACGTCTACCGTGCCGTCACGGAAGCAGGAATGGTCTATCTGAAATTGACGGTGGTCGATGCCGTCCTCGTCGTGTCATTCAAGGAGTGGTGAGCATGAAATGCCCGAACTGCGGAGCGGCCGAACTGGTACGCGATACGCGCAATATGCGCTATGTCTATAAGGGAGAGACGGCCATCTTCGAAGCCGTCACTGGCGACTATTGCCCGGCATGCGAAGAGGCGGTGCTCGACATGGACGAGGCAACTCGCACGAGTCAAATGATGCTGGCCTTCAATAAGGAGGTAAATGCATCGCAAGTGGATCCCGCATTCATTGCCGCTGTACGCAAGAAGCTCGATCTGGACCAGCGCGAGGCGGCGGAAATTTTCGGCGGCGGGGTGAACGCATTTTCGCGTTACGAGAATGGCAAAACCAGGCCGCCGCTCGCGCTCATCAAGCTGTTGCAGGTGCTGGATCGACATCCGGAGTTGCTGGCGGAAGTGAGAGCAGGCTGAGCTTTAGCGTCGTTTTAGTGTCGTATATGTGGTTTTGTATGGGAATGCGTTGGGATTTCTTGGCGAACTATGAGGTGTTTGCTAGACTGGGCGCCGTCATCCCGATCTTCGCCCCATGTTCTCCACCCAACGCCAAGCCGAAATTCTGCGACTCGTCCGCGAGCAGCGCACCTGCACGATCACCGATCTCGCCGGCCGCTTCGAGGTTTCCGACGAGACCATTCGCCGCAATATCAAGCCGCTGATCGCCGACGGCCTGCTCATCAAGGTCCATGGCGGCATCATGCTGCCCGAGCGCCTCGACGAGCCGCCGTTCCAGCGGCGCATGGTGGCAAGCCGCGCGGGCAAGCAGGCGATTGGCGCGCGCATCGGCGAACTCGTGCGGGACGGCGACTCGCTGATCCTCGAGGGCGGGACGACTTGCCTGCATATCGCTCAGGCGCTCACCGCGCGTTCGCGGCTCACGGTGGTGACCAATTCGATCGAGGTGGCCCGCGTGCTGGCGCCGCGTAACGGCAATCGGGTGTTCATCGCGGGGGGCGAACTGCGCGCCGACGACTCCGCCGCTTTTGGCGACAGCGTGCTGGCCTTCCTGCGCCAGTTTCACGTGCGTTACGCGATCGTCTCGGTCACCGCGATCGACATGCAGGGCCGGTTCATGGATGCGCTACCCGCTGACGTGGCGTTTTCGGTTGCAGCCTTTGCGCAAGCCGAGCGGCGTGTGGTCGCGGCGGATCATGCGAAATTCGGTCATAGCGCGCTGGTACACGCTTTCGGCCCGGATTCGGTTGATCTGCTGGTCACCGATGAGGCGCCGGCTCCAGCGCTTGCCCAGGTGTTTGCTGCAGCGGGTTTGGAGGTCAGTGTCGGCGTGCTTGCGCAAGGCGGCGCCGAGCCGGACGCTGGAAACGGTAATCGCGTCGGCCCATCCATTGACGCGGCGCGCTAGCCCGGCCACGCCATCTGTCCCTTAGGCGGCCTTCAAAGCCGCCTTCAACGCCGCCGACAAAGCCACCAACAAAGCCACCAACAAAGCCACCAACAAAGCCACCAACAAAGCCGCCTCCACAGCCAACTGCGTCCAACGCGTAAAATGGCGGGTTACCACGGGCAATCTATGCGGGACCGAAACTGTGCGGGCAGTCGCCATTCATCGCCTGCCGCGTCGCTTCTGCGTCCACGCAGCGTCGTCTTCGCCGGCTTGAAAAGGAATGGACCCTGATGTCGTCAGTTTTCTTCGATCGGGAACGGATTACGGAATGGCTGGGTGACCACACCGTCGCCAAGGCGCGCTCGGTCGGCGCAGTCACGAAGGTGGAGTGGCGTGGCGACACGCTTAGTGGCTACGTGCAAGGCACACGCGTGCTGCCCTACCACACGCGGGTGCGGTTTCGCACCGATGGCGGTAGACCGTGGGCGCAGAGCGACTGCAGTTGCCCGGTCGGCCGCAACTGCAAGCATGTCGCCGCGCTGCTGCTTGCCGAGCTCGAGTATCACGACGAGATGGACCACATCACCCACGTCGCGATCGACGTCGATGAACACCCGTCCGCCGGCTATCCGCAATCGCCGTCCGGAGCGGCGGTGCAGCCGTCCTCCGGCGTGCGCCCCGAACTGGTCAGCTGGCTCGAGCGGTTTCGCGCGCGCACCGAGGCCGCCGATGCGGTCGCCCAAAAGGCGGCCGCCGCGCGCACCCAAACGCTGGCCTATCTTCTGAACTGGTCCAAATTCCACATGCGCCACGAGGTCGTGTTGTACCGGGCGCGCTGCCATCCGGACGGCACGATTGTCGAAGTCGACGAGCCCTGGGGCAATGTGGAAGCGGCCTTGCTCAAACAACCCAAATTCGTCTCCGACGAAGACCTGTCGATCCTGCGCGGCTTGTGGCTGGGCCGCTCGCGCGAGGACTTCGGTCAATTCATTCTGCGCGGCACGAGCGGCGCGGAGATGCTGCAAAAGCTCATCGCCACGGGGCGCCTATTCTTCGAGCTCAAAACGGCGCCCGGCCACGAGGGGCCGACTCCGTTGTCGCGCGGCGGCGACCGGCCCGGTCGGATCGAATGGGAGCCGCTCGCGGACGAACGCCTGCGGCCCGTGCTGTGTACCGAGCCGCGCGCCACCATGGTGCTGCCCACCGAGCCGATCTGGTACGTGGACGGCGTCGCGAATGAAGCGGGCATCGTCGAATCGTCGTTACCGTTCCAGCAGTTGCCCGATTACCTCGCCATGCCGCCGATCTCGCTCGCCGAAGCGCCGCTCGTCGCCTCGGTGCTGCGCGAGATTGCGCCCGATCTGCCGTTGCCGCCCACGCACGACGCCTCGTCGATCCGGGTGATCGACGTCGATCCCGTGCCGGTGCTCACGCTCAACAGCCATGCGCTACCGTCTACCGCCAAGGCGGGTCAGCGCAAGTCCGAGGCGGTTGAGCTGGCCGGCGTCAGCTTCGATTACGACGGCGTGAGCATCAATGTCGACAGCAGCGTCACACTCGTGCCCATGCCGGGCGGCGACGTCATCCATATCCGCCGGCGCTACGAAGCCGAGAAGAAGCGCTTGCTCGAACTGCGCAAGACCGGGCTGCAGAAAGTCCCGACCAGCCGCGTCTACGCATCGCGGCTTCTGCCTGACACGATGCTTGGCCTGCCCGATGCCGAATCCTGGACCGCCTTCGTCAACGACGCGGTACCTGAGCTCGTGAGCAAAGGCTGGCGCGTGACGATGGCGCCGGAGTTCCGCTACAACATCATCGAGATTGACGCGATCGACGGGACCGCGCAGCAGGCGGGCGACGGCTGGTTCGATCTGGAGATGGGCATCCGCATCGGCGAGCGCAATGTGCGGCTCGAGCCGCTGCTCGCCGATCTGTTCCGGCGCGACCGGCGCTGGCTTGGCGGCGCGCTGGAAGCCATCGCCGACGACGAGCCGATCGAGTTGAAGACCGAGGAAAACAAGCGTCTGCGTCTGCGCGCCGACCGGTTGAAGCCGGTGGTGCGCGTGCTGGTCGACCTGTTCGACGCACTGGGCGGATCGTTAGCCGACGGTGCGCCGCTGCGGGTGCCCTCCGTCGATGCGGGCCGGCTCGAAGCATTGAACAGCACGGGCCGCTGGCAATTTCAGGGCGACGATTCGATTCGCCAACTGGCGCAGCGTCTGCAAGCTGGACCGGGCTTGCATGAGGTGCCGGTACCGCGAGGCCTGAAGGCGGAGCTGCGCGCGTATCAGCAACAAGGTCTGAACTGGATGCAGTTTCTGCGCGAACACGATCTGGCCGGCGTGCTCGCCGACGACATGGGTCTCGGCAAGACCGTGCAGACACTCGCGCACATCCTCGCGGAGAAAGAAGCCGGACGGCTCGACCGTCCCGCGCTGATCGTCGTGCCGACCACGCTCGTGCACAACTGGCGCGAGGAAGCGCGCCGCTTCGCCCCCGAATTGAACGTGCTGGTATTGAACGGCCCGCAGCGCAAGGAGCGTTTCGAGCAGATCGGCGAGCACGACCTGATTCTGACGACTTACGCGCTGCTGTGGCGCGATCAGAAGGTGCTCGCCGAGTATGACTATCACCTGCTGATCCTCGACGAGGCGCAGTACGTCAAGAATGCCACCACCAAAGCCGCGCAGGCGATTCGTGGATTGCGCGCGCGGCATCGACTGTGTCTGACGGGGACGCCGCTGGAAAATCACCTAGGCGAGCTGTGGTCGCAGTTCGATTTTCTGTTGCCTGGCTTTCTCGGCAGTCAGAAGGACTTCACCAAACGCTGGCGCAATCCCATCGAGAAAAACGGCGACGGTGTGCGCCGCGCGCTGCTGGCGCGCCGCATCCGGCCGTTCATGCTGCGCCGTCGTAAGGACGAGGTCGCGAAGGAATTACCGGCCAAGACCACCATCGTCTGTTCAGTCGATCTGGAAGGCGCGCAGCGCGATCTCTACGAAACGGTGCGTACGGCGATGCAGGAGCGGGTGCGTGCGGCAGTCAGCGCACAGGGTCTCGCGCGCAGCCACATTATCGTGCTCGATGCGTTGTTGAAACTGCGGCAGGTCTGCTGTGATCCGCGTCTCGTGCGGAAAATCAAGGTTGACGGGAACCCGGGCGAGCCAGGCGAGAAGCGCGACAAAGCGGAAAAGACCGAAAGAGCAGAGAAGGGCGCGCGCGTCACGCGCTCGGCCAAGCTCGATTTGCTGTTGTCGATGCTGCCTGAGTTGATCGAGGAAGGACGGCGCGTGCTGTTGTTCTCGCAGTTCACCGGCATGTTGTCGCTGATCGCCGAAGCGCTCGAGGAAGCGGCGATTCCCTACGTGCTCCTGACCGGCGACACGGCGGACCGCGTGACGCCGGTCGAGCGCTTCCAGCAGGGCGAGGTGCCGCTGTTCCTGATCAGCCTGAAGGCAGGCGGCGTGGGCCTGAACCTGACCGCCGCGGATACCGTCATTCACTACGACCCGTGGTGGAACCCGGCCGCCGAGAATCAGGCGACCGACCGCGCCCATCGGCTGGGGCAGGACAAGCCGGTGTTCGTCTACAAGTTAATTGCCGCGGGCAGCATCGAAGAAAAGATCGTGGAGTTGCAGGAGCAGAAGGCGGGGCTCGCCGACAGCATTCTTTCCGAAGACGCCGCCGGCGCCGCCAAGTTCTCGGACGACGATCTCGACGCGCTATTTGCGCCGATGCCGGAGATTGAAAGCGGGCGGTGAGGTTTTTGGGCCGGTGAGTACATTCGAACGCGCCAGGTTCCCCGCCAATGCGTCAAAGGTTTAACTTCAATCAAACGATCTAACAATCTTTAAACGATTTATTTTGAGACGGCTCCTATACTGACTC
Source organism: Burkholderia sp. GAS332 (assembly GCA_900142905.1). Taxonomy (NCBI): domain Bacteria; kingdom Pseudomonadati; phylum Pseudomonadota; class Betaproteobacteria; order Burkholderiales; family Burkholderiaceae; genus Burkholderia; species Burkholderia sp. GAS332. Next base: position 1,850,257 of record FSRV01000002.1, on the reverse strand, counting down.
GCAAATTGTCAAATCGCTGTTTCCTGAACGCCGGGGGGCACAGCCCGATAGGACAAAAGGCAGACGGGGCCAACCATCGTGCGAGCGAGACCAGCCGGACCGAATAACGACCCCTCGAGGTCGATATCAATAAGCGGCCGAACCTGAGAGACATTGGGGAAAATCCCATAGAGCGGCTCGCAATGACCGAGCCGGGCCGGATAGCGGCTTAATCGCATCCGGGAAAAAGCAGGGCCGTTTTCGATTATGATGATCTGCCCCTCGGTAATCGACGCGCTAAAGCCAAAATGCGCGCGAATTTCGAGACAAGGCGGCAGCAGAGCTGAACAGGGCGCAAGGCGAAGGACCATTAATCGAAAAAAGAGTGCAGCCGAAGATGAAAACAGGAAGTTGGATCGGCGGTGCTAGCACCGGCATCCCGGCCACCTGTCGGCTCACCGGCCACCCATTACGAAGGACGATGTCGCGTTGCGGGGTTTTATGAGAATTGCAGTCCTGGATGACGATTCGGCGCAAGCCGACCTTGTTTGCCAAACGCTGTCGGCGGCAGGCCATGTCTGTCACGCTTACGGCGCGGGTCGCGAACTGGTGCGGCAGTTGCGGCGCCAGACCTTCGACCTTCTCGTGCTCGACTGGAACGTACCCGACATGTCGGGCGAAGAGGTGCTGCGCTGGGTGCGCGAAAGCCTCTCCGAGCGCTTGCCGGTCCTGTTCATGACAAGCCGCGGCCGCGAAACCGATATCACCTCGATCTTGAATACCGGTGCGGACGATTACGTCGTCAAGCCGGTCTCCGCGGCGGTCCTGCTGGCGCGCGTCGGCTCGTTGCTGCGCCGGGCGTATCACCTGAAGCCGCCTGCGTCGAAAGAGGTGTTCGGCGAATTCGAATTCGATCTGAGCGCGAAGCACGTGGTGGCGCGCGGCGCGACCGTCGCCGTGACACAGAAGGAGTTCGAGCTCGCGCTCCTGCTGTTCCAGCACCTGAGCCGGCCGCTGTCGCGCGCGCACATTCTCGATGTGATCTGGAAGCAGGCGACGGACATCCCGTCGCGCACTATGGATACCCACGTGTCGATGCTGCGCAGCAAGCTCGGCTTGCGCCCGGAGCACGGCTATCGTCTGACGCCGATCTACGGCTACGGGTACCGGCTCGAGCGGATCGAATCCGGCACGCCGCCCGTGGCGGCCGAAGGGCGCCCCGAAGCGGGGGATGCGTGACGGTTTCTTTCGATGTGGTAGCGGCAGGCTGCGCAGGTTCACCCGGCCGCCGCGCCGGCGCGATGCTGGCGGCGGCCGGCTTGATCGCGATGACGTGCTTTGCGTCGGCATCGGCGGATGCCTATTCGTCCCGCGCGCCGAAGCAACGCACAAAAACGACCGCACCAGTCTATGTGTCCTACGTGACCCACGAAGGCGACACGTTGTACGAAATCGCCGGCCGCTATCTGCGCGACTCGGGCGATTGGGCCATGTTGAGCCGTCTGAATCATGTGCCCGCACCCCGCCGCATGCCGGCCGGGATCACGCTGCGTCTGCCGGCCGACCGGCTCAGGCAGGATCCCGAGTCGGCGCGCGTGATCGCGACGAGCGGTCCGGCCGAGCACGCTTTCGGCAAGAATCCCTACACGCCGCTCTCGGCGGGCACGACGCTCGGCGAGGGCGATCGCATTCGCACCGGCCATAACGGCTTTGTCACGCTGGAGTTGCCGGACGGCTCGCACGTCACGGTGTCCCAGGACGGCCAGCTCGACATCGGCAAGCTGCGGCGCACCGTGCTGACCGGCTCGGGCGATCGCGTGCTCGATCTGCAGCATGGCGAAGTCGAGAGCCAGGTCACGCATGCCACCAAAAAGGACGACCGCTTCCAGATCCGCTCGCCATCGGTTGTCGCGGGCGTGCGCGGGACGCGCTTCAAGGTCGCCTACGACGGCGACGCGCAAACCACAGCGGTCGAAGTACTGGACGGGGCGGTCGGCGTCGACCCGGCCGCCGTCAACGGTCAGGCTTCGGCGCCGCCGCCCGGCGTGCCGTTGCAGGCGTCCGCGCAACTCGTCAAGGCAAGCTTTGGCAGTATCACGCGGGCCGGCGGCGCGATCGGCGGTCCGGTGGAATTGCTGCCTGCACCGTCGCTCACCGAGCCGGCCAAAGTGCAGGACGGTAAAACCGTTGCTTTCGACCTCGTCCCCGCCGAGCGCGCCGTGGCCTATCGCGTGCAGATTGCGCGCGATGCCGATCAGCTTGACCTGATTCGCGATCTGCGCGTGAGCGCGCCGCATGCGGACTTCGGCGACCTGGCCGACGGCACGTATTTCGTGCGTATCGCCGCGATCGACGCGAACGGGCTCGAAGGTTTGCCTCAGGTGTATGGTTTCGAGCGGCGCCAACTTGGGCTGGCTGCGTCGGCGGGGCCGCGCGCCGGCAGCCGCGACTACGAGTTCCGCTGGTTCGTCAGCCGCTCGACGGTCGAGACGCGCTTTCGCTTCGTCCTGGCCACGACCGCCGATCTGCGCCATCCGCTCGTCGATCGGACCGATCTGACGGGCGGCCAGATCGTGGTCAGTGACCTGCCGGGCGGCGTCTACTATTGGACGATCGTCGCCGAGCAGTTCGAGAACGGTCGTTTCTACGAGAAGAGCAGCGCGGTCCGCTCGTTTACGCTTGCCCGCTGACACTGGTAGATTCACGGGGCCGGGCCGCCAACCAGCCCGCTCCTTAGCTCTCAACCACGCCACGCTTTGCCGAACCCACACACGCGCCTGAGCCTCGATCCGCGCGCCCGCCTCGGCCGGCGCGCCGGCCGCCGCTTCCTGATCGAATGGGTGGCGATCGGCTGCCTGGGCCTGGTGGTAATTCTGCTCAGCTCGCTCGGCCGGCTGACCGCCAGCGTCGACAACCTGGTCTACGACCGTTTTCTGAGCCTGCGCGCGCAACCGTTGCTGCGCGACATCGTGGTGCTCGAAATCGACAACGCCAGCATTGCGCAGCTTGGCCGCTGGCCGTGGCCGCGCAGCGTCCACGCAAAGCTGCTCGAACAGATTGCGAAGGCGAAGCCTGCCGCGGTGATCTACGACGTGCTCTTTACCGAAGCCAATCCGGAAGATGCCCAGCTCGCCCGCGCGATCGCCCTGAGTCCCACCTATCTGCCGATGCTGCTGACGCCGCCGGACAACACCGGCCGGCGCGTCGCGGTCGAACCGGTGGCGCCGCTCGCGCATGCCGCGGCCGGGCTTGGGCATATCAACCTTGAAGTCGACAGCGACGGCATTGTGCGTAGCGTCGCGCGGTTCGAGGGCGACGCGAATTCGCGCTGGCCGCAATTGATGGTGCCGGTCGCACAGGCCGTCGAGCGGGGTGTGCTGAAGTTGAACGAGCGACCGCACGGACTGTTTTCCGGCGACGCATCGGCAGCGCAATCCACCACCGATGACGGAGGCGAAGGCCGTTTCCTGATCCCCTTTGGTCTGAATGCGCAGAACTTCTCGAAGCTGAGTTTCGCGAGCGTCCTCGCGGGCGATGTGCCCGCGGACAAACTGCGCGGGCGCATCGTGCTGATCGGCGTGACCGCATCCGGTTTGTACGACCGTTTTGCTACGCCGGTGTCCGGCGAGCTGGGCCCGCTGCCCGGCGTCTATATCCACGCGAACGTGCTGGATACGCTGCTGACCGGTCGCGAGCTCGAACCCGCGGAGCCGTGGGTGCTGTTCGTCGCGTCGCTGGCGCCGCTTGCTGCGCTGCTGGCGGGTTTTCTGGTGCTGTCGCCGCGCCGCTCGTTGCTGCTGACCGTCGCGTTGGGTGTGCTCGCCACGGCCGGCAGCGCGGCCTTGCTGTACGGCGCCCGGCTATGGATGTCGCCGGTGCCGGCGATCTTCGGTTTGATCGTGGTGTATCCGATCTGGAACTGGCGACGCCTCGAAATGACGATGGCTTATCTGCGCGAAGAGCTGCAACGCCTCGCCGACGAGCCTCACCTCCTGCCGGAAACCCCCCAGCGCCGCCGCGAATTCGGCGGCGACGTGCTGGAACAGCATATGGCATTGATGGCGCAGGCCGCGCAGCGCGTGCAGGACATGAAGCGCTTCGTGTGGGACAGCCTCGACAGCATGCCCGAGCCGATCCTGGTGAGCGACGTGGAAGGCATCGTGCTGATCGCGAACCATGCCGCCAAGGCGCATTTCGCGCGCCTCGGCGCGCCGCTGCCGGAAGGCCGGCCGATGCGAACGGTGCTGGGCGGCCTGACGCTGGTCAAGACCATCGACAGCGGTGCCGTGTCGGACGCCGAAAACAATCTGCTCGCGCATGCCCAATGGCCCGCGCTGCTCGATCCGGCGCGCCGCGAGTTTGCCGCGCTGATGGCGCAAGGCGTCGAAGTGCGCGACGCCCACGAGCGCGACCACCTGCTGCGCTATGCGAATTGCACGAACGAGCAAGGTGAGACGACGGGCTGGATCGCGGGCCTCGTCGACGTATCGGCCTTGCATGCGGCCGAGCGCCAACGGGAAGACGCGTTGCGGCTGCTGTCGCACGACATGCGCTCGCCGCAGGCGTCGATTCTGGCGCTGGTGGAGATCGAGCGGGCGCGCAGCGAGCCGGTGCTCGCGCGTGGCCTGCTGGAGCGTATCGAGCGCTACGCGCAACGTGCGCTGACGCTCGCCGACGATTTCGTGCAACTCGCGCGCGCGGAATCGCAAGCCTATGTACTCGAACCGGTGAGCATGACTGAGCTGATGATCGACGCGAGCGATGAGGTCTGGCCGCAGGCTCACGCCAAACGCATTACGCTGCAAACCGAGACCACCGATACGGACGGCGAGACCGCCGACGACGAGGGCCACTGGATCTGCGCCGACCGCTCGCTGATGACACGCGCGCTCGTCAACATTCTGAACAATGCGGTCAAGTACAGTCCACCGGACACGCGGATCACGTGCAGTCTGAAGAGCCTCGGCGGCGTCGCGCAGACGGCCGCACACGGCGCGGCAAAACGGGTATCGTGCACGATTCGCGACGAAGGCTACGGCATTCCCGAGGAGCAGCAGGCGGGGCTGTTCGAGCGCTTCCGGCGCTTTCACGAGACGGAGCGTCCCGAAGTGGGCGGCGCGGGCTTGGGTATGGCGTTCGTCAAAACCGTTGTGACGCGTCATGGCGGTGATGTCGAGGTGGTCAGCGCGCCTGGCAAGGGAACGGCTTTTACGATTTCCCTGCCGGCACTCGACGAAGCGCAAACCGATGCGTCTGCAACCTCACGCTCATGATGGATGAACACTCAGCTTATCGAAGCGAGAAAATGGTGAAAACGATAATAATCTGTGCCGCGCTGGCCGCGGCGAGTCTGACTGGATGCGCGGGTTTGAGCGCCGACGTGCGCACGGCGAATCCTTCGGCGGTGCTGCAGGGCGAACGCACCTATACGATTGCGCGCATGCCGTCGCAGGATGCCAGCGCGGATCATCCGCAATTTGAAACCATGCTGCGCGATGAGCTGGCGAAGAACGGCTTCACCGATACGGCGGGCAAGTCCGCGCACTATTTACTGTCGATTGCGTATGACACGCGGCCGGCCGTGATCGGCGTCGGCGCGAAGGATTGCGCGCCAGGTGCGTGCGACCGCTCGCCCGAAGCGCCGTTTGCGCTGTTCGGCGGACGCGCTTATCGGCACGCGTTGACGCTGCGGTTTTTTGACCGGTCGAGCGGACAGGAAGTCTACAAAGTGAGCGCGGCCAGCAGCGATCGCGATGCTGATCCCTTGCACGCCATGCCGGCACTCGTGAAAAGCGCGCTGGCTAAATTTCCGTTCGATGCGCCGCCCGACTGGCGCGTGAAACTGCGCACCGAGGAAACGGGTGGCGTGCCGGATGTGGTGTCGGTCAAGCCTCTTCAGCCGTAGCAGTCAGACACCCGCGCCGGCGTTACTCCGGCGTTTTTTCGTGTTCCGGCCAATGGTTTTCGAACACGCAATCGGCGAGCGGCATGCGGCTTGCCCAGCGTTCGGTTTCCAGCATCGGCTCGCTGTAAAACTGATCGACGTGGCCGAGACACAGGATCGCCACCGGCCGCGCGCCTTCGGGCATACGTAACAGCGTACGGACCGTATCGACATCGAATAGCGACACCCAGCCCATTCCCAGACCTTCCGCGCGCGCGGCCAGCCACATGTTCTGGATCGCGCACGCCACCGAAGCCAGATCCATCTCCGGCAAGGTGCGGCGACCGAAGATGTGACGCTCCCGGCCATCCATCAGCGCCATCACCAGCAGTTCGCCGCACTCCAGCATGCCTTCCACTTTCAGCTTCATGAACTCTTCGCGACGCTTGCCGAGTGCATCGGCGGTGGCGAGACGTTCGCTTTCGACCGTCGCGTGCAAAGCCGTGCGCAAAGCCGGGTCGGTGATGCGCGCGATGCGCCACGGCTGCATGAAGCCGACGCTCGGCGCGTGATGCGCCGCGTCGAGCAGGCGTTGAAGCACGGCAGGGTCGACCGGGTCGCGCACGAAATGGCGCATGTCGCGCCGTTCGTAAATCGCGCGGTAGACCGCTTCGCGCTCGGAATCGTTAAAAGGCTTCGCCATGGAACAGGGCGGCCGTGAAGGCCGGATTGGAGGGCCAATAAGTATGCATATAGGTTGCCACGATCGACCCGGCGCGGAACACGGCCTCGCCGGGGGCATCGCTATTTGGCCGGGTGGCTGAACGCAGCGGCGTGAGCGGCGTCGTCAGTTTCGAATAATGGAAAGTGTGACCGGTCATTGGACCGTGCAGGCTGTCGATCTGTTGCATGCCGAGCGCGGTGAAGCGCGTTTGCATTGTGGCATGACCGGGCAGCAGGCCAAGCATTGGCGTGCTGGCGCCGTGCGTGTCGGTGAGCTGGTCGAGCAGGTAAAGCATGCCGCCGCATTCGGCGATGACGGGTTTGCCCGCTGCCGCGTGCGCGCAAATCGTTGCGGCACTGCGCGTGTTGCCGGCGAGCAATGGCGCGTGCAGTTCGGGGTAGCCGCCTGGGAGGTACAGGGCGTCGGCGCGCTCGGGCACGGCGTCATCGGCGAGCGGTGAGAAATAATCGATCTGCGCGCCGAGTGTTTCTAACAGCGTGATGTTGGCCGGATAGATGAACGAGAACGCGGCATCGCGTGCAATCGCAATCCGCTTGCCTTCCAGAAGACGCGGCAGTGCTCCTCGCGCGGGCGCGCCGAAATCGACCGGTGGCGGCAATTCAGCCAGCGCGGTTTGCGCGAGCGCATCGGCGGCGCGATCCAGACGCGTGTCCAGATCGTCGATCTCCGCGGCCTGATGCAAGCCGAGATGGCGATCGGGCAACTCGATTTCGTCGTCGCCGGTGATGAACCCGCACCAGCGCAGGTCCGGCGGCAAGGCCTCTTCGAGCATTTGAGCGTGCCTTGGCGAGCCGACGCGATTGGCGAGCACGCCGTAGAACGGCACCTGCGGCCTGAAGTGCGCGAGGCCGAAAGCGACCGCGCCGAAGGTCTGCGCCATCGCTTTCGCTGAAATTACCGCGAGTACCGGCACGCCGAACGTGGTTGCCAGGTCGGCGCTGCTCGGTGTGCCGTCGAACAGGCCCATCACGCCTTCGATCAGGATCAGATCCGCTTCAGTTGCCGCTTGGGCGAGCAGGTTCCGGCAGGCCGATTCGCCTACCATCCATAGATCGAGCGACAGTACCGGTGCGCCGCTGGCACGCGCCAGAATCATCGGGTCGAGAAAGTCGGGGCCGGTTTTGAACACACGCACGCGTCGCCCCAGCCGCTGGTGGTAGCGCGCCAGACCGGCGGTAATCGTGGTTTTGCCTTGACCTGACGCGGGCGCGCTAATGAACAGGGCGGGGCAGGCCCCGGAGGACGTCCCCTTCGGGGGCGTGGACATCGCTCAGAACTCCACGCCGCGCTGCGCTTTCACGCCTTGCTCGCGATACGGGTGCTTGACGATGCGCATTTCGGTGACGAGGTCGGCGGCTTCGATCAGTGCGTCCGGCGCGTGGCGGCCGGTCACCACCACGTGCAGCATCTCCGCGCGGGCGTTCAATACCGACAGCACTTCGTCGAGCGGCAGGTATTCGTATTTCAGCACCGTGTTCAGTTCGTCGAGGATCACCATCTGATAGTCGCCGCTCTCGATCATCCGGCGCGCTTCGTCCCAGCCTTTGCGCGCGGTGGCGATGTCGGCGTCGCGATTCTGCGTGTTCCAGGTGTAGCCGTCGCCCATCGTGACGAAGTCGCAATTGGCGATCGCACCGAGGAAGTCGCGCTCTGAAGTGTGCAGTGCACCTTTGATGAATTGCACGACGCCGAGGCGCATGCCATGCCCAAGCACGCGCACGGCCATGCCGAACGCGGCCGTGGTCTTGCCTTTGCCGGTGCCGGTGTTGACGATCAGCAGACCTTTTTCGACGGTGGCGCTGGCCTGCTTTTTCTCGTGGCCTTCGCGCCGGCGCTCGGTCATGCGTTGATGCGATTCGGGGTCCGTCTTCATGGGAGGTCCTGTTCTTGAGTGTCGTGGTTTGTCTGTTCGCGGGCGGGGCAGGCGGTGGTTGATGCAATCGCCACCGTGACGCCGTCGTGGATGGTTTTGCGTACGAGTAGTCGTGTGCTGGGGGTATTGGGCGTGATTGATGCAGCCGAGGCAACCGGGGAAATTGACGCAGCCGACGCCGATGCATGGGCTGCAGCGGCCGCGCTGGCCGCATCAGTTTCGGCCGCTGCGGCGAGCAAGGCGCACGGCTCGCAGACGCCGTCTATGCCGAGATGCTTACGTGCTGCCTGCGACCGGTCGTCCACGGATATCGCCGCAATCTGCTCGCGGCTGAACAGCTTCAGCGGCAGCGCGTGACGTGCGCAGAATTCGAGCAAACCGGCTTCGTGGGCTTTGATATCGACCGAGGCAATTACGCTGATTTCATCGAATGCATGCGAACCGAGTGTGGCGCGCACAGCCGCTTCGATCTGCTCAGCCGAACTGTGCAAGCGGCAACCGATGCCGATGGTTAGCGTTTTCATTGGACGTCTGCTGGGTTCGCGGCGTCTGAGGCGTCTGCAGCGTCCGACGCGTTTGCCGTCCCGGCCGAGTTCGTTCCGTTTGCCGCGCCCACCGCGCCCACCGCGCCCACCGCTCCTGCTACGTCCAGCGCACCTGCATCCGCATTCGCCGCATCTCGCGCCGAAGCCAGCGACACCACGCCGCCGATCACCACAATCGCCGGCGAGCCGAGCCCGGCACGCGAGACTGCATCCGCGAACTCATCGAGTCGAGCGAGCGCATGCCGTTGCTCCGGACGCGTGGCCGATTCGATCGCTGCGCATGGCGTATCGGCGTCCATGCCGGCCGCGAGCAACGCGCCGGCGATATCGTTCAGCCGTCGCATACCCATATAAATCACCAGCGTCATCCGCGTGGCAACGAGCGCGGCCCAGTCCGGCTCGCCGCTGCCGGCGCCGTGTCCGGTGACGAACACCACGCCTTGCGCGTGATCGCGATGCGTCACAGGAATGCCGATCGACGCGGGCGCCGCAATCCCGGCGGTGATGCCGTTGATCACGTCCACTTCGATACCCGCTGCATGCAGCGCCTGCTGTTCTTCGCCGCCACGGCCGAACACGAACGGATCGCCGCCTTTCAAACGCGCGACGCTGCGCCCGGCCTGCAGGTGGTCGAGCATCTGCGCGACGATGCCGGCCTGCGGCGTGGACGGATGCCCGCCGCGTTTGCCGACGTACACGACCTGGGCATCGGCGCGGGCGAACTGCAGCACATCGGGGTTCACCAGATCGTCGACCAGCACGACATCGGCTTGTGCCAACGCGCGAGTCGCCTTGAGCGTCATCAGTTCGACGTCGCCGGGGCCGGCGCCAATCAACCAGGCGCGGGTCATCGCGGCGTGCATGGCGAGCGCCATGTCGTGACAGGCGGGAACGGATGAGGCGCGAAGATGCCGGAGGCGGCAGAAATTGAGGTCATGCGGTACGACGGATTACGCGCGACGAAAAACGCCGCTCGCCGCGTTCTCCAGCAGGAAAACGCCAACGGCCGCGCCACATCGTGCTTCAGCACCTTCACATCCGTCCCTCGCGGATTCCGGCGGCCGGCAGCGTGATGTTCGCTGCCTCCGCGTCTGGCCGGTATCCGGGCTGGCGGCCTCATACGTTTTGCCTTCCCGTCCGGATTCGTCAGACAGTGGCATCAAAAACGCATGCGCGATGCGAGAGCACCGCAGGTCGCTTACCGTTGCGGGGACAGCACAGGTTGAGCGCAGCGAGCGCGGCCTGTTTCCCGTTTAACTGCACATGCGAACGCATATGCGGGCACCAAACGCGCGCATACGATAGCACACGGCAGGCCGCGCCGGCACTGTGGAAAGGCCTTGCCGAAGCCCGCGTTTCCTTGACGGCACGGGGCGCTCGGCCTAAACTCGCACGCACTTTGGTGCTCGTGTGCGCGCTCGTGCGCATGCAGTTAAACGGGAAACAGGGTGCCCACCTGCAATGGACCGGGTCAACCTGTGCTGCCCCCGCAACGGTAAGCGAAAAGCGGTTCCAGGTTGATTGCCTGGCGCCGCGGAGCCGGCTTCGATGTCCACGCGCAAGGCCGCGTCGGCATATAACCACTGGGCGAGAAACCACTCGTCCGGGAAGGGGAAGCGGCGCTTTCGCCAGCCCGGATACCGGCCAGACGACGAAGAACGACCACCGCGGGGATGCGGCGGCGCGTTCATGACCTCATTCCCGTTTTCTGTTTCTCTGTTGCCATGGCAACGCCGTTGTTCGTCCCCGTGTTTGCTTATTGTCGTGGCTTGGGGCATGTGCCCCGTGCGCCCGACCTGAACACACATGCGCCGGCGTGCACGTGCAACTCCTACGGATGGACCTCACGATGCAAACTCAAATGCGCAAGATTCCCGTCACCATCGTCACGGGCTTTCTCGGCAGCGGCAAGACCACGCTGCTGCGGCACATTCTTCAGCATGCCGGCGGCAAGCGCATCGCGGTGATCGTCAACGAGTTCGGCGAACTCGGCATCGACGGGGAAATCCTCAAGGGTTGCGGCATCGGTTGCGATGAAAACGGCGTCGAGACCGAAGGGCAACCGTATGAACTCGCAAATGGGTGTCTGTGCTGCACCGTGCAGGAAGAGTTTTTCCCGGTGATGGAAAAGCTGGTGGAGCGTCGCGAGCAGATTGATCACGTGTTGATCGAAACCTCCGGCCTCGCGTTGCCGAAGCCGCTGGTGCAGGCGTTCAACTGGCCGCAGATCAAGAATAGCTTCACCGTCGACGCAGTCGTCACCGTGGTTGACGGCCCGGCCGCGGCGAGCGGCCAGTTCGCCGAGAATCCGCTCGCCGTGGACGCACAACGCAAGGCTGATCCGAATCTCGATCACGAATCGCCCCTGCACGAATTGTTCGAAGATCAATTGTCCGCAGCCGATCTGGTAATTCTGAATAAAACGGATTTGCTCGACGAATCGCATCAAGCGTCTGTCGAAGCCACCATCCGCGCGGAAATTCCGCCGCAAGTGAAGATCGTGCGTGCGCAGATGGGCCGGCTCGATCTACATACGCTGTTGGGTCTCGAAGCGGCATCGGAAGAAACGATTCACCTGCGCCATGACCATCACGGGTCGGCCGAAGACGCCGATCACCATCACGACGAGTTCGATTCGGTGGTGGTGCACGCGGATGTGTCGTCGCGTGAGGCCGTGATTGCGGCGTTGCAGGGGCTCGTCGAAACGAACACGATCTACCGCGTCAAAGGCTTCGCGGCTTTGCCGGGCGCGGCGATGCGTCTGGTGATCCAGGGCGTGGGCCGTCGTTTTGATAGTTACTTCGACCGGCGCTGGCAAGCGGGTGAAACGGGCGCGGGCCTGCAAAGCCGTTTCGTGCTGATCGGCGAAGACCTCGACCAGGCCGCACTGCAACAGGCATTCGACGCTGCATTGAGCGTCGGGGCGACCGTCCAACCGCAACAGGCGTAATCGGTCATGCATCTGCTGCGCACCACGCCGGGCGGTTTTGTCGACGATACGCAAGGCGTGATCCGTATCGACCAGCAGCCCGCGGATATCGTGGTGCTCAGCTCCGCCGATACCACGCTGTCGTTGCTCGCGAGCGTGTTTCCTCGCCTGGGCGACGGCTTTCCGAGCGTGCGGCTTGCGAACGTCACGTATTTGCGGCAACCGGCTTCAGTCGATTTCTATGTCGAAGACGTGCTGCAGCATGCGCGTGTCGTGGTGGTCGATCACCTCGGCGGCGAGGCGTATTGGCCGTACGGGATCGAACAGGTGGTTGCGCTCGCTGAGCGCAAGCAGCAGACGCTTGCGATGTTCTCGGGCGATCTGCAGGAAGACCCGAACCTGCTCGCACGGAGCACCGCCGACGTCGATCTATGCCATCAGCTATGGCGTTATCTGCGTGAAGGCGGCCCGCAGAATGCTGAAGCGTTCCTGCGCTGCATCGCGTACCGCTCGCTTGGTTGGGGGCGCGAACCTGCGCCGCCGCGCGCACTGCCTGCCGCGACGCTCTACCATCCGGAACACGATACGCCGACCATGGCCGACTGGCAGGCGCGCTGGCGTAAAGGCGCGCCGGTCGCCGCGATTCTGTTCTACAAGGCGCATCTGCAAGCGGCCAACACGGCTGTGTTCGATGCCCTGATCGATGCGCTCGGAGCACAAGGCCTGAATCCGCTGCCGATTGCGATTACCTCGCTGAAAGATGCGATGAGCCGCGACGTCGTTCAGCAGTTGTGCGCGCAACATGATGTCGCGCTGGTGCTGAATACAACCGCATTCGCCGCGTCTGCGATCGACGACCCGGAGCCGCTTGCGCTCGCCGGTGACGCGCCGGTGATGCAGGTGATCCTGAGCGGCGGCAATCGCGAGGATTGGCTCAAGGACAATCAGGGCCTCAACTCGCGCGATATCGCTATGCATATCGCGCTGCCGGAGGTGGACGGACGCATCATCACGCGGGCGATCAGCTTCAAGGGGCTCGCCTATCGTTGTCCGCACACCGAGGTCGATGTGGTCCGCTATCAACCGGACCTCGAACGCGTCGGTTTTCTGGCCGAACTGAGCCGCCGCTGGTGCCGGTTGCGCACGCTCGATAACGCGGACAAGAAACTCGCGCTGATCCTCGCTAACTATCCGATGAGCGAAGGGCGCATCGGCAATGGCGTGGGGCTCGATACGCCGGCCTCGGTGGTCGGCATTCTGTCGATGTTGCGCGATGAGGGCTATCGCGTCGCCGAGCTGCCCGCCGACGGCGACGCGCTGTTGAAGAAGCTGACCGAAGGCGTGACCAACGATCCGGTCGTGCGTGACTTGCGGCCCGCGTTGCAAAGCCTTGCGCTCGACGACTATCTTTTGTACTTCAATGCGTTGCCCGCCGAAGCCCGCCATGCGTTGAACGCACGCTGGGGTTCGCCCGACCAGGATCCGACGTTGCGGCGCGGCCGTTTCATGATCGCGGGCTGGCGCTGCGGGCAGGTGTTCGTCGGGATTCAGCCGTCGCGTTCTCGTGAACAGGGCGACTATGCGAGCTATCACGACGCTGAACTCGTGCCGCCGCACGCGTATCTGGCGTTCTATTTCTGGCTGCGTCATCAGTTCGGCATCGACGCGGTCGCGCATGTCGGCAAGCACGGCAATCTCGAATGGCTGCCGGGCAAAAGCGTCGCATTGAGCGATGCCTGCTGGCCCGATCTGATTCTCGGGCCGATGCCGCATCTGTATCCGTTCATCGTCAACGATCCGGGCGAGGGCAGTCAGGCGAAACGCCGCGCGCAGGCCGTCATCATCGATCACCTGATGCCCCCGCTCACGCGCGCCGAAAGCTACGGGCCGTTGCAGGACCTCGAACGCCAGGTCGACGAATACTATGAAGCGCTGATGGTCGATCCACGCCGGTCGAAGCTGTTGAGGCGCACGATTCTCGCGACCATCGTCGAGCATAAGCTGCATGAAGAATTGAGTCTCGCGGCGCCGACCGGTCAGGACGATGAGGACGTGCTGTTGACGCGCGTCGACGCCTGGCTGTGCGAGTTGAAGGAGGCGCAGATTCGCGATGGCTTGCATACATTCGGGCAATCGCCCGCTGGGGTGCAGCGGCGCGATACGTTGCTGGCTTTGGGACGCTTTCCGGTCGGCGATGGCCAGGGCGGCAAGGCCGGTTTGATCGATGCATTGGCGCGCGATCTGCAGATGGATCATCTGTTCGATCCGTTGTCGGTGGATTGGTCGGCGGCGTGGGACGGTCCACGTCCCGACGTTATGCAACGTGTTAGCGATGCGCCGTGGCGGCACAGCGGCGATACGCGTGAGCGTCTGGAGTTGTTGGCGGCTGAGATGTTGCGTGGCGTATGTGGCGATGAGACGTCCGATGCGGTGCCGGCGGCTGGGACGTTGCCCCAAGCCGAACGTGTGATCGAACGCTTGCGCAACGACGTATTGCCGCGGCTCGACGCTTGCGGTCCGCAGGAAATGCTGCATCTGAAGCGCGGCCTTGAAGGGCGCTTCGTGCCGCCGGGGCCGAGCGGTTCGCCTTCGCGTGGACGGCCCGATGTGCTGCCTACCGGCCGCAACTTCTATTCGGTCGATACGCGCGCAGTGCCGACGCAGGCGGCATGGTCGCTTGGTTTGAAATCCGCGCAGCAGTTGATCGAACGGCATCTGCAGGAAAAGGGCGATTATCCGCGAGCGATCGGGCTCTCGGTATGGGGTACCGCGACGATGCGCACCGGCGGCGACGATATCGCCCAGGCACTCGCCTTACTTGGCGTGCGGCCGAAGTGGGCGCCGGGCAGTCATCGCGTGACCGACTTCGAGATCATGCCGATCGAAGCGTTTGACCGGCCGCGTATCGACGTCACGTTGCGCGTGTCCGGCTTTTTCCGCGATGCCTTTGCGAACGTGATGCATCTGTTCGACGCCGCCGTGCAGGCCGTGGCCGAACTCGACGAGCCCGAAGACTTGAACCCGATCCGCGCGCGCGTGCTGCGCGAACGCGACGCGCTGATTGCGCGGGGCATGGACGCCACCGAGGCGCGCAAGCGCGCCGGCTGGCGCGTGTTCAGTGCGCGGCCCGGCGCTTATGGTGCGGGTCTGCAGGACATGATCGACTCGCAGCAATGGCAAACCGACGCCGATCTGGCGAACGCCTATCAGGCGTGGGGCGGTTACGCGTACACCCAGAAAGGCGCCGGCGAAGAAGCACGCCACGCATTCGGCACACGTCTTGCCGCGATGGACGTGGTGCTGCAGAACCAGGACAACCGCGAGCACGACCTGCTCGATTCGAACGATTACTACCAGTTCCAGGGCGGCATGGTCGCGGCGGTGCGGCATCTGGCGGGCAATCAGCCACAGATCTATCATGCGGACCATAGCAATCCGGCCGCGCCGCGCGTGCGCACGCTGCATGAAGAGATTGCGCGTGTGGTCCGTTCGCGGGTGGTCAATCCGAAATGGCTCGATGGCGTGAAGCGCCACGGCTACAAGGGCGCCGCTGAAATCGCCGCGACGGTCGACTACCTCTACGGCTACGACGCGACCGCGCGGGTGGTCGCCGATCATCAATATGCGCTCGTCACCGATGCCTATCTGAACGACGCCGATACCCGCGAGTTCTTGCAGCGGCACAATCCGCACGCCATGCATTCGATCTGCGAGCGTCTGCTCGAAGCGATGCAGCGCGGTCTGTGGCAAGCGCCCGGTGACTATCGCGGGCAAGTCGAACAGCATCTGCTCGCGAGCGAGCAGCAGATCGAAGGAATACAAATATGAGTGCAGCGACCCAACGGCCCGCTTTTCCATTTGCTGCGCTGATCGGCCAGAAGCCATTGCAGCAGGCGCTGCTGCTGGCGGCGATCGATCCCGGTCTGGGCGGCGTGCTGGTGAGCGGGCCGCGCGGCACGGCGAAATCGACCGCGGCGCGCGCGCTCGCTGAGTTGTTGCCGGAAGGGCAACTGGTGAATTTGCCGCTCGGCGCGAGTGAAGATCGGCTTATCGGCACGCTCGATATCGAAACCGTGCTGCGCGATGGCTCGGTGCGTTTTTCGCCTGGCTTGCTCGCGAAAGCCCATCGCGGCGTGCTGTATGTCGACGAAGTGAATCTGCTGCCCGATGCGCTCGTCGATGCGTTACTCGATGCGGCTGCCAGCGGCGTGAATACCGTCGAACGCGATGGTGTTTCGCATAGTCACGATGCGAGCTTCGTGCTGATCGGCACGATGAATCCGGAAGAAGGCGAGTTGCGGCCGCAACTGATCGATCGCTTTGGTTTGATGGTCGAGTTGCAGAACTGTTTTGAGCCACAGGTGCGTCAGCAGATCGTCAAAGCACGTCTGGCGTTCGATCTCGATCCGCTGGGTTTTCGTGCTGGATATACGCAGCAACAGGAAACGTATGTTCAACGGATTCATGCGGCGCGTGAAGCGCTGCCGCAACTCGGCTTCGACGACGCTGTGCATGCGCATGTCAGCGCGCTGTGCATCGACGCGGCGGTCGATGGCTTGCGTGCCGATCTCGTGATGTTGCGCGCTGCGCGGGCATTGGCGGCGCTGGAGCAGGCGTTGGCGGTGACGACGGAGCATGTCGAGCGGGTCGCTGAGGCGGTGCTGATGCATCGGCGCCACGATCGCGAGACGCGTGCAGGTGGCGACGTGCGTGAGAGCGAAGCGCCGCAGCAGGCTACCGACAATGCGGATAGCGCTCCTTCGCTCTCTTCTCGAGAGGCAGCACCGGGCGCCGCTGCCGGCGATAGCGATTGGGGTTACCTGCCACCGCAGCCCGCGGGCGTCGCGCAGGTCAAAGGCGTTATTCCGCTCAACGCAAAAAAACGCTGAGCCATCGGAAGGGTGCCGCCGCTGACTCGCGCAGCGGTTTTCGATGGCGGCAAGGTGCCGGCGCGGGTTCGCGTGGCCGTTTGCAAGGCGCGCCGGGCAAGCGCATTGCATGGCTGCCGACGCTCACAGCGCGGCGTCAGGACACGCTGCGTGCCGAGCATCTGCGCTTTGTGCGCGAGGCGCCGCGAGGCGGCGTACTGCATTGCTTCGTGCTCGATTGTTCCGGTTCCATGCTTGGCGGGCAGCGCCTTGCACTGGCTAAAGGTTTGCTGATTGCGCTGTTCGATCGTGCCAGCGCCGCGCGTACCGAGGCGGCCCTGGTGTGCTTTGGCGGTGCCGGCGCGGATCTGCGCTTCGGTCCCGCCGTGCCGCGCTGGTGGAGCGAACGGTGGCTAAGGCCGGTGGGGGGCGGCGGCGGGACGCCACTAGCGTCCGGCGTGCGTCAGGCTGCGCAGGTGCTGGAGCGCAGCGCCCGCCGCAAGCCCGCGCAGCAGCGCTGGTTGTGGATCCTGACCGATGGTCGCAGCGGTGATCAGCCGGCGCGGCCGCTCAACGCCGATGAAGTGGTATTCGTCGATTTCGAGCGGGAGGCGATACGGCTGGGCCGTTGCCAGACGCTTGCCGACGCATGGGGCGCGGCGCTTCTCACGCCGGAAGAACTGATCGCCTGAGTGGCGCGCGCGCCATGCCGCGCGTTGTCGTGCGCTTAGCTCGAACCGTTGGACCAATACTGCACATCGTCCTGGCGGTCGAATACGAAGACTTTCATCGCCATCTGTTGCGCGACGTCGAGTTGATCGAGTTCGAGGCCATGGGTCGACGGCTCGCCCGGCGCACTGCCTTTCTGCACATTACGGATGACCGCGGTGGTTTCGATCTCGGTTTGCTGCTCTGCCGATTTGAGGCAGAAGGCGACGCGCAGTCGTTCGCCGACTGCACCCAGCGTCCACGAGGCGGTCAGCGACATGCCGTCTGCGCTGATGCTTTTGGCGAGGCCCAGACCTTCGCAGGAATCGCCGGTTTCGCCGATGCCGAAGCGTACCGCGAGGTGCGCGTGGACGCGGATCGACTTGCGTTCGCGCAGGCGGC
Source organism: Burkholderia sp. GAS332 (assembly GCA_900142905.1). NCBI lineage: Bacteria > Pseudomonadati > Pseudomonadota > Betaproteobacteria > Burkholderiales > Burkholderiaceae > Burkholderia > Burkholderia sp. GAS332. The sequence goes on along the minus strand of FSRV01000002.1, from coordinate 1,832,324 downwards.
GGATCACGCCGGGTTTCGAAAGCACGACGTAGTCGAATGGAGCGCGGCACACTGCCTCGACCGTGCAGACGAAGCGGAACACGGCGTGGCTCGCGATGGCGACGATCTCGACGTTTTCACCGAGGCCTAACGGGAGGAGGCGGCCTTCCTGGAGCGGCGGGGTGACGAAGAGTGCGTGGTTGGGGGCGAAGCCGATGATGCGGCATGGGTGCATTGGGGCGCCGCTGCCTAGCTGGGAGCGCACGCCGATTAGTGCACCTATTGTCAGGTGCATGTCCCTTAGGGTGAGTTTGCCGGTGGTGTCGGTGGGGTGGTCGGTTTGGAGTTCCGGTTGCGTGGCTGCGTCCAGCAAGTCGCCGCGGTGCGGGTGGAAGTTGTCGAACAGGAATTTGCGCTCGTCCGTGGTCGCCAGGATCGTGCCGCCGGCGAAGAGGAGGGTGCCGTCGGAGTCTGCGATTGGCCAGGCGAGAGGGGCGCCTACGGGGACGGCCTCTAGAGTCAGGGTTGGTGTTGGGGCTTCTGCTTGGGGCTCTGTTTGGCTCTCTGTTTGGGCTTCTGCTCGGGCCTCTGCTGAGTTTTCCATGGTCGGTGTCGCTAAATATGTGGCTGGATTACTTGTTTACGGCCGCGTTCGCGGGGAGCTTTAGGGGGTCGGGGCTTTTGTTGCTCTTTTATGTTGTTTGCATGAGGGGGTGGCTCTTCTTGATTTGTTAGTGGTCTATTAGTGTTGCCCCTGTGCGGGGCGGCACTTACTTTCTTTGCCGCCGCCGCAAAGAAAGATAAGCAAAGAAAGCGGCTAGAGACCCCTGCTAAGCGGGTCCCCCGCACAGCCACGGTAGTGGTGCATCTGGAATCTGTGTCCTCGCACATTCGGCGTGAGTGACAAGGCCGTCATACTTCCGGCGGCGCTGCGCGCGCCGAAACGTACTTCGCAAAACCGCTGCCCACGTTCGCGCTTCTTGTTTGTCTTTGTGACTCGCGCGCAGTTTCTGTTGTTCGTCCTCTGTTCTCTCGTCACCTCCGTCGCCTGTGTGTGCTTTGTCCCCTCCGTCTCCTCTGTGCCTTCCTTGCCTTCTGTGAATCGCGGCGCGAGATCGTTCGACGGCGCCGCTCGCTTGCAAAAAATCGCAATCGCTGTTATCGATCAAAATTAAGTCGGATGCCTAAGCATTTTCCTGGTGCCGTGAGCGGGACTGTTCCGGCGTCTCTCAACTTTTTGAAAATATTTGCGCAAGGGGGATTGACGACATGCCGACCGATCTCCATAATCTCGTTTCTCTGCTGCTGATGCAGCGACGCAGAACGAAGCGGTGCCGGGTAGTTGTGAGGTTGGCGACAACGGTGCAGGTTCGGTAGTGAATGCGTAATCGATCTTTAAAAATTAACAGCCGATAAGTGTGGGCGCTTGATGCGAGACGCGCAGTGAATCCTTCGGGGTTTGCTGGAAGCGAAAGTATCAAGTCTCACACTAGTATTAAAGGAAGGTTTTCCTGTTGGGGTGGATTCACGCCGACAGGTTAATCATTCGTCAGTACGTTGAGTGAGCGACCGGTTCTTAATTGAACCGAAAAACAGTAACAGGTTTGAACTGAAGAGTTTGATCCTGGCTCAGATTGAACGCTGGCGGCATGCCTTACACATGCAAGTCGAACGGCAGCACGGGGGCAACCCTGGTGGCGAGTGGCGAACGGGTGAGTAATACATCGGAACGTGTCCTGTAGTGGGGGATAGCCCGGCGAAAGCCGGATTAATACCGCATACGCTCTACGGAGGAAAGGGGGGGATCTTAGGACCTCTCGCTACAGGGGCGGCCGATGGCAGATTAGCTAGTTGGTGGGGTAAAGGCCTACCAAGGCGACGATCTGTAGCTGGTCTGAGAGGACGACCAGCCACACTGGGACTGAGACACGGCCCAGACTCCTACGGGAGGCAGCAGTGGGGAATTTTGGACAATGGGCGCAAGCCTGATCCAGCAATGCCGCGTGTGTGAAGAAGGCCTTCGGGTTGTAAAGCACTTTTGTCCGGAAAGAAAACCTCTGGGTTAATACCCCGGGGGGATGACGGTACCGGAAGAATAAGCACCGGCTAACTACGTGCCAGCAGCCGCGGTAATACGTAGGGTGCAAGCGTTAATCGGAATTACTGGGCGTAAAGCGTGCGCAGGCGGTTTGCTAAGACAGATGTGAAATCCCCGGGCTTAACCTGGGAACTGCATTTGTGACTGGCAGGCTAGAGTATGGCAGAGGGGGGTAGAATTCCACGTGTAGCAGTGAAATGCGTAGAGATGTGGAGGAATACCGATGGCGAAGGCAGCCCCCTGGGCCAATACTGACGCTCATGCACGAAAGCGTGGGGAGCAAACAGGATTAGATACCCTGGTAGTCCACGCCCTAAACGATGTCAACTAGTTGTTGGGGATTCATTTCCTTAGTAACGTAGCTAACGCGTGAAGTTGACCGCCTGGGGAGTACGGTCGCAAGATTAAAACTCAAAGGAATTGACGGGGACCCGCACAAGCGGTGGATGATGTGGATTAATTCGATGCAACGCGAAAAACCTTACCTACCCTTGACATGTATGGAACCCTGCTGAAAGGTGGGGGTGCCCGAAAGGGAGCCATAACACAGGTGCTGCATGGCTGTCGTCAGCTCGTGTCGTGAGATGTTGGGTTAAGTCCCGCAACGAGCGCAACCCTTGTCCCTAGTTGCTACGCAAGAGCACTCTAGGGAGACTGCCGGTGACAAACCGGAGGAAGGTGGGGATGACGTCAAGTCCTCATGGCCCTTATGGGTAGGGCTTCACACGTCATACAATGGTCGGAACAGAGGGTCGCCAACCCGCGAGGGGGAGCCAATCCCAGAAAACCGATCGTAGTCCGGATCGCACTCTGCAACTCGAGTGCGTGAAGCTGGAATCGCTAGTAATCGCGGATCAGCATGCCGCGGTGAATACGTTCCCGGGTCTTGTACACACCGCCCGTCACACCATGGGAGTGGGTTTTACCAGAAGTGGCTAGTCTAACCGCAAGGAGGACGGTCACCACGGTAGGATTCATGACTGGGGTGAAGTCGTAACAAGGTAGCCGTATCGGAAGGTGCGGCTGGATCACCTCCTTTCTCGAGCTAACGTGTCAAACGTTGAGCGCTCACGCTTATCGGCTGTGAAATTAGACAGACTCAGGGGTCTGTAGCTCAGTTGGTTAGAGCACCGTCTTGATAAGGCGGGGGTCGATGGTTCGAATCCATCCAGACCCACCACTGTTTCTGCGGTGGCTGCGCTAATGACTGAACCCCTGGGTAGTACAGATAGAGATGTCTGTGTGTGACTGGGGGATTAGCTCAGCTGGGAGAGCACCTGCTTTGCAAGCAGGGGGTCGTCGGTTCGATCCCGTCATCCTCCACCAATCTTCAATGCGCAGCGTTCTGCTGAAGTAGAAAGCAGAGTGTTTTGCATTGGCGATTGAGCCAGTCAGAGTGATATGAAGCAGAGCTTTATATCGGCTGTCGTTCTTTAACAATCAGGAAGAAGTAGTAAAGAGATTCACGAAAGCATACTTAGAGATGGGTGTGCGAGTAGGTGAATCAGGGTTGTGATTGTATCAATGTATGAAAAGGTAATCGAAAGATTGCTTTGGAATACGGCGCAACACGAATACTCAACCTGTAGCGATGTGAGGAAGGCTTCATCCCCAGTGGATGCGGCACGAGACACACTCGTTATAGGGTCAAGCGAACAAGTGCATGTGGTGGATGCCTTGGCGATCACAGGCGATGAAGGACGCGGTAGCCTGCGAAAAGCTACGGGGAGCTGGCAAACGAGCTTTGATCCGTAGATGTCCGAATGGGGAAACCCACTCCTTTTGGAGTATCCATGACTGAATACATAGGTCATGAGAAGCGAACGCGGTGAACTGAAACATCTAAGTAACCGCAGGAAAAGAAATCAACCGAGATTCCCAGAGTAGTGGCGAGCGAAATGGGACCAGCCTGTACTCTTTATCTTCATTGTTAGTCGAAGGCTCTGGAAAGTGCCGCCATAGCAGGTGATAGCCCTGTAGACGAAAACAGCGAGGAAGAACTAGGTGTACGACAAGTAGGGCGGGACACGTGAAATCCTGTCTGAAGATGGGGGGACCATCCTCCAAGGCTAAATACTCGTGATCGACCGATAGTGAACCAGTACCGTGAGGGAAAGGCGAAAAGAACCCCGGGAGGGGAGTGAAATAGATCCTGAAACCGCATGCATACAAACAGTAGGAGCCTCGCAAGGGGTGACTGCGTACCTTTTGTATAATGGGTCAGCGACTTACATTCAGTGGCAAGCTTAACCGATTAGGGCAGGCGTAGCGAAAGCGAGTCCGAACAGGGCGTTCAGTCGCTGGGTGTAGACCCGAAACCAGGTGATCTATCCATGGCCAGGATGAAGGTGCGGTAACACGTACTGGAGGTCCGAACCCACTAACGTTGAAAAGTTAGGGGATGAGCTGTGGATAGGGGTGAAAGGCTAAACAAACCTGGAAATAGCTGGTTCTCTCCGAAAACTATTTAGGTAGTGCCTCGTGTATCACCTTCGGGGGTAGAGCACTGTCATGGTTGTGGGGTCCATTGCGGATTACTACGCCATAGCAAACTCCGAATACCGAAGAGTGCAATCACGGGAGACAGACATCGGGTGCTAACGTCCGGTGTCAAGAGGGAAACAACCCAGACCGCCAGCTAAGGTCCCCAAATATTGCTAAGTGGGAAACGAAGTGGGAAGGCTAAAACAGTCAGGAGGTTGGCTTAGAAGCAGCCATCCTTTAAAGAAAGCGTAATAGCTCACTGATCGAGTCGTCCTGCGCGGAAGATGTAACGGGGCTAAGCAATATACCGAAGCTGCGGATGCGAGATTTATCTCGCATGGTAGGAGAGCGTTCCGTAAGCCTGCGAAGGTGCATTGAAAAGTGCGCTGGAGGTATCGGAAGTGCGAATGCTGACATGAGTAGCGATAAAGGGGGTGAAAGGCCCCCTCGCCGTAAGCCCAAGGTTTCCTACGCAACGTTCATCGGCGTAGGGTGAGTCGGCCCCTAAGGCGAGGCAGAAATGCGTAGCTGATGGGAAGCAGGTTAATATTCCTGCACCATTGTTAAATGCGATGGGGGGACGGATCGCGGAAGGTTGTCCGGGTGTTGGAAGTCCCGGTCCTTGCATTGGAGAAGGCGCTTAGGCAAATCCGGGCGCGGAATTCAAGGGTGCGAGGCCATTCACTTCGGTGAAGAAGCAACTGGAAGTGGTTCCAAGAAAAGCCTCTAAGCTTCAGTTTAACAAGACCGTACCGCAAACCGACACAGGTGGGCGAGATGAGTATTCTAAGGCGCTTGAGAGAACTCGGGAGAAGGAACTCGGCAAATTGGTACCGTAACTTCGGGATAAGGTACGCCCCTGTAGCTTGACTGGCCTGCGCCAGGAGGGTGAAGGGGTTGCAATAAACTGGTGGCTGCGACTGTTTAATAAAAACACAGCACTCTGCAAACACGAAAGTGGACGTATAGGGTGTGACGCCTGCCCGGTGCCGGAAGATTAAATGATGGGGTGCAAGCTCTTGATTGAAGTCCCGGTAAACGGCGGCCGTAACTATAACGGTCCTAAGGTAGCGAAATTCCTTGTCGGGTAAGTTCCGACCTGCACGAATGGCGTAACGATGGCCACACTGTCTCCTCCCGAGACTCAGCGAAGTTGAAGTGTTTGTGATGATGCAATCTCCCCGCGGCTAGACGGAAAGACCCCATGAACCTTTACTGTAGCTTTGCATTGGACTTTGAACCGATCTGTGTAGGATAGGTGGGAGGCTATGAAGCGTGGACGCCAGTCTGCGTGGAGCCGTCCTTGAAATACCACCCTGGTTTGTTTGAGGTTCTAACCTTGGTCCGTTATCCGGACTGGGGACAGTGCATGGTAGGCAGTTTGACTGGGGCGGTCTCCTCCCAAAGTGTAACGGAGGAGTACGAAGGTACGCTAGGTACGGTCGGAAATCGTGCTGATAGTGCAATGGCATAAGCGTGCTTAACTGCGAGACCGACAAGTCGAGCAGGTGCGAAAGCAGGTCATAGTGATCCGGTGGTTCTGTATGGAAGGGCCATCGCTCAACGGATAAAAGGTACTCTGGGGATAACAGGCTGATACCGCCCAAGAGTTCATATCGACGGCGGTGTTTGGCACCTCGATGTCGGCTCATCTCATCCTGGGGCTGTAGCCGGTCCCAAGGGTATGGCTGTTCGCCATTTAAAGAGGTACGTGAGCTGGGTTTAAAACGTCGTGAGACAGTTTGGTCCCTATCTGCCGTGGGCGCTGGATATTTGAAGGGGGCTGCTCCTAGTACGAGAGGACCGGAGTGGACGAACCTCTGGTGTACCGGTTGTCACGCCAGTGGCATCGCCGGGTAGCTATGTTCGGAAGAGATAACCGCTGAAAGCATCTAAGCGGGAAACTCGCCTTAAGATGAGATATCCCCGGGGCTTCGAGCCCCTTGAAGGGTCGTTCAAGACCAGGACGTTGATAGGTCAGGTGTGGAAGCGCAGTAATGCGTTAAGCTAACTGATACTAATTGCCCGTAAGGCTTGATCCTATAACAAGTGTGTTTTGCGATCAGTGTTAGCGCTTCAGCGCTTACAGTGATCCCACCCCCGAAGGGGGCAGCACACAGGTTGAGATCAGTGTTGTGCAGTACAAGCGCAACCCAAAGTAATACCGAGAGGCATCCTCTCAGCTACTTCTTCCAGATTGGTTGTGCCGCCCACAAAGGCGACACGACAACAAGTCATGCCTGATGACCATAGCGAGTCGGTCCCACCCCTTCCCATCCCGAACAGGACCGTGAAACGACTCCACGCCGATGATAGTGCGGATTCCCGTGTGAAAGTAGGTAATCGTCAGGCTCCCCAGCAAGACCAGAAACCCCGCCCATCAAGGCGGGGTTTTTGCGTTTACGGGGCAAAAAAGCGGGTACGTCACTCCTTCCCGATCCGGATCGCGTTCGCGTAACCCGTCAACTCCAGATAAGCCCGTCCGACGTCCGCGCCATGGCGGTTCACCCGCACGGCACCTTCCCAATACACTGCGCCGGTCGATTGGCGGGAATCGAGCTCCTGGTCATCCATCAACGGATCGAGGCGCCACGTAAGCGTGCCGGTTTTGACCGTCATCGAGACGGGATACGACGTGTTCGTGCGTGGCGAGCGCCATGTACGAACTGGCGTGAAGTCGACCTGATCGCGGCCAAACGTCGTCACCTGACCGTCGCGATTTCTCAGTGCTGCATGAGCCCATACCGCGTGTCCATCGCGACTACGGACCTTGAAAGCCATCAAGGCCGATCCATCCGTCAGGTTGGCGCCGAGCCAATCCCATCCCACGGCATCGGTATCGAGCAGCGTGCTTGACCACTCGTGATCGAGCCACGCCGCACCGGTAACGGCCGTTTCGCCCGCCGATTTGCTGCCCGCCGCGACCGGTCGAACTACGCTGCCGGTCACGCGCAATTGCGGTTCGCTGTAGTAATAGCTCGCCTGTTCGGGCCGCGGACCTTTGCGGGAGTAGCCGCGCTCGCCCTGGACTAAGGGCGCTTGTGTCGGCGTCAGCGCGAGGTGCAGCGCGAATCCGTTCGCGTCCACTGAAACGTCGTAGTGGCCGTCGACAGCACGGACGATTTTCCATGCGTCGAGTTTGACGTCGGTATTGTCCGGCTTCGCATACGCCAGCCCGAAGCCTTGGCGAGCAATGCGCTGATCGTGCGTAAGATGACCGAGTGCAGGATCGCTTAACGCGGCATGCGCAATGATCAATTGCGACGGTGCGAACGCACTCGGATCAGCCGCATCATGGCCAGTCGCCGAGCGGAAGAAGGTGATCTGGAAACCGAGCGGTTGATTGTCCGGTGTCGTGAGCCAGCCTGTTGCGTACCACCATTCGGTACGAAAAGCCGGGTGTGCGCCGGTGTCTTGCGGAAGGACAATCGGATGATCCGGCGTGACCGCTGCGAACTCGGGCGTCGCCGCGAACGCCGGCACTGCAGCCATCAAACCCATGCAAAGCAACGCCGCATTCATCGTAGCGCTCAGTCTCGGTGCACTCGCAAGGCGGGGCAGCGTAGCCGGTGACTTGCTTGGAATGCTGTGCGCCAGGCCGATGCGAGCGGCTCGATAAGGGCACACAGTCGCCTGATGCGTCGATCCATGCGCCGCCTCATACGCCGACTCCTGCAAGACCTCACGCGGCAATCCGCCCATCACCAATCCTCCTTCACCGCGCGCACCGCATCCACGGACACCGCGCCTCGTCCCGCAATCACCGCAGTCGAACATGACGAAGCCAGCATCACCAACGCCACCGTGCCGAGCACCGTCCATGGGACGTGCAGCGACATGCTCCAATGAAACGACTGGGGATTAACGACGAACACAAGGATCAGACTGATCGCAAATCCGAGAACGAAGCCCATTGCGATGCCACAAGCGGTGAGCATGCCGCCTTCGAGTGCGAGAATCGCGAGAACCTGCGAGCGGGTCACGCCCACGTGCCGCAGCATGCCGAACTCACGGGCCCGTGCGAGCGTTTGTGCAGAAAACGTCGCCGCGACGCCGAACAGACCGATGACGATCGCGACGCCCTCGAGTAGATAAGTGACGGCAAAACTCCGATCGAAAATAACCAGCGTACGCGCGCGAATTTCGCCTGGTTGTGACAGGGTCAGCGATGCACCGAAGGGTAGCGCACGCAGGCCGGCCATCACGCGCTCGACGCTCGTCCCAGGTTGAACTGTGACAGCCACATCCGTCGCACCCGTGTCGCCGGTTAGGCGCCGGAAGTCCGAAAGCCGTATCTGGATCGCGCCGGTCTGACGCACGTAATCACGCCATATGCCGGCCACAACGAACACATGATCGCGCTCACCGAGCGGCAACTGCACGCGTTGGCCAAGCTTATATCCATACAGATCGACCATTGCTTCGGATACCCAAACAGGTGTTTCGCCCTCATGCCACGCGGAAGGAGGCAGCACCGCCCCAGTCATCTGCAGGGTCGCACCTGGATCGGCGGCGTCGATTTCACGCGCGAGTACGGCGACGTCAGGCCGTGCCGGGTCGAGCGTGAGATGCGAGAAGCGGGCAAACGCAGCGGTCTTGATGCCGGGCACGCTGGCCAGCAGCGTCTGTTCGTCGGGACGCAAGCCGCCGGTGTCCCCGTTCGGCGCCACGCGAACGTACAGATCTGCCGACAGCAGGTGGCCCAACCAGTCTTCGACGGAAACACGGAAGCTGGCCACCATAATCGCCATCGCGACGATCAGCGCGAAGCTCGACAGCACGCCGCCCATCGCGATTGATGCATGGCCCGGCGCATTCGCGAGACGCGCCAACGCGAGCGTGCTGGCCGCACCGGCGCGACGTCGCGCACTGAAGGTACGGCTCGCCGCGCCGAATATGAACGCGGTCACGCGCGGCATCAGCGCAATCCCGCCGACCAGCAACAGCGCAACGGCCAGATAACCGCCGATGGGCGCATCGAACAACGGCGGCACCTGCGTGAGCACGGCGGCAACTAGCAGACAGGCCAAAGCCGGCCACGGCGTAGCGAGCCGCGCCAGCGCACCTTCTTCGGCACCGGCTTTAAGCGCCGTTGCGGGCCGAGCACGCGCCGCCTCCAACGCGGGGGCAAGACTGCCCAAAACCGACACGGCGATACCGAGCGCCAGAAATAGCGCGGTCGCCAGCGGTTCGAAACCGACGTGTGGCTGCACGCCAGGAAAGTAGCCGCCGCCCAGGTCGCTGCCGAAAAAACGCAACGCGCCGCTCGCCATTGCATAGCCGAGCGCGAGTCCGGACAGCGAACCGAGCAGGCCGAGCAGCGCGCCTTCCAGCAGAATCTGGCGCAACAACTGGCCACGCGTCAGCCCGAGCACGCGCAGCATCGCGAACTGCGCACGGCGTCGCACGACCCCCAGCGCCTGCGTCGAAAACACGAGGAACGCGCCGGTGAAAAGCGCAACCAGCGCGAGCACATTCATATTGATCCGATAGGCACGCGACAAACGATCGGTGCGGCTTTCGGCGTCGCGTGTCTCGGAGATCACCCACAGGCTGCCGAGTCGCGCTTGCAGGTCACGTTTGAAGCGTTCGCGATCGACGCCGCGTTCAAGTTGTACGTCGATGCGTGACAGCTTGCCCACCTTGCCGAACTTCCACTGAGCGGCGGCGATATCCATCACCGCGAGCCGCTGACCCGGCCGCGTTCTCACGAGACCGCCGGCCACGCGAAAGTGCACGATCGACGTTCCGCTTTGCAGCGCGATGTCATCGCCGATTTTCACGTTCAACCATTGTTGCGCCGCCGCCGAGAGAAACACCGTATCCGCCGCGAGCGTATCGAACGGCCGTTCCGGCGATGGCACGCCGATCAGGTCCGGCGCAATGCGGCTTGCCTTGAAGACGTCGATGCCGAGCACGGGCAGCGCGGCGTTCTGATCCGGCACGGTGACATCGAGAGCGAGTACGGGACTCGCCAGCGCTACACCGGGTTCAGTCGACAAACGCGGATAGATGGACTCGTCGAAAAAAGGTTGTGCGCCGCGCACCTGCAGATCGGCTTGGCCCGAGAGGCTGCGAGCCGCCGCCGAGAACTCATTGAAGGCCGCGCTGTTAATCAGTTGAACGGCGTAGCCAAGCGCGACACCGAGTGCGATCGTTGCGATGGCAACCAGTGCGCGTCCACGATGACTGTGCCATTCGGCGCTCAACAGCCAGCGAGCGAGCGTGCGATGCCCTCGCATTCGTTGCAGTGGGCGTGGGTCAGCGTGCATCGTCGGCTGAACGTGCAATGGATCGGGAGTCGCCGTTCGAGTCGGAAAAGGCGTTGCGTCCGGATGATGCGTGCAACCCGCCGTCGCTCAGAATCAGGATGCGGTCCGCGACGGCCGCGGCTGCTTCCGAGTGCGTGACCATGATGGTGGCCGCACCGGTTGCCTTGCTTTGCGCGCGGAACAGGCCGAGCACGTCATGCGCGGTATCGGGATCGAGGTTGCCGGTGGGTTCATCCGCGAGAATCAGTTTCGGATGATGCACAAGCGCCCGCGCAATCGCGACGCGCTGCAACTCGCCGCCCGACAGTTGCCGCGGAAAATCATCGCCACGGCCGCCTAAGCCGACGGCCGCGAGCACATCGAGCGCGCCGGCCTTGGGTAGCTCGTTTAGCAGCAGCGGCAGAGCGACATTCTGCGCAAGTGTCAGATGAGGCAGTACGTGAAACGCCTGGAACACGAAGCCCAGTTTTTGCCGGCGCAAACGCGTGGCTGCATTGTCATCCAGGCGCGAGACCACGCTGCCGTCGATGATCACCTCGCCGCTGTCCGCGCTGTCGAGTCCTGCAATCAGATTCAGCAGCGTCGATTTGCCGACGCCAGAGTCACCCATGATCGCGACGAATTCACCCGGCTCGAGTGTGAAATCGAGACGTGCCAGCACGATGCGGCCAGCGCCGTAGGTCTTGCTAAGCTCGCGACATTCGAGCGCGGGAACGACACCTTCATCACGAAGCTCCATGCGGTATCCGATAAGTCTGGCCGGTGAGGGCGGCGTCCAACCGTGCGAAGAAACTACCGTGCTGCGCACGAGTGTCGGCCCCTGAACCGCCGAAGTATATTCGGGTTCTGTAAGGCTCGCAGGCGCGCGCCAACATCGCCTGATATCTATCTGAAAGCAGGCGGGCAAGCGGATCGTTTGGGTCTTTCCGGGCGCTCGCCGACGTTTCTTTAGAGTGCCGGATCAAAAAAATTTTCTGCTCGCGAACGCGCTAAATTTTCGCCAACTGCCCGAAATGGGCCTTGATGGCGGTTCATGCACCTGCATGAATCATTCCAGTGCAATCGCTGCGTGGAAGGGGCCGTGCAAGAGTCGCTAACCGCCCGCCATCTGCTTTCTTCTTCATGCAAGAAGCATGGTGAATATCCGCCTCAAGCGGGTTTGTGCATCTGCACATTTTTCGGCGTTTCGCAAGGGCAGGCGTGGCAACAATGCATTGTTAAAGGCGTTGCAGCATTGTTGCGCTGCAAAAGTATTCTTATCTTGGTAATCTCCCACCCTTGGTCATTCGACTGCGGGTAAACGTGGAGCGGGCAGCACCGCTTCGACGTCAATTTCAGCGAAAACCAGCCTACATATCCATTTCAATGCTTTCGTTTTCGAAGGCATTGATATGGCGTTTTGTATTTCAAGTTTTCAACAGAACACATGCCATTGCCTCCGCTTCTTAGCCTACTCATCTGGATCCCTATTGTCGCCGGCCTGGTGGTTTTGCGTGCCGGATCTGACGCGGCACGTAGTCGCACGCGATGGCTCGCGCTGATCGGTGCGGTAGCGGGTTTCCTGCCGGTGATTCCGCTGGTGTCGAACTTCCGCAACGACGTAACGTCGATGCAGTTCGTCGAGAACGTCCGCTGGTCGCCTACGTTCGATATTGCATGGCATGTGGGGGTGGATGGGATTTCGCTGTGGCTCGTCGCGTTGACCGCGCTGACCACGATCATCATCGTGGTCGCTTCGTGGGAGTCGATCACCCAGCGCACCGCGCAGTACTTCGGCGCATTCCTGATGCTGTCGGGATTCATGCAGGGCGTGTTCACGTCGATGGACGGCATGCTGTTCTTCATCTCGTTCGAAGCGACGCTGATTCCGCTGTACCTGCTGATCGGTACGTGGGGCAATGCGAACCGCACGTATGCCGCGGTGAAGTTCTTCTTCGTCTCGTTCCTCGGCTCGCTGATGATGCTGATGTCGATGCTGTACCTGTACAGCCAGACGCACAGCTTCGACCTCGCGCTGTGGCGTGAAACGCATCTGGGCACCTGGGCGCAGGTCCTGGTCTTCCTCGGCTTCCTTGCTGCGTTCGGTGTGAAGGTGCCGATGTGGCCGCTGCATACGTGGCTACCCGACGTCCACCTCGACGGCCCGACCGGCGCCGCCGTGATGATCGGTATGCTCAAGCTGGGCGGCTACGGTCTGCTGCGTTTCGCGCTGCCGATCGCCCCGCAGGCCAGCCATTTCTTCGCGCCGATGATGATCACGCTGTCGCTGATCGCGGTGATCTATTCGAGCCTGCTGGCACTCGTGCAGACCGACATGCGCCGCTTGCTCGCGTATTCGACGATCGCGCACATGGGCCTCGTGACGCTCGGCCTGTTCGTCTTCAACCGTATCGGTCAAGCAGGCGCAATCGTGCAGATGCTCTCGTACGGCGTGGTGTCCGGCGCGATGCTGCTGTGCACGGGCATGCTCTACGACCGCACGAAGACCGCTTCGATCGGTGATTACGGCGGCGTCGCCAACACCATGCCGCGCTTCGCCGCGTTCGTCATGCTGTTCTCGATGGCCAATATCGGCCTGCCGGGCACCTCGGGTTTTGTCGGCGAGTTCATGGTGTTGATGGGCGCGATCCGCTTCAATTTCTGGATCGGCGCCATCGCGGCCTCGACGTTGGTCCTGAGCGCGGCCTACACGCTGTGGATGTACAAGCGCGTGATTTTCGGCGCGATTGCCAATGCACGCGTTGCGAAGCTGCAGGACCTCGGCAAGCGCGAGTTCGTGTTGCTCGGCGCGATGGCTTTGCTGGTGCTGGCCATCGGCATCAATCCGAAGCCGTTCACCGATGCGATCGACCCGTCGGTCGGCACGCTCCTCGCTCAATCGGAACGAAGCGCGCATCCTTCGGACGACGTTGTACCGGCTGACGGTGGCGAGCACTTGCAGGCGGCGGCGCCTGCTGCGGTCGCGGCACGCACGCCGGGCTGATCGAAACAGAACGCAGCGCAGGTGCAGCATCCGTCGCACGGATGCTGCCTTTGCCGGCGCGTCTCCGTCGTATCGACACACGTCCCTTTTCGAGCACCAGACGCAACGCGACCATTCAAGTCGCGCTGCGTTTTAGTGCTTATTCAAAGGGACTTTCGTGATCCGGCGACTCCGCCGGTACTCTGCAATAGAGCATTGCAAACCCTCACGTGCGCACAGGTATGCGGCAACGTGTCGCACGGTGTTGCGACGCAATAGATCGTTGCGAAATCGGGTGTTTATATCCTCTTGACGACCCCCTATTATGCGATCGCTTATAAAAAGGAGAGCGGTCGAATGACGTTCGTTGAAGTCGTAAGAGAAGGGCAATGGATATGAAAGGAAAGACTCTACGAGGGTCGATAAGTTTCCTGTCCGCCGGCCTCATGTTGCTGCTCTCGGGTTGCAGCAATCTCGATGTTTTGAATCCGAAGGGGAGTGTGGGTCTGGCTGAACGTGAGCTGATTGCCACGTCGACCTGGGCCATGCTGATCGTGGTCGTTCCGGTTATCGCGCTCACGCTGCTGTTCGCATGGCGCTATCGCGCGTCGAACAAGAATGCCGAATACCGTCCGGGCTGGGTGCATTCGACCGGTATCGAAATCGCCATCTGGACGATTCCGACGCTGATCATCCTGTTCCTCGCCGTGCTGACGTGGAAGAGCACACACGAGCTCGATCCGTATAAGCCACTCGAGTCGCAGGTGAAGCCGATTAACGTCGAAGTCGTCGCACTCGACTGGAAATGGCTCTTCATCTATCCCGACCTCGGCATTGCCTCGGTGAACCAGTTGGCGTTCCCGGTCGGCACGCCGGTGAACTTCGTCATCACGTCCGACACGGTGATGAACTCGTTCTTCATTCCGCAACTCGGCGGCCAGATCTACGCAATGGCGGGTATGCAAACGCGTCTGCATCTGATCGCTGACGAAGCAGGCAACTACGCCGGCACTGCGGCGAATTTCAGCGGCAAGGGTTTCTCGGACATGAAGTTCCGTGCACTCGCTACGTCGCCTGAAGAGTTCAATGCGTGGGTCGCCAAGGTACGCGCCTCGTCCGACCGCCTCGACATGGACCGCTACCACGTGGTGTCGGCGCCTACCGAGAAGGAACCGGTGCGGTACTTCTCGTCGGTCGATCCGAAGCTCTTTCACAACATCATTGCCCGATACAACAACGGTAACGTCCTCGACAACATGAAAGACGCTAACTGTGCGCCAAAGGGTAAGGGGTAACGCATGTTCGGAAAACTCTCACTAGACTCGATTCCGTACCACGAGCCGATCATCATGGTGACGGCTGCCGGGATCGCCCTCGGCGGTGCGCTCGTTCTGGGTCTGATCACCTATTTTGGCAAGTGGCGCTACCTGTGGACCGAATGGCTCACATCGGTCGATCACAAGAAGCTGGGCGTGATGTACATCGTGGTTGCGCTGATCATGCTGTTCCGCGGCTTTGCGGACGCGATCATGATGCGTACCCAGCTAGCGCTGTCGTATAACGCGCCAGGCTTCTTGCCGCCGCATCATTACGACCAGATTTTTACCGCGCACGGCGTCATCATGATTTTCTTCATGGCGATGGCGTTCATGGTCGGCCTGATGAACCTCATCGTGCCGTTGCAGATCGGTGCCCGCGATGTTGCGTTCCCGTTCCTCAACTCATTGAGCTTCTGGATGACCGCGATCAGTGCGATCCTGATCAACATCTCGCTGGTGATCGGTGAATTCGCGCAAACGGGCTGGCTGGCTTATCCGCCACTGTCCGAATTGCAGTTCAGTCCAGGTGTCGGGGTCGATTATTACCTGTGGAGTCTGCAGCTCTCCGGTATCGGCACGTTGCTGACCGGCGTGAACTTCTTCGTGACCATCGTCAAGATGCGCGCACCGGGCATGACGTTCATGAAGATGCCCGTGTTCACGTGGACCGCGCTGTGCACGAACGTGCTGATCATGGCCGCGTTCCCGATTCTGACCGTCACGCTCGCGTTGCTCGGTCTGGACCGCTACCTTGGCATGCACTTCTTCACCAACGACGGCGGCGGTAACGCCATGCTGTACCTGAACCTGATCTGGGCATGGGGTCACCCTGAGGTGTACATCCTGATCCTGCCGGCGTTCGGTATCTTCTCGGAAGTCGTGGCGACGTTCGCCAAGAAGCCGCTGTTCGGCTACAAGACGATGGTGTGGGCAACCTGCGCGATCATGGTGCTTTCGTTCCTCGTGTGGCTGCACCACTTCTTCACGATGGGTTCGGGCGCTGACGTCAACGCGTTCTTCGGTATCGCGACGATGGTCATTGCTATTCCGACCGGCGTGAAAGTGTTCAACTGGCTGTTCACGATCTACAAGGGCCGTCTGCAGTTCACGACGCCGATCCTGTGGACCCTCGGCTTCATGGTCACCTTCACGATCGGCGGTATGACCGGCGTGATGATGGCGATTCCGGGCGCGGACTTCGTGCTGCACAACAGCCTGTTCCTGATCGCTCACTTCCACAACGTGATTATTGGTGGCGTGCTGTTCGGCTACCTGGCTGGTTTCAACTACTGGTTCCCGAAGGCGTTTGGCTTCAAGCTGAATGAGAAGTGGGGCAAGGCGTCGTTCTGGTTCTGGCAGATCGGTTTCTGGGTTGCGTTCACGCCGCTGTACGTGCTGGGCTTCATGGGCATGACGCGTCGTCTGAATCACTATGACAATCCGGATTGGCATCCGTGGCTGATCTTCGCGTGGGTCGGTGCTGTGCTGATCGCCATCGGAATCGCTTGCCAGGTGCTGCAACTGGTCGTCAGCATCCGCGACCGCAACCTGCCGCAAAACCGCGACGTGACGGGCGATCCGTGGGACGGTCACACGCTGGAATGGGCAACGAGCTCGCCGCCGGCGTCGTACAACTTCGCGATCATTCCGGACGTGCGTGAACTGGACGCATTTGCTGAAATGAAGTTGCGCAAGAATCGGCCGAAGCCGGTGTATCGCGACATTCACATGCCGTCGAACACGTCCGCGGGTCTGGTTGTGGCGATGTTCTCGCTGGTGCTGGGTTTTGCCGCTGTGTGGCACATCTGGTGGCTCGCGATTGTTGGTCTGGTCGGCTCGATCGGTACTGTGATCATTTACAGCTTCCAGAAGAACGAAGGCTTTTACATCCCGGCCGCCACGGTAGCGGCGATTGAACAACAACGCTCCGGCGCCGGTGCGCAGGTCGCGATTGAAGAAAAACGCGCCAGCGCCGATGCGCAGGTCGCGTTGGAGGTGGATTGATGTCAAACAACACTCTTGCGGCGGGCTTGCATCATCACGATGCGCATCATGCCGATCACCCGCCGTCGCATTCGGTATTCGGCTTCTGGCTGTACCTGATGACAGACTGCATCATCTTCGCGTCGCTGTTTGCGGTGTTCGCGGCGATGCAGCACCAGTTCGCGGGTGGTCCGACCGGGAAGGATCTGTTCGAGATTCCGGGCGTCGCGCTCGAAACGTCCATGCTGCTGCTGAGCAGTATCACGTACGGCTTCGCGATGCTGGGCGCGCATAAGAACAAGAAGGGCGTGCTGCTTTTCTGGCTCGGCGTGACGTTCCTGCTGGGTCTTGCGTTTCTCGTGCTGGAAATGCGCGAGTTCTCGCACCTGATCGCACAGGGTGCGGGCCCGAGCCGTAGCGCGTTCCTGTCATCGTTCTTTACGCTGGTCGGCACGCACGGTTTGCACGTGACGTGCGGCCTGATCTGGATGGCGGTGCTTGCCGTGCAGGTGATGCGTCATCGCGATCTGACCGAACGCGACATGATTCGCCTGACGTGCCTGAGCCTTTTCTGGCACTTTCTGGACGTCGTGTGGATCGGCGTCTTCACCTTTGTCTATCTTGCGAGCGTGATCTAAATGGACCATAGCGAAACCGCACACTTGGCGCACTCGGGTGAGAGTCACGGCAGCATCGGCAGCTATACGATGGGTTTCATTCTCTCCGTCATCCTGACTGCCGCGGCGTTCGGTCTCGTCCTCAACGGGACGCTGACCGGCGAGAACGCATTGCTCGCGATCGCGGGTCTTGCGTTCGTGCAGATCGTCGTGCACCTGGTTTTCTTCCTGCACATGAATACGTCGTCGGCACAGCGTTGGAACGTTATGGCGTTCGGCTTTACGGTGCTGACGGCCGTGATTCTGATCGTCGGGTCATTGTGGATCATGCATAACGTCAGTATGCACATGATGTCGCGATAGGCGAAAAACGTAGTCGCTTGAGAAAAAGCCCCGCAAGGTGAAAGTCTTGCGGGGCTTTGTACGTTTTCTGGCGAGGCAGCTACGCGCGAGGCGCGAGTCTTTGCCGGAAGCGCCATGACGCATGGCAGATTCCGTTGCGGGTCCAGCGGAGTGCTTTGAGCAGTGGCCGCATCCGGTTACCGCGGACTTGTTCGAGCGGTCGTGCCGCCTCAGGTGCGAGCTGTTCGACGACCGCTTCCGGCGTGGTGAAAAGACGCGTGCGCCAGTCCCAGTAGAGCGGGTAGCGCAACAGCACGCCTGCGCACAACATGTCCAGCGTCAGCGTACGGTGCCGCCACGGCACCGGTGCGAGCGCGTCGTGTGTCAGTCCCCAGCCCGCATAGAAGGGCAGCCCGTATGTGAAGACCGCTTTGCCGCGCAACAACGCGTCGAAGCCTGCGAGCGACGAGAGTGTGTGCACTTCGTCCGCCACGTCGACGAGCGACAGCAAGTCCGCTTCAGTGTCGACGATATCGGCGAGCTGCTGAGCGTCGATCAGTCCATTGCGATTGCCCGACAGCACATCCGGATGCGGCTTGTAGACCACGAATGCGTCGGGGCGCAGCCTGCGAACTTCGCGCAGCAGTGCGTCGGCCGTGCCGATGGCGCGCGTGCCGAGACGGATCGATGCATCGTCGGCGACCTGGCCCGGGACCAGTACGATTTGCTTGCCTGCCGGTGCGGTCCACACAGGGCGACGCCGCCCCAGGTTGTATTTGGTGACGCCGAGCTTCACAACCTGATCGCGCAGCGCCGCGGCGCGTGCCAGTTCGGTTGCGCTGAACTCGGTTTCGTTAAGCAGCACGCTTAGATCGCTCGGCTGGCTCGCATCGAAATAGAGGCCGCGGCGGTCGATCACCTGGCTGCGCGGCGCGATCATGTCGGAGCCGAGGCCTGTCGAATGGAAGAAACCGTCCTCGATTCTGACGCGAGGAACCTCGGGCGCAAGACCGTCCGCACTGCGCGCGCCCCACAGTACTGCGCATTCGTTCGTCTGCACGGACCGCAGCTCGCGCGTCCAGCGCAACGTGGTGCCGCCGGCGCTTACATACGGCGTCGCAAACGGGCGCTTCCACCATTGAAAGCGTATCCCCGCTACGTGCTGCAAATCCGCGAAGCGGTGCCGGACTGCTCGCTGCAACTCGATGCTGTCGAGCAGATCGTCGAGCGTGCCCAGCGTGTGAGTGAACGGATTCAGATAGCGTGTGAAGCGCAGGAAGACCACGTCGAATAGTGCGGCGAGCGTGGGACGCGCGCTGCGGTTCGGCAAGTGCAGATCGTCGTCGGTCAATCCCCAGCCCGCGTAATAGGGTGCGCCGAATACGTGGACCGGTACGTCGGCCAGCAGCGCATGCATGCCCTCTGAGGCGCCTAAGGTATAGACGTGATCGACATGAGGCAATGCGGCGCACAGCGATTCGTGATCGGCGAGGCGTTGTACGTCGGGCGGCATGCAGTCGACCGATGAAGAAAGCCAGCGTCCCGTGCCTTTGTCATCCGATCGCGCGATCCAGAATTCGGCTTGTGGATGGGCCGAGCACGCGGCTTGCACCATTCGCTTGAAGGTTCGACGTGAGTTGCGAACCGCTGTCGCGCCGAGCCCATGAGAGCAGGCGCGCTCGTCAATCAGCATGACGCGGGTTAGGCGTTTGGTGTCGAGTAGCGCGGCGGGGCAGTCGGATCGCGATCGACGCTTTGTCGAGGCATGGCTGCGCGCGAACCTTTGCATCAGTCGTTCGATTTCGGGCGACGCGTCGGCGCTCCGATTGTGTTCGAGCGCGCTGGTGAGCGCCTCATCGATCGCGACAGCGAAAGCATCAGCGCCGCCATCGGTCACCGGTGCGCTGAACCATGACAACAGGGGCGTACCGGACGCGCTGCGTGACCAGACCGGCCCGGGCCATGTTGCGTTGACGCGCTTGCCGCTTAGACGGGAAAGGCGCAGCGCGACCCGCCCGAGCGAACCATCGATCCAGAGATTGTCCGAGCGCCGGGCCAGCCAATTCAATGAGCGGAATCCGCGCGTCACGCTGCCGAGATTGACGGTGATGCTCGCCGGAGCTGGCTGGTGAGTCACGCGGTCCTTCATCTAGCGCAGCGTTTCAAGAAAGCCGTCGACGTGTTCGAAATGCTCCGCCCATGTCGGTTCGCGAAAGCGTTCGATGCGAGTCAACTGGGCGTCGCGCTCCGGGCTGTTCTCATGGGTGTACGCCTGAATGCGGGCGAGCCAGCCGGGACCGTCGAGCGGGTCGAGATAGTCCGGAATGTCGTCGGCGATTTCATGAAAGACGTCGAGGTCGCTCGCGAGGACCGGCACCTTGAGCGCGAGCGCTTCGGCGAGCGGCATGCCGTAGCCTTCGACGAATGACGGGAACAGTAACGCCTGAGCGTGTTGCAGATAAGCGTGAAGCTGCTCGTCGGAGCAGTGCGCTTCTTCTATCACGACGCCTTTGAGGCTTTCGCAGCGCTCCAGCATGTCGACGACGTTTTCGCATTCCCAGCCGCGCCGGCCGATCACGACCAGCTTGGGTGCGGCTGCACCGAGTTGTTCGACGAGGCGCCGCCAGACGTGCAGGATGAACCAGTGGTTCTTGCGCGGCTCGATGGTGCCGAGCATGACGAAGTAGGGTGAGGGCAGCGGGCGCTTTGTGAGCGGGCCTTGGGTAACGCCAGAGGCCAGGCGTGCGACTACGCTCGGCGGAAGCTTGAGACCGGTGCGCTGGGCTTCGACCGCGAGCGAGTCGAGCGTGGCTTGTGAGTTGGCGATCAGGCCGCTTGCGTGCCTGATTGCTGTGTGCATGCGGTGCCGGTGAGTTGCATCTACGCCCGGGCGGCAGTATTCGGCATGGGTCAACGGAATTAAATCGTGGACCATGAATACGGGGCGAATTCCGCGCTTTGTCATCGCTTGGTAATATCGGCCGAATTCCATCCCGTTGTGACTAGTATGCAACAGCACGCCATTAAGGCTTGTTTCTCGCAGGCGATTGAGGCACGCGCGTGCGACTAAAGCACGGATGGCATTTCTATTGCGGATCGATGAGAGAAGCATTGCGAACGTTTGCTGTGAATCTCTCTCGGTCAAAACCGTGGAAAAACCGCGTTCGCTAAGAATTGCGCGCGCTTTAGCGCCGTACTTCTGAATGTATTGGAGGCCGACGCGATCTACGCCGGTGGGCAAAAGCCCGTCGTAAAGGCGCGTGAGAAGGCGCGTGACGTCCAGATGGATGGTTGACACTGAGGTGCTTTTTTCTCGGCTGTCGTTCGGACTTTTTCAGTCCTTCGAGGTGTGGCTTTTCTTTCAACGCGCCATTTTACCCGAGTGCGCGAGAGAATTCGTGTTGATGTTTTGTAATATATCGGTAAGTCGTAAGTGGGCTAAGTTGTGCGCCGGGTCGTTTCCCAGCGCCGAAAATTAGTTGAGTTTTTTCGGGTGATGGGCGGTGACGATCGCGGATGGTTTCTGCTGAGAGGCAAAGGCGTCTTCGCATGGTGAAGGCCTTGGGAAGGCGTGTGCTGACTAGATAGATGGCAAAAATAGTCGGCAGTCGATGTGAAGCCAATTCAGTGCGACTTTTGCAGGTGACGTTGGTGCCAGGCTTGAGGCCGACTATGCGTCACGCACTCGCAAGGTATGCGTCACGCGTCAGTGATGGCGGGCTAACTGTCGAAACGGGGTGGGCGCAAGGTGGGCCCATACCATAACTTTGTGTAAGGATTGGCATTGGCTCGTTGAATGGTCGGCAATAAATTGCCATGCAGAGACGCTGACGAGGCGGTGTTCATTGCGGTGCGGGTCAAGCAAACGTTTGCCGTTAGTAAGGAGATTTTTTAAAGCCCGGCTTCGCTGCAAAGATCGCTTGTCCAGTTGCTTCACCGTATTAAAAGATCGAGCCTCCCCAGTCTCCGTCTGATGCGCAGTCACGTAGCTTGCGTTGGAAGTGAGGTGCAGTTTTGTGCACTTACGATGAAATTTTTGGCCCATGGAGTGTGGATTTTTTTTTCACACCGTGCCATTTCGCCCTGCAGCATGAGACAATTCGCGCGAACTTAATTTACTTACTAACTCTTGCAATTAATGTCGCGTCTGTCTCCTGGTGTTATTTTTACCGCAGTTGCCTTTGGCGCGCTTTCGCTTAGCGGTTGCTCGAGTATCCCCACATCTGGGCCTAGCAGCTCGCAGATAAGCAAGGCCGCAGCCCCAGCCAATCCCGCCGGCATTCAGATCGTCGATGTGACGGACGATGTCGCGCGCAAGCTGTTTGCCGAGCGTAGCGTTGGCGATTTTTCCGCTACGTTAGGCAATAGCACTTCGTTCCAGCAGCAGCTTGGCGTGGGCGACACGATCGAAGTGTCAATTTGGGAGGCGCCGCCCGCCACGCTGTTTGGCGCCGCGCAATTGGACTCGAAGGGCGGCACCAGCAATGCGCGCGTAACGGTCCTGCCCGATCAGACGATCGACGGCAGCGGAAAAATCGACGTGCCGTTTGCGGGTGAATTGAAAGCGGTGGGGCGCACGCCGACGGAATTGCAGCGTGACATTGCTGCCCGCCTCAAGAATATTGCCCACGATCCGCAAGTTCTGGTGAAGCTCTCACGCAACGCGACCTCGTATGTCACGGTTGTTGGTGATGTGGCTAGTAGTAACCGGATGCCTTTGAGCGCGCGCGGGGAGCGCCTGCTTGATGCACTGGCTGCGGCTGGGGGTGTAAAGCAACCCGTCGACAAGATCACGATTCAGGTGACGCGTGGCGACACGGTGGCTTCGCTGCCGCTCGAAACGGTCATTCGTGATCCGCATCAGAATGTGCCACTGCACGCCGGCGATGTGGTGACGGCGTTGTTCCAGCCGTTCAGTTTTACGTCGCTTGGCGCGACTGGAAAAAATCAGGAAATCAATTTCGAAGCGCAAGGCATCACGCTGGCGCAGGCTTTGGCCCGCTCCGGTGGGTTGGAAGATTCCCGCTCTGATGCACAGGGCGTGTTTATTTTCCGTCTTGAAGATGCGAAGGCATTGCCGTGGCCGAATACGCCTGCGCGTACGACCGCCGACGGCAAGGTGCCAGTCGTTTATCGCGTGAATTTGCGTGACCCGAACTCGTTCTTTGTCGCGCAGAGCTTCATGATGGATAACAAGGATCTGCTGTATGTGTCGAATGCGCCGATCGCCGAGGTGCAGAAGTTCTTGAATGTGGTGTTCTCGGTGGCGTATCCGGTGATTACAGGGGTTCAGACGTTTAAGTAGGCAGGGAGATAGGCCGTGGTCGGTCCTGCAGGTCCCGTTGACGGGATTATTGGTCGGCTTGCTATGAGTCTATCCTAGGCGTGCGTGCGTGCGTGCGGGTACGGGGGCTGGTTCTTAATTCGGCATTCAGTATGTTGGAAGTCCAGTTGAGGGGCGTGCCTTGGTGTGCTTCGTCGGCAGGCGCTCAATCGACGCGCATTGTTGCTTCTCCCGTGTCATTGGCATTGAATAGGCCGAGGGGCCTGATGCGTGAATCACCTGGTCTGGCGCGATGCCGTGCGTCGTTGAGTTGTATATAAAATGAATCGCTGGGGGCGTGTCGAGAGTGTGCGCGACGCGCCAATGTTGCCGCGATCAAAGTCGTCTAGAGAGAAGTGAAGATAGTGGTTTATCGATATTTTGGAACGCTCGGGCGCGGGGCTGAGTTCGAAGCGAAATGGACATCGTTGTTTTCCGACTGCTGCGGAATTATCAAGTACTTCCCACACACGCAGCCGCTTCGGTCAAGCGAGTATCTGTTGATTCCCGGTGCCGTCTGTGCGCGCTCAACAAATGCCGCGACATGGCTAGCCAGCCCCCGCGTTTGAGTTTTTCTTAGTAATCTTCGCACCTGTTTGACCGTACGTCGCTTTCATCATGAAACCCGACGCACCCAGCACTTGAACCTGCCCAGCCTTTGATCCGGAAGTCATAACGTGAGCATTACTTCTTACGCCCAGAATTTCGAAGACGTCATGATCTGGCGCGCCCTTGGGCACATCGAAGGCGGCTCGTACATAGATGTTGGTGCTCAGGACCCGATTATCGACTCTGTTAGCCTAGCATTTCATGAGCGAGGCTGGCGAGGTATTCACGTCGAACCGACACCACACTATGCTGAATTGCTGAGACAGCAGCGGCCTGGTGATTTGGTTATTCAAGCTGCTGTCTGCAATGGCCCTGGGGTCCTCCCGTTCTTTGAAATCCCGAGCACCGGGATTTCAACGGGGGACGCCAGCATAGCCAGACAGCATCGCGATCGTGGTTTCGACGTGCGTGAAATAGTTGTGGCCTGCGTTACGCTGGAAGAGGTTTTCGCTGCATCTGTGGGATCTGAAATACATTGGCTCAAGATTGACGTAGAAGGACTTGAGCAACAAGTGTTGTCCACTTGGGGGGCATCTGCGGCACGGCCGTGGATTGTTGTGGTCGAAAGCACTCTCCCTATGACTCAGACTGAAACGCACAATAACTGGGAAGCAACACTCGTCTCGTATGGATACGCGCCTGTCTATTTCGACGGATTGAACCGCTACTATGTATCGGAAGCGCATCCGGAAATTAAAGACGCCTTCCAGGCACCTCCAAACGTGTTTGACGGGTTTGCCCTCAATGGTACGTCCAGCGCCCCCTTTCACAATTTGATCAAGCAACGCTGTGAAGAAACGGTTGGCGAGGCGTTCGCAGAAGTCGAGAGGCAAAGACAGTCCGCAAGCAGTGAGGTTGAATGCCTTAACCTAAGCGTCGCAGCTCTTGAGAAAGCACGCGAAGAACAGGAGCGGAATTGGGTCCGGCGCGAGCAGGAATTTTCAGAGCAACTGTCGGTAGTTCAGCGTCAGGCATCCGAGGAGAAGACTGCGCAGGCTCAGAGTCACGTCGAACAGGAGCGTGAGTTACACCGCCAGCACGTCGATCGAGAAAACGTTCTCAGTCAGAGATTGCAAGCCGAGCGAGATGAACTGCGCCATGTTCAGCAAGACTGGACGAAACGGGAGCAGGCGCTGTCGGAGCACGCCCGCCAAGTGCAGGAGCGGCTGGAAAGTGCGTTGCGCTCTCAGGTTCAACGCGAACAGGAAGTAGCTGCGCAATTGTTGGCAATTCAAGAGCAAGCGGCGCGGGAAAGGGACGAACTCGCCCGGAGTCAGATGGGACGAGAACAGGAGTTGCTCCGACAACATGCTGTCCAGGAGCAACTGCTCAACTCGCGCCTCGAAGCCAAGCAAGGAGAACGCCGACGGTTGGAGCAAGATATTGTCCAGTGTCAAAAGGAATATGCTGGACGAAGCGCCCAATCAAAGCAAGCAATTGAAACGCTGCTGCGGGAACAGGTAAAGCGCGAGCAGGAGATGGCTGCGCAACTGCTGGCGATCCAGCAAGAGGCTGCCCGGGAAAGGGTCGAGCTGACGCGCGGCCATAGCGAACAACAGCGTGCACTTGAACGTAAGCATGCTGAGAGGGAGTTGGCGCTTGTCGATCAGCAGCAAGCCGCACAAGAGGCCACCCGCCAGCGGGAGCAGGAATGGGCGATGCATGAGAAGGCACTCGACAAAATAATCAGGGATCTACAAGCTGAAACGCAGGCTCTCCAAATTGCCAAGCAATTGGAGGTGCAACGACATCACGCTGAGCTCAATGCAAAGGTTGAAGAGAATAACCACCTGGTCGCATCGAGTGCGTTGGCTGCGGCGCAACTCGAATCCGAAATGTTAGCTGAGCAACAAACAAGCATGCGGCTGCGTCAAACGCTCGCGCATGTCCAGGAGAGCTTGGCTGCGACGCAAGCCTCGCTGACGTGGCGAATGACGGAGCCGTTGCGAAGGCTGGCTGCGTTTGGCGTGCCTAAATCGAAAGCGAATAGCGGCGAAGTGTACGTTTCGTTGAGTACGCTCGATCAGCCGATGAATGTCGCCGAAGAATCGCAATCGAGCAAAATGCACGCAGCATCCGCGGAGTCTGACATCCCTGCCTTTTCCGATGAAGCGGTCCTTTCCATGGCTCCCCTCCAGGCGAGCGAAGACGTGGCATATCACGCAGTCATGTCGTCGAATTTAGAATCGCGCGCGATCGACTTTCGCGACGCATCCATTGAGTCCATCATGCTTTCTTTTACGCAAGCGGTTGACCCGATTGCTCCGGTCGTTGCATCCACGCTGGAGGAATTACTTGCACATCACGATCAACAGTTTGTGCGCTGCGCTTATCAAACGCTATTAGGTCGAGCTCCGGATTCCGGGGGTTTTGGCTACTACCTGGGTCGGCTCCGCACTGGGATATCCAAAATCCGGCTTTTGAAGCAAATAAGGTTTTCCGTGGAAGGAAAGGCGCATGGAGCCGAACTTGCCGGATTGGATGCGGCCATTCAGCTATACGAAAGAGGGCAATTGCCGCTGATCGGTTGGCTATTTAGGTGGTACGGCGGCGCGGAGGGTAATCACGCAAGTGAACGGAAACTGCGGGCGATTGAGAACCAACTTCGTCTGATGAGTGATGAGAGCAATTATCGATTTAAGACGTTGGAAGGTGCGCTTGCCGGTTTGCACAAACTAGCCCTTGAGAAAAGGACGCTCGGTGCTGCTGCATTGAGCAGTGGGCATTTTGCTGTCGAAAACCCAGTCGCCACATCGGCTTCAGCATCGGTGTCGGACGGAACAGCGTTGCTTTCGACACGCGCCAGAAACATATACAAACAAATCAAATCGTCAGCCGAAAGGGGCGCCTAAATGCGTATTGTGATTGATCTGCAGGGAGCACAAAGCTCGGGTTCTCGGTATCGGGGCATCGGCCGTTACACGATGTCCCTGGCGCAAGCAATCGTCCGCAACAAAGGTGAGCATGAGGTCATTCTTGCGCTCAATGGGCTTTTTGCCGACTCGATAGAGCCAATTCGAGCTGCTTTTCAAGGATTGCTTTCACAAGCCAACATTCGCGTCTGGCAGGTCCCGGGACCAGTAGGTCACATGGATACGAACAACGACTGGCGTCGTCAGTCAGCTGAATTGGTGCGAGAAGCTTTCTTGGCCAGCTTAAATCCTGACGTGGTTCTGGTCAGCAGCCTAATGGAAGGGCTAGGAGATGACATCGTAACCAGCGTGGGCTTGTTGAGTAACACCGTACCTACAGCAGTAATATTGTATGATTTAATTCCACTAATTAATCCTCATCTTTATTTCCAGAATCCAGTCGTTGAGAAGTGGTTCGAAAACAAGTACGGAAATATTCGTAGAGCTGGTTTGCTGCTAGCCATCTCGGAATCGTCGCGCCAGGAGGCGATTAATTACCTCGGGTTTCCGACGGACATGGCTGTCAATATCTCGACTGCCGCCGAGTCGCAATTTCAGCCTATAGTTGTTAGTGCTGAGAAAGAGAAAGATGTCCGCCAAAGGCACAATTTGCAACGGCAATTTGTGATGTATACAGGCGGAATTGACTTCCGGAAAAATATCGATGGTTTGATTCGTGCTTATGCAAAGCTGCCAAAACGTATTCGTGCAAAGACCCAGTTAGCTATAGTCTGTTCGATTCAACAGCACAACAGGGACGAATTGTTGGCCTTGGCGAAGCAGCACGGCCTTGCCGCTGATGAACTCGTGCTTACGGGTTTCGTTTCGGAAGATGATTTGCTTGCGCTATATAACCTTTGCCAAGTGTTTGTTTTCCCATCATGGCATGAAGGCTTCGGTTTGCCAGCATTGGAGGCCATGTCTTGCGGTCGTGCAGTGATCGCTGCGAATACATCGAGCTTACCTGAGGTCATCGGCCGGGACGACGCTCTCTTTGACCCGCGTAGCGACGAGTCAATTGCCAGCAAACTCGAACAGGTTCTGACCGACGGGCAATTTCGTCGGCAATTAGAGCTTCATGGCTTGGAGCAATCGAGGCGCTTTTCTTGGGACGCAAGTGGCAAAGCTGCCATTGCTGCATTTTGCTCGTGGCAAAAAAAGGAGGGGGCTTTGCGCTCTGTCGCGGTCTCGACTAATCGCCGTCCAAAACTGGCGTATTTTTCTCCGCTCCCTCCCGAACGCAGCGGTATTAGTGGCTATAGTGCGGAATTATTGCCCGAGTTGGCTCGTCACTATGATGTCGACGTTATCGTGGCTCAGGACTCTATCGCTGATCCTTGGATTTCCGCAAACTGTACTCAGCGCAGCATTGAATGGTTTAAGGTTAATTCAAGTCGCTATGAGCGGGTGCTCTACCATTTTGGTAACTCGCACTTTCATGAGCACATGCTGAATCTGCTGGAGAGCTATCCTGGGGTAGTCGTTCTGCACGATTTCTTTCTATCCGGTATGACACAGTGCATGGACGTACACGGCGTTCGCCCGTCCGCGTTGGTCAAAGAGCTTAGCCATGCACATGGTTACGCTGCTGTGCAGCGTCGCTTCCACATATCAGATGTAGAAGAAGCAGTTTTATGGCAATACCCGTGTAATTTGAGTGTGCTCCAAAGCGCGCTCGGCGTGATTGTGCATTCGAACCACTCAAAGCAATTGGCGAAAAAGTGGTATGGCGAAGGTGCGGGCGACGATTGGTCAGTCCTACCTTTGCTCCGGATGCCGCCTAAAGACATCGGCCGAAACGAAGCTCGTCGGGCACTCAATCTCGACCCCGATGATTTTGTTATTTGTAGTTTCGGTATTTTGGCGCCTACCAAGCTGAATCACCGGCTGCTAAAAGCTTGGCTTTCCTCGGCACTCTCAAGAGATTACAAATGTGTGCTGGTGTTTGTCGGTCAAAATCACGGTGGTGATTATGGCGTTCAATTGTTGGAAGTCATCGCTGGCAGCGGAGTGCAAAAGAACATTCGCATAACGGGTTGGACCGATGACGCCGCTTTCCGTCAATATTTGGCTGCGGCCGATGTTGGCGTGCAGTTGCGGACGCTTTCGCGTGGAGAGACATCTGCGTCAGTGCTGGACTGTATGAACTGGGGCATGCCAACAATCGTAAATGCAAACGGCAGTATGGCGGATTTGCCAGAGGAAGCTGTATGGAAGCTCCCCGACGAGTTTGAAGATGAACAACTTGTTGAGGCTCTGGAAAAGCTTTGGAAGGATGCTTCGCTTCGCAAGCGGCTTGGGGAAAATGCCCGTCGTATCGTCCGGACTTACCATGCTCCGCGAACGTGCGCCGACCAGTATGCAGAGGTGATCGAGCGCACTTACCGTGAGGCGGCTACTGGTGTTGGTGCATTGACGCATGCGTTAGGCGTCGTGGAGCCCGCACCAAATGATGCCGATTCGTGGGGGGAATTGGCAACTGCGGTGGAGAGATCCATTTCTCCAAAGATAGGTCTGCGCCAGTTACTAGTTGATGTTTCTAGTCTGATCGAAGAGAAAGACCAGAGCGAAACCAGCGATGTAGCGCGTAGCCTTCTGCGAGAGTTGTTCGCTAATCCTCCGCACGGCTATCGGGTCGACCCAGTGTATGCGACGTCTGACAAGGGGTATCGTTACGCGCGTCAGTTTGCGTTGCGCTTTCTGAATTGCCCTGATTCAGTGTTGACTGATGACCCAATTGAATTTCGGGCCGGTGACCAATTCGTCGGTTTGGCAGTTCAGCAGCAAGTGGTGCTGACTCACGATTCGTTCTATCAGACGATGCGAAACCACGGCGTGCAGGTCAATTTTGTTGTTTATGACATGCTCCCGGTCTTGCAACCTCAGAGATTTGTGCCGGGGGCAGCCGACCAATTCCAAGAATTTCTGCAAGTAATAATGCGCTGCGACGGCGTGCTATGTCCTTCGCGCACAGTAGCAGACGAAATGCTAGATTCGCTTTCTGTGGGCGCTTTGAGCCGACTAAGGCCTTTCAACGTTGGATGCTTCCAACTAGGTGTTGACGTCGACTGGCCTGTGAAGACTGATGCCGCGCCTGCAGACGTGGATGCCTCAATGCGGGCCATTGCAGCTAAGCCTAGTTTCTTAATTCTTGGTGAGTTGGCGAGTGGAAGAGGACATAGTCAAGTATTGGAAGCGTTTGAGGGATTGTGGGCGCGGGGTGTCGAGATCAATCTGGTGATCGTCGGAAAGGCAGCTCCGACGGCAGAGAAATTGGCCGAAACAATCCGGAGCCATTCGTCTTTCAACTGTCGATTGTTCTGGTTAGAGAATGTTGACGGTTCGCACATTCAAAAAGTCTACGAGAAGTCAGCCTGCTTGATTGCAGCTTCTGAACGAGAGGGTTTTGATCGATCGCTCGTTGAAGCCGTTCGGTACAAACTGCCCGTGATTGCTCGGGATATTCCGCTGTTTCGCGAGTTGACTGGCGAGCAAGCTGTGTACTTCTCGGGGCGCTCTCCCGAAGCGCTGGCAGATTCGGTGCAGGCTTGGTTGGCGGTCGGCAAGGCAGGACATGTTCGTCGACTGAGCGCCACGCCCTGGTTAAGTTGGAAACAGAGTGCGAAGAACTTGATGGATGTCGTTCTTGATGGCCAGTGGTATCAGGAGTGGATGCCCGACGACGTACAGCGGTTCTGGGGCAGCGATAAACGCCTTCTTACGCAGGTGGGGTTGCGCTCGGGTCGAACAGTGCGAAGCACGGGCCAGTCGGGGTATCTGATATTTGGTCCATACATTGCGCTTGCGGCAGGCGAATATCGCGTAGTTATTCACGGTTCCGCGGGAAGGGACAATCTCGCGGGGGCGAAGTTTGATGTATCTGTGAATCAAGCCGCTCTTATTCTCGGTGAGTCCGTTCTAGGCGAGCCGGATAGAGACGGGGTGCTAGTCACCGAGACAATAACTCTTGATGCGGCATGCGATGACCTTGAAGTTAGGGTGTGGGTGGGAGACCACTCGGATGTGACCATTTCGTTACTCGAGATACATCCATTTCCCGTGGTCGATCAAGGGCATTCGGATATATCGGTGCCAGTTCGGGAGTCACATCGAGCGGCATTGCATTCGGGGCGAACGGGAAAACCGGTAGCCGCGACAAAGCATGCGGACACGAAGATCCAATCCATTGGTGCGAGCGAGCATAAGAAGCGGCATCAAATTAAGAATATTTTTTATTAATAACGAGATTTGAAATATGAAATCAGCAATCATCACTGGTATTACGGGGCAAGACGGCGCGTATCTCGCAGAACTGTTGCTCGATAAGGGCTACACCGTGTATGGTACGTATCGCCGTACAAGCTCAGTCAATTTCTGGCGTATTGAGGAATTGGGTGTTGACAAGCACCCCAATCTTCATTTGATTGAATATGATCTCACCGATCTTGGATCCAGCATTCGTCTTTTGGAGACGACCGGCGCAACAGAAGTTTACAATCTCGCCGCGCAGAGTTTTGTAGGCGTCTCATTCGATCAGCCTGTCACCACTGGTCAGATTACCGGTCTTGGTCCAGTGAATCTGCTTGAGGCGATTCGCATCGTCAATCCGGCTATTCGCTTTTATCAAGCCAGTACATCTGAGATGTTTGGCAAGGTTCAGGCCATTCCGCAGATTGAAAGCACACCATTCTATCCGCGTAGTCCTTATGGGGTTGCAAAACTCTATGCGCACTGGATGGCAATTAATTATCGCGAAAGCTATAACATATTCGCCAGCAGCGGAATCTTGTTTAATCACGAATCTCCACTTCGCGGCCGAGAGTTTGTTACCCGTAAAATTACGGATAGCATCGCTAAGATCCGTCTGGGAAGGCTTGATGTTCTGGAGCTCGGCAATATGGACGCGAAACGTGACTGGGGCTTTGCCAAAGAATATGTGGAAGGCATGTGGCGCATGCTGCAAGCCGACAAGCCAGACACTTACGTGTTGGCGACTAATCGCACGGAAACTGTGCGAGATTTCGTTTCAATGGCGGCACATGCGGCTGAGTTTGAGCTAGTCTGGGAAGGTTCTGCAGAGAATGAGGTGGCCGTTGACCGCAAGAGCGGAAAAACGCTTGTCAGGGTCAATTCCAAATTCTACCGCCCGGCTGAAGTCGAACTACTGATCGGAAATCCCGAAAAGGCCACACGGGAATTGGATTGGAAGCCAAGCACCACGTTGGAGAAATTGTGTGGAATGATGGTTGAGGCCGATATTCGACGGAATCAAGCTGGATTTTCGTTTTAATATTACGGATGATAAAATAAGATGGCAGCTGGAGATGGTGTATTCTCCGGTCGGGTGATTTTTGACCATCTTCCTAAGACGGCTGGCCAGGCAATCAATGCCTGGCTCGTCGAGGCTTTGGGGGCGGGGTGCGTTACTACTAACCTGATCGGCGATCATCGTGATTTGATCCGCAAATATGGCGGACTTTATTCAATTATTAGCGCGCACGTTTTTTTTAATAACGCGGAGCAGTTGGATCCTCGTTATCAATATATGACGTTTTTCCGGGAGCCCGTCGATCGAGCCATTTCGTGGATTTTCTATTTGTCGAACAATGTTGGCGTAGTAAGGAAAACTGTTGCTCACAAAGACGGCGCTAGCCGGTTTCTCGCGAGCGAAGGCCTCGATGCTTCTCCTGAGTTTATTGAATCAATCTCGAATCCGTATACCGAGCACTTTTGTAGGATTGCTGGTGACGGCTCTGAGTCGGACGAAGTGAAGGTCTCCAATGCTCTTGCGGCGATTCAGCAATATTCGGTTGTTGGTGTATATGAAAATATGCCGAATTTTCTCGAGGAAGCTGCTGCCTTGATTGGGATTGCTCCGCCAGTTGAACTTGCGCACGTTAATGTGACTAGCCAACGGCCCGCGGTAGAGAAAGTATCTTCAGTATTAAGGAGGCGCATTGAGGAACTTAATCAGCTGGACTTACGCCTTTACGCCGCGGTAGTCGCCTGGAAGGCATCGATTGCGAAAATAAACTCGGAAAAATTTTCTCGCCTGACTGTATCTAGGTGGCGAAAGTATGAGCCAATATTGGCTCGTGTTTTCAGTACGCCGGACATTGCAATTCACACTGCGATACTGCAGCAAGGCTACGATATCCGGTATGGCCAACCGATAACGTTCGACGTCGATTTCTCCCTTTCGCGAGAGGTACGGGGGCTTGAGATGGGAATCCATTTGTTTGACAGCGACGGACAATGGGCATTTGGTATCAATAGCACGTTGTTAGGTCAGACTCACCAGTTCGTGCAAAGGGGCCAACATCGTGTAAGTCACCACCTTATCTCGAATCTTCCGGCCGGCACGTATACAGCTGGTTTTGCGTTTACCGAGCGATCACTCGAAGGTCAGCGGGAACTCGCATGGCACGATGCTATGTGTGAGTTCCAGATCTATCACGAAGTTAGCCGAACCTTTGCCGGCTACTCTTATTTACCGGCTGAGATCAGCCTCCGAACTATCGATTCGGCTGAGAATGTAGGTGCCGACGGCACTGCGCGGGAGCATCGCTTTCTCGGCATCGACGACCGTGTGTGCACGCAAGTTGGCATTCGCGTGGGACATGAGATTGTTTGCACCGGGCGTGCGGGATATTTGACGTTTGGTCCTTATATTCCGTTGGTTGCCGGGCGATATCGACTAGCGATCCGCGGTGTGCTGGGCAAAGCTGGTTTTGCCGGAGCATATATGGATGTCGTAGTTGATAAAGGCGATCACGTGGTCGCAGAGCGACGCCTTGTCGAACCCGACAGCGACGAGTGCCTCGTCATCTTGCCAATAACATTGGCTGCTTCATGCGTTGATCTTGAAGTTAGGGTCTGGGTTACTGACGACACGGATTTGCGGCTCTCAATGATCGAGATTTGGCCCTGGGAGCCTGCGGAGGGACATGCCTATGCGCCAATCGCAACCCACGATGGAAGCAAGGAGTTGGTCGAGTGCACTGTGAGGCCAAACACAACGTGTGATTCAAGTGAATAGATTTCCTGACTGAAGGTTTTGGGTGGGGTGTCTTGAAACCGTCGAGCAGATTTGTGACGGGCGGGGGCAGATACCCCTCTGTGTGTTTGAATACTGCACGTCTATCACTGGCTCAGAATGTGATTGTGAAGAAACTGACTACCACATCGAGATTTACCTCCGCCCAGAATGCTCTCATATCAATCGGCCGTACGACGGATGGATTGCGACCGTTCCTCCAAACACTCGTCAACGTAGGTGGCCCTATCTTTTTTTCTCATCGGATTTTGCAGCGGAACGGTTTGCGCCATATGCCTGAGAACGTTGTATGAAATTGATTCTAGCTGTAGACGCGCTGGTTCCGCCGCTAACGGGAATCGGTCGTTACGCGTGGGAACTCGCGACCCACTACCAGGGCATGCGTCACGAACTTGACTCTATGCGGTTTTTTTCCGCCGGCCGTTGGGTCAGCGACCCTGCGGACCTCTTGCAGGCACCCCGCGTAGCCACACTCACTCAGAAGCGTAACCACCGCCTCTTGCGTCCTCCTAAAGGTTGGCGCCAATGGCGACTGCGGCGCGAAATGCGCGGGCACCTGTTCCACTCTCCGAACTACTTCTTGCCAGAGTCTGTGGACAGCGGAATTGTGACGGTGCACGATCTGTCAGTCTTTAAGTATCCTGAGACACATCCCGCCGCGCGCATCAAACACTTCGAGAGCAGCTTTGCGGCGACATTGGCGCGCGCTACTCATTTAATTACAGATTCTGAGGCGACCCGCAACGAAGTCATTGATTATTTCGGCTGGTCTCCTGAACGCATTACAGCCGTTGCTTTAGGCGCACGAAAGGATTTTCGCCGTCGCGATGCGCCGGAAATTGCAACTGCCTTGAGCAGCTATGGCCTTGCCTATGGCGGCTATGCGCTGTGCGTTTCCACGCTTGAACCCCGCAAGCGAATTGACCATCTGTTGGCGGCCTACCTTGATTTGCCGCGATTGCTGCGTACAAGGTATCCATTGGTTTTGGCTGGTAGTGCAGGGTGGCTGAACGGCGCATTACATGAGCAAATCGAGCGAGGCGAACAAGAAGGCTGGTTGCGGTATTTGGGATTTGTTGACGAAACATTCTTGCCCTTGCTCTATTCGGGAGCGCGGGCATTTCTTTATCCATCGGTCTACGAGGGGTTTGGGCTTCCTGTGCTCGAAGCAATGGCAAGTGGGGTGCCCACTTTGACCTCAAACTCTTCGTCATTGCCGGAGGTCGCTGGCGGTGCGGCTTTACTTGTCGAGCCCGATAATCACGAAGTGCTGCGCAACGGTATCGAACAGGTGCTATGCGATGACGCGTGGCGTGGCGCTGCTGCGGCACGTGGGTTGCAGGTTGCCAGCATACTGACGTGGGAGCGCTGTGCCAGAATGACCTTTGAGGTGTACCGTCGTTTTGGTTGAGCTAACGCGGGCAGTCTAAGTCCGCCAGCAATGCTTTTAGACGGTCAGCACTCGCGAACCATGTCAACGACTGCATGGCGTGGCTGGCCGGTGCTGTGCCGCTGTCTAACAGGTCCAGCCATTGCGCCAATTGAGGTGCCAGTTCAATGCCATTCTGTGCAGAGAAGTAGACCGCATGTTCTCCCGCCACCTCTCGGAACACGGGGATGTCGCGGACAAACAGGGGCATTCCGTATTGAGCAGCTTCCACCAGTGGCAGTCCGAAACCTTCAGCCTCCGACGCCATTACGAGCCCATCGAGCTCCGCATACAATCGCACTAATTGCACATCGTTGATATCTGGGAGCCAAAGCAGGCGCTTGCCGATCTCAGGGTGATTGTTCAGGCGTTCGATGAATGATTCGACACGCCAGCCGGGTTTGCCGGCAATGATCAGCTTACTTTCAACGCCATTGCGCCACAGCACATCGAATGCATCGAGCACTTGCCCGTGACCCTTGCGAGGTTCGATCGTGCCTACCATGAGAACATTTCGCCGCGGGTGGCCTGGATTCGCGTACTGTAGGTCCAACCCATCAATCTCCTCCCCAGCGTGGTCGACGTGGAGATCTGCCCCAAGATGAAACCATCTGGTCGCGGGTTGGCTTCCAGTCATACCGAAACGACGCATCATGCAACTGCTCACCTCTTTTGAAACCGAACTGGAGATGCAAAGCAGTGCGTCCGCGTGTACCGCTAGCGTAGTTGCCCAGTGACGGAACGATCGGTACGCCCGTGGCGTGAACCACTGACGGTGCAGCAGGGGCAGGAGGTCGTAGACCACGAACGCACAGCGCACGCCTTTTGCGCGCCACTTAAGAAGGTCGAGTTGTCGCCGGGGGGCAATGCGGCTAGTTAAGTCAAGCCCCAGGAAAATATCGCCGTTGAATACCTGAACGTCGTCGTCTTCCCGAGGCAGCGCGGACGAGCTCAACGACGCGAGGTAGATGTTGGCGTAGCGGTAGGGTTGCTTTCTCGTTGCGCGCACCGGGCGAATTTCGAATCCTGCCGGTGGCGCTTCAAGAAGTTGCAGCAGTAAGGATCGAACGACGCGCTGGATGCCGGTGCCCGCGTCATGCGAGGCGATGATTGAAACATCCACCAGCAATTGCCGGGTTGGTTGCGCTTCGCCGGGCGCCATTGGCTGAAGCGCCATGACCGCACGTCTAGCGGACCGTGCGAGACATGGTAGCCACCAGATCGCGCCGAACTGGAGCGCTCCCGCTTTGAGTGTCTTAATCAGTCGGAACAATTGGTTTGCCGCGCGAAGACCCTCAATTCACGCTTTCCTGGTAGAAAGTATAAGCATCCTGAACTTGATCGAAGGTGTGAAGCTTGCCTTGGATCAGAACTGCAGCTCGATCACAATGTTCGCGGATGTATCCGGCATCGTGACTCACAATAATCAGTGACCGGTCTCGGCGGCGTTCAAAAAGCTCGTGATGGCACTTCGCGTGAAAACGACTGTCACCGACGGCGACGATTTCATCGATCAGGAAGCAGTCGAATTCAACTGCCATTGAGATGGCGAAGGCTAGTCGTGCACGCATACCAGCGGAATAACTCTTAA
This sequence comes from Burkholderia sp. GAS332, assembly GCA_900142905.1. Classification (NCBI taxonomy): domain Bacteria; kingdom Pseudomonadati; phylum Pseudomonadota; class Betaproteobacteria; order Burkholderiales; family Burkholderiaceae; genus Burkholderia; species Burkholderia sp. GAS332. The sequence goes on along the minus strand of FSRV01000002.1, from coordinate 1,795,347 downwards.
CCGGTTCGCGCAGATAGTAGCCGAGCTCAGAGAACTCCTGAACAAACGGTTCTGCTGCCTTTGCGTTTGCCCCGTACACGCGGCAAATGAACCGCAGATTGTCCATTCCAGTCAAACTGCCCTGAAATGCACCGCCAAATGCGAGAGGCCAGGACACGCTCATATTGCGGCGGATCTTCCCCGAGGTCGGCAATTCGGCTCCGCTGATCATCCGGATCATCGTCGACTTGCCGGCACCATTGCGCCCTAGGATGCCGATCTTCTCGCCTTGGTTGACGCGCAGATTGATTCCATTGAGAACGCGCCGGCGACCTTGCCTAGTGTGATAGTCCTTGCAGACTTCGTTGAGTTCGATCATTCGGGTTCGACTCGCTTACTCGCATCCGTTACGAGAAATAGGCCTACGAACAAGAGAACTAAGTCGCACGTAATCATGTAGCTTACGTCGTAGTGCGGCTTAACCAGCGATCCGAAATAGCCCCCGCGCAGCATCTCTGTGCCGTGGACCATTGGCAGTAGCAAAACAATCTTCTGGAACTTCTCTGGCAACCAGTCGACCATGAAGAGCGCGCCGGAGAGAGGAAACAGCAGGTACGCGACGGTATGCCAAACGCGCTCCACGGTTTCGCTCCGCTCGCTCAGAGCGCCGATAGCGAATCCCAGTGAACTGCCGAACACTGCCAGATAAACCCAGGCTGCGATTACTAAGCTTACGTCCTGGGGCGGCTTCATTAGTCCGATTGTGACGAAGAGAACCACCAAAAAAACAAAGGAGATAGTTGCTCCCGTAATTTCCAGCAGTACTCGTGCCATGAACAAGTCAATCACCCGCACATTGCGGTGATAGAGCAACGCTTGGTTCGGCAGAATGGCCAGTGCACACCGATTGGCGCAGTTCCGCCAAAGCAGAACGGAAGAATATCCAGTAACCGCGAACGAGGTGATCGGAAGCGTTGATCCGTGCGTGGCTTTGGTAGCTGTCCACAGCGCCAGAACCCCAAGCGTAAACATCATCGGCTCAAAGAAAATCCACAGAAAGCCGACATTGTGCCGCCCGTATCTCGTCAGAATCTCCCGCATCAAAAGCGCGCCCACGACGCGCATTTGAATTTGCAGCGATCTCAGGAAAGGTGTGTCGTGATGCACGGTTTCCAATCCTTAGTCGTGGTGCTCACGTACGCCTGCGAGCAGCAGACTCAATACGCCCCAAACGATCATTCCCAGCGCGAACACTTCAAAAATCGACTTCAATCGCTTCGGCTCAATTGCAACGTCCGGGGTGTTCGGCTGTACCAACCTCTCCAGATACAGTTGCTTACGCTGCGCTTCGGCTCGCGCGCTCTCGAGTGCCGCCATTGCCGAGGCCAATTGCTTGTCCGCAAACTGTGAATCCAATTGTAGACGCGCATACGCCGCTGCCTTATTCGACAACGAATTCTTCCCGCCGGTCACGCCGCCGTTCGCCCCTTCGATCTGCATTTGAAGCGTAGCAATACTGGTCTTGAGTACTGGAATCTGAGGATTCTGCGGAGAGATCGACTGCAACTGGATCAACTGGGTTTGAGCGGCGAACAGTTGCGTTTGCAGCGCAGTGACCTGCTGTAGTTGGAGCGCGGACTGTCGGTCGGGATCGAAGACCGTGTACGAATCACGGTAGGTTGCCAATGCGGCCGCAGCGTCCTTTGCTTTGGTGGCGGCAATATCTACCTGGCTCTGTGCAAACTGAACCGTGTCTGCCGCAGCTCGCGCGTTCATCCGGTTGACGAGCCGCTCGCTCATCTCAAGCAGCTTTTCGTTGATCTTTTCCGCGTCGTTAGCCGTATAGCCGCGAACCTGGAGGGTCGTAATCGCCGAGGTCGAATCCAGATCGACCGTGACGATATGTTTGCCGTAATACTTCCACAACGCTTCGAAACTGCCGTCGAGGTGGCGCGAAAAATGGCTCAACAAGTCACCATGATTGCCGTAAGCGTCGGCAATATAGTCGTTCTGGTTCAGCTCCGTAAGCGCGTCGCGAGACTGAATGTAGTCGATCACGGGATAAGTGTCGTCTTGTGCCCGCGAGAAGCCAGTACCTTGTAGCAGCGCACCCACCACGCTGGTCTGGCTCTGCCTTTGCGCACTCCGTACCACAAAGCGCGACTCCGAGACGTAGATATCCGATGCAATCAGCCCGAAGTACACCACGGCGATCGTGGTCGGCACGACGACAGTCAGCGCGAAGATGCGATTGACTCCCTTGATGCGTTCGACCAACCCTTTCTTTTTCCCCGAGGGCGGCAGTGCCGCGTTGTTGCTAGATGCAGTTTCCAACGTCTTATCCAACTTTGAATAGTTCTTTCAATTCCCTTGGAGCCCATTGGGCGAATCCAAAGGAAGAGCGGAAGCACCCACAAAAGTGTGCGGCCACGAGGGCGCAAACGTTTTGCGAGAACCAATACGAATCCTTACGCGGCGTTTTTACCGGGTTTGCAGACGCTAGGCTGAGCATTGCAATCCTTACACGGCAAACGGTGGCGCATACCCAGTCAATGCTCCAAGGGCCGCCGATTATAGCCAGCTCATAATGCAGACGCCATGCACCATCGTGTCCTTCCAACAAATTTCCTTATTTTTCTTAACGTTTCTTATTTTTTATCTCGTTATGTTGTATTCTTCGCTCCTTGCTTAAGACCAGCAGCAATTATTCAAACGATTCCGAAGTCTTCGGGGAAGGGCGTGTCGGTACGCTGTTCTGTCGGCTGAGCTCGGACCGCTCTTCGACGTTCTCACATGCACCAATCCTTCCTCGCTCTGCAAGGTACGGCTTCCCCGTTCTTTAGCCGACTTGCCACTGCGTTGCGCGAGCGGGGCCATGCTGTGCGTCGAGTTAATTTCTGCGGTGGTGATTTGGCATACGCAGGTATTGGCGACGCTTGGAATTTCTGTAGTCAGGCGAGCGATCTAACAAACTGGTATGTCAATCGAGTGAAATCAGGCAGCTTTACCGACGTCATAATGTTCGGCGACTGCCGCGAAATTCACCGCCACATGCATCCAGTTGCGCAAGCTAATGGCTTGCGCGTCCACGTATTTGAAGAAGGCTACGTCCGCCCGCATTGGCTGACGCTGGAAAATCACGGTGTAAACGGCCGTTCTAAACTGCCACGCGACCCCGCCTGGTATCTGAGCCAACGCCGCTTTACCCCACCAAGTCCAGTAGGCCAGCCCACCGGCTACAACCTCTACGAACGCGCCTTCCACGACATCCGGTATCGCAGCGCGAACACGCTTTTTGCCACGCGCTTTCCACATTACCGCGGCCATCGTCCGAGAAACGGCTTCTTCGAGTACTCAGGTCTTGCCGCCCGCGCATTGCGTCAGCGCCAGCATCATCGGGATTCCGACAGGGTCACGCGCGATCTACTTGCGGCCGGTCATGCGTATTACATCTTTCCGCTGCAACTGAACTCGGACGCGCAGATCGTTGTCCATTCGCCGTTCGACGGGGTGCGTGAAGCAATAACCAAAGTACTCAAGTCATTCGCGCAGCACGCCCCGGCCGGCAGCTGGCTCGTGATCAAGAACCATCCCCTCGACACGGGCCTGATCGACTACCGCCGCCATTCGGAGCAACTCGCAGGTGAGCTCGGCATCGCCGATCGCCTGCGTTTCATCGACGCAGGCCACCTGCCGACGCTTCTCGATCACGCACGCGGTGCTGTAGTGGTGAATAGCACAGTCGGTTTGTCGGCACTGCATCACCGCCGTCCGCTGATCGCGCTCGGCACGGCGATCTACAGCATGCCAGGTCTAACCTGGCAAGGCTCGCTGGACGATTTCTGGCTGCACGGAGAACAGCCGGACATGCATCTGTATCAAGCCTTTCTGGACTATGTCGTTCACCACACGCAAATCAACGGCGACTTCTACACCCGTACCGGCATTGCCATGGCAACAGCCGGCGCAGTGCGGCGCCTAGAGGCGGAAGCACATGCCTAACGCCACCCCGCGCCACATTGTGATCACCGGCGCGAGTGCGGGGCTCGGCCGCGCGCTCGCGCTGGCGTATGCGGCGCCAGGCGTGGTTCTCGGTCTGGCCGGCCGCGATGCTGGACGTCTCAACGCTTCAGCAGAGGCCTGCCGCGCAAAAGGCGCAACCGTAGAAACAGGCCAGATCGACGTCCGCGATGCCGCCGCCATGCAAACCTGGCTGCACCAATTCGACGACGCCCACCCCATCGACCTATTGATCGCCAACGCCGGCGCGGCCAGCACGCTCGCGTCCGTGCAAGACTGGGAAGAACTCGAGCGCACGGCCGCCATCGTCGACACGAATTTCTACGGCGTGATGCACGCGGTACTTCCGGTCATCGCCCGTATGCGCCCGCGCCGCAGTGGTCAGATCGCGCTAATCAGCTCGCTTGCCGCATTGCGCGGCATGGCAATCTCACCGGCTTACTGCGCCAGCAAGGCAGCGATAAAAGCCTACGGTGATTCAGTGCGCCCGATTCTGTCGCGCGACGGCATCCGCATGTCGATCGTCTTGCCCGGCTTCGTCAAGACAGCAATGAGCGACGTCTTCCCTGGCGACAAACGGTTCCTCTGGTCGGCCGAAAAAGCTGCCCGGCATATCCAGCACAAACTGAAAGCAGGGCGCGCCGAAATCGCTTTCCCCGGTCTGCTCGCTTTCGGCATGCGCCTTTTGCCATTGCTGCCCGCTGTAGTGGCCGATGCGATTCTGGGTGGGCTGTCCTATTTGCCACGCGAGGAGCGCTGAGTGGAGATGACGCTCGTGCTCAGCTTCGCGGCCGCCGCCGGCCTCGCGCTTCTGCCCGAAGCGATCGCGCTGCCGCGCGCGTCGCTGCGCCGCTCGCCGATCGCCTTTGCTTTGCATGTCGTCGCAATCGTTTTTATCTGCCTATGCCTGTTGCTGGTCACGGGGCGCGTCAGGTTTTCCGCATTTGTCGCAATCGCGCTGGTCGCATTGCTTGCCGGTGTGAGTAACGCAAAATATGCGTCGCTGCGGGAGCCGTTTGTCTTCACCGACCTCAGCCTGTTCAGTCAGTTGTTCGCGCATCCGCGTTTGTACTTGCCGTTTCTCAGCGCAGGGACGGTGGCGGCGATCGTCGTTGGCATCGCGGTGGTGATAGGCGGTTTCGTCGCAGACACGCCAATGGCCAGCAGGCCACTCGGTGCGATTGCCATCGCGGCTGCCGCCTGCCTCGCCGCGGCCTATCTGCTCGCCGCACGCTTACCCCTCACATTGAATCCGTCCGACGACCAGAAGCGTCACGGTTTCTTCGCCGTCTTTATCGCCTATCTGCTGAACGGCATGAAGCTGGCCACGCCGCGTCAGTTGCGCGACGTGCTGGCTGCGGGTCCGTTTGCCACAGGCGCACCGCAATCCACGCCCGATGTGATCCTGATCCAGAGCGAATCGTTCTTCGACGCGCGTCGCCTCACTGAGTCGGTCGCCCCAGCTATCCTGCATCACTTCGACACCGCACGCCGCGAGTCCGTCCAGCACGGCGAGTTGACGGTCCCCGCGTGGGGCGCCAATACAATGCGCACGGAGTTCGCGGTCTTGACCGGTGTCGAAGGCGCGCAACTCGGCTATGCACGTTTCTATCCGTACGCCTTCGTGCGCAGCGCCTGCGCATCGCTCGCTTCGTGGTTCAAACAGGGCGGCTATCAGACCCAGGTGATTCACCCGTACTACGCGGATTTCTTCGGTCGCAATCGCGCCTTCAAACATCTCCAGATCGACCGTTTTCTGGACATCGCATCGTTCAAGGATGCGCCGCGCGCCGGCCCGTATGTCGGCGATATGGCGGTAGCCGAGTCGATCATCCGCGCGCTCGACGAACCGCGCGACAAGCCCGCCTTCATCTTCGCGATGACGATGGAAAACCACGGGCCGCTGCACCTCGAATCGGTGCAGGCAGGCGAGGGCGCGGCTTTCCACACGCTCGGCGACGAGGCGCGCTGGCATGATCTGACCGCCTATCTGCGGCACCTCGCCAACGCCGATGCGATGCTCGGCCGCCTGCTTTCAGCGCTGCGCGCGCGGCGTCGCGACACGGTGCTGTGTTTTTACGGCGATCACGTGCCTGCGCTGCCGCACGTGTTCAGTGAACTCGGCTGTGAGCCGACTCGCAGCGACTACTTTATCTGGCGCAATTACGGCGAAGCGCCCGCCACGAATGAAGATTTGCGCGCCGAACAACTCGGCCTCTCCCTGATTCGAGCACTCGAATCAGGCCTGCCGGACGGGGTGCCGGCGCGCACGTTGCACCCAACGATAGAACGATGACTAAACCGATTGCAATTGTGGGGATGGCCTGCCGCTTCCCCGGCCATGTTGAGAGCCCTGACGATTTCTGGGCGCTGCTGCGCGACGAAAAAGACGCGGTCACGCAAATACCGGCGGACCGTTTCGGCACGGAGTTCTATCAGCACCCGTCCAAACGCGAAGCGGGCAAGAGCTACACGTTCTCAGCCGGCGTGCTCGACGACGTCGCGGGTTTCGACGCGGCCTTCTTCGGCATCTCGCCGCGCGAAGCGCAGCAGATGGACCCGCAGCAGCGCCTGTTGCTCGAACTCGCGTGGGAGACCTTCGAGGATGCGGGCGTGCGTCCGCGCGACATGGAAGGCAGCAATTGCGCGGTCTACATTGGCGTGGCCAGCCCAGACTACGGCAATCGTTTCGTCGACGACCTGAACGCGGTGGATCCGTATTCGGCTACCGGAAATACGCTCAGCATCGCGTCCAACCGTCTGTCCTATCTGTTCGATCTGCGCGGGCCGAGTGTGTCGGTCGACACGGCGTGTTCGTCGTCGCTGGTCGCTTTGCATCAGGCGTGTCAGGCGCTGCAATCGGGCGATGCCGAGATGGCGCTCGCCGGCGGCGTCAATCTGCTGCTGCATCCGTTCGGTTTTGTAACGTTTTCGAAAGCGTCGATGTTGTCGCCTCGTGGACGCTGCCGCGCATTCGACGCCACTGGCGACGGTTACGTGCGTTCGGAAGGCGGCGCGCTGGTGATGCTCAAGACGCTCGACCGCGCGCTGGCCGACGGCGACACGATCCACGCGCTGATCGCCGGATCGGGCGTCAACTCGGACGGTTATTCGCAAGGTGGTATCAGCGTACCGGGCGCGGCAACGCAAGCGGCATTGCTGCGCACGGTCTACGACCGCGCGGGCGTCGATCCGCGCTCGCTCGCCTATGTCGAGGCCCATGGTACGGGCACGGCGGTCGGTGATCCGATCGAAGCGCGCGCCTTGATGGAAGTCGCGTCGGCGGGGCGGCCGGTGGATCAGCCCTTGTTGATCGGTTCCGTCAAGACCAACGTCGGCCACCTCGAAACGGCTTCGGGTATGGCGGGCTTGATGAAGGCGATTCTGTGCCTGAAGCACCGCGCGGTGCCGAAGACGCTGCACTTCGAAACACCGAATCCGGCGATCGATTTTGTCGGTGGCCGGCTGCGTGTCGTCGATCGTCTGACGCCGCTCGACAGTGGCGCGGAACCGTTGGTGATCGGCGTCAATTCGTTCGGTTTTGGCGGCACCAATGCACACATTGTCTTGCGGGAAGCGCCGGTAGCAGATTCCACCGCACGAGCGGAAAGCGACTCAACCGCACTGTTGCCGCTGGTCCTGTCGACTCGCACCGCAGCCGCGCTGCCCGCGCTGGCCGCACGTTATCTGTCCAGGTTCGACGACGGCACGCCGTGGAGCACGCTGGCATCGAACGCGGCGCATCGCCGCCAGTGGCTCAAGCATCGCGCCATCATCGCAGCGTCGACCCCGGCCGAAGCACGGGCGGCACTCGCCGCGCTAGCCACGCCGACGCCGGATCAGACAGAATCGGCCCTCGTGCAGGGCGAAACCCCGGGCGACGATACACGTCTCGCCCTGGTGTTCTCCGGCAACGGCTCGCAGTGGGCCGGCATGGGTAAGCAATTGCTTGAACAGGAGCCGGTGTTCCGTGCCGCGCTCGACGAACTCGACGCGCTGTGGCGAGCCGACGGCAGTGCCTCGCTGGTCGAGGTACTGCGCGAAGGCGTCACGGCCGCCACGCTGGAAGCAACCGAGCACGCGCAGCCGCTGCTGTTCGCGATTCAGGTGGGCATAGTGCGCGTGATTGAAGCGCGTGGCGTCGGCTACGACGTGTGCCTCGGGCACAGCGTTGGCGAAGTCGCTGCGGCGTGGGCGTCGGGTGCTTTGACGCTCCAGCAGGCCGTTCACGTGATCAAGATCCGTAGCCGCGCTCAGGCAAGCACGCGCGGCACGGGCCGAATGGCTGCAGCCGGGCTCGGCGAAGCCGCCATGCGTGCACTGATGGTGCAACTCGGCGTGGACACCGCGGTGGAAGTCGCGGGTGTCAACAGCCCGCAAGCGGTCACGCTGGCCGGCCCGCTTGGCGCGCTGCAGGTGCTCGAAGCGGCGGTGAAGGAAAGCGGCCGCTTCTTCCAGATGCTGGAACTGGACTACGCGTTCCACAGCCGTCAGATGGACCCGATCGAGCCGAGCGTGTTGCAGGGCCTCGCGGATCTCGCGCCGAATGCGGGAACGCGTAGCTTCGTCTCGACGGTGACAGGCGCGGAACTCGCGGGCACTGAACTCGATGCGCACTACTGGTGGCGCAATATCCGCGAGCCGGTGCGTTTCGGCGATGCCGTTGCTCAGGTCGCTCAGACAGGCGTGCGCCTGTTCCTCGAAGTCGGCCCGCATTCGATTCTGCGCACCTATGTGACGCAGACGCTCGACGACGTCCGCCTCACCGGCCGCTCGCTGCCGACGCTTAAGCGCAATCACGACAGCGCGCAGATGCTGCATCACGCGATCTACACGATGCTCGCGAACGGCGCGCGCGTCGACGTCGAACGCTTCGCGCCGATGAGCACACGTGCGGCGCTACCGTCCTATCCGTGGCAGCACGAACGCTATTGGCTCGGCCCGACCGCTGAAGCTTACAACCTGGTCAATCGCCGCCGCGAACATCCGCTGCTCGGTTACCGCCTGCGCGAACACGCGCTCGCCTGGGAAAATCAGCTCGATCCGGCCGGTCTGCCGCTGCTGGCGGATCACGTCGTTGATGGCGGCGTGGCCTTCCCTGGCGCGGGCTACGTCGAAATGGCGCTCGCCGCCGCGCGCGTGCATTTCGGCACGCAAAGCTGCGCTGTCGAGAACCTCGAAATCCGCCTGCCGGTGGTGTTTCAGCCGCAGCATTCGAAACTGTTCCGCTTCACGGTCGACGTGCGCACCGCGAGCTTCACGATCGAAACGCGCGACCGCATGTCCGACGAAGCGTGGTCGCTCAACGTCACCGGCCGCTTGCTGGCGAGCGGTTGCGCGCTGAGTACGGAAGGCGACCCGAGCACGCTGCCGGCGACCACGCTCACCGATCTGTTCGCGCAACCGGCCATGTCCGGCGCAACGTTGTACGCGAACACCACCGCGATCGGCTTGAGCTACGGTCCGGCATTCCAATGGGTGCGTGCGGTGCACGTCGACGCGAACGCCGACATGGCGCTTGCGGAAGTGGAAGTCCCCGCCGTACTCGCGCAAACCGAAGCCGAACTGAGCGCCTATGCGCTTCATCCGGCCTTGATGGACAGCGGTTTCCATCCGCTGTTCGCCTTGCTCGCGTCGGCGGATCAGGCAGAGATCGAACACGCTGCCTATGTGCCGGTGCAAATCGGACGCATCGACTATCTGCGCGGCGACGCAATTCGTTACGTGGTTGCCCGGATCGAACGGCGCAGTCCGCATTCGGTGGTGGCATCGTTCGAATTCGCCGACGCGCACGGCGCGATCGTCGCACGGCTCGGCACGTGCCGTTTCCGCCGCGTCGATCTGATGGGGCGCCGTCAGCATGCGCCGGCACGTTACGCGTATATCGCCGAAGCGAAGCCGCTTGCCGCTGACCTCGACGCACGCATGTTGCCCGATCCGGCCGCATTGCTCGAAGACGCCATCGGGGAATTGGCGACGCAGGAAGATCTCTCGCGCAGACAGGCGCATCTGACTGAAATGCTGCCGCTGCTCGACGTGCTTGCTAGCGCCTACGCATTGAACGCGCTCGATGCGATGAATGTGTTTGCACAACCGTCGCTGCCGGACTGTGCGCATCCGGCACTGCTGGCGCGCCTCGTGCAGATCGTCGTTGAAGACGGTCTGGCGCAGCGCGACGGTACGCGTCTGGTGCGAGACGCCACGGCCTGTGAGAATCTGCCGGGCATCGACGAACTGTGGCGCGACCTGCTTGCGCAGTCGCCCGCGCACGTAGCCGAATTGACGCTGCTCGCGCATTGTGGCGCCGCGCTGCCTGCCGTGTTGCGCGGCGAAGTGAGCGGCGCGCAGATCCTGCCGCCGTCGCGCAGCAGTCTGGTCGAACACTTCTTCGAAGCTTCGCCGACGTGGGCGCACGTCAATGCGTTGACCGGTGCCTGCCTACATCGCGCGATCGAAGGGTGGAGCGAATCGCGCCGGTTGCGCGTACTCGAACTCGATTCGCCGTCGAGCGATGTGCTGCAGCCGCTCGCGATTCACGTGCCGGTGTCGCGCTGCGACTACGCGATTGCAGGCACGCATGAGCAGTTGAGCGGCTTCGACGCGAGCGAGCATCCATCCATCCGGATCGCCAATATTGAGTTCGGCGATGCACCGCGCCTGTCCGGCATCGAAGCCGGCGAGCGTTACGACATCGTCGTGGCGAGCCACGTGCTCGCCGCACAGACCGAACCCCGTGCACTTCTCACCGCGCTGCGCGGCTGGCTTGCGCCGGGCGCGCTGGTCGTGATCGCGGAGCCGCGCAATAGCCGCTTCGCCGATATCGTGTTCGATATCGACGCGGATGCCGCGCATGCCAACGCGCGCCGCGCAGCATGGCTGTCGCCGGTAGCCTTGACGAAACACCTCGAAGAAGCGGGCTTCGAACGGGTCACGCGGCATACGGAGCAGAGTCTGGATCTCGAAGGCGCACCGACGTTGATCGTTGCTCGCGAACCGTATTCGGTCGCTTCTGCTGGCAATCAAAGCGAAGCGCAGACGCCGTCTGCGCATTGGTCCTTGCTGTACGCAGCGGAAACCGGCGTCGACGAGACTCTGAACGTTGCCTTGCAGGCCGCTGGCCACACGACGTCGAGCAGCACGCTCGCGGCGTTGCGTCACGACATGAGCAAGCTGGCCGCGCCGGCTGGACGTGCGCATCACGTCGTATTTATCGCGCCGGATCACGTCCTGTCCGCCGATGCGGATGGCGCTGAAGTCATGCAAGTCCAGCAGCAGACCACGCTCGCGCTGGCGCAACTCGTGCGTGATCTCGCCGCGGTTGCCGGCGTGATGCAGCCGCAATTGTGGATCGTGACGCGCGGTGGTGCGCCGGTCGCCACACCGTTTGCCGATGCCGCGACGCTGCGTCCCGAACAGGCGGCGATGTGGGGTCTTGGCCGTGTACTGGCTAACGAGCATCCGGAACTGTCGTGCCGTTTGATCGACGTATCGCCGGCGTGCCGCGATGCAGGCACCGAGTTGGCGCGCGAGCTGCTCGCGTCCGACGGCGAAGAAGAAGTGCTGCTCACTGCACAGGGGCGCTATGTGCCGCGCATGCTGCCTGCGGCGAGCGCTGCACTGCGCAGCGAATCGGCTGCGGCGGTACGTCCGCAGAACGAGGCGGCGGTGCTCGGTTTTGCATCGCCCGGCTCGTTGCGCAACCTTGAATGGTTTGCGCTGCCGCAACGCGAACTCGCGGCGGATGAAGTCGAAATCGAGCCGGTTGCAACCGGTCTGAATTTCCGCGACGTGATGTACGCGATGGGTCTGCTGTCCGACGAGGCCGTCGAAAACGGTTTTGCCGGTGCGACGATCGGCATGGAACTGTCGGGGCGCGTCGCGCGTGTCGGCCGGGATGTGCGGCGTTTCTCGCCGGGCGACGCGGTACTCGGTTTCGCGCCGGCTTCGTTCGCGAGCCACGTGCGCACGAAGGCTGAGGCCATCGCTCACAAGCCTAAACGTCTCACCTTCGAAGAGGCGGCCACGGTGCCGACCACCTTCTTCACGGCGTACTACGCGCTGTGCGAGTTGGCGCGGCTGCGTCGCGGCGAGCGCGTGCTGGTGCACGGTGCGGCCGGCGGGGTCGGGATCGCGGCGATCCAGCTCGCGCGCCACCTGGGTGCGGAAGTGTTTGCAACGGCGGGCAGCCGCGAGAAGCGCGAATTCGTGCGTCTGCTCGGCGCGGATCACGTATTCGATTCGCGCAGCCTTGCGTTTGCCGATGAAATCCGCGAGCGCACGCAAGGTGCGGGCGTCGATATCGTGCTCAATTCGCTGGCCGGTGAAGCGATGGTGCGCAGCATTGACACACTGCGTCCGTTTGGCCGTTTCCTCGAACTTGGCAAGCGCGACTTCTACGAGAACAGCCGCATCGGTTTGCGGCCGTTCCGCAACAACATCAGCTATTTCGGCATCGATGCCGATCAGTTGATGAGCGCATTGCCGGATCTGACCGCGCGTCTGTTCGAAGAGGTCATGCAACTGTTCGCGGGTGGCGTGTTGCATCCGCTGCCGTATCGCGCGTTCCCGGCTGAACGCGTCGAGGAAGCATTCCGCCATATGCAGCAGGCGCGTCAGATCGGCAAGATTCTCGTGACTTACCCGGCAGGTACGCCGAGCCCGTCGCGCGCGACGGCCAGCGTCGAAACGCTGCAACTCGATCCGGCAGCGGCGTATCTGATCGTCGGCGGCACGGGCGGGCTCGGTTTCGCCACCGCGCGCTGGATGATGTCGCGCGGCGCTCGAAATCTGACGCTCGCAAGCCGTTCAGGCGCGCTTGCATCGGAGCTCGCCGCAGAGGCTGCGCGTTGGCGCGAAGAAAACGGTACACAGGTGCACACGGCAGCCTGCGACGTCACGGACGCAGCCGCGCTCGACGCACTGTTCGCCGATATCGCCGCACGCGGAACGCCGCTCAAGGGGGTGCTCCATTCGGCGATGGTGATCGACGACGGCCTCGTGCGTAATCTCGACGACACGCGTTTCGCCGCGGTGCTCGCACCGAAGCTGGCCGGCGCATGGAACCTGGATCGCGCCACGCGTGACGCGAAACTCGATTTCTTCGTGGTGTATTCATCGGCGACGACTTTCCTCGGCAATCCGGGGCAGTCGAGCTACGTGGCCGCCAATACCTTCCTCGAGGCGCTGGTGGGTCAGCGTCGTGCGGCTGGGTTGCCGGGCACCTATATGGCATGGGGTCCGCTGGACGACGTCGGCTTCCTCGCGCGCAATGCCGAGACGCGCGAAGCGCTGCAGGCACGCATTGGCGGCCTGTCGATTACGTCGGCCGAAGCACTCGTCGCATTGGAGCGCGCGATCGTCGACATGAACGCGGGCGAAGCGGTGGTGCGGCTCGACTGGCAGGCGCTTTCGCTCGGCATGCCGGCGGCGCGCGCTCGCCGTTATACGGAACTGCATGCGCGCGGCAGTCACGAGCCGGCTCGTCAGGGCGGCGCGCAAATGCGCGACCAGATTCTCGGCCTGGCATTTGCGGATGCGTTGCAACTAGTCGCAGAGACCTTGCAGGCGCAGATTGCACGCATCCTGCACATGTCGCCGGAAAAAATCGAAACCGGCCGCTCGATCCTCGACATGGGCATGGATTCGCTGATGGGCATGGAACTAGGCATGGCCGTCGAAGAGAGCTTCCAGGTCAAGCTGTCGATCATGACGATGGCCGAAGGCGCAACGGTGCATTCGCTCGCGCAGCGGATCGTCGAATCGATCCAGACGCAGGACGATGCGGCCGAATCGAACGGTGTCGCGGCCCAGGTGGCGGCAGTCGCCGCGCAACATGCGCTCGATGTCGGCGCTCATGCGCTGGCCGATGTCGCCGGTGCGCTGTCGGGGCAACAAGACACGGCAACGCCTGTTTCGACGCAAGCCGCGACGGAGCTCGTCTGATGAACGCTCCCGCAGGTTGGAACTGCCGTGAAGGGACGCTCGCCCGGCCGCTGACGTTAAGCGGCCACGGTTTGCATACCGGACGGCGTGTGAACGTGCGGATCCTCCCGGCCGGTGCCGATGGCCCGCGCGGCATCGTGTTCCGCCGCATGCAGGGCACGCGCGTGCTGGCTGATCTCGCGGTGAGCCCGACGTTGCGGCGCGGTCAGCCGCTTTGCACGATGCTCGAAAGCGCCGATGGCGTCCGTGTGCGTACTGTCGAGCACCTGCTGGCGTCGCTGCTGACCTGCGAAATCGATCGCGCGACGGTCGAACTGGATGCCGAAGAAGTGCCGATTCTAGACGGCAGCGCGCAGCCGTGGATCGAGGCGATCCGTGCATGCGGGCGGACCGAATTGCCCCATGCCAAGCGCTTCATTCGCGTGCTGCGTGCGGTGAAGATTGCCGACGGCGAAGGCACGCGCGACGAACGCAGCATCTCGATCGAACCGTCGTCCGCTTATGAAATGGGTGTGCGTAACGACCTCAAAGGGTTCGGCGCATTGCGCTGGGACGGTGCGGTAACGCCCGCGAGTTTTGCCGAGGAGATCGCGCCGTCGCGTTCATACGGACGCGTCAAATGGGCCATCCCCGCGATTCTCGCCGGCTACGTGCGCGGCATGCCGATTCTGCGCGGCGCGCGCTTATCGTGCACGGCTGCAATCGTCGGTAATCGCGTGCTGGGCGGCATGCGCGTACCGGATGAGTTCGTGCGGCACCGCGTGCTGGATCTGGTCGGCGACATGGCGATGGCCGGTGCGCCGTTGCTCGGTCGCGTCATTGCTTTGCGGCCGAGTCACGAAATGAACTACCGGCTGGTTGCCGAACTGCTCGCCACGCGCGACGCGTGGGAATGGGCCGAATTTCCGGCTTGATATCGACATCAGGCCGGCACCTCACAGGGTTATCTGAACAGCATGGGATTGGGTGATCACATTCGCCAGCAACTCGCCGCGAAGGCGTTGATGCGGCAACTGGAACGCGTCTCCGAAGAGGCGCAAACGCCGGGCGCGCCGTTGTCGGCCGGCGGCACGCGCGCGGCGCAGGACGCTTCGCGCGCTGCGCTGTGCAGCTTCGAGACCATGCCGGGTTATCAGCAGGTCGAAATATTGCGGCAGATGGGCGAGAAGCTGCAGGTGCAGTCGCCGTTTTTTCGCGTGCACGAAGGCATTGCCGGTGCGACCACCCAGATCGGCGGCACGCAGTATCTGAACTACGCGAACTACAACTATCTCGGTCTTGCCGGCGATCCGCTCGTGTCCGCGCGCGCGAAAGAGGCGATCGACCGCTATGGCACGTCGGCGTCGGCGAGCCGGATGGTGGCGGGTGAACGGCCTGTGCAGCGCGAACTCGAAGCGGCGCTCGCCTCGTTGTACGAAGTGGACGATTGCGTCGTGTTCGTGAGCGGCCATGCAACCAACGTGACCGTGATCGGTTCGCTGTTCGGTCCCGGCGATCTGATCGTGCACGATTCGCTCGCGCATAACAGCATCGTGCAAGGCGCGCAACTGAGCGGTGCGAAACGGTTGAGCTTTCCGCACAACGACTGGCATGCGCTCGACGCGCTGCTCGCACGTGTGCGGCATGATTACCGGCGCGTGCTGATTGCGATCGAAGGTCTGTACAGCATGGACGGGGACATCCCCGATCTGGCGCAGTTCGTCGACATCAAGCGCCGGCATGCCGCGTTTCTGATGGTCGACGAGGCACACTCGCTCGGCGTGCTGGGCGAAAAGGGCAAGGGAGTTCGCGAGCATTGTGGCGTGGCGAGCGGCGATGTCGATATCTGGATGGGCACGCTCAGCAAGACGTTGGCAGGATGCGGTGGGTTCATCGCCGGTTCGCAGGCGCTGATCGATATCTTGCGGCATCTCGCGCCCGGGTTTCTGTATAGCGTGGGCCTCGCGCCCGCACTCGCGGCGGCGTCGCTCGCGGCGCTCGAACGGCTGGTTGCCGAACCAGAGCGGGTGGCGTTGCTGCGCGCGCGTGGCAAACAGTTTCTCGACGAAGCGCGCGCCGCCGGTCTCGACACCGGCAAAAGCGCGGGCTATGCGGTCGTGCCGATCATTACCGGCAGCACCCTGAAGGCGGCGCAGTGGGCCAACGCGATGTTTGCGGAAGGCATCAACGTGCAGCCGATTTTCTATCCGGCCGTCGAAGAGAAGGCGGCGCGTTTGCGGTTTTTCATCTGTTCGACGCATGAGCCGGAACAGATCAGCCAAACCATTGCGGCGCTCAAGCGCCTGCCTCGTTAACGACGAGCATTCAGGGGAACACTCGCCATGTACGCCGTTCAATCAGAGCGCGCTCGCGCGCCGCATCAGGGTCGGGAATCGGGCGTGTTGCAGTTCCGCCCAGCGCGAGCGGAAGACGCCGAGGCGTGCGCGCCGCTGATGTTCGCCTCGGGCGTGCGTGAATTCGGGTTCTTTCTCGGTGAACCCGACGACAGGTGCATTGAGTTTCTGGAATTCGCCTTCACGTCGAAACACGGCCGCTTCTCCTTCAGGCGGCACAGCGTCGCCGTGACGGGCGACGATAAGGTGATAGCTGTGCTTGCCGTGCATGACGGCCGGAACATCTGGTTCGACGATCCTCATGTTGCGCTGATGCTGTTGGTGTTCTTCGGCGTGCGCCGCACGGTTGGCATGTTGTTGCGTGGGCTGGTGCTGGAGAGTGAGTTGCCTGCGCCTAAGTCGGTGCAAACGCTGATTGCACATTGCGCGACGGATGAACAGATGCGGGGTACAGGCGTGTTCAGCGCGCTGTTTACCCATGCGTTGCGCGCGGGCCTGATGCAGCACGAACCCGATCGGCAGATCGTACTGGACGTACTGGTGAGCAATCGGCGTGCGTACGATTTGTATCAACGCCTGGGCTTTGTCGAGTTGCCGCGCCGAGCGCCGATCTCGCGCCGTTTGCCGCATCAACTGGAGTCGATACGAATGCAGCTTATGCGCCGGGCTTGAATGGGGGCCGGGAGAGTTGGGCCGCGCAAATTCAAACAATACCTAGAGAGGGAAAAAACCATGCATATTCATCCAGTGATTCTTTGCGGCGGAAGCGGCACCCGGCTGTGGCCGATGTCGCGTGGCGGATATCCGAAGCAATATCTCAAGTTGACGGGCGAAAACACACTGGTTCAGCAAACCGCATTGCGTTTGCGGGGCATTGCCGACATCGCATCGCCGATCGTCGTCACCAATAATGAACAGCGCTTTCTCGTCGCCGAGCAGTTGCGCCAGGTCGATGTCGTGTCGTCGGCAATCGTGCTCGAACCGGCCAGCCGCAACACGGCGCCGGCTATCGCGGTGGCGGCGTTGCTGGCCATGCGCGAAAGCCCCGACTCATTGCTGCTGGTTCTGCCGTCCGATCACGTGATTACCGGCGAAGCGGCTTTCATCAAAGCCGCCGAAGCCGCTGCGCAGATTGCCAGAGACGGCTATCTGGTTACTTTTGGCATCACGCCAACCGAACCGCACACCGGCTACGGCTACATCCGTGCAGGCTCGACACTCGAAGGCGCGCAGAATTTTGTGGTCGACTCCTTCGTCGAAAAACCGGATGCGGAGACGGCGCAGCGTTTCCTCGCTGATGGGCGCTACTACTGGAACAGCGGCATGTTCATGCTTAAAGCTTCCACCTACATGGAAGAACTGCGCCGCTATGAGCCCGAGATCGCGAAGCAGGCGGAGCTTTCGCTGGAAGGTGCGCAACGCGACAACGATTTTGTGCGTCTCGAAGCAGAGAGCTTCTCGGCCTGTCCGAACATCTCGGTCGATCATGCCGTGATGGAAAAAACGAAACGCGCCGCCGTGGTCGCAGTAGCGGATCTCGGCTGGAACGACATCGGCTCGTGGACTGCGCTTGCAGATATTGCCGCACGTGACGCGCAAGACAATGCGCTGATGGGCGACGTGCTGACCGATGCAGTGACCAATTCGTATATCCGCGCTGAACACCGGCTGGTGGCCGCGATCGGGCTGGATAACATCGTGATCGTTGAGACTGCCGATGCCGTGCTCGTGGCGCATCGCGACCAGGCACAAGACGTCAAGAAGATCGTGGCGCAGTTGAATGCCATGGGACGTCACGAGTCGGTCACGCACCGCCGTGTGGTGCGGCCGTGGGGATCGTACGAAGGCATCGACAGCGGCGACCGGTTCCAGGTCAAGCGCATCGTCGTTAGCCCCGGCGCGCAACTGAGCTTGCAGATGCACCATCATCGCGCGGAACATTGGATCGTCGTCAAGGGCACCGCGCTCGTCACCAACGGCGATAACGAGATCATCCTGACTGAAAATCAATCGACGTACATTCCGCTCGGGGTCACGCATCGGTTGCTGAATCCGGGCAAGATTCCGCTCGAGTTGATCGAGGTGCAGTCGGGCGCTTATCTTGGCGAGGACGATATCGTCCGCTTCGAAGATACCTATGGGCGTGTAGCGAAGGCTTAACCGCAATTGCGACTGCTCGCAGTGCATACGGTGACGATTGAGTTGCCGTGTGCCGGTCGGTCTTCGTTGAGATGTCCGGCTGAAGCGCAGCGCTTGAAGCCCGTGCGACTCGGTGTGCGGCAGTTGCCAAGTCGTGTGCGGGATTGACCCGCCTCGAAACCCGCGTTAGGATCGTTTCCATGACCGCTTCTATCCTTTCCCGTTCGCATTCTTTGCGCGCATGCTGTTGCAGCCTGCCAAGGGGAGCTTGCGTCTAGCGAGTCGATCTGTACACGTCCGTATCCCTGAGGCCACCCGTCACAAGACCGGTGGCTTTTTTGTTTCTTACGCGCTCGACACCACAGGAATTCAAATGCCGCTCGCCCTGTACGACACCTGGTCGCGCACCTTGCGCGCTTTCACGCCCATTCAAGCGGACCGCGTGGGCCTGTATTGCTGCGGCCCTACGGTGTACGACCACGCACATATCGGCAATCTTCGAACCTACGTGTTCGAAGACGTGCTGCGCCGCGTGCTGGGGTTGAACGGCTATACCGTGCGGCACGTCGTCAATATCACCGACGTCGGTCATCTGGTCTCGGATGCCGACGAAGGCGAAGACAAAATGGAGAAGGGCAGCCGGCGCACCGGCGAGTCAGCGTGGGCGATCGCGGAGCGCTATACCGCGGCTTTCATGCGGGACTGGCACGCGCTGAACCTGCTGGAGCCAGCAGTGTGGTGCCGCGCGACCGATCACATCGCCGAACAGATCGATTTCATCGCCGAACTCGAGCGCAACGGCTACATCTATCGTACAGCCGACGGCATCTACTTCGACACGAGTCAACAGGACGATTACGGCTATCTCGCGCGTCTTGATGTAGCCGGGTTGCAGGCCGGCAAACGTGTTGCGCTGGGAGAGAAGCGGCACGCGACGGATTTCGCGCTGTGGAAATTCAGTCCACCGGACACGAAACGGCAAATGGAGTGGGATAGTCCATGGGGGCGAGGCTTTCCCGGCTGGCATATCGAATGCTCGGCGATGTCGGCGAAGTACTTAGGCTCGTGGTTCGACATTCATTGCGGCGGAGAAGATCACATCGCCGTGCATCACAGCAATGAAATCGCGCAGACTCAGGCACGCCATGGAACCCGCCTCGCGAACTTCTGGATGCACGGCCATTTCCTCACGCTGGACGCCGGCAAGATGTCGAAGTCGGGCGGTGACTTCGTACGCCTGCAAACCTTGATCGAGCGCGGCATCGATCCGCTCGCGTATCGCTACCTATGCCTGGGCGCGCACTATCGAAGCACGTTGCGCTTCAATCCGGAAGCGCTCGATGCCGCGCAATCCGCGTTGGACCGTTTGCGCAGATCTTATGTGCAGTGGCCGGAAGGCGGTACGCCTGATTTGAGTTTGGTGGCCCGCTTCAAGGCCGAGGTCGATCAGGATCTGAACTTGCCGCGCGCGCTTGCTGTGTTGTGGGAGGTGGTGAGAAGCGATCTTCCGGCGACGACACGGCGAGCGACGGTCGATCGCTTCGACGTCGTGCTCGGACTACGGCTAGCCGACTGGAAGGAGGACCTGCCTGCGATTCCCGCTGATATCGCGCTTCTCTTCGATGAGCGTGAAATGGCCCGCGCGGCTAAGGACTGGAACGAGGCTGATCGTCTGCGTGAGCAATTAAGAGCCGAGGGCTGGATAGTGGAAGACGGTCGGAGTGGGCAGGTGCTGCGTCCGCGCGATACAGGGACGTAACGATATCCAGGCGCGGCGGCGCAAGGCGTTTTCAGGCTGCTGACGTGCTCGCCTGGCTGAAGACACATCGACAGGATTGAACGTCGATCTGTGCGTGAACGGCGGGGCGATGAAAGTAGACGGGCCGCCATGCTCGCCCGTCTATCTTCGTGCAGTTTCTCGCGTTGCCTAAAGTGGCACGACCACCGGCTCGGAGTGGTAAGGCGGCTCGCTGTATGGGACCTGGACAGGCCCGCAACCCCAATGAACCGGTGGACACTCCCAGCCGCGCTGAGCGACAACAGGCGGCATCATCCCGCCAGGGCAAGCAGACGGTGCTTCCCGGGTGAGGCAGGCGATGCCGCCGCGGACGGATTGCGAAGCCGAGCGGTCGAGTTCATCGACGCGGGGCAAATCTTTGAGAGCTAGCGCTTTCATGGTGGATCTCCGGCAAGGTTGGATTGACAGTGAGCCCGGGTATCGCCGCGCTCATTGATTCCCATTGCACACACCATGCCATCCACCGCAAAGCGGGTTGGCGTCCACATCTACCGATCTCGCGAGCGCAAGATGGTCGAGATACACCGACTCGTGACGCTACGGTGTTGGTGCACCACCAACAGCTACGCCGTTGCGAACGTTCGCTACGCCCAGCGCAATTCTGGGCACAATGGGCAACCCTGCGCCACTTGCGCACGAATCGCCGATTTCCATTAGCAAGCAAAGGAGGAGGTATGAGCCAGCTTAAAGCCGTCGAATATTCCACAGCTTCGCCTGAAGTCAAAGCCGTCTACGACGACATCAAGCAGACCCGCCAGGTCGACGACGTCAACAACTTCTGGAAATACATCGCCCAGCATCCGCCTACGCTCGCGCGCACGTGGGACAGTCTGAAGGACGTGATGGCGCCGGGTGCGCTCGATCCGCTGATCAAGGAATTGCTTTACGTCGCGGTGAGCGTGACGAACAACTGCGGGTACTGCGTCGCGAGCCATACGGCGGCGGCCCGCCGCGCGGGCATGACCGACGAGATGTTCGGCGAGCTGCTGGCGGTGGTCGGTATGGCGAACGAGACCAACCGCCTCGCGGTCGGATATCGCGTGCCGATCGACCCTGCCTTCGAGTAGCGTCGTCGAGTAACGACGGGTGTCCTCAACCCTGCACGCCGCGCCATCCGGCGAGCAGGGCGGGCAATTCGGCCATGTCCCTGAAGACGTGAGCCGCGCCCGCACCATGCAAGGCAGTCGCGCTGCTGTGGCTCAGTTCTTTCGGACAATAGCCGAACACGGTGGCACCGGCGGCCACGCCTGCTGTCACGCCCGTGACGGTATCGTCCACCACAGCGCAACGTTGCGGTTCGATGCCCACCCCCGCGGCCGCGGCGAGATAGACATCGGGATAGGGCTTGTTGCGGGGTGTTTCGTGGCCGCTGAAGATACGCCCTTCGAAGCAGTCGAGAATACCGGCCTTCGCCAGTTGCAATTCCACTTTGATGCGGTCGGCGCCCGACGCGACAGCGATGCGTCCGTCGAGTGCCGCGTAAAGCGCGCGCACTGCGGACGCCGCGCCATCAATCGCCACCAGCTCCCGATCGAGCGCCTCATTGCGGCGCGCGCGGAACTGCATCAGCCAGTCCGGCGTAATCGCGAAGCCGGTGCGCGCTTCGATGAGTGCGGCTTCATCCCTGACGGCCTTGCCGACAAAAATTTGCATCGTCTCTTCGAGGCTCAAATGCCAGCCCAACTCGCCGAGCATCTCGGTCAGCACGCGGTTGGTGATGGGTTCGGAGTCGACGAGCACGCCGTCGCAGTCGAAGAGTACGGCGTCGAAAGGGAAATCGGCCATCGGGCAGGGTACGGATAGAGGTCGCGGAACCGGCAAGGATACCTCACCGGCTCGCGCCATGCTGCGCAAAGGCTGGATGACCCGCCTCCCGAGGCAGGTCAGGATCCTGCAGCCTTATACCCGTCGCTCAGTGTCTTCATGAACGCAATGATGTCCTGAATATCCTGATCCGTCATAGCCGGCTGATCCCCGAACTTACGATCAAACGGCGCATCGGCGACGTCGATATTGGCGTGATACTGAGCCGGCAGATCGTTGTACTTCTGCACCTTGCCGGACGCATCCCGCGGATAGATCTTCTCGGGCGCCGTATTGCGCAGGTTATAGAAGTCCATGACCTGCTTGAGGTCGTGATACACGCCGTTATGGAAGAACACCTTGCGCTCGGCAACGTTGCGCAGGGTCGGCGTCAGGAACATCCCGCAGTATTGCGTTTCCTTCGTCATGTCGTCGCGGAACGGCCCGCACACGCCCATATCGAAGAATTTCGGGTCCTTATTCGCCGGAATAGCCGGATTGCGCGGCACGCCAAGCGCCTCAAACTGCGTATCGGTAAACACCGGCGGCAAGCCGTCCTTGCTAGGCTGGCTCAAGTGGCAACCCGCGCAGTTCGCCTTGTCCTTGTCATTGAACAGTTGCAAGCCGTGCAATTCAGCGTGCGTCAGCCGCGCTTTACCTTCGAGCCAGTAATCGTACTTGCTGGTAAAGGCATGAAACGATTGATCCTCTGTCTGATACCGGCCCACGGCGAACATCGCTTCCGAAATCAACAGACTCGGATTGTTGACGATGCCCCCACCGAAGATCTGTTTGAACTGATCCAGATATTTCGTCTGCAGCAGCTTGTGCGCGACATCTGCCTCGGTCGCATTGGCCATCTCCACCGGATTCATCAGCGGACCGATTGCCTGAATTTGCAGCGTATCGGCACGGCCGTCCCAGAACAGTCCGCCTTGCGGCACCATCGCCGGGGCGGCGGGCGCGGCGAGCGCCGTCTTCTGCGCGCGCTGCACGCCGGCCGCCTGTGACGCCAGTTGCGTCATATCCACCGGCACATCGGTATCGCCCTGATCCGGCCCGATGCTGAATGGCGCCTGGCGGTACAGATACGCCAACGACGGCGGCGGCCGGTAGCCGGCCTGATTCATATGCGCGCCGCCGAGTTGCACCGGAAACGCGTTATCCGGTGCATAGGCGTGCTGCGGCGAGTGGCACGACGCGCACGACTGCGTACCCGACGCCGACAGCGTCGGGTCGAAGAAAATCTGTTTGCCGAGCAGCGCAACCGCGCTCAGCGGCGCGTCTATCGGACGCATCAAATGAACCGGGTTAGGATTCGCGCCGGTGATGTCTTCGACGATCGCGCCGACTGCGGGCGACATCCGTTCCGGGTAGACGAGCGCGTAGGCGCAAACCACGACGAGCGCGAACACGATGCCGGCGGCGCTCCATGCGAGCAGCCTAAGCCACGAGCGACGGGTAATGACAGGGCCCGGCTCCCCGCCGGCAGGCACATGCGACGGCAGGACGGCGTCTGAAGGATGGTTCATGGCGTTGATGACAAGTAATTCAATCGGGTGCGATCAAAAAGCAAATCGAGCCAGCACGGTTGCACTGGCTCGATGCCCAACTACAGCTCGATGTGTTTCGTGCGCCTCCCAGCGCCGCGTTTCATCACGTCCTGCACGAACAGCAGGTGTGCATGACGTGACGGCAAGCGCACTGGAAGGAGAGTGCGCACGATTGCCGCTCAGCTAGCCGGCGCCGCCGACAGCTTGATGCCCAGGTTCTGATCCAGGAACACCGTCGGATTGTTGCCGACGCCCGAGAAATTGAACATGTTCATGATGCTGCCCGCCGTTGCATCGAACGAACCGTTGCCAAGGCGTTGACCGCCGAGCCAGTTGTCCTCGATGAACTTGACCACGGAGGCCTGGGTGATCGGCGTATCGTCGACGAAGTTGACCTTCGCCCACGGCGACACCACGATAAACGGCGTACGCGTACCCGGGCCGCAACGGCCGTTCACCGCACCGCCATTCACGCCCTGCGGTTGAGTCGCACCCGTTGCCGTGCACTGACCCGTGCCGCTCAGATTGTCGGTGCCGGCCACCGTCACGCCGCCTGCGGATTGCGCGGTGATCGAATCGAACGATGAGTTCTTCGGCGCCATGAAGCGGTGATCGTACCAACCGTCCGAATCGTCGTAGGCGATGATCACGGCGGTGTTCTTCCAGTCAGGCTGTTGCTGCAGGAAGTTGATCACCTTCGTGACGAAAGCCTGTTCGTCGATCGGATCCGAGTTGCCCGGGTGACCGTCGCTGATCGCCGGCGCCTTCAGGAAGCTCACCGACGGATAGTTGCCTGCCTTCACCGCGGCAAAGAAGTCGTCGGTGTCGTACTGGTGGTGAACCGGCGTGGCCGAGTTATCGAGCGGATCGGTCATGCCGATCACCGCCGTCGACGTCGGACGCGTGTGCGCGAGGTTGGCCGTGGTCGGGTAGTACTGGAACCAGTTGTGATGCTGCACGTAGTCGGACTTGGTCGCGTTCAGCACTTGCGAGAAGGTCGAGCGTGCGCAGCCGGTGGTGCCGTTCGCGTTCACCGTGGTCAGGTTGAAGCCGCCCATGAAGCCGCCCCACGTGAGGCCCTTCGCGTTGAGCAGGTCGCCGATGTTCTTGTTGCTCGACGACATCGCGGCCGTCGGCGAGCTCTTTGCCGCGATCGTGCAAGCGTCGCCGGTCGGATCCAGGTCGCCGACCAGCGTGAAGCCGCCGGTCGAATCCGGAATCGCGTTGGCCGAGGTTCCGCCCGTCACTACCACGCCGTTGTTCTGGCCCGACACCACTTCGATTGCGCCAGGCGTCGACGGACCGTACGTGTCCGTGTACGCGTTCTGGTTCATCGCGAAGTTCTGCGCATAGTTCCACATTGCCGTGACCGTGTTGCCGTCGAAGTAGCCGAGCACCTGGCCCTTCGTGGCGAACGCGCCGGTGCTGCCGGCAATCGTCGAACCTGCCGCCGTGAACAGCGGGAACGAGTCCATCGCGCCGTTGTTATACGCGAGCTGTTCCGCGGCATACGCGTGGTTCTGGCTCGACGTATTGGCTTGCGAACGATCGAGACGGAACGGCAGCAGATCGGCGGCCGGCAGGCCGAGGCCCGCGACCGTCACGGTGCCGACCGTGCGGCCTGCCGTGTTCGGCGAGGTCGACAGCGCGTTCGGGTTCGCAGCGATCAGGTTGTTGCTGGCGAGGTTGTTGACCGTCGGCGTGCCCGCGGCTGCCGTGAATTGCGGCTCGCCGACCGGGTTGGAGGCTTGCGGGTAGGTTGCGAAGTAGTGGTCGAACGAGACGTTCTCGCCGAAGATCACCACCACGTGTTTGATCGGCGTGGCGGTTGTGACGGCATCCTGCGCCGACACTGCGACGGTCGGCGAGGATGCCGGTGTCGATGCACCCGCCGCCGTCGAGGCCGGCGTGTTCACGTTATTGCTGCCGCAAGCTGCGAGCGCAAGCATCGCGGCAAACGGGATGGGTAAGAGGGTTCTACGGAACATGTGACTGGCTCCAGATTCGACTTCGCCGTTCAGCGTTTCCAGTGATGCACGTGTGGATGTTCGCTGGGGATATTGTTAGAAATACAGCTAAGGTGTCTTACCGCTAGAAACAGCGCGCATTGAAACACCTGCTGATTAAGATTTCGGGGCGCGAACATTACGTTGCCTATCGGTTGCCATTCATTTGCATAACATTTCCTGTCTTATTGCTGACGTCACCTGTAATTTGCAAGCGATTCTGACCGCTGTATCTCGCGTGTTTCAATGCATTACTTTCAGTGCGAATCAAAGCGACAGATTTTTTCCGCTGCTGCGTTCAAGAAGAAACGGAGTCGCATCTGGCTCCGACCCTTACTGGAGAAAGCCAAATGACATCGATCAAACCGGCCCGCCTTCTGGGTTCCGTGCTAGCTGTCGCGATCACGTGCGCTGCCGCGCTGACGGCCGCGCCGGCCTTCGCGCAGGCCGTGATCATCGCGCCCATGGCGCCCCCGCCGCCGCGCGTCGAAGTGATGCCGGCGCCGCGTGCCGGTTACGTGTGGGATCAAGGCCGCTGGCGTTGGGCTCAAGGCCGTTATGTATGGGCGCCGGGCCACTGGCAGCCGGTTCGCGTCGGCCATCGCTGGGTGCCGGGGCATTGGGTGCAGCGTGGCCCGAACTGGCGCTGGATCGAAGGCCATTGGGCTTGAAGTCGGCGCGAGCCGGGGAGCCGCACGTCTTGAGCGAACGCGATCCCGATGCGGAACTGCTGGAAGGGGTTGCCCGGCAGGACCCGGCTGCGGTCCGCTCGCTTGTCGCGCGCAAGCTGCCGCGTCTGCTCGCGCTCGCCACGCGCATGCTGGGCGATCGCATGGAAGCGGAAGACGTGGCGCAGGAGGTCTTCGTGCGGATCTGGAAGCAGGCTTCACGCTGGCGGGAAGGCGAGGCGAAGGTCGATACGTGGGTGCATCGTGTTGCGCTCAATCTTTGCTATGACCGCTTGCGCAGCCGCCGCGAAGTCCCGCACGACGACATGCCCGATGAGATCGACCCTGCCGCCTTGCCCGACGCCACCCTCGAAGCACGCGCCCAGGACGAGCGCGTTCGCGAGGCGCTCGCCGCATTACCGGCACGGCAGCGCGAGGCGCTGGTGCTCAATTACTACCAGGAGATGTCGAACATCGACGCTGCCGCCCTGATGGGTATCACGGTCGATGCGTTGGAAAGTCTGCTGGCACGTGCGCGCCGCAATCTGCGCGCCCAACTGGCCGGCAGCGGCCTTAGCAAGGACAAGTCATGACGCCCGAAAGATTCCATCAGATCGTCGAAGCCTACGGTGCGGATGCGCGCCGCTGGCCGCAACAGGAACGCGCAGCAGCACAGGCATGGGCGGCGTTGCATCGCGCCGAAGCCGATGCGGTGCTGGCGGACGCGGCCGGCATCGATGCGTGGCTGGCGGCCGATAAGGTCGATCCGCCGGGCGCGGCGTTGCAGCAGCGGATCATCGGCAGCGCGCCGGTGCGACGGCCGGCCGTGCCGCGCAAACGCTTGTGGTGGTCGGGCGCGGCGGTGGCCGGTGTCGGACTGCTGGGCGGCGCCGCCGGCGCTTTTGCGGTGTCGTTTTTCGTGTTGACCGGGACGGTGCAGCCGGTCCATGAGTCTTCTTATTTAACTTCGAGCTTCGGCGGGTCATCCGCCGATTGGAGCGGCGAATGAACGGCCGGTCGTGGAAATTCGTACTGGTGGCCTCGCTGGTGCTCAATGTGTTCTTGCTGGGTGCGATTGTCGGTGGTGCTTATCAATGGTTTGCCGCGCATGGCGCGACCTTGCCGGTGCTGGCGCAGCAGCGCACGGCGTTGCGTTTCGCCGCCGAGCCGCTGCCGGCCGAGCGCCAGCAGGCCTTTCTTGACGGTTTGAAGAGTGCGCGCCGCGAGGGTAAACAGTTTGCCATCGAGGGCCGCGAAGGGCGTCGTGAAGTGTTGCGCCTGCTCGCCGCGCCACAGTTCGATCGCGCGGCGCTGGACGCGGCGCTGGCCCGCACGCGCGAGGCCGACAGCAACTTGCGCGCGCAAGTGGAGGGCAGTGTGGCGGATTTTGCGGCAACGCTGTCTCCGGAGGAGCGGGTCGAATTCGCCGACAGCCTGAAGTTGCGCGGACAGTGGCGTGAACCACAGCCGGCCGCCAATGCAAAAAAGCCGGCCAAGCCGGCCGCGAGTGAATCGTCGAGTGAATAATCGTCGAGTGAATCTTCGGGCGAATAAAAAATTCTGAACGGACGCGACGGATTTCATCGTGGCGCGCGTTTAAAGAAATATCCAACGCCGAAGAGGACGGTATGACTACCTCACAGAATATGAATGCCGCGGCGATCGCACTAAACCGCTTCGGCCTTGGCGCGCGTGCCGACGACTCGCCGCCTGCCGACCCGAAGGGGTGGCTGCTCGCGCAGCTCGAGCAGTATCAGCCACGGCCTGCCGCGTGGGCGAGCCAGCCTGATTCGGTGGCGCTGTCCACCGAACTGGCGCAGCAGCGCATGCAACTGAACCAGCTGAACCGGCAGGATCAACAAAATCAACAGAATCAGCAGAAGGTTAGCGAAGGCGCGGCCGCCAGTCAGACGAATGCGCAGGCCGGCATGCAAACCAACGGGCAAGCCAATACCCAATCTACTGGCCAAGGTACACCAGAAACCGCCG
The DNA here is from genome assembly GCA_900142905.1 of Burkholderia sp. GAS332. Taxonomy (NCBI): domain Bacteria; kingdom Pseudomonadati; phylum Pseudomonadota; class Betaproteobacteria; order Burkholderiales; family Burkholderiaceae; genus Burkholderia; species Burkholderia sp. GAS332. Next base: position 1,767,117 of record FSRV01000002.1, on the reverse strand, counting down.
CACAAACTGCTAAGCAAGCCGAACGAAAGGCGCTGCGCGGTGAGATCCTGGACATGTACCGTTCCTCGGTGAACGCGCGGGTCGCAAGCGCGCTCACCACGCCGACGCCTTTCGTTGAGCGGCTGGTCCATTTCTGGGCGAACCACTTCGCGGTATCCACGGAAAAGCCTGCCGTCGCGGCACTGGCCGGCTCATTCGAAGCAGAAGCGATCCGCCCGCACGTGCTCGGCCGTTTCGAAGACATGCTGGTCGCGGTCGAACGTCATCCGGCCATGCAGTTGTTTCTCGATCAGCCGCGTTCGGTTGGACCGGACAGCATGGCGGTCATGCGTGCTTCGCAGCGCAATCCGGACATCAAGCGCGGTCTGAACGAGAACCTGGCGCGCGAAATCATGGAGCTGCACACGCTCGGCGTGCGCAGCGGCTATAGCCAGGACGACGTCACCGAATTCGCCCGCGCGCTGACCGGCTGGAGTCTGGCCGGCAACCCGGGCAGTGCCGGCAATGCGCGTCGGCAGGATCCGCAGCCGAACGCCGCCCCGGGCACCTTCGTGTTTCGCACCGCGCTGCACGAGCCGGGCTCGCGAACCATCATGGGTCGGCGCTATGACCAGCCCGGCGAAGAGCAGGCGCTGTCGATCCTGCATGACCTCGCCAGCGCGCCCGCAACGGCGCAGCACATAGGCGGCAAGCTCGCCCGTCACTTCGTCGCGGACAATCCGCCGCCGGACGTGAGTGAGCGGTTGGCGAACGCGTTCGAACGCAGTGGCGGCGATCTGCCGACCGTGTACCGGACTTTGCTCGACATGCCGCAGGCGTGGTCACCGGTCGCCGTGAAGTTCAAGACGCCGTGGGAGTGGACCATTTCCTCGATGCGCGGGCTTGGCTGGCAGGACATGGGCAACATGCAGGCCGCGCCCATCCTCACGCAACTCGGCCAGCCGGTATGGCGCCCGGGTTCGCCCGCCGGTTACGACGACATTGCCGCAAGCTGGGCGGCGCCCGATGCGCTCGTGCGCCGGGTCGAAGTGGCGCAGCGTTTCGCCTCGCGCGTCGGCGACCGGCTCGATGCGCGCTCGCTCGGTCAGACCTTGCTGGCCGGCTCGCTCAGTGTGCCGACTGCTACCGCTGTGTCGCGGGCCGACAGTGCGTCGACAGCGATTGCGCTGCTGCTGGTCTCGCCGGATTTTCAACGGAGATGAATGCCATGCTTTCACGCCGCAAGTTTTTGAGCGTCGCCGCTGCAGGCGCGGGGGCGATTCTCGTGTCGCCGCAGATCGTTTTTGCCAGCGTCGCAACCGATCGCCGCTTCGTGTTCGTGATCCAGCGCGGCGCGGCGGATGGCCTGAACATCGTCGTGCCGTATGCCGAACCCGCCTACGCGACATTGCGCGGTGCGCTGGCCATCGACCCTTCCAAGGCGACCCGGCTCGACGGCACCTTCGCGCTGCATCCCTCGCTCGTGCAGACCGCCGCCATGTATGCGGACCACCAGGCGCTGTTCGTGCACGCGGTGGCGTCGCCGTATCGCGACCGCTCGCACTTCGACGGGCAGAACGTGCTGGAGACCGGTGGCACGTCGCCGTATCAGATGAAGGACGGCTGGCTGAACCGGCTTGCCGCATCGATGCCCGCGACGAAGGAGAACGCGATCGCCTTCGCGCCGACCGTGCCGATGGCGCTGCGCGGCAAGGCGGCGGTGACGTCGTACGCGCCTTCCGGGTTGCCGCAGGCGCCTGACGATCTGCTCATGCGAGTCTCGCAACTGTACGACCAGGACGCGCAATTGCGGCCGCTATGGGAATCGGCCATGACCGCGCGCGGGCTTGCAGGTGACGCGGGCACGCGTCAGGACCCGGCGAGCCTCGGCAAACTCGCCGCGAGTTTTCTGTCACGCGACGACGGCCCGCGGATCGCGATGATCGAAACCGGGGGCTGGGACACGCACACTGCGCAGAACGCGCGACTCGCCAATCAGTTGAAAGCGCTCGACACGATGCTCGCGGCGTTGCGCGACGGCATGGGGCCGTTGTGGAGCAAGACCACGGTGGTAGTGGCGACGGAGTTCGGCAGAACCGCCGCCGCCAACGGCACGGGGGGCACCGATCACGGCACCGGTTCCGTGGCGATGGTGCTGGGCGGCTCGGTGGCCGGCGGACGTGTGCTCGCCGACTGGCCCGGTCTGAAACCGGGCGACCTTTACGAAGCGCGTGACCTCAAACCGACTATGTCGCTGGATGCGTTGATCGCCGGCGCCGCAAGCGAAAGCCTCGGACTCGATCCGCAGCGCACGGCCAGCACGCTGTTCGGCCAGAGCGGAGGCACGCGGCCGATGACGGGGCTCGTGCGCGCATAACCTAACAATCACCAGGGAGAGAAAATGAAAATCCAATCCACTATTCGCGCCGTATCGCTTGCAGGTCTGTGCGCCGCCTTGTTGTCAGCCTGCGTCGTCGAACCGGGACGGCCGCCGCAGCCGGCGCCGCTCGTCGAGGTGGTGCCGGTCGCGCCCGCCCCAGGCTATCACTGGGTGAAGGGCCACTATCGCTGGGAAGGCAATCATTGGGCGTGGGTGCCGGGACACTGGGTGGCCTGATCGCGGCACTGCGCATGCGCGGATCTCGCGCCGACCCGATGATAATTGCGGCCGTAATAGATCAGTGCATCGCCGCCGACGCGGGTGTGCGCGGCCATCACCGCGCAAAAGAACACCGTATGCGTGCCGACTTCCATCACGGATTCAATCTCGCAGTCGAGTGAGGCGAGCGCGCCATGCAGGACCGGCGCGCCGGTCACGAGCGTGTCCCATTGCGCGGCGGCGAAGCGCTCGGTCATCGGCAGCGAGCCCGTGGCGAAATGCGCCGCAAGGGCTTGCTGATCCGCGCTCAGTACATTGACGCAAAGCGTGCCGTTGGCGCGGAAGGCCGCGTTGTTGCGGCTGCCGCGATTGATGCAGACGAGCAAGATAGGAGGCTCGTCCGTCACGCCGCAAACCGCCGAGGCCGTGCAGCCGGCGAGGCCGGCGGCGCCATCGCTGGTGATGATGTTGACGGCGGCGCCAAGGCCGGCCATGGCGTCGCGGAAGGTGGTCTTGTCAAGCATGGGGATCGGTGCCTCTGGAGCGGAACTGGGCCGCCGTGTGACTGGCAGGCAAACGCGCATGACCGAACAGTTTTTCGCGCAACGTGCCGTCGCGATACGCGCGCTTATAGGCGCCACGCTCCTGCAGAATCGGCACCACCAGGGCAATGAAATCGTCGAAGCACTCCGGCGCGACGGTGCGCGAGAGATTGAAACCGTCCACGCCGGTTTCTTCGGTCCATGCGATGAGTTCGTCCGCAACACGCTCAGCCGAGCCGACGAGCGGCGCCTGACGGCTGCCGAGCACCATCTGTTCGAGGAGCATACGTTTGGTCCATTGCGGGCCGGCGGCGCGCGTCATGGCTTCGACGTTCGACACAATGGCCTGGCTCTTGCCGGTCTCGATGGGCTCGTCGAGGTCATAGCGCGCGAAGTCGATACCGAGCGACGCCGCTGCATGCACGAGCGCCGCCTCGGCGCTCACGTATTGGCGGTACTCGGCGTATTTCTCCTGCGCTTCGCGATCCGTGCGGCCCGTGATGACGGTTTGCCCGAGCAGGACCTTGATGTCGTCCGCGTCGCGCCCGCGCGCCACGGCGTGAGCGCGAATATCGTCGACGATCGCTTTCACAGCGGGCTTCGCCTGGCCGTTGACGAACACGCACTCCGCGTGCGCCGCGGCGAACTGTTTGCCGCGCGCTGACGAACCCGCTTGATAAAGCACCGGTGTGCGCTGCGGCGACGGTTCGCTCAGATGCATGGCGTCCACCCGATACTGCTTGCCGTGATGATGAATCACGTGGACTTTCGACGCATCCGCATAGATGCCTTGCACTTTGTCACGCAGCACCGCGTCGTCTTCCCAACTGCCTTCCCACAGTTTGTAGACGAGTTCCATATATTCGTCGGCGAGATCGTAGCGATCGTCGTGGGCCATTTGCCCGCTCAGGCCGATCGCGCGTGAAGCACTGTCCAGATAGCCCGTCACAATGTTCCAGCCGACCCGGCCGCGCGTCAGATGATCGAGCGTCGACATGCGCCGGGCGAACAGATACGGCTGCTCGACCGTGAGATTGGACGTGACGCCGAACGACAGATGGCGCGTGACAGCAGCCATGGCCGGAATCAGCAACGTCGGGTCGTTCACCGGCACCTGCACGGCGCCGCGAATCGCCGCGTCGGGATTGCCGCCGTAGACGTCGTAGACGCCCGCCACATCCGCGAAAAAAATGCCGTCGAACAGACCCGCCTCGAGCGTGCGCGCGTAGTCGGTCCAGTACTGAAGATCGGTATAGCGGGCGGACTGATCGCGCGGATGAGTCCACATGCCTTGCTGGATGTGGCCGACGCAGTTCATGTCAAACGCGTTGAGAACGATTTCCTTCGGCATGGTGTCTTCCGGCTGAGGTGGACGAATGCTTACGGCTGGCGCGCCAGGTTGCATGACTGCGCCACGATCGTTCGTTTAATATAGTGGACGAAAAATCACTATGCAAGACATTGATTTTGTCCCTTATTTGCCCTTTAATGGGTGCTCACTTTTGGCGATTTCGATCTTTCCATGTCCGAATCCTCCGCTATCGATTTGACCCAGGCGATTTCTTCGCGCGTGAAGACTGAGCGTGAGGCACGTAACTGGTCGCTGAGCGAATTGGCGGAGCGTTCGGGCGTATCGAAGGCGATGATCAGCAAGATCGAACGAGGCGAGGCGAGTCCGACCGCAACGGTGCTGGGGCGTCTTTCGGGGGCCTTCGGTTTGACGTTGTCGACCTTGCTGGCGCTGGCGGAGCAGGCCGGTGAGCGATTGGTGCGGTATGCCGGGCAACCGGTGTGGCAGGACCCTGAAACGGGTTATACGCGGCGGCGGATTTCGCCTCCTACGGGTGGGGTGCTCGAGTTGCTGGAGATCGCGTTACCCGTGGGGGTGCGGGTGCCTTATCCGCCGGATGCCTTTGTGTTTCAGCATCAGCAGATCTGGGTGACGAAAGGGGTGCTCACCTTTCGTGAAGGCAAGCAGGTGTATCAGCTTGCAGAAGGGGATTGCCTGCAGCTTGGCGCGCCGGTTGAGTGTGAGTTCTTCAACGGTGGAGACGCGGTATGTTGTTATGTGGTTGGCCTGGTTCGACGGTGACGGTTTCACATACCAGGACAATGCCAGGACGATAGGCACCGCCGCAGATTCACGCTTGCGGCGCTACCCATCGCAACCTGTCGTCATGGATCAATCGTCAAGCGCGATCAACCCCCACCGCCACCGCCCTGCGTGCCGAGCGTCAGCTTGTTGTTCACCGATTTCACGCCTGCCACGCCCTTGGCGATTTCCTCAGCTTGCGGGATTTGCGCGCCATCGGGCACCGTTCCAGTCAACGTCACCGCGCCGCCGCGCGCCCGGACAAACACGTTCGACACATCGAAACCCTGCGCTTTCGACAAAGCCTTGCGCACGTCCAGACCCAGCTTGCGGTCCACTTTCTTGACGACTTTAGGATTGGTAGTCGGCGCCGCCATGGTGCCTGACGCCGCCATCGCATCGCTCGATTGGGCATAGGCACTGGACGCAGTCGCCACACACAATGCGATGCCAAGCGCTTTCAATAGATTGACTGTTTTCACGTTTTCTCCATTCCTCGAAAAGTTGATTTCGAATCGTTGCATGCAAAAAACCACGCGCCTGCAAGCACTTCGCCGCCCGCATGGAGCACCCTGTCTTGTAGAAGAGTGACGCCGTGAAGCTCCCAGCGCGCTTAAACAATACTCCAGCAAACGCGCAAGTGCTGAAAAAACTGACCTGTCCGCCCGTTGCCCGATTCGCCTATCATGGCGGCTTCGATCATCAAAGGCGCAGCGAAGATGTCTGATGGCGTACAGCAACAACTCCACGAACCCCGCACGGAGGCGGCGGCATCGTCGATCGATTACGGCTTGTGGGCACTGACCTTCAGCTACGTGCTCAGTCAATTTTTCCGCAGCTATATCGCTGTGATCTCCACGCAACTGATCGGCGATTTCCATTTCTCGCCGCAAATGTTCGGCTGGTTCGCGGGCTCGTTCTTTCTTGTCTTCGCGATCGCGCAACTGCCGGTCGGCATCATGTTCGACCGCTACGGCGTGCGCGGACCCACCGCGCTTCTGATGGGCATCGGCGCCGCGTGCGCCGGCATCCTGTCGATGACGACGAGCGCAACCGTTGCACTCGTCGCGCAAGCCGGTATCGGACTCGGTTGCGCGCCGATCTTCATGGGGCTCCTCAACTACGTACTGCGTACCGGCCACGGCACGCGCAATGTACGCGCCGTCACGATGGCGAGTGCGATCGGCATGGCGGGTGCGTTGCTAGCCGCGTTTCCGCTGAGCCGGGCCACGGCCAGCTTCGGCTGGCGTCCGGTGATGGTCACTGCAGCGCTCGCCATGCTATGCGCGACGCTTGGCGTCATTTTCTGCGTGCGGCGGCGCGATGCCGCCGCGCATGAGCAACACCTCGCGGCGTCACAACACGCGGCAGGCGCCGTGAAACGGTACACCGGCTTCTGGACCTTGATGCCGGCTTGCCTCGCACTCTCGGTCGGCAGCACGTTCCGTACCTCATGGGGCGGGCCGTATCTTGCTGACATCTACGGCTTCGATGTCATCGCGCGCGGTAATGCCATGACCGTCACCAGCGTGATCGGGATCGCCGCATCGTTCTGTATTCCTGTGGCCGTGCGGTTCTGCGCGCCCAAGCTTATTTCGCTGCTGTGGCTGATCGCCGGTGTGCTGGCGGCGCTCGTGCTCGCGGTCAGTCCGGATGGCAACTGGGTCGTCAGTGTCGCGTTGATCTGCGTGTTGTTCTCAGTCGGCTCGATCCACCCGCTCGTGATGTCGCAAGCGCGCGCCATTATTGCCCCGCACCGCATCGGGCTCGGTTTGGGCCTGCTCAATAGCCTTGTTTTTCTCGGCGTGGCGCTGACCAGCAGTTGTTTCGGCTGGATTGCGGGTGCCGCAAAACAGGCGCATCTATCGACCCCGGGAATTTACGCGGCGCTGTTCGCGGTGACCGTCGTGCCGCTCGCGGTCGGCGCGGTCATCTATTTTTTCAGCCCGGTAGTGGCCGCGCCGAAAGAAGAAGTCTGAGCGACCGTTTGCGTTTGTCTATAATTCCGCAGCCCCGATCACCCTCGATCCGGGCCACGGTTTGTCCTTCAGATGGTGCCGTTTCGCAGGAGCGCGTTTCATTTTGAGCAAAACCCATCACAGCCCGATCGATAATCCGGCCGACGGTCCGAGCGCCGGCGAAGCTGCGCACACACCGGTTGCATCCGACAGGGCAAACACAGAGCTCGCGAGCCGGACGGCGCACGAGGCGCACAAGGACGACCGGCATTTCGTCACGGCACTCGCGCGTGGGCTCGAAGTGCTGGCGTGTTTTCGCTCGGGCGACAAATCGCTGAGCAATCAGGAACTCGCCTTGCGTTGCAAGCTGCCGAAATCGACGGTATCGCGCCTGACTCATACGCTCACGCTGCTTGGCTATCTGATTCATCTGAAAGAGAGCGGCAAATATCGGCTCGGCACGGCTTCGCTTGCGCTGGGCAGCGCGATGCTGGCGCGGCTCGATGTGCGCAAGATTGCCCGGCCGGTGATGCAGGAATTGGCCGACATCGTCGGCGCAACCGTGTCGTTGGGGACGCGCGACCGGCTCTCGATGATCTACGTGGAAAATTGCCGGGCCTCGGTTGCGCTCACGCTGACGCTGGAAGTCGGTTCGCGTATTCCGGTCGCCACGTCGGCGATCGGCCGCGCGTGGCTTGCGGCGATCCCCGAACACGATCGTCTCAGCTTCATGGAACAGGTGCGTGAGCTCGATCACGTGGCGTGGCCGAAAACGCGCCGCGGCATCGAGAACGCGCTCGAAGATTACCGCACGCTCGGCGTGACGACTTCGTTCGGGGACTGGCAGAAAGAGGTGAACGGCATCGCGCGCGCTTTCCAGCCGGGCGGTGAGCTGCCGATCATGGCGATCAATGTCGGCGGCCCCTCATTCAAGCTCTCGAAGGAATTCCTGCTTGAAGAAGTGCGGCCACGCCTGATCGACGTGGTGACGCAACTGGAAATCGCGCTATCGCATTGAGGGGGATGAAGCGGCATCGAGAGCCGCATCGAGCCGCAGCACTCAGAACCACCGAGGCGCCATGCTGAGCGTCGTATCGTCGAGACTGCGCAGCGTGGCAAGCATCAGCGAAACGCGCGGCAATTCCCAGCGGAAGAACCATTGGCACGCATGCAGCTTGCCGCGATAGAAGTCACCGTCGGCTTCGCTTTTCGCTCCTGGCAACGCGGCGCTCGCAACGATCGCCTGCCGCAGCCACGTCCACGCAATCACGATATGGCCGAATGCTTCGAGAAAGGCATTCGCGTTGGCAAGCGCGCGTTCGCTTTCGCTGGCCAGCGTGGGCAATAAGGCTTCGACCGTACTGGTCAATTCGCTCCATGCCTTGCTGAGCGAATCGGCATGCGCTTGCAGCGCCAGATGCGCGCGCGCTGATTCAACGCTGCGGTGGATTTCACGCTCCAGCTGCTTGAGCGCGGCACCCTGTTTCATTACGACTTTGCGGCCGAGCAGATCGAGCGCCTGGATGCCGTGCGTGCCTTCGTGAATCAAGTTCAGGCGGTTGTCGCGGTAGAACTGCTCAACCGGATATTCACGCGTATAGCCGTAGCCGCCGTGAATCTGGATCGCCAGGCTATTCGCTTCAAGACACCACTGTGACGGCCACGACTTCACGATAGGCGTCAGCAGATCGAGCAGCAGGCCCGCTTCGGCGCGCGCCGTGTCGCTCTCACCGGTGTTCTGTTCATCGACGAGGCGTGCCGCGTACAGGCACAGCGCGTAGCCGCCTTCCACATAGGCCTTTTGTGCGAGCAGCATGCGGCGCACGTCGGCATGTTCGATCAGCGGCAATTGCGGATCGAGCGGGTTCTTGTTGTCCGGCCGCCGCCCCTGTGGGCGTTCGCGTGCGTAATCGAGCGATGCCAGATAGCCACGATAGCCGAGCATGACCGCGCCGAGACCGACGCCGATACGTGCCTCATTCATCATGTGGAACATGTAAGCGAGACCGTGATGCGGTTCGCCCACCAGTTCGCCAATGCATTCGCCGCGTTCGCCGAACGACAGCATCGTCGACGTGGTGCCGCGCCAGCCCATCTTGTGAATCAGCCCCGCGAGCGCGACGTCGTTACGCGCGCCGAGGCTGCCGTCGTCATTCACGTGGAACTTCGGCACGGTGAAGAGCGAGATGCCTTTGACGCCCGGCGGCCCGCCGGGAATGCGCGCCAGCACCAGGTGGACGATGTTCTCGCTCAGTTCGTGATCGCCGCCCGAAATGAAAATCTTGTTGCCGCGGATCGAATAGGTGCCGTCTTCATTGGGCGTTGCACTGGTGACGAGATCCGAGAGGCTCGAGCCCGCTTGCGGCTCGGTCAGCGCCATCGTGCCGAACGCGCGGCCTTCGAATAACGCCTGCAGATACTTGCGCTTTTGCGCGGCGCTGCCGAAACGTTCGATCACGTTCGCATTCGCCGTGGTCAGCATCGCGTAAGACGAGGTGGCGATGTTGGCACTCTTGAAGAGCGACAGGCACGCGAAGGAAATCACCGAGGGCAACTGCATGCCGCCCCATTCGTAATCTTTGCCCGCGGCGAGGAAGCCGGCGGAGCGGAACGCGTCGAGTGCGTCCTTCACCTCGGCAGGCATCGTGACGCGTTGGCCGTCGAATTGCGGTTCGTGCTCGTCCGAGAGGCGATTGTGCGGCGCGAACTTTTCGGCGGCGACCGCATGCGCGGTTTCGAGTGCCGCGTTGAAGGTCTCGCGGCTATGGTCGGCGTGGCGCGCGCGCTGCGTGAGCGTCTCGGCCTCGAGGACTTCGAACAACTGGAATTCCAGATCACGCGAGTTGATGATCAGCGCATCTTGCATGGGAGAAGACCTGTCCAAAGGTGAGCCGCTATGCAGAACAATGACGCGAAACGCGCGGAAACCCACGAAATCGCATAGACGCGGCTCGATTGAAAAGTGCGGCATTCGGGTAAGTCCCGATGACCCGCCCATCGACGATGCGTGTCAGTTTAAATCAAAAGTGAATGAGCGTGCTTTTATTTACACGGCGAATTTCGGCACGTATGATGGTCAGCAAATCTGGAATAGAAGTCTGCATTGCAGAACAACCTGGAGGAGCGGCGTAATGTCTGTGAAAGACCTGTTTCAACTGGACGGCAAGGTTGCACTGATCACCGGAGGCTCTCGCGGGCTAGGCCTGCAAATGGCCGAGGCGCTGGGGGAAATGGGCTGCCGCGTGGCGATCACCGCGCGCAAGGCCGACGAACTTGCCGAGGCGAAAACGCATCTGGAAAGTCGCGGTATCGCAGTGCAGACGGTGGTGAACGATCTGCAGCGCTTCGAGGGGATTCCCGGGCTCGTGGATGAAGTGCTCGGCCTGCATGGCAGCATCGACATTCTCGTGAATAACGCGGGCGCGACGTGGGGCGCACCGGCTGAAGATTATCCCGACGAAGCGTGGCACAAGGTGATGAACCTGAACGTCCATGCGCCGTTTTTTGTCGCTCGCGAAGTCGGTAAACGCAGCATGATCGCGCGCCGCGCCGGCAAGATCATCAACATCGCCTCGGTGGCGGGTCTGAAGGGTTCGCCGCCCGGCATGAACACGATTGCGTACAACACGTCCAAGGCCGCGGCGATCAACTTCACGCGGGCGCTCGCGGCGGAATGGGGCAAGTACAACATCAACGTCAACGCGATCTGCCCGGGCTTTTTCCCGTCGAAGATGTCGGCGGGGTTGCTCGACAAACTCGAAGGCACCATCGTTTCGCGTACGCCTTTGCAGCGACTCGGCGGCGACGAGGATCTCAAAGGCCCGGTCGTGTTCCTCGCGAGTGAAGCGTCGCGCCATATCACGGGCCAGTATTTCGCGGTGGACGGCGGCTCGATCATTGTCTGACTGAGCGGATTCGAGGCGCAGTGCGAGGTCCCAGGCGCGCTGCGTTTACGCACAAAAACAGCTTTGCATGGGACTGGAGTAAGCGCTAAAGCGCTAACTCCGGTCGACAGCTTTGCATGGGACTAGAGTAAGCGCTAAAGCGCTAACTCCAGTCGACAGGAGACACCGCATGGATTTTCAGCACTCGGACAAGGTCAAGAGTTTGCAGCAGCGCCTGAACGCTTTCATGGACGAGTACGTGTATCCGGCCGAGGCGATCTTCGAAGCGCAGATGGACGCCGCACGCGATTCCGGTAACCGGTGGCAGCCCGCGCCGGTTATCGAGGAATTGAAACAGAAGGCGAAGGCCGTAGGATTGTGGAACCTGTTTCTGCCCGAGTCGAAATACGGTGCGGGGCTCACCAACCTCGAATATGCGCCGCTGTGCGAAATCATGGGGCGCTCGCATATCGGTGCGGAGCCGTTCAACTGCTCGGCGCCGGACACGGGCAACATGGAAACGCTGGTGCGTTACGCCACGCCCGAGCAGCAACAGCAATGGCTGCTGCCGTTGCTCGATGGCACGATCCGCTCGGCCTTTGCGATGACGGAGCCGGATGTGGCGTCGTCAGATGCGACTAATATCGAAGCACGCATTGAACGCGACGGCGGCGATTACATTCTGAACGGCCGCAAATGGTGGACCTCGGGCGCGAACGATCCGCGCTGCAAGGTGCTCATCTTCATGGGCAAGTCCAATCCGGATCACACCAACCGGCATCAGCAGCAGTCGATGATTCTGGTGCCGATGGACACGCCGGGCGTGAAGGTGCTGCGTCACCTGCCGGTATTCGGTTATGACGATGCACCGCACGGCCACGCCGAAATCTCCTTCGAAAACGTGCGAGTGCCGGCCAGCAATATGTTGCTCGGCGAGGGCCGCGGCTTCGAGATCGCACAAGGACGGCTCGGGCCGGGCCGCATCCATCACTGCATGCGCTTGATCGGACGCGCTGAGCGCGCGCTCGAATCGATGTGCCGCCGCTCGCTGGACCGCGTAGCGTTTGGCCGGCCGATTGCCGACCAGGGTGTCACGCGCGAACGGATCGCGAATGCACGCATCATGATCGACCAGACGCGTTTTCTGGTGCTGAACGCGGCACACAAGATGGATACGGTCGGCAACAAGGACGCGCGCCAGGAGATCGCCATGATCAAGGTGGTCGCGCCGAGCATGGCGTGTCAGGTGATCGACTGGGCCATGCAGGTGCACGGCGGCGGCGCGGTCAGCGACGACTTTGGTCTTGCGCGCGCATATGCAAGCTCGCGCACGCTGCGTTTTGCGGACGGGCCCGACGAGGTGCACCGTAACGCCATCGCGAAGATGGAGCTTGGGCGCCACCTCGGGCGTTTGTGAAGCCGCCGATTCCCTTGGTTCCTATGACTCACTAACCAGCCGCGTCCGTCACGCGGCGGATGTCAACGAAGCGCGCACCCTCCGTGTGAAACGCGCACAGACACGCGCACAGACAGTAAGGCAGGAGACACTGATGAACGAACGCCATCACCCGAATTGGCCGCCGCAAGTGCCAAAGCATCTGACGCTGCCTGAAACCAACATTTTCTATAACGCCGAGGTGTCGGCGGCGCGTTTTCCTCATAAGCCGTTCATCATCTTCTACGACACGCCGGTTACGTTCGGCGAGTTCAAGGACGAAACCGAGCGCATCGCCGGATTTCTTCAGCAGGAATGCCACGTCAAGGCCGGCGATCGCGTGCTGCTCTACATGCAGAACAGCCCGCAATGGATCATCGCTTACTACGGGATCCTGCGTGCGAACGCCGTCGTGGTGCCGGTCAATCCGATGAACATGAGCGGCGAGCTGGCGCATTACGTCGAGGACAGCGGGGCGACCACGATCATCGCGCCGCAATGTCTGTTCGCGAACGTCGAGCCACTGATCGGATCAGGGCCCGGTCACGGCATCGAGCACGCAATCGTCGCGACGTATAGCGATTACCTGAAGCGGCCATCGCCGTTTGCCGTGCCGGAATTCGTGGCGGCGCCGCGCAAGACCTTCGATATTCCCGGCGTCACGCCCTGGTGTCAGGTGCTCGAACGGCGTATCGCACCCGGTCCGCTCACCACCGGCCCCGACGATCTGTGCGTAATGCCGTACACGTCAGGCACCACCGGCAAGCCGAAAGGCTGCATGCATACGCACCGCAGCGTGACGAGCACGCTGCTCGGCGGCTGCGTCTGGTTCTCGGCGCCATCGGACGGGGTTTTTCTATCGATCTTGCCGTTCTTTCACGTGACCGGCATGCAGGGCGGCATGAACAGCGCGGTGTACTCGGCCGCCACGATCGTCGTGTTGCCGCGTTGGGATCGGGAAGCCGCGGCGCTGTGCATGCAGAAATATCGCGTCACCGCGTGGCAATCGATCACCGCGATGATGGTCGATTTTCTGTCGAACCCGAAGCTCGGCGAATACGATCTGTCGAGCCTGACGGGCGCGCGTGGCGGCGGCGCGGCAATGCCGGATGCGATTGCCAGAAAGCTCAAGTCGTTGACCGGGCTCGACTACGTCGAAGGCTATGGCATGTCCGAGACGATTGCGGGCACGCACATCAATCCGCCGCATCGGCCGAAGCCGCAGTGCCTGGGCATCCCGGTGTTCGACGTGGACTCGCGGGTGATCGATCCGGTCACGCTGCAGGAACTGCCGCAAGGCGAGACCGGCGAGATCGTCGTGAACGCGCCGCAGGTGATGCAAGGCTACTGGCGCAATCCCAAGGCGAATGACGAAGCGTTTATCCAACTAGACGGCAAGCGTTTTCTACGTACCGGCGACCTCGGTCATATCGACGAGGACGGATATTTTTTCATGACCGATCGCCTCAAACGCATGATCAACGCATCGGGCTACAAGGTCTGGCCCGCTGAAGTCGAGGCGCTGATGTACCGGCATCCCGCGATTCAGGAGGTGTGCGTGATTGGCGTGAAGGACGTGAAGCGCGGTGAGACGGTCAAGGCGCTGGTGGTGCCCGCCGCGGCGCATGCCGGCACGATCAGCGAGCAGGAGATCATCGACTGGTCCCATGAGCAGATGGCGTCTTACAAGGCGCCGCGCATTGTCGAGTTCGTGACGTCGCTGCCCAAGTCGGGGAGTGGCAAGATTCTGTGGCGCAAGTTGCAGGAAGAGGATGCGGCCCGCACGGCCGCGGCCAATGAGAGCAAGGGCAGCACTGGCGATACCGGAGGCGCCTCGTCATGACATGGCTCGACGCACTACTGGACGAACCGTTCGTCTGCATCACCGACATGCTCCGCCGCTTCGCTAAAGAGCGCGGCGAACACGCCGCGTTGATCTGCGACGGCGAGGTCGTGACTTACGCCGTGCTGGACGCACGCGTCGATCGCTTTGCCGCCGCATTGCAGCGCGACGGCATCAAGCCTTGCGATGCGATTGCGTTGTGCGCGGGCGCCTCGGTGGAATACGCCGTGGCGTTTCTCGGCGGCCTGCGTGCCGGGGCGGTGGTGGCGCCGCTCGCGCCGTCGTCGAGCGCGGCGAGTCTCGTCAGCATGATCGGTAACTCGGGCGCACGGCTGTTGTTCCTCGATGCCGACGTCAAGCGTCTGCTCGAACCCGTGGCCGCGGAGATCAAGGCCATCCCCGTCGCGCTCGATGTGCACGCAGGCAGCACCGCGCTTGAAGCATGGCTCGCGCCCGGGGGCGGTGCGCCTGAACCCGTGACGATCGATCCGGCGTGGCCGTTCAACATCATCTATTCGTCAGGCACCACGGGCACGCCGAAAGGCATCGTGCAGTCGCACGGCATGCGCTGGGCCTACGCGGTGCGCAGTATTCAGCGCGGCTATGGCCCTGACGCCACGACGCTGATCTCCACACCGTTGTATTCGAACACGACGCTCGTGAGTTTCATGCCGACGCTGACATTCGGCGGCACCGTGGTGTTGATGCCGAAGTTCAACGCCACACGTTATCTGGAGCTGGCGGAGCAGTACCGCGTCACGCATACGATGCTGGTGCCGGTCCAGTATCAGCGTTTGATGGTGCATCCGGACTTCGACCGTTACGACCTCTCCAGCTTTCAGGCCAAGTTCTGCACCAGCGCGCCGTTCGCGGCGAGCGTGAAGGCGGACGTGGTACGCCGCTGGCCGGGCAAGCTCACCGAGTACTACGGCATGACCGAAGGCGGCGGCTCGTGCCAACTGGAGGCCGACGAATGGCCCACCAAACTGCATACGGTCGGCAAACCGGTGGAGGGTCACGATATCCGTCTGATCGATGAACTCGGCAACGAAGTGGCCGCCGGCGAGGTGGGCGAAATCGTCGGTCATTCGCCGGCGATGATGACCGGCTACTACCGTCAACCGGACAAGACGGCCGAGGCGGAATGGTATGACCCGAGCGGCAAGCGCTTCATTCGCACAGGCGATATGGGCCGCTTCGATGCTGACGGGTTTTTGACGCTGCTCGATCGCAAGAAGGACATGATCATTTCGGGCGGCTTCAACGTTTATCCGAGCGACCTGGAGACGGAACTGCGCTCGCATCCCGACGTCGCGGATGCGGCCGTGGTGGGTGGGCATTCGGAGGAGTGGGGCGAGACACCGGTTGCGTTTGTGGTGCGCAGGCCAGATGCACGGACCGACGCCAACACGCTGCTTGCGTGGGTCAACGCGCGGCTGGGAAAAATGCAGCGGCTCTCTGCGCTGACGTTCATCGACACTTTGCCGCGCAGTCCGATCGGCAAGGTGCTGAAACGGGAATTGCGCGAGCAGTACTATCCCGCCGCACGCTAGCGCGGTGTAGAAACGCGCCAGAACATCTGACTACACCAACCGTCAATGGGACAAATGGGAGAGGGCATGGACAATTTTGAAGGCAAGGTTGCGGTGATCACCGGCGCCGGCTCCGGATTCGGCCGTGAGTTCGCACGGCTCGGCACGAAGCTGGGCATGCGCCTCGTACTCGCCGACGTGCAGCAGGACGCACTCGACGAAACGTTCGCCGAGGTGAGCGCAGCCGGCGCGCAGGCTATCGCGCGTCGCGTCGACGTTGCGAAGGGCGAGGAAATCGACGCGCTGGCGCGCGCCACGCTCGATGCCTACGGCAGTGTGCATCTGGTCTTCAACAATGCGGGCGTGGGCGGCAGCGGTGGCCTCGTGTGGGAGAACACCGAACGCGACTGGCAATGGTTGCTGGGCGTCAACCTGTGGGGCGTGATTCATGGCGTGCGGGTTTTCACGCCGCTGATGCTCGAAGCGGCCAAACGCGATGCGGGATATCGCGGACACATTGTCAACACGGCGTCGATGGCCGGCATGCTCAATCCGCCGATGATGGGTCCGTACAACGTGTCGAAACATGCGGTAGTGTCGTTGACCGAGTCGCTGTATCAGGATCTTTCGCTGGTTACGCAACAGGTAGCGTGCTCGGTGCTGTGCCCGTACTTCGTGCCGACCGGTATCGCGACGGGGCATCGCAACCGCCCGTCCGAATTGGCCAACGACACGCCGCTGACCTTATCGCAACGCGTGTCGCGCGCCATGAGCGAGAAGGCCGTAAGTTCGGGAAAGGTGACTGCGCAAGAGGTCGCGGCGATGGTGTTCGATGCGATCCGCGAAGAGCAGTTTTATATCTTTTCGCATCCCCATGCGCTAGGTGCTGTGAAAACCCGCGCTGAGGACATCGTCACGCCGCGTAATCCGACCGATCCGTTTGCCGAGCGGCCTGAAGTGCGCGGTCAGATTATCGAGGCGTTGAAGGGGTAAGCGGGAGTCGGCGGAAGCGCCGGCTCTGGAAACAAGAGGCTTCACCTACGCAAGACTAGAAATACGGAAGACTTGAAATACGTAAGGCCTCAAAAGCACAAGGCGCCGTGAAAATCACGGCGCCTTTTTTTAAGCCTTTCTCTACAGCGTCGTCACTTCGCCGCTGCCAGCGAACTCAAGTCCGCCGACTTCAACTGTCCGCCCTGAACCACCGCCGCAAGCGGCTTGCCGATCACGAAGCCGCCATGATCGTCGACGCCCGTCACACTTTGCGGATTGGCCTGTGGCGGCAGCGCCTTCACCGCCTTATCGAACTGATTGCGGATCGCGGTCGCATCGCTGACGCTGCCAGCCAGCTTCATCGCGAGCGCCGTTGCGTAGACCGCGGTGTAGTTCAGTGAAACTTCCTGGCTCGGATCACGGCCGTCGTGGCTCTTGCGGTAGCGCTCCACAAACATTTTTGCGTTCGGTGTGCTGTCGTTGGCCAACGGCAATACCCCGATCGCACCGTTCAACGCCGCATAGCCGCCGGTGACTTTAGCCACTTCGTCGAGCTTGGCCTGGTCCATGATGATAAAGCCGCCTTTGAAGCCCAACTCGCGTGCCTGCTGCGCAATCAGGCCGGTCGGCTCGGACGGGCCACCGATAAACATCACGTCGGGTTTGGCCGCCAGCACTCGGCTCACGCCGCTGTAGAAATCGGTGGCGCGGTTATACGACATGGCATTGTCCGCGACGATCGTGCCACCGGCCGCTTCCCACGCGGGTTTGAATGCGGCGACCCAGACCTTGCCGTAATCGGTATCCGTCGCGGCGAGCGCAACCTTCTTGCCGTAGGTCGCCATTTCATACTTGACGAAGGAGTCCAGATACGACGTAAAGGAGGGCGGAATGCGCACCGTGAGCTTGTTGCCGCGCTCGGTGATCTGCGGCACGCTGGTGTACGAGAGCAGCAGGAGTTTCTGTTGTTCGTTGCTGGTCTGCACCGCGAAGCCGCCGCCCGAATGCGGCACGAGCACCACGGCAGCCTGTTGTTCCTGCGCGAGACGCCGTGCGTTGATCGCGGTTTCGGCGGGGTTGTATTTGTCGTCGAGCGGCACGATCTCGAGCTTGATCTTCTTGCCGGCCACTTCGATGCCGGCCTGATTGACGTCGGCGGCCGCCATCTGCATGCCTTCGAGCACTTCCTGGCCATACTTCGCCGCACCGCCGCTTAGCGGACCGGAGTAGCCGATGTGCACCACCTGCTGCGCCATCGCGGCGCCAGAGCCCAGCAGCGCTGTCGTGGCGACAGCCGCAACCACTCCAGCGCGTCCGCACAAGCGTTTGATCGTCATACGTGTCTCCTTTGGGATTGTTCGAATGGGCCGTCGCACAGGCTCATGTTCATGCTCATGCGTCAGGCCATGCAGCAGATTCGTTCAGCCACCGACGTAAGCGCGCCGGATCGCTTCATTGTTCATCAGGCTCGCGTGATCGCCTTCGAGCACGATGCGGCCGTTCTCGATGACGTAGGCGCGGTGCGCGATTTTTAGCGCCGCGAACGCGTTCTGTTCGGCGAGCAGCACAGTTGTCCCCGCGCGATTGATCTGCTGGATCACCTCGAATACCTGCTTGACCACCAACGGCGCGAGCCCGAGCGAGGGTTCGTCGAGCAGCAGCACCTTGGGCCGGGCCATCATCGCGCGGCCGATCGCCACCATCTGCTGCTGGCCGCCGGACAGCGAGCCCGCCAGGTGGTCCTTGCGTTCCGCGAGAAGCGGGAAGAGCGCGAATACCTGGTCGAGATTGCGCTGATTGCCGGCCTTGTCGCCGCGATGCACATAGGCGCCGAGCGTGAGGTTCTTCAGCACCGACATGCCCGGGAACAGCTTGCGGCCCTCGGGACACTGAATCACGCCGCTGCGCACGATCTGCGCGGGCGTCATGCCGAGCAGTTCGCGCGTTCCCAGGCGCAGGCTGCCGCTGGCGGCGCGGCGCAGGCCGCTTGTCGCGAGGAAGATCGAACTCTTGCCCGCGCCGTTGGCGCCGAGCAGCACCACCAGTTCGCCGTCGTCCGCGTGCAGCGTGATGCCGTCCAGCGCGCGGAAACTGCCGTAATCGAGTGCGACGTTTTCAAACTTCAGCATGCTCGCTCCCGAGATAGGCGTCGATCACGGCCGGGTTCGCGCGAATTTCGGCAGGGGTGCCTTCGGCGATTTTCTTGCCGTAGTTCAGCACCATGATGCGGTCGGCGAGCTTCATGATCATGTTCATCTTGTGTTCGACAAGGCACACCGTCACACCGTGTCTGACCAGCTTGCGGATCAGTTCGGCGAGGCCTTCGGTTTCTTCGGGATTCACGCCACCCGCCGGTTCGTCGAGCAGCATCAGGCTGGGAACGGTGGCGAGCGCGAGCGCCACGGCGGCGCGTTTGCGTTCTTCCTGCGAGATGTCGCCAGCCATCCGTTCCGCCATCGCCGACAAGCCGACGAAGTCCAACGCCTCGCGCGCCTTCTCGCGGCAGATGCGTTCTTCCTGCTTGAGCCGCGCCGAATGCGTCAGCACGTCCCACAGCCCCGAGCGCGTGCGCAACCGGTGGCCGACGATCAGGTTGTCGAGCACGCTGGCCCGGTCGAACAGCGCGGTGGATTGAAATGTGCGCGCGACACCCAGGCGCGCCATCTGATCGGCGCCCAGCTTTGTCACGTCCTGGCCTTTAAAGCGGATACGGCCGGCGCTTGGCAGATGGGTGCCGCTGATCAGATTGAAGAACGTGGTTTTGCCCGCGCCGTTCGGTCCGATGATCGCGTTGATCTTGCCGGCTTCGATATGCGTGCTGACGTCATCCACCGCGACGAGGCCACCAAAGTGTTTGCTGAGCGAGTCGATTTCAAGCATGCCGGTCTCCGCGTGCGGACTGTGACTGACGCGCGACGATGCCGCTTTTTGGCGTTGCAGGTTGCGCGCGCCGGTTTTTTCGCGCCATATACAAACCGACAATCCCGTTCGGCAGAAAGATCACCAGCAGAATCAGGATCGGGCCGAACACGACGAAGCGGTACGCCTGCAGAAACTGCAAATACTGCGTGAGCCATGGAATAGCGAGCGCGCCGAGCAGCGGGCCGGCGAGGGTGCCGATGCCACCCACCAGCATATACATCGTCATATCGAAGGTATGCTCGACGCCGGCCAGATCCGGCCCGAGAAAGCGCACGGAGCCCGCATAGAGGCCGCCCGCGAACCCCGCATAGACGACCGACAGCACGAAGGCCAGCACCTTGTTGCGCATCAGGTTGATGCCGAGTGACTGGGCGAGGCCGTCGCTATTGCGGATCGCCATGAAGGTCCGGCCGAGCAGCGAGTTGACGATGCGATGCATCAGCCATACGCCGAGCACGAGGAACGCGAACACCAGGTAATAAAGTGGCCGCGGATCTTCAAACGAAACGATGCCGAATCCCGAGGGCGCCGGGATGCCGACGATGTCCGAGACGCCGTGGGTGAGGCTGTCCCATTTCTCGATCACGAGAAACATGATGTAGCCGACGCACAGCGTGAAGATCGAAAAGTAGTGGCCCCGCAGGCGCAGCGACACGAGGCCGACCAGCGCGCCCAGAATCGCGACGACGACGCCCGAGGCCAGGAACGCGAGCCAGAATGGCACCTGATGATCGACCGTCAGAATGCCCACCGTGTACGCGCCCACCGCCATGAAGCTGCCGTGCGCGAGATTGAACTGCCCCGTATAACCGGTGATCAGATTCAGCCCGACGGTGGCCAGCGCGAAGACGTACGCGGTGGACATCACGGTGAGCATGTAGTCGTTGGTGGCCAGAAACGGAAACACGAGACCGAGCACGAACAGCAGCGCCCACCCCAGCTTGCCCTCGAATAATTTCTTGACTGATTTCACGATGCGCGCAGTTCCCTGGTGAACAGCCCCTGAGGACGAACCGACAGAATCACCACCAGCAGCACGAAGGCGATGATGTCCTTGTAGTCGGTCGAAATGTAGAAGGCGCCGAAGCTCTCCGCCATGCCGATGATCAGGCCGCCCACGATCGCGCCCGGCACGCTGCCCATGCCGCCGAGAATGATGATCACGAAGGCTTTCAGGATCACCAGTTGGCCCATTGCCGGATAGACGAGGTTGATCGGCGCATACAGCGTGGCCGCCACGGCGGCGAGAAGGCCGGAAATGCCGAAGGTCAGCATCGTCACCTTGTTGGCGTCGATGCCCATCAGCGAGGCGCCTTCACGATCCTGTGCCATCGCGATGATGCTCGAGCCGATCACCGTGTATTTGAGGAAGAGTTGCAGCAGGACCACCAACGCGAACGCGGCGCCGATGATCAGCAGGCGCTGCAACGGCGCGGTGACGCCGCCCAGATCGACGATGCCGGCATAGGGCGTGGCCATGCGATGAAAGTCCGCGCCCCAGATCGCTTGCGCACCGGCTTCGAGAAACAGCAGAAGGCCGATCGCGGCGATCATCGGATGCAGTTCGGAAGATTTGCGCAACGGGTTGAACACCAGCCGCTCCGCGAGGATGGCGAGGACCGCGACCGCGACGCCGGAGCCGATCATGGCGAGCCAGTAGTTCCAGCCGAGCCGGCTCATCAGGTAGAACGAGACGAACGCGCCGACCATATAGAACGCGCCGTGGGCGAAATTCGGCACCGCGAGAATGCCGTAGACCAGCGTGAGTCCGAGTGCGACGAGGCTGTAGATGCCGCCCAGCGTCAACCCGTTGAGAAACTGCTGCAAAAACATATCCACGCTTTTACACCCTCCAACAGGGCGTGTGGCGCAATCGTCACACCGTGCTTCTGGGGACGCATCGCCGCACGCCTGACTACGGACGGGACAACAGTCGCGGCCTGAATCCGGCGACCGTTATCGACGGTTGTCGACGGTTTGAAACGCGCACGCATCGGCGCAACTACGGAAAATGATGTGCGATGGTGTGAGGGAAATTTGGCACGATCGTTCAGTTTGCGTCAATAGGGTTTTCCATTTGATTGTTTTGCATTGCAGATTATTCAGGAAGTCACTTAGAATGCGCGCGCTCTTGGCGGGCACGTTTGACACATCCTGCGCAAATTGCAAAAGGGCCGTGCCGCCACGTGTATTCAGCATGGATCGAAGGCTTGCCGATCACGCTCGCGAATGATCAGGCGCGCCGCCCGTGCGGCACGCCGGGATCTCGCGCTCCGCAGCGGCTAGAACATGTGCCGG
This sequence comes from Burkholderia sp. GAS332, assembly GCA_900142905.1. NCBI lineage: Bacteria > Pseudomonadati > Pseudomonadota > Betaproteobacteria > Burkholderiales > Burkholderiaceae > Burkholderia > Burkholderia sp. GAS332. The sequence continues at coordinate 1,745,040 of FSRV01000002.1, read as the reverse complement.
ATGCCGAGGTTCACGCCAGCGGTTGTGCCGGTGGCTTCGTTCAGTGCGTTGTTGACGGACAGACCGGTATGCATCGCGCCGTGGTTGGTGACAAAGCCGGCTTGCCCATACACCACGGTAGCCTTCGACAGCGAATACTCGACCCCGGTGGACGCCAGTATCGAATTGTTCGACGAGTTGTTCCCGTCGCGCGTGACCCACACGCCCGCATCGAGGTTCAGAGCCGGTGTGATGCGATAGCTGGCGCCGCCTGAATAGACGCGATCGTTGAACGAGCCGGCCACCTTGTACTGCACGTAGGAAGCCTTCACGGTCAGGTTATTGAACACGTAGCTGGCGCCGATTGCGCGGCCGTCGAATTCAACCACGCTCGGAATCGCGATCGATGCCGCACTGCCGCCGGCGTTGCCGCTATAGAGCGCGGCATCGACGGTCAGCGTGCCGAGGTGGTAGCGCAGGCTCGCCGAGTACTGACGGCCTGCCTGGAAATCACCGGCCGTGCCGCCCAAGGCCATCATCGCGCTCGCTTGCAAACCGGCGATTTCCGGCGACGTGTACGAAATGCCGTTCGGATTGAACAGGCCGGTCACATAAACGTTATTGAGATAGGTGATGAGGCCGCTGCCGAAGTACGACATCTCGCGTGGATCGAAGTCGTACACCGCGAGGAAGAAGGGTGAGAACTGCAAACCGGCCTTGACCGTACCGTAGCGGCTGTCCACCCCGACCCACGCCTGCCGCCCGAATTCGTTGCCGTTCGAATTGCTGAACGAACCGTTGGCAATGCTGATACCGCTTTCGAGTTCGAAGATCGCGCGCATGCCGCCGCCGAGGTCCTCTGCGCCGCGCATGCCGAAGCGCGAACCGGAGAGGCCACTGTCGGTGAACGAGTATTGATGACCGGCGCTCTGGCCGGTCGTCGGGTCAAGTGTTTTGTTGGTGTAGAGGAGAGAAGCGTCGACGATACCGTACAACGTGACGCTGCTTTGCGCATGGGCGCACTGAGTCGCGCCCAGTGCGCACGCGCCCACTAATCCGAGAATGGCTCCAAACCGATTGCGATGACTTGCCGGCATGCTTCGTGTCTCCTTGTTTTTTGGAATCGACTGAACTGGCGAAGTAATGCTTGTGCTGCAAGGTTGTGGCGATCTGTTGCGCGATGCGATTTCAATGGGCGATAAGGGGCCTTCGCAATCCGATCAGGAATACGAAATAGTGGGTTTGCTGGTACGCGCCTTGAGTCCGGTTGCCTGCTGGGTTGTCTCCTGATCGCTGGGGCGGCTCGGCGCTGCTATGAACTCATTGATCGCATGCTTGCGCACAGGATGCAGGTGCAATTTGGCACGACCGTTCGTTCCGTGTCAACGGGGGAATTCGCTCGTTTGGCCTGCAATGCAGGCCAAAATAGGGAAAACACCTGGATCGGAATGGGTGCTTGATTTGCGACGTAAGGCTATGTAATGCAAGGAAGTTGGGGGAATTATCCGGTTTGAATTCCCAGTCGGTTGGTTGTCGCCGTAGTTCTGCATTGCAGAACTGAGGGAGGCTGACTCAACGCGCCCCAAGCGTTTCTATCAGCATGTCGACGAAGGCCTTGACCCGCGCCGTCATCTGCAACTGTTGCGGGTACACCGCGTAGATGTCCGCGCCCGGCGTGCGGTATTCCGGCAGGACATGGATCAGGCGGCCGTCGGCGAGATACTCCGCGATATCCCATTCCGCGCGCATCAGAATGCCGTGGCCGTCCAGCGCCCACTTCACCGCGATCTCGCCGTCATTAGTGGTGAGGTTGCCGCGCACGCGTACCGTCTCGGTCCTTTCGGCCGTGCCGCGTCCGCTAGTCAGACGCCATAGCCCGTAGCCATCGTCGCCCTGGCGAATGCCGATACAGTTGTGCTGCGATAGCTCTGCCGGACTGCGTGGCGCGCGCCGTTTGGCGAAATACGCGGGCGCTGCGCAAAGCAGCCGCCGATTGGACGCGACCCGGCGCGCAATCACGCGAGCATCCGGCGGTTCGCCAAAGCGCACGCACACGTCGAAGGCATCGTCGCTGAGCGGCGGTGGGTCGACGGAGAGTTGCAACTGCACGTCCACCTCGGGAAAGCGGCGTACAAACCGGGAAATGAGCGGCGCTATGTGACTGCGGCCGAAGCCGAGCGTCGCGTTCACGCGCAGCAGGCCTTTCGGCGCCGCTTGCGAGCCGCCGAGCAACTGCGCGAGGTCGTCCATTTCGCTCAGGATGCGCCTCGCGCGCGTTAGATATAGCTCCCCCTCCGGCGTGAGGCTCATGCGCCGTGTCGTGCGATTGACGAGTGCCACGCCCGCACGCGATTCCATTTTCGAGAGATGCTTGCTCACGGCCGCGGTGCTCAAGCCGAGTTCGCGTGCCGCCGCCGTCAGGCTGCCGCTTGCGGCGAGCGTGGAGAAGAACGCGAGGTCGTCCGGTTGTATCGACGAGGTCATGTTGAGTGGGCCAATAAGCGGGCTAGTCAGCAGGCCAGTGAGCAGGCCGACAAGCAGGCCAGCGAGGCTAGCGAGGCTAGCGAGGCTAGCGAGGCTAGCGAGGCTAGCGAGGCTAGCGAGCCGCTCATTGTTAACTTGAAGTTAAGGATGCTTTGAGTCTAGCAGCGTTTTCGCGCACGGTCCTCGTTCTAGGATGCAGCCATACGTTCAACATCATGGAGACGCCAGTGAAGACCTACCGCATCGCAACCATTCCCGGCGACGGCATCGGCAAGGAAGTCGTGCCCGCGGGCCAACGGGTTCTCGAAGCCATCGCCGCGCGAAACGACAGCTTCGGATTCGAGTTCGAGAATTTCGATTGGGGCGGCGACTTTTACCGTCAGCACGGTGTGATGATGCCGTCCGATGGGCTGGATGCGATCCGCAACAAGGACGCGATTCTGTTCGGCTCGGCGGGCGACCCGCATATTCCCGATCACGTGACGCTGTGGGGTTTGCGCCTGAAGATCTGCCAGGGCTTCGATCAGTATGCGAATGTGCGTCCCACCCGCATCCTTCCCGGTATCGACGCGCCGTTGAAGCGTTGCGGACCAAAGGATCTCGACTGGGTCATCGTGCGCGAAAATTCGGAGGGGGAGTACGCCGGCGTAGGCGGACGCGCGCACCAGGGTCATCCGATCGAAGTGGCAACCGACGTTTCGATGATGACCCGCGTGGGCGTCGAACGCATTCTTCGTTTCGCGTTCCGTCTTGCCCAGTCGCGGCCGCGCAAGCTGCTGACGGTGATCACCAAGAGCAATGCGCAACGTCACGCGATGGTCATGTGGGACGAGATCGCCCTGGAGGTATCGCGTGAGTTTCCCGACGTCCAATGGGACAAGGAACTCGTTGACGCCGCCACCGCGCGCATGGTCAACCGTCCCGCGACGCTGGACACGATCGTCGCGACGAACCTTCACGCGGACATTCTCAGCGATCTGGCCGCGGCACTCGCCGGCAGCCTCGGCATCGCGCCGACCGCGAATCTCGACCCCGAGCGCCGCTATCCCTCGATGTTCGAACCGATTCACGGCTCCGCTTTCGACATCATGGGCAAGGGGCTCGCCAATCCGGTCGGCACGTTCTGGTCGGTTGTGATGATGCTCGAGCATCTCGGCGAGACGGCCGCTGCCCAGCAACTGATGAATGCGATCGAGCGCATCACGGCTGACCCGGCGCTGCACACCCGCGACCTTGGCGGCATGGCCACGACCGTGCAGGTGACCGATGCGGTCTGCGCGATCCTCGCAGCGGAAACGGCGGCGCAGTTCAAAGCGGCCTGAACCCGCAATACGCAACGCGCAACACGTGCATTAGACAAAAACATAACGCCCGGACGCACACGTCACGGGCGATTTAAAGAGTGGAGACTGGCATGGCCAATGAATTGCAAGCGCGTGTGGTTCGCAAGCTGACGTGGCGGATTTTGCCCTTCGTCATGCTGCTTTACTTTGTCAGTTTTCTCGACCGCGTGAACGTCGGCTTCGCTGCGCTGACGATGAACAAGGACCTCGGCCTCTCGCCGACCATGTTCGGGCTCGGCGGCGGCATCTTCTTTCTTGGCTACTTTCTGTTCGAAGTGCCCTCGAACCTCATTCTGAACAAGGTCGGTGCGCGCATCTGGATTGCCCGCGTGATGGTGACGTGGGGGCTGGTGTCGGCGGCTTCCGCGTTTGTCGTTGGACCGAATTCGTTCTATACGCTGCGCTTTTTGCTCGGTGTCGCCGAAGCCGGCTTCTTCCCCGGCATCATCCTCTATCTCAGTCAGTGGTTTCCAGCGCGGCAGCGCGCGGTCGCAGCGGCGGCATTCATGGCGGCCGCGCCTTTGTCGACGGCAATCGGATCGCCCATTTCAGGCGCCATCATGCAGATGCCGGCCCTGTTCGGATTGAAAGACTGGCAATGGCTGTTCATCGTCGAAGCGATTCCTGCTGTCGTACTCGGCTTCGTGGTGTTGAAAGCCCTCACCGATTCACCAGAAAAGGCGACGTGGCTTGCCGCAGATGAGAAAACGTGGCTTGTCGCGACGTTGCGCGAAGAGCGCGCAGGGCGTGAGTCGCAGGCAGGCCATGCGGCCGGTGCGCTCGCGGCGCTGCGCGACCCGCGCGTGTGGATCATGTCGATGATTTACTTCGGCACGTCCGCGGGCCTTTATACGCTCGGGCTATGGGCGCCGCTGATCATTCGGCAATTCGGCTTCAGCGCGCTGGGCACGGGCGCCTTGAATGCGATTCCCAGCGTGCTCGCGGTGATCGGCATGGTGGTGTGGGCTCGCCATTCGGACCGCACCGGCGAGCGCACCTGGCATGTGGTGATTCCGTGCGTCGCGGCAGGCGTCGGGCTTGCATGGGCAGGCTTTGCGGATACCATCGTGGCGGTGGTGCTGGCGCTGATCGTCGTGAACGTGGGTATTAGCGCGGCCAAGGCGCCCTTGTGGGCCATGCCGAGCACCTTTCTCTCGGGTGCCGGTGCTGCGGCCGGTATCGCCATGATCAATTCGATCGGCAATCTTGGCGGTTTCGTCGGCCCGTTCGCGATCGGCTGGCTGAAGAGCGTGACGGGGGGATATGCTGCCGGCCTTTACGTGGTGGCAGCGAGTCTCGCGGTATCCGCCATGCTCGCTTTGGCTGTCGGCCGGCGAGGCTATCGGGCGGCTCCCGCGGCGCAATGAGCTCGCTAGTTTCTGGTCGGCTTGCTGATTGTTCTGCGTGTCGTGCAGAACCGAATGGGGATGAGAACCGTTGGCGTTCTCGCTAAAGATGCGCTTTAGGGCCTTGCTGATTTCCGTGCCTGAATCGATTACGCTTCGTTGTTAGCGACCCGATATGCAGGCACGTCACCATGGCAAGCAAACATGAAGTCAAGCGGTACAGAGCCAATCTTTCCGATGAGCTCCATAGCGCCGCGCTCTATGAAACGCTCGCGAAGGTTGAGAGGGATGACACCCGCAAACAGGTCTACCGTGACCTCGCGAAGTCGGAGCGCGATCATGCGCAGGTGTGGGCCGATAAGCTGAGAGCGAATGGCATCCGGCCGAAGGGCACCGGCCAGGCCGTGAAAACGCGCCTGATGAAAGCGCTGGTACGCGTGTTCGGCGCGGGTTTCGTGCTGCCCACGCTCGCTGCGGCCGAATACGCCGACCGTAACAAATACCACGGGCAGCCGGACGCGGGCCGCATGTCGGCCGATGAACATCACCATGCGGCGGTGGTCCAGACGCTGGCTCGCGGCGGCGGCGACCCGGACCTGTCACAAGGCGCGCGCATCGCCGCAGCGGAGTCGTGGCATAAGGGCGTTTCGTCAGGTAACGATCTGCGCGCAGCCGTGCTCGGCGCGAACGACGGCCTCGTGTCGAACTTCTGCCTGATCATGGGCGTGGCCGGTGCGGGAACCGGCAACAAGGCGATCCTGCTCACGGGGCTCGCCGGCCTGATCGCCGGCGCGTGTTCGATGGCCTTGGGTGAATGGCTGTCGGTGACCAATGCGCGCGAGTTGGCCAGTACCCAGATTGCGAAAGAAGCTGAAGAACTGGAAATGTCGCCGGAAGCCGAGGAGCACGAACTGGCGCTGATCTATCGCGCCAAGGGTCTGGACGCCGCCGAGGCCAAACGGGTGGCATCGCAGATGATGCGTGACAAGGACAAGGCGCTCGATACCTTGACGCGAGAGGAACTTGGGCTCGATCCCGCCGAGTTGGGCGGCAATCCGTGGTCCGCTGCGAGCGTCTCCTTTTGCCTGTTTTCGGTCGGCGCGATTTTTCCGGTGATGCCGTTCCTGTGGACACACGGGCTTAACGCGATTGTGCAATGTGTCGCGCTTAGCATGCTTGCGCTCGCATCGATCGGCGTCTTCACTTCGCTATTCAATGGCCGCGGCGCGGCGTTCTCCGCGCTGCGGCAAGTCGTGATCGGTCTCATTGCCGCAGCGTTTACGTTTGGGGTCGGCAAGCTACTGGGCGTGTCAATCTCGTGACAGGGATCGTGGCGTCGATCGGTACCGGACAGGTATGAAAACCGGCCCGGGAATGCCGACGCTTAGGTGGGCGGAGGCAAATGTGGAGGTCTGTCATAACGTGCCGCCGGGAATCATTGATAATGGGTGTCTGCGCATGATTTTGCTGTCGCCAGATGAGGCTCGAACCGGCACCTAATAGCCTGGTCGCGCCGTTTCAAATTGGCATCCACACGATTGACCGGGGAACGTAATGGGCTTTTCTGCTGAGGTTGGGGCGCTCGCGCGCCTGTGCTGCATGTACCCGGTGCTGGCCGGCCTTGCGATCTGGTATTTTTCGCGGGCGGACCGTTTGCTGCGGTTGGTTCGCGCCCGTTACTAAGCATCGATTTCAGTGTGAATTCCGCGTAGCACTTCCTTCTGGTGCAATTCGATGCGAAAGCCCGGATCGAACGTGCGCCTGGTCATGCGTTCACCGTGCACTTGTGATTGCCGCGTGTCAGTAGCGCGGCTTCTTGCGTGTCCAGTCCGGGTGGAATTTACGCATCTGGGCAACGTCGTCGCGCTGCGTGATGCCGCAACGTAGATATTGCTCATGCAGCGCGGCTAGCGCATCGTGATCCAGTTCGACGCCAAGCCCCGGTGCGTCGGTTAGCGTGACGCAGCCGTTCTCGATGGCGATCTTGCCGCCCTTAATGACCTCGTCGTCCTGCCATGGATAGTGTGTGTCACACGCATAGGTCAGGTTGGGCACAGCCGCAGCCAGATGCGACATCGCCATCAGGCTGATGCCGAGGTGCGAATTGGAGTGCATCGACAGGCCCAGGCCGAACGTCTCGCACATGACCGCCAGCGATTGCGTTGCCCGCAGGCCGCCCCAGTAGTGGTGATCCGACAGCAGGATCTGCACGCCGTTGAGCGTGACGTTGCGGCGGAATTCCTCCATGTTTGTCACGACCATGTTGGTGGCAAGCGGCAAGCCTGTCGCCTTGTGCAGCTCGGCCATGCCTTCGAGACCGGGTGTGGGATCCTCGTAGTACTCGAGATCGCCTTGCAGGTGTTCCGCCATGCGGATGGCGGTGTCGAGCGACCAGTTCGCGTTCGGATCGATCCGCAGGGGGTGATTGGGGAAAGCCCGCTTGAGGGCCTTCAGGCATTCGACCTCGTGTTCGGGGTCGAGCGCCCCCGCCTTGAGCTTGATGCTGCCGAAGCCGTAACGGTCGATCATCGTGCGCGCCTGGGCGACGATCTGATCGGCGCTGAGCGCCTCGCCCCAGGTGTCGGGCCGGTACGACGGATCGACGTCGCTCGCGAACTTGAAGAAGAGGTAGGCCGAGAACGGCACCTGCCGGCGCACAGCGCCACCCAGGAGTTCATGCACGGGAATGCCGAGCGAGCGTGCCTGCAGGTCGAGCAGGGCGACCTCGAATGCACCGAAGGTCTTGTGACCGGCCTTGTTCTCCTGTGAACCGGGTGCCAGGTCCAGTTCGATGGCACGCGTGCCCGTCTCGCTGTGATTCGCGCTCGACGCCACCTGGCGCCATAGCCCGTTCAGGTCGAACGGACTGAGTCCGACGAGGCGGTCCTTGACGCGCAGCAGCGCATCGAGCACGGGCTTGTCACCATAGGTTTCGCTCAGACCGATCAGGCCGTTGTCGGTCTCCACCTCGATGATCGAGCGCAGGGCATACGGCTCGTGAACGCCGCTCGCGTTGAGTAGCGGCGGATCGGAAATGGCTATGGGCGTGACGCGGACGGCGACGATCTTCATCTGCTAGCTCCCTTTCAGGTGGTGTGGCGCGGCCTCGGGACGCGCTGTCGGATTGATGCGGCTTGCGCCGGTGACGCTCGCCGGCGCGATGCTGACGGACAGACTGGCTGCCGCGGCGGTATTACACCGCGTGCCAGATACTTTGCTCAGAGAGGAAAACGTTATCGCTGACATGGTGAAATAACGTTTTCCTGAATTTTACACAAACGCCGTTGGCAAGCAAGCTCGGGATTTTGATGCGCCGCCCGATTGGAACGTAGGCTGAGCTCTGGCGCGTGTAAAGCTCATTTTTCACCAAATTTTGTCGAATATTTCGATGTATAGGGTGATAATTTCACAATTTTAGGCGTGAAAACCTGATGGTGCGTCGATGCCTAATTCAACTTATTGGATGCTGTCAATCGTGGTTTGTTCTGGCGGATTGCATAAGGAAAACGTTTGACTAAACTTCGATATTTGACGATATTAGTAAAACGTTTTGATCTCCTCGCTGTCCCGTAGCGTGTGACCTCTCTCTTCCCGAATTTCAATGAATACGGCTATGCAAACGCAATTTGATTTCAGCGACAAGGTGGCGGTGGTGACTGGCGCGAGCGGCGCCATCGGTATGGCCATCGCCCGGCGCTTTCATCAAGCGGGTGCGCATGTTGTCGCGACCGGTCGGCGTGAAGATGCGCTGGCGGGCCTCGCGGCCCAACTGGGCGAGCGCTGCGAGCTGGTTATCGGCGATCTGGCCGATGCCACGCACAGGAGTGACATCCTTGCCTGTGCGGCGCGCCTCGGCGGGGCGGATCTGCTGATCAACAATGCGGGCATGACGCAGACGAAAATGCCCACGCTCGAAGCGAGCCTTGAGGACTTCGATAGCATCGTCGGCGTCAATCTTCGGGCGACGTGGGCGTTGAGTCTCGATGTGATTCGAGACTGGATTGCCCGTGGGCATAAGGGTGCGATCGTCAATGTGTCGTCGCCGGGTGCGCAGCGCGCGCATCGCAACAACGCGATTTACGATATGACGAAAGGGGGGATGGATGCGCTGACGCGTTGCCTTGCGGTGGATTTTGGTGGCCACGGTATCCGGGTCAATGCAATCGCGCCGGCGCAGATTCCCCATTCACATGTGCGTGAGGTGAACCCGGCCGCGGCGCGCGGCTTGCCACTGCCGCGCCATGGCGATCCGGACGAAGCCGCGCTGCCCGTGTTGTTCCTCGCATCCGACGCCGCGTCGTTTATTACCGGGCACGTACTGCCGGTGGACGGCGGCCTGCTTGCCCAGCTCCGCACGCCGGCATGACGCGACGGTGTGATAGGCGAGATGAGCCGGTCGCCCGAAGCCGGTCGCCCGAATGCCGTCAATGCCAAACAATTAAAAAAACTGGAGACGACAGGAATCCGGTCGCTACTTCAGTCAGTTCACGGGTGTCGGGCGCCTCGCCGGTCGGCGCAGGCTTCGGCATTCGTCAAGACTGCTAACAACATCAGGAGACTTTCATGCAGCGCAACCGGTTCAAGGCGCAATTGCTGGCCCGCAAGCAGCAACTCGGCATCTGGAGCATGCTCGCGTCGAGCAATGTCGTCGAAGTTCTGACCCAGTCCGAATACGACTGGATTCTCCTTGACACCGAGCACGCGGCCAATGAGGTGCCGATGGTGCAGGAGCAGTTGCGCAGCGTCGCGCAATCGGACGTGTCCGCGGTCGTGCGGCCCAGCACGAACGACACCGTCCAGATTAAGCGCCTGCTCGACATCGGTGCGCAGACGTTGCTCGTGCCGATGGTCGACACGCCGGAGGACGCGCTTCGCGCGGCGGCGGCCGTGCGCTATCCGCCGATGGGTATTCGCGGGGTGTCGTCAGCGACCCGTGCGAACCGCTATGGCCGTGACGGTGACTACCTGCAGCAGGCCAACGACGAGGTGTGCCTGCTCGTGCAGCTGGAAACCGTCAAGGCGCTTGCGAATCTGGAGCGGATCGCCGAGGTGGACGGCGTCGACGCGCTCTTCATCGGGCCGTCCGATCTGGCGGCGGCGCTCGGTCATCTCGGTGATTTTCGGCATCCCGAAGTACAGGCCGCGATCCGTGATGCGTTTGCTCGTGCGCGCCAGTGCGGCAAACCGATCGGCATCCTGATGCCGGACCCGGTGCTGTCGGCCGAGTATCTGCGCAGCGGCTTCGACTATGTTGCGCTGGCGACCGATATCGGCTTGCTGCGCAACGGCGCGCAAGCGGTGCTGAAACAGGCAGCTATACAGAAATAACCGCCGCGCTGCGGATGAGAATGGAGAGAGACATGATGACAATCAAGGTAAAGGGCTTGCGCTGGTGGATGATCGGCCTGCTGACGTTGGGCACGATCACCAACTACCTCGCGCGCAGCTCGCTGAGCGTTGCCGCGCCCACAGTAATGGCGCAGCTGCATATCGGCACCCAGCAATACGGGTGGATTACGGGCGCGTTCCTGATCATGTACCCGATCGGCGCGCCGCTCACAGGCTATCTGATGGATCGCGTTGGGCTGCGGATGGGCTTTTTGATTTGCGGTGTCGCGTGGTCGTTCATCTGCATGGCGCATGGTTTCGCGAGCGGATGGGTGGGACTGTTTGTGCTGCGCGGCATGCTCGGTCTTGTAGAAGCATCGTTCATCCCTGGTGGCATGCGTGCGGCAGCTTACTGGTTTCCGTCGCACGAGCGCGGCACAGCGGCGGGTGTGTTCAATCTCGGGACGTCGACCGGCGCCATCCTTGCGCCGCCGTTGATCGCGTGGTCGATCCTCCACTATAGCTGGCAGGCAGCGTTCCTGATCGTTGGCGGTCTCGGTCTTGCCTGGTCGATGCTGTGGATGGTGCTCTACCGGCATCCGAGCCGGCACCCGGCGTTGACGAAGGAGGAGTCGGTGTATATCGGGGGAGGGGAGGAGTTGGCGTTGCGCCCGAGCGAGGAGCCCAAGCCATCGCTGCTCGATATCCTGAAGGACCGGAATTTCTGGGGTATCGCCATGCCCCGCTTTTTCGCGGACCCGGTGTGGGGCACGCTGGGCTACTGGATGCCGCTCTATCTGTATCAGGCACGTGGCTTCGATCTGAAGGCGATCGCCCTGACGGCGTGGTTGCCGTTCGTGGCCGCCGATCTTGGTTGCATGGTAGGGGGGCCGTTATCGGCATGGTTGAATCGCCGCTTTGGAACGCCGATCGTCAATGGCAAGCGAATCGTGTTCACGATGGCTGCGGTGCTGATGATTGGGATGGCTGGCGTCGGGGTGGTGAGCAGCCCGGCGATGGCGATATTCCTGATGTGTCTCGGTGGCTTCGCACACCAGACGCTGTCTATCACGGTGATCTCGATGTCGGCGGACCTGTTTCCGCGCCGGGAGGTCGGCACGGTCACGGGCTTGGCGGCATTCGTCGCAGGGCTTGGCAATTTCTCTTTCACGATGACGATGGGCTGGCTCGTGAGCCGGGTGGGGTACACACCGTTCTTCGTTGCACTTGGCATCGGCGACCTGATCGGCGCTACGTTGCTGTGGACACTGGTCAAGCCGGCGCCCGCGGTCCTGCACCCGAACGCGCCGCCAGCGATGAGTACCTGATCCTGAAACCGTGAGCCCGCCAGGCGCCAAGCCTGGGCCTCAGTGACTGCTGTGGCGGCATCGTAATTCGCCGCCGCAATTTCGAGCAAAAAGGAAAACGTTTTACTCAAACGTAACCCGTCGTTGAATCTTTTAGAGTCTAATAAGGAAGAAGGCTATGAAGCTAAAGGCTATTGGGAGCCTTGGGTTGTGCGCTGCCGGTATGATTTCGTCGGGTGCAATGGCTCAGTCAAGTGTCACCATGTATGGATTGATTGATACGGGTATTGGCTACGTCAGCAATCAAGGCGGACACTCCAATCTGTCGTTGGTGCAAGGCGTTAAAAATGGCGACCGGTTTGGATTTACGGGAACTGAAGATCTGGGCGGCGGAACCCGCACGATTTTTACATTGGAAGGCGGCTTCAATAGCCTGACGGGTGCGCAAGGTGCAACCGGATACATGTTCAATCGTCAGGCATTTGTGGGTGTGACGAATGATACTTACGGTACCCTCACCGCAGGCCGCCAATACACGCCTTACTTTTTTACGGTGGGTGCATTATCCGGACTGGGAGGCGGTAGCACACTCACTGGTTGGGCGGGTGCGCATCCAGGCGATATCGACGGCGAGGATACGGGGCTTAGAATCAATAACTCTGTTATGTATAAATCGCCCATCATAAAAGGTCTTCAGGCCAGTGCGATGTATGCGTTTGGCGGTGTCGCGGGAGACATAGCATCGGATAGCGTCTACGGTGCTGCCTTGCAGTACGGCAACGGCCCATTTGAAGGCGCGATCGGCTTCAATAAATTGAATAACGGCGGGAAAAATCTGGTGACAAGCCCAACGCTGGGCAATTTTGCCACCAGCGCGATTAACGGCGGATATCTCACCGCAGAAAGTGTGCGGATCATCGGTGCTTCAGCTCGCTACACGGTCGGCAAGCTGATGGTTGGCGTGAGCGGATCCAATGTGGCTTACGCACCAGGCCAATATTCATTGTTTGCTGACAAGGCGATATTCAATACTGCAGCTGTGTTCACCGCTTATAGAGCGAGCACGGCTCTGACGCTGGGCGCGGGGTATGCTTATACGCATGCCAGCGAGTCCAACGGTGTGACAGATTCCGCCAGCTACAAGCAGATTACATTCGGGGAAATCTATTCACTCTCGGTGCGCACGAGAGTTTATTTTCTCCAGGCCTATCAACGGGCTAGCGGGCAAACCTTGTATGCGCCGCCGACTTCTGGGGTGCCTTCAGCACCTGTCATTGAAAATGCAGTGGCGAGCGTTGGTGACGGGCAAAATAGCACGCCGTCATCCGGGCGCAATCAGTTCACTTTTGTGGCTGCAATCCAGCATACGTTTTAATGTGTCGACATTGACATAGTTTTGTAAAGCTTCGGAGCAAGGATCAATCACATTTTATTGTTTGGTACATGGATTTTTTCCTTCCGAAGCTTTCCTGCAATAAGGTTTTCATCGCGGCACATCATCCTTGTTATTTGTGCTTATTGAGAGCCCGCACATCGAGAGGAGAGGGATTTGTCATATCTTGCACGTTCAGATGATTTTAAATTCAAGCGGGCCTTCTCGTCGCTTGGCTGCGGGGAGAATGAGTTGCAGGAGGTCATGGCGATCGCGCAACGCCATGACATACCCTGCGTAGAGCTGCGGACGCTGGGCGGAATGGTGGATTTGCCTGGCTACTTCGCTGCGCGCCATGCCGTGCCGGAAAAACTCGCGGATCTGATGCACTCGACGTCCGTCCGAATTGTGAGCCTCGGTACCTCATTGCGGCTGATTGGCAATACGGCTGAAAGCCGTGAGGCATTTCTCAGGTATGTCCCTTGGGCGGAAGCCTGCGGCGCGTCGACGTTGCGCGTGTTCGACGGTGGAATCCGCGGCAGCGTCGACGAAATCGAATCTGCACGGTCCACGCTGCGCTGGTGGCAGGAACTACGTGCCGACAACGGCTGGAAAGTCGATATCGCCATCGAGACCCACGACGCGTTTGCGATCGAAGAGAACCTCCTCCGGTTTCTGGACGATGATGTGGAGTGCGAGGTGCTGTGGGATGCCCATCACACCTGGCGCAAGGGCGGTGCGGATCCCGTCCGCACCTGGGCCATCGTGCGCGATAACGTGAGGCATATCCACGTCAAGGATAGCGTCGCCAGTGCACAAAAGCCCGCCGGGTATGCGTATGTCCTGCCGGGGGAAGGAGAATTTCCAATGTCTGCGCTGCTTTCCGCGCTGCGCGCTGACGGGTACGACGGGGTATTGAGTCTGGAATGGGAGCGGCATTGGCATCCCGAGTTGCCGCAGCTTGACGCTGCACTCTCCGCTGCGCGCGAGCGATCGTGGTGGTGAGTCTACCGTAGCGGCACAGGGTGGCCGCCACGCTATGCAAGCTGCAATCGCATCGACAGCGAGACCGATTGGTCAGGTAGTGCCGCATGGGTCAGCGTGTCGAGCCCTCCCGCCTGATGTGTGCACGGTTCAAGGCACAAAAATCGCTCACCCGCCCGGTAGTGAACGACCAGATACTGCGCCTCGCTGCACGACAAGCTTATCCGTCGACCGGCGTTCGGGTAACGGATCTCGGCTTCAGCGCGCGGCGTCTCGCAGAACCACGTCAGTGTGTCCTCGGGCAACGCGCCGTTTTGCAGACTCAGTCGCAATGGCGTGTCGAGTGCCTCGCGAACGGCAGGCAGCCCCGCGCTTGTCGCATCCGCCAGCCAGCGCGCGCTCGCGTTCACGCTTGCCTCGATGCCGCTGTCGAGCGAAAAATACGGATGAAAGCCCATGCCGATTGGCATGGGCCGGGCTGACTCGTTGAATACGGTCAGCGCGAGATCCATGCCGGCAGCATCCACGCTCACGCGCAGTTCCGATCGGTATGCCCAGGGCCATGCATCGGTTGCCGCGGCACAAAACGCCATCGTGCAATGCGTGCTCGACGCTTCCACGACCGACCACGCCTGTCGCAGTCCCCAGCCATGCAGGAAGGCGGGTGCGTCGGGACTGGCGACGCGTATGGCCTCATTGCCCCATTTCAGCGTGTTGCCGTGAAACTTGTTGGTGTACGGCAGCATCGTGAAGCAGCCGGCTCTCGGCCAGCTTGAGGGATTGAAGTTGGCGACTTCAAGCGGTGCAAGATAGTCGAACGGTTCCGCCTCGCCAAGGTAGCGCAGGCGCCCGATACGGGCGCCGAGTGCCGGATACAGTTCGGCTTCAATGGGGCCGCTTGCGAGCCTGACCACCGGGCTTGTCGACCGGCATGGCGTCCGCGATCCGGCTTCATCATGCGAAGGCATTGGCATAGGATTTCTCGCGCGACGGGATGATTCGACGCGATGTGGAGCGTTCAGCTTGCTTCGCGGCGCGGCGTGGATTCGCGCACAACAAGGCGTGGTTCGAGTAACGAGTATTCGCTGTCGCTTTTACCGGCGAGTGCGTCGATCAGTTTGAGCATCGCCAGTTCGCCCATCCTTTCGCTTTGCAGATCGACCGTGGTGAGCGCGGGGGAGGCGTATTCGCCGTAGGACACGTTGTCGAAACCGGCTATCGACACGTCCTGCGGCAGCGCGAACCCAAGTGCGCGTGCTTCCTTCATGAAGCCGAGCGCGATCAGGTCGTTGTAGCAGACCACCGCGTCGGGGCGATTCGGTCCTAGCATGATGGCCGAGCAGGCGCGCTCACCGGCTTGCGGCGAGGGCGCCGCTGCGTCGTACACGGTCGCGCTCAAGCCCTGTTCCTCGAGGCACGCCTGCACCCCGCGAATCCGCTCGCTATTCCAGCGCGACTGCTCGAAGCCGAGATAGGCGAAGCGCCGGTGACCCTGATTCAGCAGATGGCGCGTCAGCATGTAGGCGGCGAGATAACCGTCAGTGCCGACGCTCGGGATCGGGAAAATCGAGCTGCGACCGAACAGCACCACGGGCTTGTGCAACTCAAGCATCCACTGCACCGAGTCATCGGGCATCCGGGAACTCACGATCATGCCGTCGACCCGTTGTGCGAGCGCTTCAATCAGCGTCCGCTCGCGTTCCTGACTTTCCTCCGTATCGACGAGCAGCAGCGTGTAGTCGTTCTGCAGCGCGATCCGGTTCGCACCCTTCACGATGTTCGTGAAGTGCGGGTTGCGGATGTCGAGGATCGCGAGGCCGATGGTGCGCGTCTCGCCGGTAATCATCGAGCGCGCCAGCGGATTCGAGCGATAGCCAAGTGTTTCGATGGCGCTCTTGAGTTTGGCCTCGACCGGCGCAGAAAAGCGTTGCGAGCCATTCGTGTACTTCGACACGGTGGCGACGGAAACACCAGCGGCGGCCGCGACATCGCGGATCGTAGGGGAGGTCTTTTTCATCTGCTTAAGGATAACGTTTTCCAATGCTAGTTGAAATTTGGTCGGCAGTAAAGCAACACGATGTGTAGGCGTTGAGTGGTCGGCCGCACCTCTCAATCCGATGTCGGGTTTTCACTGGTAAGCGAGAAAAAGGAAAACGATTGACTGGAAATTTTCCACCTATTATATTTGGAAAACGTTTTCTGGTCCGGTGCTGTGAACGGACACCTCTTTGCGATTCGCCCTGGAGTGGGCGGACTTCAGAAATCCGAATACGCAGGCGAACTGTGAAACGATTTTTAGTTGGGCAAGACCTCACGCCTTCGGCTCGCCGTCGACAGCTGCTTGGTGGGCTAGCCGCGATCCCGGCCATGTTGATGATGGCGGCGTTGCCTCGCGCAGTGCGCGCACAGGATGAGGGTGTGAAGGGCGGCTTTGTGCTTTCGTCGGCCACGCGCGCGATGCAAATACGGCAACGTGTTTCTTCGGACCTGGCACACCAGCTACGGTCGGCGGCTGACGCAGGTTTGGCACGCGAGTTGCATCCACGCGCAGTCGTCCACACGCAGGGCTTGCTGCCGCACGAACAGGACCGCGATGCGAGTGTGCTGTCGCAGGAAGACTGGCGGCAGACGCTGGTCCAGGCATTGGCCTGGGGTGTCACGGGTAACCCGGCATACGAAGCCAAGGCCGTGGCGACTATCGACGTCTGGGTGGCAGGCTATTCGCCCTCATTCAATCCGATCGACGAAGCCGACCTCGTCGATCTGCTGCTTGGCTTCGACTTCGTGCAGGCACGGTTATCCCCCTCGACCATCGGCAAGACGAGGCAGCTCGGCCGCCAACTGGCGACGGGCTATCTGGGCACGAGACGCGTCGGCGATCCAAGCACCGGCCTCAACAACTGGCAAAGCCACCGCATCAAACTGGCGACCGCCGGCGCGTACCTGTCGGGCGATCCCGCTCTGGTTGCGGCCGCACGCGAAGGCTTCCTCGCTCATGTGAGCGGCAACATTGGCACGGAGGGTCGAACCTACGATTTCAACCAGCGCGACGCGATGCACTACGTCGTCTACGATCTTGAACCGCTGCTGATGGCGGCATCGATGGCGGCCGCGCATGGGGACGACTGGTACGGCATGGCGTCGTCACAGGGCGGCCTCGCCGCCGCGCTGCGTTGGCTCGAACCGTATGCTGCCGGCGACAAGCAGCATGAGGAATTCGTACACAGTACCGTGCGCTTCGATGCGCGGCGCGCCGCGGCACACGTCGAGGGCTACTCGGGCCTGTGGCAACGCGAGGAGGCGTCGAACCTCTACTGGATCGCCTCGCGCCTCGATCCTCAGTTCACACCCATGGCAAGCGCGCTCAATGCGCAGCCGGTGGTCCGCGCGCTGTTTGTCTGAATCTCCCCGCACGGTCTTTTTTCCGCCGAGCCACCCTCACTTGCTCTGGCGCGACACGCCCCGCTGATCCCTCCGCTACTCGCAAACCCTTATCCAGAAAGGCTTTGCGCGCCGCTCGCACGGCGCCCGCGCGGCGCGGTGTCGCATTTCCACAGGTGGTTGTCGCAAATAGTCGGCTAGGCGTACTTTTTTCTGGCAACTATGTATGCACAGCGCGGACGGACGTCCGCCACTGCAGCAACTATCTTGCATGGGACCGGAATAAGCGCTAAAGCGCTAACTCCGGTCGACAGAGGAGAGCACTCAATGAATTCCCCGAAGGTCGTGGTCGAAGGGCTGTGCAAGGTGTTCGGCACCAACCCGAAACAGGCGATCGGCATGCTGGCAGGCGGCGCGACGAAAGAAGAGGTGTTCGCGCGCACCGGTCAGATAGTCGGTGTCCACAACGTATCGTTCGAAGTCAAGGAAGGTGAGATCTTCGTGCTGATGGGCCTGTCCGGCTCCGGCAAGTCGACGCTGATTCGCCTGATCAATCGTCTCGTCGAGCCGACGGCCGGCAAGGTGCTGATCGACGGCCGCGATGTGGCCAGCGTACCGCGCTCCGAACTCACGGCGCTGCGCCGCAAGGACATGAGCATGGTGTTCCAGTCCTTCGCGCTGATGCCGCAACGCACGGTGTTGTCCAACGCGGCGTTCGGGCTGGAAGTGGCGGGCATCGGCAAGAAGGAACGCGAGAAGCGTGCCATGACCGTGCTCGAGCAGGTCGGCCTCGCGCCGTTCGCGGAAAAACTGCCGGCTCAGCTTTCAGGCGGCATGCAGCAACGGGTGGGTCTGGCGCGAGCGCTGGCGGTCAATCCGTCGCTGATGATCATGGACGAGGCGTTCTCCGCGCTCGATCCGCTCAAGCGCAAGGAAATGCAGAACGTGCTGCTCGATCTGCAACGCGAGCAGCAGCGCACCATCCTGTTTGTCTCGCACGATCTCGAAGAGGCCATGCGCATCGGCACGCGGATCGCCATCATGGAAGGTGGCAAGGTCGTGCAGATCGGCACGCCGCAGCAAATCATCACCAACCCCGCCGACGATTACGTGCGCGCGTTCTTCGAAGGCATCGACACCAGCCGCTATCTGACGGCCGGCGACCTGATGCAGACCGACGCCGTGCCGCTCATGCAGCATTCGCTACAGATCGACGCCTCGAGCGTGGCCGCGACGCTCAACGGCAGCGCCGAGTACGCGTTCGTGCTCGACAGCGAGCGCAAGTTCCGCGGCTTCGTGTGCCGCGACGCGATGGGCAGCGCGTCGCCGCAACTCAATCACATCGAGTGCATCCGCCGTACGACGCCGCTGGACGACGTCGTCGAACGCGTGGTGGCGAGCCGTGCGCCGCTGCCGGTCGTCGAGGCGGATGGCTCCTACTGCGGTTCGGTCAACAAGACGAACGTGCTGAACGTTCTCACTCGCCATCGGGGTTCCCATGTCTGAAATCATTCCACTTGGCGCCTGGGTCGATCACGGCGTTCACTACCTGCTCGACCACGACGCAGCAACCTTCGATTCCATCGGCAAGGTCATCGAGAGTTTTGCCGCGCTGATCGAGCACGGCCTGCAAGCGGTGCCGATGTGGGCGCTGATGGCATTTTTCGTGGGCGTCGGTTTATGGCGGGTGGGCTGGCGTTTCGCGCTGTTCACCTTGCTGGCGATGCTGCTGATCTACGGCACCGGGTTCTGGGACCAGATGGTGATCACGCTCGGTCTCACGCTCTCGTCGACCTTGATTAGCTTGCTGCTTGGTGTGCCGCTCGGCATCTGGACCGCGAAGAGCCGCACCGTCGAAATGATGGTGCGCCCCGTGCTCGACCTGATGCAGACCATGCCCGCGTTCGTCTACCTGATTCCGGCGGCCATGCTGTTCGGTCTCGGTCGCGTGCCAGGGATTCTCTCCACCGTGATCTTTGCGATGCCGCCTGCTGTGCGCCTCACGTCGCTCGGCATCAAGCATGTGAATCGCGAAATCGTCGAAGCAGGGCAGGCGTTCGGCTGCACGCCCTTGCAATTGCTCTATAAGGTGCAGTTTCCGAACGCGCTGCCGTCGATCATGACCGGTGTGAATCAGACCATCATGATGGCGCTCTCGATGGTGATCATCGCCTCGATGGTCGGCGCGGGCGGTCTCGGCAACGACGTGCTGGCAAGTATTCAACGGCTCGATATCGGCCTCGGCTTCGAAAGCGGCCTGTCGGTGGTGATGCTGGCGATCATTCTCGACCGCATCACGGAAAGCTTCGGCCGCACGCCGGGCATGGCGCGGGCGCCGCTGCTGTCGGGCTTGCGCAGCGTCATGAAGGTGCGCAAGGTGCGCCAGGCGCCGACGGCGCAGCACAGCTGAGCCGCTTATGAAGCGCGACGCGTTTCCCCCTGTCGAGGCGCCATCCGATTCGCCGCTGTCCGGGCTCGCGCACTTCGGCTTTCTGACGCTGCCGAACTTTTCGATGATCGCGTT
Source organism: Burkholderia sp. GAS332 (assembly GCA_900142905.1). Classification (NCBI taxonomy): domain Bacteria; kingdom Pseudomonadati; phylum Pseudomonadota; class Betaproteobacteria; order Burkholderiales; family Burkholderiaceae; genus Burkholderia; species Burkholderia sp. GAS332. The sequence goes on along the minus strand of FSRV01000002.1, from coordinate 1,724,992 downwards.
CACGAGCGCCGTCGAGGTGCTGCGGATGGCCAACTACGTGGGCCGCGCGCAGCACTACACGTGGTCGGTGATTACACCGGACGGCGAGCCGGCGCGAGCGAGCAACGGCATTACGGTGAAGCCGACCACGACGCTGGCCGAAGCGGGTATGCCGGATGTGCTGATTGTCTGCGCCGGCTGGCATGTGCGCGATTATGTGAACGAGACGGTCATCGCTTTGCTGCAGGACGTTGCGTCGAAAGGTATTCCGCTTGGCGGACTGTGTACGGGACCGTATGCACTGCTGGCGGCGAACCTGCTCGACGGTTATCGCTGTACCGTGCATTGGGAAGATATGTCGCCGCTGCACATAAGCTACCCGCATGTACGTTTCGCCGATGAACTGTTCGTGATCGACCGTGACCGGCTGACCTGCACCGGCGGTACCGCGCCACTCGATCTGATGCTGAACCTGGTGGGCATGCGTCTTGGTCAGGCAGTCGCGGCGCAAGTGTCCGAGCAATTTATTGTCGAGCGGATTCGCGGGTCGACCGATTACCAGCATATTCCGGTCGACGCGCGGGTCGGTTTCACGCGTGCCGAGTTGATCGAAGTGGTGCGCCTGATGGAAGCGAATATCGAAGAGCCGTTGTCGCTCGATGAGCTCGCGCGGCTCGTGCATCTGTCGCAACGTCATTTGCAGCGCATGTTCAAGATGTTTCTGAGCGTGTCGCCGACGCACTATTACCTGACGCTGCGTTTGCGCCGGGCGCGCGAATTGTTGCGCAATACGGATGCGTCGATTGCGCGAGTGACGGCCGTGTGTGGTTTTCATTCGCCGTGTCATTTCAGCAAGGCTTATCGCGCGCAGTTTGGTCACGCACCGAGCGTCGAGCGGCGTTTATCTGCGTGAAAGCGTGGACATCAATGAGTTGGAATCAATGAAGTCGGTGTAAAGAATCGCGCCTGAAAAATCCGCTGGATAAAACCAGTCAAGCTTCAATCACCTTGAGGGAACGCCATGAAACATGTGTGGGCTGCGTCGTTGTGCGCGCTGTCGGTGTCGTCTGTTTTCGCTGCGGAACCTGCCACCTGCCAGGATGTTCGGTTCGCCGACGTCGGCTGGACCGATATCGCGGCGACGACCGGTCTCGCCTCGACTGTGCTTGAAGGGCTCGGCTACAAGCCGACCAAAACCATCGCTTCGGTGCCGATCACCTTCGCGGGTGTGAAGAGCAAGCAGATCGACGTGTTCCTCGGCTACTGGTCGCCGACCATGGACCCGATGATCGATCCGTTCAGGAAGGCCGGTCAGCTCACCGTGCTGCCCACGCCGAACCTGACCGGCGCGAAATACACGCTGGCCGTGCCGGACTACGCGTACCAGGCGGGCATCAAAAACTTCTCCGATATCGCGAAGAACTACGACAAGCTCGACGGCAAGATCTACGGCATCGAACCGGGTAACGACGGTAATGCGCTGATCAAGAAGATGATCGACAGCAACCAGTTCGGCCTTGGCAAGTTCAAGCTGGTGGAGTCGAGCGAGGCGGGCATGCTGGTCGAAGTGGGCCGGGCGATTCGCGAGAAGAAGCCGATCGTGTTTCTCGGCTGGGAACCGCATCCGATGAACGTTCAGATGAAGATCGATTATCTGTCCGGTGGCGACGACGTGTTCGGTCCGAACTATGGCGAAGCCAAAGTGATGACGGTTGTCCCGACTGATTACTCGACGCGTTGCCCGAACGTCGCGAAGCTGGTGTCGAATCTGCACTTCACGACCGATATCGAGAACCACGTGATGCTGCCGATCATGAACAAGACAGACCCGAACAAGGCGGCAAAGGATTGGCTGAAGGCGAATCCGGCTGTGCTCGACAAGTGGCTTGCGGGCGTGAAGACCTTTGATGGGAAGGATGGGTTGCCGGCGGTGAAGGCTTATGTCGCGGGGCAGTGAGGCTTGAGGATTTGGGTTTAGCTTTCGCGCCGTTTCGGCGGCGCGAAAGCTAGGTTGCAAAACTTGACCTGTAGTTTCTACGCGCAAGCTCGGGCAGCAAGACCCGGACAACAAACGCCGCGCTCAAATCGCCTGCGCCCGCCCTGGGAACGTTTCGTCATATCCCGAGCCGTCATCCACTTCAGCCGCCGTACCGCGCTGCTCACGGTACATCATCGGCGGCAAGCCGAACTGTTTGCGGAATTCGCGGCCCAGATGCGAGGCATCGGAAAAGCCGCAACTCGAGGCGATGTCCGCCACCGTCTTATCCGAACTCGTCAGCAGCCACGCGGCGGTGCGCAAGCGTACCTGCTTCGCGTAGGCCTGCGGCGCCTTGCCGGTTTCCGCCTTGAAGAGCCGCTCAAGCTGGCGCGGTGACAGATCGAGCTTGCCCGCCAGTTCATCGAGCGACAACGAGCGGCCCACGTGCTGTTCCATTAGCAGAATCGCGCGCTTCACCTTCGGATGCGCGGCGGGCGCCAACCCCGGCGGATGCGGCTGCGGCGCATTGCCTTTCTGCATGTCGTCGACCAGCAGGATGCGCAGCGCCTTCTGCACGGTTGCGGTTTCGAAATGGCGCAACAGAATCGCCGCGGCCACGTCGATCGATGCCCGTCCACCGGAACACGTAATGCGTCGACGGTCGATCACGAACAGCCGGTCCGCTACCAGTGCATCCTCATTGACCGACGGAAAGCGTTCGATGAAATCCCAGTAGTGAAACCAGCTTACGCAGATACGATGGCCTTCCAGCACACCCGCGCGCATCAGCGAAAACACACCGGTGCACATGCCGACCAGCGTCGCATCGGTAGCGGCGGCGCGGCGGATGAAGGCCAGCGTCGCATCGCTCGCGGCCGGCCCCGAATGCAGCAGGCCGCCCACCACGACGACGTAATCGAAGGGTTCGGCGTTCTCGAACGTTTCCCACGGTGTGATCTGGATGCCGCAACTCGCGCGCACCGGAGCGAGGGTTTCCCCTATTACGCTCCACGAACAGCGCACGGGTTTGCTGAAGTCGCCTTCATCCGCGGACAGGCGCAGCAGGTCGACGAACCCCGAGAACGCCGTCAGCGTGAAGTTCGGCAGCAGGATGATGCCGAAGCGGATGCGCTGCTTTGAGGGGCCGTCGATGGATTGAGGGAGACGCGGTTCAGCAGAATTCATGCATGCAGCCAGCAAAGGAAAGGGTTGAATCAAGCATAGCACCGGGGATAGGCGGCGCTGCATCGAGCCAATGAGCGGGCCAATGATCGGGCCATTCATTGGGGCCGTTTCAGCACAGCCCCAGCATCGCCAGCCGCAACCTCCGCGCCTGTCGCAAATGCGTCAGAAGTCATCGCAAATCCGCCGCTGCGCTTGGGGCGAGGGCCGTTTGACGACACTATCCCACTGTCATGCCGTTTTTATTCTATCGGTCGAATTTGACGTGCGGTGCAATAGGGGCTAGTTCAAGCCAAACCCGGCAACCCAGCTAATCCTGGTATCGCAACGTATAAGGCACGCCATGAACGTCAGCGTCTTCGATCTGTTCAAGATCGGCATCGGTCCCTCCAGCTCGCACACCGTCGGGCCGATGATCGCTGCATGCCGCTTCGCCTCGCATATCGAAGACGCCAATCTGCTGGGCTTCGTGCGCCGCGTCAAGGTCGAACTGTTTGGCTCGCTCGGCGCGACCGGGAAAGGGCATGGCACGGACAAGGCGGTGCTGCTCGGCCTCGAAGGCAATCTGCCCGATCTGATCGACCCGGACGTGATCGAACCGCGCCTGCAGGCGATTCGCGAGACGAAGCAACTGGTGCTGCTTGGCACGCACCCCATCAAATTCGACGAGCGCGAACATCTCGGCTTCTTCCGCAAGCTGATGCCGGGCGCACCGGGTTCGAGCATCGTGCATCCAAACGGCATGCGTTTTCAGGCCTTCGACGAAAACGGCCAACTGCTGGTGGAGAAAGAGTATTACTCGGTCGGCGGCGGCTTTGTGATCAATCGCGAAGGCGACCGCGTCAATGGCCTGCGTGCCGGCGCGGAAGTGCCGTATCCGTTTCGCACCGGCGACGATCTGATGCGTGTCTGCCGGGAAACGGGTTTGTCGATCGCCGAGGTGACGTTGCGCAACGAATGCGCGTCGCGTCCCGAGCGGGAAGTGCGTGAAGGGCTGCTGGCGATCTGGCGCGTCATGTCCGCCTGCGTCGAACGCGGCTGCAAAGTGCGTGGCGAGTTGCCCGGCCCGATGCACGTGAAGCGCCGCGCGGCCGACCTGTGCGCGCAATTGCGTTCGCACTCGGAAGAGTCGCTGCGCGATCCGCTGTCGATGCTCGACTGGGTCAATCTCTACGCCATGGCCGTGAACGAAGAAAACGCAGCGGGCGGGCGCGTCGTCACGGCGCCGACCAACGGCGCGGCCGGCGTGATTCCCGCGGTGCTGCATTACTACGTGAAGTTCATGCATGCGTCGAACGACGAGGGCATCGCCACCTTCCTGCTGACCGCTGCCGCGATCGGCATCATCTACAAGGAAACCGCCTCGATCTCGGGCGCCGAAGTGGGCTGCCAGGGTGAGGTGGGCGTTGCGTGCTCGATGGCCGCGGCGGCGCTCGCTGCCGTGATGGGCGGCACGCCGACGCAGGTGGAGAACGCCGCCGAAATCGGCATGGAACACAACCTCGGCATGACCTGCGACCCGGTTGGCGGCCTCGTGCAGATTCCCTGTATCGAACGCAACGCGATGGGCGCGATCAAGGCGCTGAACGCCGCGCGCATGGCGATGAAGGGCGACGGCCAGCACTATGTGTCGCTCGACAACGTGATCAAGACGATGCGCGAAACCGGTGCTGACATGAAGACAAAATACAAGGAGACGTCGCGCGGTGGACTCGCCGTGAACGTCATCGAGTGTTGAACAAGTTAAGAATCAAAGAGTAACAACAGGACCCAAAGGACCAACGATGAGCCGCTATTCGATATTCAGCCTGTTGCGCAACGGGATGTCGTATCACGAGAACTGGGAGCGTCAGTGGAAGAGCCCGGAGCCTAAGCGTGAGTACGACGTCGTGATCGTCGGCGGCGGCGGGCACGGTCTCGCTACTGCCTATTACCTCGCGAAAGAGCATGGCGTGCGCAATATCGCCGTTCTGGAGAAAGGCTGGATCGGCGGCGGCAATACCGCGCGTAATACGACCATCGTGCGCTCGAATTATCTGTGGGACGAATCGGCCGCGCTTTATGAAAAGGCGATGAAGTTGTGGGAAGGTCTGTCGCAGGACCTCAATTACAACGTGATGTTCAGCCAGCGCGGCGTGATGAACCTTGCACATACGCTGCAGGACGTACGCGACACCGAACGGCGCGTGAATGCAAACAGGCTGAACGGCGTGGATGCCGAGTTCCTCACGCCGGAGCAGATCAAGGAAATCGAGCCGACCATTAACCTGAACAGCCGCTATCCGGTGCTCGGTGCGTCGATCCAGCGGCGCGGTGGCGTGGCACGTCACGATGCGGTGGCGTGGGGTTTTGCGCGCGGCGCGGATCAACATGGTGTCGACATTGTCCAGAACTGTCAGGTTACGGGGATTCGTCGCGATGGCAGCCAGGTCGTCGGTGTGGATACCACCAAGGGTTTCATCAAGGCTAAGAAGGTTGCGGTGGTCGCGGCGGGTAATACGTCGACACTTGCCGATATGGCCGGCATCCGCTTGCCCTTGGAGAGCCATCCTTTGCAGGCGTTGGTTTCAGAGCCGATTAAACCGGTCGTCAACACGGTGGTGATGTCGAACGCGGTGCATGCGTACATCAGCCAGTCCGATAAGGGAGATCTGGTGATCGGCGCGGGCGTCGATCAATACACGGGCTTCGGCCAGCGCGGCAGTTTTCAGATCATCGAGGGCACGCTCGAAGCGATCGTCGAAATGTTCCCGGTGTTCTCGCGCGTGCGGATGAACCGCCAGTGGGGCGGCATTGTGGACGTGTCGCCGGATGCGTGCCCGATCATCAGCAAGACCGACGTCAAAGGGCTTTATTTCAACTGCGGCTGGGGCACGGGTGGCTTCAAGGCGACGCCTGGTTCCGGGTGGGCCTATGCACACACGATCGCGAAGGACGAGCCGCATCCGCTGAATGCGCCGTTCTCGCTGGACCGTTTCTACACCGGTCACCTGATCGACGAGCACGGCGCCGCCGCTGTTGCCCACTAACGCTGCAATAAATTGCATGGGACCAGAGTAAGCGCTGAAGCGCCAACTCTGGTCGACAGGAGAACACAGATGCTGCTGATCGAATGCCCGTGGTGCGGGCCACGCGCCGAAACCGAATTTTCTTGCGGCGGCGAAGCGGACATTGCCCGTCCGCTCGACACCGAGAAACTCACCGACAAGGAATGGGGCGACTACCTGTTCATGCGCAAGAATCCGCGCGGCGTGCATCGCGAGCAATGGATGCACACGCAAGGATGCCGCCGCTGGTTCAAGGCGCAGCGTGACACCGTGAGCTACGAGATTCAGGGCTACGAGACGTTCGACCGTCCGCTGCTCACGATGGACAGCAATGAGGCTAAAGCACAAGACAAGGCACACGAGGGCAAGGCACCATGAGCCAGAAAGACCGACTCCCCAGCGGCGGACGCATCAACCGCGCGATCGTACTGAACTTCACGTTCAACGGCCGCAAGTTCCAGGGTTACCAGGGCGACACGCTCGCGTCCGCGCTGCTCGCGAACGGTGAGCACTTCGTGGCGCGCAGCTGGAAGTACCACCGTCCGCGCGGCATCGTGACGGCGGGGGTGGAAGAGCCGAACGCGATCGTGCAGCTCGAAACCGGCGCGTACACGGTGCCGAACGCACGCGCGACTGAAGTGGAGTTGTATCAGGGACTCGTTGCGACCAGCGTGAACGCGAAGCCGAGCATCGAAAAAGACCGCATGGCGATCAACCAGAAGTTCGCGCGCTTCATCCCGGCGGGCTTCTACTACAAAACCTTCATGTGGCCGCGCAAGTTCTGGCCGAAGTATGAGGAAGTGATCCGTGATGCAGCCGGCCTCGGCAAGGCGCCCGAGCAAACCGATGCGGACCGCTACGACAAATGCTTTGCGCATTGCGACGTGCTGGTGGTCGGCGGTGGCCCGACGGGTCTGGCGGCCGCGCATGCGGCGGCGTTGTCCGGTGCGCGTGTGACGCTAATCGACGATCAGCCGGAACTCGGCGGCTCGTTGCTGTCGTGCCGCGCGGAGATCGACGGCAAACCGGCGCTGCAATGGGTCCACAAGATCGAGGACGAACTGCGGCAGATGCCCGATGTGAAGATCCTGTGCCGCAGCACGGCATTCGGTTACCAGGACCATAACCTCATCACTGTGACACAGCGGCTCACCGAGCATCTGCCTGTGTCGCAGAGAAAGGGCACGCGCGAGTTGATGTGGAAGATTCGCGCGAAACGCGTGATTCTCGCAACGGGGGCGCATGAGCGGCCGATCGTGTTCGGTAACAACGATCTGCCGGGCGTGATGTTGGCTTCGGCGGTGTCGACGTACCTGCATCGCTATGCCGTGCTGCCGGGACGCAATGCCGTAGTGTTCACGAACAACGACGACGGTTATCAATGCGCGCTCGATCTGAAAGCGGCCGGTGCCCAGGTAACGGTCGTCGATCCGCGCGCGAATGAATCGAAGGGCACGCTGCCCGCGCTCGCAAGGCGCTACGGCGTCAAAGTGATGAACGGTGTGGCTGTGACGGCGGCGCATGGCAAGCTGCGGGTCGCATCGGTCGATGTGGCGTCGTATTCGAACGGACAGGTCGGTGCGAAGCAAGCCGCCCTGCCCTGCGATCTGCTCGCGATGTCCGGTGGCTGGAGCCCGGTGCTGCATCTGTTCGCGCAGTCGGGCGGCAAGGCGCATTGGCATGACGACAAGGCCTGCTTTGTGCCGGGCAAGGCGATGCAGGCGGAGACGAGCATTGGCGCGTGCGCCGGCGATTTCACGCTGGGACAGGGCATTCGCTTCGCCGTCGACGCCGGCGTCGAGGCGGCGCGCGCAGCTGGCCACATCGTTGCACGGCCGAATCCGGTGCAGGTGGTTGAGATTACCGAAGCGAAGATGCAACCGCTGTGGCTCGTCGGCGGGCGCGAACTCGCGACGCGCGGACCGAAGCAGTTTGTCGACTTCCAGAACGACGTGTCGGCGGCCGATATTTTCCTGGCAGCGCGCGAAGGCTTCGAATCCGTCGAGCACGTGAAGCGCTATACAGCGATGGGTTTCGGCACCGATCAGGGCAAGCTCGGCAACATCAACGGCATGGCGATTCTCGCGCAGGCGCTCGGCAAGACGATTCCCGAGACCGGCACGACGACCTTCCGTCCGAACTACACGCCCGTCACGTTCGGCACGTTTGCGGGCCGCGAGCTGGGTGAGTTCCTCGATCCGGTACGCAAGACGGCAGTGCACGAATGGCACGTGGAGAACGGCGCGGCGTTCGAAGACGTCGGCAACTGGAAGCGCCCCTGGTACTACCCGAAGGCGGGCGAAGACATGCATGCCGCGGTGGCGCGCGAGTCGCTGGCGGTGCGCACGAGCGTCGGCATTCTCGACGCGTCGACGCTCGGCAAGATCGACATTCAAGGCCCCGATTCGGCGAAGCTGCTGAACTGGGTCTACACGAATCCGTGGAGCAAGCTGGAAGTCGGCAAGTGCCGCTATGGCCTGATGCTCGACGAAAACGGCATGATTTTCGACGACGGCGTGACTGTGCGCCTCGCCGACCAGCACTACATGATGACCACCACCACGGGTGGCGCGGCACGCGTGCTCACGTGGCTCGAACGCTGGTTGCAAACCGAGTGGCCGGACATGCGCGTGCGGCTTGCATCCGTGACGGATCACTGGGCGACCTTCGCGGTGGTCGGCCCGAACAGCCGCAAGGTCCTGCAGAAGGTCTGCCACGACATCGACTTTGCGAATGCGGCGTTCCCCTTCATGAGCTATCGCGAAGGCACGGTGGCGGGCGCGGCATCGCGCGTGATGCGGATCAGCTTCTCGGGCGAACTCGCTTATGAAGTGAACGTGCCCGCGAACGTCGGCCGCGCGGTGTGGGAAGCGCTCATGGCCGCCGGCGCGGAATTCGACATCACGCCGTACGGCACGGAAACCATGCACGTGCTGCGAGCGGAGAAGGGCTACATCATCGTCGGGCAGGATACGGACGGCTCGATGACGCCGTACGACCTCGGCATGGGCGGGCTGGTCGCGAAGTCGAAAGACTTTCTCGGCAAGCGTTCATTGACGCGAACGGACACGGCGAAGGCGGGGCGTAAGCAACTGGTCGGGCTGCTCTCGGACGATCCCTCGTTCGTGATCCCCGAAGGTTCGCAGATCGTCGCCGGTCCTTTCCAGGGCGATACCGCACCCATGCTCGGCCACGTCACGTCGAGCTATTACAGCCCGATCCTGAAGCGCTCGATTGCAATGGCGGTGGTGAAGGGCGGACTCGACAAGATCGGCGAAACGGTCACGATTCCGCTCGCGAGCGGCAAGCAGATTGCAGCCAGGGTCACCAGCTCGGTGTTCTACGACAGCGAAGGAGCACGTCAACATGTGGAATGAAACTAGAGGGACGGTGTCGGCGATGGATCGCGCTGTCGGCAAGCAAACGGGCGTGTGGCAGGAATCGCCGCTGGTGGGGGCGGACGCATTGCTGAAGAAGCATCAGGCGACGGCGTCGGCGGCGTTCCGCTTGAGCGAGCGGCCGTTTCTGGAACTGGTGAACGTGCGTGGCGACACGCGCGACGCAGCGTTCATGCAAGCGGTGGAGGGCGTGATCGGCTGCCGGCCGCCCGAGAAAGCGAATACGATCGCCCGCGGCAATGGCTACGACATGCTGTGGCTCGGTCCCGATGAGTGGGTGGTGCGCTCGGCCATGGCGCACGACGCGACCCGTACGGCGCCGTTGCAGGCGAAACTCGGCGCAGCATTTGCTGGTGTGTTCGCGTCGGCGGTGGATATCGGCAGCGGTTATACGGTGCTGGAAATCAGCGGGACGCGGACCCGTGAAGTACTGGTGCGCGGTTGCCCGCTCGACCTGCACCCGACATTGTTCGGTGAAGGGCAGTGCGCGCAGACCCACTATTTCAAGGCATCGATGACGCTGTTGCCCACCGGCGCGGACAGTTTCGATATCGTCGTGCGCCGCAGCTTTGCGGACTACTTCGTCAAGATCATGCTCGACGCGGCCGAGCCGCTGATGTCGTGAAGCGCGGCGAGCGGTGTCTTGCTGAGGCACCGCTCGCGGCTCCCCCGGCCGCCGACTGACATGACGTCGACCCGTCTCGCCACTTCGCGCCTCACTGAGCGCGCGTGCCAACACGGCGATGCCCATGCCGCGCTCGCGCTGCTCGATCAGAGCATTGTGTTGCGGCATCGGCGCATCGCATTGATCCGCTATCTCCTCGCGCAGCAGTTGGGCGCGCCGCTGCAGTCGCGGCATCACGAATACGTTGAGAAAATCGCCGCTCGTTTGAGTGCGGATGCGCTCGCACGCATTGCCGGCGCTGCGCGGGCGCGGCTTCGACCATAAGAGTCGATTTCGTGCAGGCACCGCCTCGGCCACGAAGCGCTGCTTTGCCAATTACAAGGCTTCGACACGAAAATGCGCCTCTCGCGCGTATGCATGCGTGCGCGAAAGACAGGAACGACGCCCCCGTTCCATCCGGATGACGCATTCCTTCTATGTGGCCGATTTATGTCGGCGTCTACTGAAATGCACTGATTTGAACGTCCACGCGGCAGCCGCCGCATCAACGAGGGGATGACATGTCTACCGCTTTTCAGCCTCGCGCGAGCGCTGCCGCAAGACTCGAGCGCCTGCCGTTCTCCGGATACCACCGGACCCTCTTCATCATCATCGCGATTGCATTCTTTTTCGACTCGGTCGATCTCGGCACGATGACTTTCGTGCTCGGCTCGATCAAGACCGAGTTCCATTTGTCGACCGCGACGGCGGGGCTGGTTGCGAGTGCGAGTTTCTTCGGCATGGTGATCGGCGCGGCTGTCGCCGGATTGCTGGCTGATCGCTTCGGACGGCGTCCCGTATTTCAGTGGAGCATGGTGCTGTGGGGGCTGGCATCTTATCTTTGCTCGACCGCGCAGAGCGTCGAAACGCTGATTTTCTATCGCGTGCTGCTTGGTTTCGGCATGGGCATGGAGTTTCCCATTGCGCAGACGCTCTTGTCCGAATTCGTGCCTGCAGCGTCACGCGGACGGCTGATCGCGCTGATGGATGGTTTCTGGCCGCTCGGTTTCATCACGGCGGGCGTGGTGTCGTATTTCGTGTTGCCGACGTTCGGTTGGCGTACCGAGTTCGCGTTGCTGGCGATTCCCGCCGTGTTCGTGCTGATCGTGCGCCGCGTCGTGCCGGAATCGCCGCGCTGGCTCGAACATCGCGGACGCCTCGCCGAAGCAGACAAGATTCTCGCCGAAGTCGAAGTGAAGGTCATGAAAGCGGCCGGCCTGAGCCAGTTGCGCGCCCCGGTGATGTTGCAGGAACCGCTGGCGGCGAAGGGCACGAGCGCGTTTCGCGAGATATGGAGCATGGCCTACCGGCGCCGCACGATTATGGTGTGGACGTTGTGGTTCTTCGCGTTGCTCGGTTTTTATGGGTTGACGTCGTGGCTCGGCGCGTTGATGCAACAGGCGGGCTTTGCGGTGACGAAGTCGGTGCTGTATACGGTGCTGATTTCGCTCGGTGGGATTCCGGGCTTTATCTGCGCAGCATGGCTGGTCGAACGCTGGGGACGTAAGCCGACCTGTATCGCGTCGCTGGCCGGCAGCGCGGTGATGGCCTATGTCTATGGACAAACCGCGCTGCACGCGCAAACGCCGACGTTGCTGATCTGCGCCGGACTGGCAATGCAGTTTTTTATGTTTGCGATGTGGGCGGTGCTTTACACGTATACGCCTGAGCTTTATGGCACCGGCGCACGGGCGACAGGGTCAGGCTTTGCGTCGGCGATCGGCCGCGTGGGCTCGCTGATTGGCCCTTATGTGGTCGGTGTCGTGCTGCCGATATTCGGGCAAGGCGGCGTGTTTTCCCTTGGCGCGATGTGTTTTGTGATCGCCGCTGCGGCCGTGTGGATCATGGGCATCGAGACGCGTGGGCTGGCGCTGGAGACCTTGGTATCTGAAGCGGTTGAGTCGGATGCGCAGGGGGTATTGAGTCCTGCGCGGGAGTAAATGCTTAGGGGGCGTTGGATCTCGCTGGAAATGAGCTTTTGCGCGCCGCCGATGATGCTCGCCGTGGTAAGGCTCTCAAGGATCCGACTTGTCAAAACGGCACTTTTGGACGCGCCAGACACATGCGGCGAGCGCCGAAGTAAAAAACCGCCCGAAGGCGGTTTCATGTTTGATCTGTCGGGCGCCTATGCGGCGTGCGCCAGTTCTGGGAACGCCTGGATCTTGCGATGCGGTCTCTGCTGCGCCTGCCATAGGTCATAACGCGCCTGCATGATGGTCCACATCTCCGCTGAGGTGCCCAGCGCAGCGCCGAGCAGCACAGCCATGTCTGCTGAAATTCCGGCATGACCGTTGAGAATCCTTGAAAGCGCCGCTCGCGTGACGCCAAGCCTCTCAGCAACAATCGTGACGCTGAGATCGCCCAGGTACTCGCGCAACACCAGTCCAGGGTGCGCCGGGTTATGCATTGATGTCATCGTCGAATCCTTAGTGATAGTCCTGATAATCGACAAGAACAGCATCCGTCCCCTCAAAGAAGAACGTGAGACGCCAGTTCCCGGTTATCCAGATAGACCAATGGCCTTCGATATCCTGCCCCTTCGGGTTCTTCCCAGAAAGCTGATGCAGCCGCCATGGCACTGCGTTCATATCCGCCGGTCCTGTCGCAGCGTGGAGCGCTGTCAGGCGAATCTGAAGCTTCTCAGCGTGGGCAGCCGTGATCCCTTTTTTGGAGCCCGTCAAGAAGAACTGCTCCAGCCCTTTGTGTCTGAAGGTCTTGATCATCCGTATAGTGTATAGTGACGCTATACGAAATGCAAGTGGCCTGAAGGGATGTCAGATCCTAACCGTTGACGCCAAACTCGTGGAGTTGCCGCGCGTTGCCTTTGCTACTCAACTTCAGGCGCGTGCGGGCCTACTGCCCCCGGAGGACGCCCCCAAGGGGATAACGTGTTCTTGCCCTTTGGACGTTGGCCGCAAATGCGTCACGCTCGCTCCATTCGCCACGAAGTACGGCGTCTCCACCCGCGCCAGCGCATCCCGTCCCCGAATCCGATCGGCGATTTTCTCCGCCAGCATGATCGTCGGTGCGTTCAGATTACCGGTTGTGATCTGCGGCATGATCGACGCATCGACGACGCGCAGCGCTTCCATGCCATGCACGCGGCCCTCGTTGTCCACCACAGCCATATCGTCATAACCCATCTTGCACGAGCACGAGGGATGAAACGCAGTCTCCGCACGCATGCGCACGAACGCATCGAGCTGTTCATCCGTCGCCAACTCCGCGCCCGGATTCAGTTCACGCCCGCGATAACGATCGAGCGCCGGCTGCCGCATGATCTCGCGCGTAATGCGTATCCCGTCGCGGAACTCACGCCAGTCGAGCGGATCGCCCATATAATTGAATAGAATGCTCGGATGCGCGGCAGGATCGCGTGACGTGAGCTTCACACGGCCACGGCTTGGCGATCGCATCGAACCGACATGTGCCTGAAAGCCATGCATCTTGATCGCGTTCGAACCGTTGTAGTTGATCGCAACGGGTAGGAAGTGATACTGGATGTTCGGCCACAGATCATCGTCGCGGGTACGGATGAAGCCGCCCGCTTCGAAGTGATTGCTCGCGCCAAGACCCGTGCCGTTAAGCATCCATTCAAGTCCGATGGCAGGCTGATTCCACCATTGCAATGCGGGGTACAGAGAAACCGGCTCCTTGCATTCGTACTGGATATACATCTCCAGATGGTCCTGCAGGTTTTCGCCGACACCCGGCAGATCGTGGACGAGCGGCACATCGAGTTCGCGCAACCACGTCGAGCGGCCCACGCCTGAGCGTTGCAGCAATTGCGGCGAGGCAATCGCGCCGCTGCACACCAGCACTTCGCGGCGTGCATGCGCAGTCACAGCATTGCCATGATGCAGATACGCGACGCCAACCGCACGCTTGCCCGAGAACAGCACGCGGTCGGTCGTGGCATGCGTCACGATGGTCAGATTCGGACGCGTCTTCGCGCGATCCAAATATCCCCGCGCGGTGCTGGCGCGTCTGCCGTTCGCCGTGACCGTCCGATCCATGGGACCGAAACCTTCCTGCTGATAGCCGTTCAGATCGTCAGTACGCGGAAAACCTGCCTGCACGCCGGCCTCGACCATCGCGGCGAATAAGGGGTTGTTGCCGGGCTTGCTCGTCGTCACATGCACCGGGCCGTCGCCGCCGTGATAGGCGTTCGCACCGACATCGCGTGTTTCGGCTTTGCGGAAGTACGGCAGGCAATCCAGATAGGTCCAGTTCTCCAGCCCGGCGCGTTCAGCCCAGCCGTCGTAATCGAGTGCATTACCACGGATGTAGCACATGCCGTTAATCAGCGACGAACCGCCGAGCCCCTTGCCGCGCCCGCACTCCATGCGGCGGTTGTTCATATGCGGCTCGGGGTCGGTTTCGTACGCCCAGTTATAGCGCCGTCCCTGCAGCGGATAGGCGAGGGCCGCCGGCATCTGCGTGCGAAAGTCGAAACGGTAGTCGGGGCCGCCTGCTTCGAGGAGCAGCACGGTCACGTCCGCGTCTTCGGTCAGCCGTGAGGCGAGCACGTTGCCCGCGGAACCCGCGCCGACGATGATGTAGTCGTATTCGTTCGAAGCCATCGCCACCCCTCCTTAGAACACCGGTTGATACGGGCCGAGTTCGACCTGCACGGACTTGATGCGCGTGTAGTGTTCGAGCGTGGTGATACCGTTCTCACGGCCGACGCCCGATTGCTTGTAGCCGCCCACCGGCATTTCGGCTGGCGACTCGCCCCAGGTGTTGATCCAGCAGATACCTGCTTCGAGTCGATGAATCACGCGATGCGCGCGCGACAGGTTCTCGGTCACGACGCCCGCCGCAAGACCGTAAGCGGTATTGTTCGCACGCGAGGTCGCTTCGTCTTCGTCGTCGAAAACGAGGATGCTCATCACCGGGCCGAAGATTTCTTCGCGCACGATCCGCATCTCGTCATGGCAGCCGGTGAAAACCGTCGGCTCGACGTACTGGCCGTTGCCGAAGTGGCCTTGCGTCAGCCGCTTGCCGCCGGCAATCAGCCGCGCGCCTTCCTGCACGCCGCTTTCGATGTAGCCCAGCACTTTCTGCAATTGCGCGGCGCTGACCAGCGGGCCGAAGTTGGTATCGGCGTCAGTGGGCGCGCCGACGCGAATCCGCTTGACACGTTCCAGCACCAGCGTTTCGAACCGTTCGAGCACGCTACGCTGCACGAAGACACGTGTGCCGTTTGTGCAAACCTGACCGGAGCTGAAGAAGTTGGCGCTCATTGCGATGTCGGCGGCGCGTTCGAGGTTGGCATCGTCGAAGACAAGCAGGGGGGACTTGCCGCCCAGTTCCATCGTCACTTCTTTCAGCGACGAAGCGCCCGCCAGCGACATCACCTTCTTGCCCGTTTCGACGCCGCCGGTGAACGAAATCTTCTCGATGTCGGGATGCGCGGCGAGCATCGCACCCACGCGTCCGTCGCCTTGTACGACGTTGAATACGCCGGCCGGGACACCGGCCTCGGTATAAATCTCAGCGAGTTTCAAAGCGGACAGCGGCGTGATTTCGCTCGGCTTGAAGATCATGGCGTTGCCGGCCGCCAACGCGGGCGCCGATTTCCAGCACGCGATCTGGATCGGGTAATTCCATGCGCCGATACCCGCGCATACGCCCAGCGGTTCACGCCGCGTATAAACAAACGATGAGGGCCGCAACGGAATCTGCTGACCTTCAATCGCGGTAGCCAGCCCCGCGTAATACTCGATCACGTCCGCGCCCGTGACGATATCGACCGCCCGGGTCTCCGCGATCGCCTTGCCGGTATCGCGTGTTTCGAGCGCGGCGAGTTCGTCATTGCGCTCGCGCAGGATCTCGACTGCGCGGCGCAGGATGCGCGAGCGCTGCATCGCCGTGAGCGCGGCCCATTCGCGTTGGCCGTCGCGTGCGGATTGCACCGCGCGATCGACGTCGGCCGCCGAGGCTTGTTGCACGGTCGCGAGCGTTTCGCCGGTGGCGGGGTCGAGCGTGTCGAAGGTCTCGCCACTGGTCGCGTCGACGTAGGCGCCGCCTATATAGAGACGTTGCGTTGCGAATACCGCCATGACTTGCTCCTTTTCTGAAAATGTCGCCGCTCTGGATGCGTGCTAGTTGCGTGCTTCCAGCAGCAGATCGATGTAGTCGTTTGCCACGCGCAGGGCAGCCTTGGTATCGAAGGGCTCGCCGGACAAAGCGCCGCGCAGCCACAATCCGTCAATCAGCGCCGCGAGGCCGCTCGCCGCACGGCGCGCCGCCGCACGCGGCAGCGCTTTAGAAAAATCCGCGCACAGGTTCGAGTTCAGGCGGCGCGTGTTCACGTACTGAAGCCGCCGCAATTGCGGCTTGTGCATGCTTTCGGACCAGAACGCGAGCCACGTTTTCATCACGGGGCTGCTGGTCTGCTCGGCGTCGAAATTCGCCGCGACGACCGCGCGCAGCTTCGAGCGGGGATCCGCCTTCGCCGCACGGCGCCTGCGCGACGTGGCTTGCCACAGATCGCGCAGTACATGGCGCATGGTGGCTTCGAGCAAACCGTCCTTGTCGCCGAAATAGTGGCTGACGATGCCGGTGGAAATGCTCGCGCGCTGCGCAACCGAGGCGAGCGTCGCACCGGCCAGGCCGGTCTGGTCGATGGTCAGCAGGGTGGCGTCGATCAGCTGGGCGCGGCGGATTTCGCGCATTCCAAGTTTGGGCATGGTGCTAGGGGCAGCGGGCGCGGGCCGACCATCCAAGTGTTCGATGGACCATGTTAGTTTTTTTATATTGAACGGTCAATCAATAAAAAGCGGGTTGCATCAACGTGGATGCGGGTTGCGCCTGGCGTGTCGGTTCCAGCCAAGCCGGTGTCGTGTTCGGCACATGTCCTTTGTTTCAGCGGGCGCTACGCTCGTTGAACGGCGCGCCACATCGAGTCGGGCGCGCCGCTCACAGAACATGGAGACAGGCAAATGAGCAGCAATCGCGGCGTCGTGTATCTAGGGCAGGGCAAGGTGGAAGTGCAGTCGATCGACTTTCCGAAGATGGTCGATCCGCGTGGCCGGTCAATCGGCCACGGCGTGATCCTGAAGGTGGTCAGCACGAATATTTGCGGCTCCGATCAGCACATGGTGCGCGGCCGCACGACAGCCGAGGTCGGCCTCGTGCTCGGCCACGAGATCACGGGCGAGGTGATCGAGGTGGGCCGCGACGTTGAAACGTTGAAGATCGGCGACCTGGTGTCGGTGCCCTTCAACGTTGCTTGCGGACGCTGTCCGACCTGCAAGGCGCAGCACACCGGTGTGTGCTTGAACGTCAATCCGTCGCGGGCGGGCGGAGCTTATGGCTATGTCGACATGGGCGGCTGGATCGGCGGCCAGGCCGAGTACGTACTGGTGCCGTACGCGGACTTCAATCTGCTGAAATTCCCCGACCACGCCCAGGCGATGTCGAAAATCCGCGACCTGACTTGCCTGTCCGATATTCTGCCGACCGGCTATCACGGTGCGGTGATGGCGGGCGTGAAACCCGGCGCTACCGTCTACATTGCCGGCGCGGGGCCGGTGGGGATGGCGGCGGCCGCTTCCGCACGCTTGTTGGGCGCGGCCTGCACGATCGTCGGCGATATGAATGAGGCGCGTCTCGCGCATGCGCGCAAGATGGGCTTCCAGACCATCGACCTGTCGAAGGACGCCACGCTCGGCGAGCAGATCGAACAGATTCTCGGCAAGCCCGAAGTGGACTGCGCGGTGGACTGCGTCGGCTTCGAGGCGCACGGCCATGGCAGCAGCGGCTCGCATGAGGAAGCGCCGGCCACCGTGCTCAATTCGCTGATGGAAATCACTCGGGCGGCGGGCGCGATCGGTATTCCGGGCCTGTATGTGACGGACGATCCGGGTGCCACCGATGCCGCCGCCCGCAAAGGCAGCCTGAGCATCCGCTTCGGCCTCGGCTGGGCCAAATCGCACTCGTTCCACACCGGACAGACGCCGGTGATGAAGTACAACCACAATCTGATGCAGGCGATCTTGTGGGACCGCTTGCCGATTGCCGACATCGTCAACGTGACCGTTGTATCGCTTGATCAAGCCCCGGACGGTTACCGGCAGTTCGATGGCGGCGCGCCGAAGAAGTTTGTGATCGATCCGCACGGGCTGTTGAAAGCGGCTTGAGGCGTGGAGGGTCCGCGTTCGCGGTCCTGTCTGAGGCTGTCACGCAAGGCTGAACAGCGTGATTACACCGCAACGCGTTGAGCGGGTTCCCGTTCAACGCGTTGTGTTTTCAGGCAGTGAAGTTGTCAGTGAGGTAATCGACTCAAGCCGCCATCACAGGCGAGCCGGAAGCCAGCGACGGCGCCTGCCTGCGCCGTTCGCGCGTCGGCGCGGTGCCGAATGCGTCGCGATAGCTCTTCGAGAAGTGGCAAGCCGACTGGAAGCCGCAAGCCATCGTGATATGCATGATCGACATGTCGGTCTGCAGGAGCAACTCGCGGGCGCGCCGCAAGCGCAGCGTTAGATAGTAATGCGTCGGCGTCATGCCCAGGTGTTCGCGGAACAGGCGCTGCAACTGCCGTTGCGACATGTCGGCGAGCCGTGCGAGCTCTTCGCGTGACAGCGGCTCTTCGATGTTGTTCTCCATCAGCGAGATCACTTCGAAGAGCGACTTGTTGGCCGAACCGAGCCGCGCCACCAGCGGCATTTTCTGTTGTGCGCTCGTATCGCGCACATGTTCGACGATGAACTGCTCCGCGATCTGCGTGACCCGTGCCGTGCCGACACGCGGCGCGATCAGGTTGAGCATCATGTCGAGCGGCGCGACGCCGCCCGTACACGTGACGCGATCGCGATCGATCACGAACAGTTCTTTCAGAAAGCGCGTGTCGGGAAACTCTTCCTTGAGCGCCGACATGTTCTCCCAGTGAATCGCACAGGCATAGCCGCCCAGCAGACCGGCGCGCGCCAGCGCATAGGTGCCGGTGCACAGGCTGCCGAGCACGCTGCCCATGCGGGCGAAGCGGCGCAGGGCGGAAAGATGGGCGGGGGTCGTGGCGCGCTGTACGTCGATACCGCCGACCACGAACACGATATCCGGCTGACCGACGCATTCGACTGGCCCGGTGTCGACCGCCAGACCGTTGCTCGCCGTCACCGGGCCGCCTTCGGGGCTCACGATCGACCAGCGGTAAAGCGTTTGTCCTGTCAGGTAGTTCGCCATGCGGAGGACTTCGATCGCGTTGGTGAACGCGATCATCGTGAAGTTCGGAACCGGCATGAATGCGAAATGCGACAGCGACGCCGTGCGATCGGTGGACATGGGGGAAATGAATCCTTCGAATCTGTAATGTCGCGTCGCCGTGGGGAGCGGCGACTGCTGCAATTTTGAGGACGAGCGCAACTAACGTGCCATCAGGCTAAACCCTCAGTTGCTTATGAATAAAAGAGGGATAGCTAAACAAACGGCACCAGAACGGCGCCGTCAGCGGCCACCTACGCACCCGAACCGCGCACAACGGTCAGCTGCAGTGCAGCAAAAGCGCGAAAGGCTAACGGTCGTTCTAAAACCATCATCGCGACTTGTGGAAAAAGGTCGCTCATGGCGGAAAAGGCAAAGAACGCGTCTGAATTCATAAATTGGCGCGCAGGGCGAACGTCAAGAATAGACGCAATGCAGACCGGTAGCAGCAGGGCGTTACAGCAGGATCAACCGCCCGCTTCACAGCCGCTCCCGGTCCTCCGCCAACCACCCCACGGACCTTCCATGTCGAACCCGAATCCTTTCTTCGAAGAATCGCTCGCCACGCGTGACGCGGCGGTGCGCGGCGCCATTTTGAAAGAGCTGGAGCGCCAGCAGTCGCAAGTCGAACTGATCGCGTCGGAAAACATCGTGTCGCGCGCGGTGCTCGAAGCGCAGGGCTCGGTGCTGACCAACAAGTACGCGGAAGGGTATCCGGGGAAACGCTATTACGGTGGGTGCGAATACGCCGACGTGATCGAAACGCTGGCGCTCGATCGCATCAAGCAGCTGTTCAATGCGAAATTCGCCAACGTGCAACCGCACTCCGGCGCGCAGGCCAACGGCGCGGTGATGCTCGCACTTGTGAAGCCGGGCGACACGGTGCTGGGCATGTCGCTCGACGCGGGTGGCCACCTGACCCACGGCGCCAAGCCGGCGATGTCGGGCAAGTGGTTCAACGCCGTGCAATACGGCGTGAATCGCGACACGATGCTGATCGATTACGAGCAGATCGAGGAACTCGCGCAGCAGCATAAACCGGCGCTGCTGATAGCCGGCTTCTCGGCTTATCCGCGTGCACTGGATTTCGCACGGCTGCGCGCGATCGCCGATGGCGTGGGCGCGAAGCTGATGGTGGATATGGCGCACATCGCGGGGATTATCGCGGCCGGGCGTCATCAAAATCCGGTCGAGCACGCGCACGTCGTGACGTCGACTACGCATAAGACCTTGCGCGGTCCGCGTGGCGGCTTTGTGCTGACAAATGACGAAGACATCGCCAAGAAGATCAATTCCGCGGTGTTTCCCGGCTTGCAGGGCGGTCCGCTGATGCATGTGATTGCCGGCAAGGCGGTGGCGTTCGGCGAGGCGCTGCAACCGGGCTTCAAGACCTACATCGACAACGTGCTCGCGAATGCTCAGGCGCTGGGCGAAGTGCTGAAGGCGGGCGGCGTCGATCTGGTGACGGGCGGCACGGACAACCATCTGCTGCTGGTCGATCTGCGCCCGAAGGGCCTCAAAGGCAATCAGGTCGAGCAGGCGCTGGAACGCGCGGGCATCACCTGCAATAAGAACGGCATTCCTTTCGACACCGAGAAGCCGACGGTCACGTCCGGTGTTCGCCTCGGCACGCCGGCAGGCACCACGCGTGGCTTCGGCGTGAGTGAGTTCCGCGAAGTCGGGCGGCTGATCGTCGAAGTGCTCGACGCGCTGCGCGATCATCCGGAAGGCCATGCCACAACCGAACAACGCGTGCGCCGCGAGATTTTCGCGCTGTGCGAACGCTTTCCCATCTACTAAGCACGCCTGGAGCAAATGATGAGCACTCTGCACGACAACAGCATCATCATCGACGGTCTGAACATTTCGAAGTTCGAGCGCTCGGTGTTCGAAGACATGCGCAAGGGCGGTGTGACCGCGGTGAACTGCACGGTATCGGTCTGGGAAAGCTTCCAGAAGACCGTCGACAACATCGCCGAAATGAAGCAGCAGATCCGCGAGTATGGCGAGATCCTGACGCTTGTGCGTACCACCGATGACATCCTGCGCGCGAAGAAAGAGAACAAAACCGGCATCATTTTTGGTTTCCAGAACGCGCATGCGTTCGAAGATAACCTCGGCTATATCGAGGCCTTCAAGGACCTCGGCGTGAACGTGGTCCAGCTTTGTTACAACACGCAGAACCTGGTCGGCACGGGCTGCTATGAGCGCGACGGCGGTTTGTCAGGCTATGGCCGCGAAGTGATTCAGGAGATGAATCGCGTCGGCATCATGGTCGATCTCTCGCATGTGGGCGGCAAAACTTCTTCCGAAGCGATTGCCGCGTCGAACAAGCCGGTGTGCTACTCGCATTGCTGCCCGTCGGGGCTGAAAGAACATCCGCGCAACAAGAGCGATGAACAACTGAAAGAGATCGCGGACGCAGGCGGTTTCGTCGGCGTGACGATGTTCGCGCCGTTCCTCAAGCGCGGTCCGGACGCGACGGTCGAAGACTATATCGAAGCGATCGACTATGTGGTGAATCTGATCGGCGAGGATCAGGTCGGCATCGGTACGGACTTCACGCAAGGCTATAGCACCGAGTTCTTCGACTGGATCACGCACGACAAGGGCCGTTATCGCCAGCTGACGAACTTCGGCAAGGTGGTGAATCCGGAAGGCATTCGCACGATCGGCGAGTTTCCGAACCTGACGGCAGCGATGGAGCGCGCCGGTTGGAGCGAAACCCGCATCAAGAAGATCATGGGTGAGAACTGGGTACGGGTGTTCGGCGAAGTCTGGAAGGTTTGATCTCCACGTTATCGAACCTCAACCCGAACGCGACCCCATACAAAACGGAGCCCCCACATGCAACCCCAACTGCCTATCGACGTCGATCCGAACACCGGCGTCTGGACGACCGACGCGCTGCCGATGCTTTACGTGCCGCGTCACTTCTTCACGAACAACCACACTGCCGTCGAGGAAGCGCTGGGCATCGACACGTATGCCGAGATCCTCTACAAGGCCGGTTACAAGTCCGCGTACTTCTGGTGCGACAAGGAAGCGAAGCAGCATGGCATCGCAGGCATGGCGGTGTTCAAGCATTACCTGAACCGTCTGTCGCAACGCGGCTGGGGCCTCTTCACGATCACGGAATCCGATCCGTCCAGCTCGCGGGCGCGCATCGAATTGCATCACTCGTCGTTCGTGCTCGCGCAGCCGGGCAAGGAAGGCAAGCTTTGCTACATGTTCGCCGGCTGGTTCGCGGGCGCGATGGATTGGGTCAACGACACCGCGCCGGCTGGACAGCGCAAAGGTCCGCCGTCCCATTCGAAGGAAGCGCAGTGCGCGGCTGAAGGCCACGATCACTGCGTGTTCGAAGTGTCGCCGCTCGCGTCGTAACAACAACGCACACAGCCTATCTATTCCGAGGTCGATCGCGATGCGTTACCCGAACCTTTTCAAGCCTCTCACACTGAACCAGTTGACTTTGCGTAACCGCATCGTCAGCACCGCGCACGCGGAGGTGTATGCGGAACCGGGCGGTCTGCCCGGCGACCGTTATATCCGTTACTACGAAGAGAAGGCCAAGGGCGGTGTCGGGCTCGCCGTGTGCGGCGGGTCGAGCCCGGTGTCGATCGATAGCCCGCAAGGCTGGTGGAAGTCGGTGAACCTCTCGACCGACAAGATCATCGATCCGCTTGCGCGGCTCGCCGAAGCGATGCATCGGCACGGCGCGAAGATCATGATCCAGGCCACGCACATGGGCCGCCGCTCGGCGTTTCATGGTGAACATTGGCCGCATCTGATGTCGCCATCCGGTGTGCGTGAGCCGGTGCACCGCGGCAACGCGAAGATCATTGAAGTGGAAGAAATTCGCCGCATCATTTCGGATTTTGCAGCGGCCGCAAAGCGTGTGAAGGATGCCGGGATGGACGGCATCGAAATTTCGGCCGCCCACCAGCATCTGATCGATCAGTTCTGGAGCCCGCGCACGAATTTCCGCACCGACGAATGGGGCGGTTCGCTCGAAAACCGTCTGCGTTTCGGTACGGAAGTGTTGAATGCCGTGCGCGAAGCGGTCGGTGCGGATTTCTGCGTCGGTCTGCGTATGTGTGGCGATGAATTCCATGAAGACGGTCTCGATCACGAACAACTGAAAGAAATCGCTCAGGCGATGAGCGAAACCGGCCTGATCGACTACCTGGGTGTGATCGGTTCGGGCGCGGATACGCACAACACACTGGCGAACTGCATGCCGCCAATGGCGCTGCCGCCCGAACCGTTCGTGCATCTCGCGGCGGGTATCAAGTCGGTGGTGAAGCTGCCGGTGATGCACGCGCAAAGTATTCGCGACGCGGGTCAGGCGGAACGTCTGCTCGCGAGCGGCATGGTCGATCTGGTTGGCATGACCCGCGCGCAGATTGCCGATCCGCATATGGTCATCAAGATCCGCGACGGTCGCGAGGACGAGATCAAGCAATGCGTCGGCGCGAACTATTGCATCGACCGCCAGTACAACGGGCTCGACGTGCTGTGCGTGCAGAACGCCGCGACCTCCCGTGAAGAAACCATGCCGCACGTGATCGCAAAGACACGTGGGCCGAAGCGCAAGGTGGTCGTCGTCGGTGCGGGTCCCGCTGGACTGGAAGCGGCGCGCGTGGCGAAGTCGCGTGGCCATGACGTGGTGTTGTTCGAGAAGAACGACACTGTCGGCGGTCAGATCATGCTGGCGGCGAAAGCGCCGCAGCGTGAACAGATGGCGGGCATCGTGCGCTGGTTCGATATGGAAACGAAGCGCCTCGGTGTCGACCGCCGTCTGGGTGTCGCCGCCGGCGAAAAAACCATCATGGCCGAGAAACCGGACATCGTCGTGCTGGCCACGGGCGGTTCGTCGTTCACGTCGCAAGTGGCGGCGTGGGGCGTCGAGGAAGGGCTCGCGGTCAGTTCATGGGATGTGCTGTCAGGCAAGGTCGAGCCGGGCAAGAACGTGCTGGTTTATGACGGCGTCAGCACGCATGCCGGCGCGGGCGTCGCGGATTTCATGTCGAGCCGCGGCTCGAACGTCGAGATCGTGACGCCTGACGTGAAGGTTGCCGACGATGTAGGCGGCACCACGTTCCCGATCTTCTATCGCCGGCTCTACGCGCAAGGCGTGATTCACACGCCGAACTACTGGCTCGACAAGGTCTACGAGGAAGACGGCAAGAAGATCGCCGTGATCCGCAACGAGTACACGGAAGAGCAGGAAGAGCGGGTGGTGGATCAGGTGGTGATCGAAAACGGCAGCACGCCGAATGACCAGCTCTACTGGACGCTCAAGCCCGAGTCGGTAAATCGCGGTCAGGTGGACGTGCACAAGCTCTTTGCGTCCGAACCGCAACCGTCGCTCAGCGAAGAGCTCGGCAACGGTCGCTTCCTGCTGTTCCGCGTCGGCGACTGCATTTCCATGCACAACATTCACGGCGCGATCTACGACGCGCTGCGCCTTTGCAAGGATTTCTGACGATGAGCCCCGTGTTTGTCATCACCGTCCTGCTGTGGTTGTCGGTGGCGGGCCTTGCGTTCGCACTTGCCAAACGGGCTGCGTACTGGCGCGAAGGCCGCGCCACGGCGGCGGGCGCGTACGGCTGGACCAATCTGCTGGCGATTCCGAAGCGTTATTTCGTCGACTTGCACCATGTGGTCGCGCGTGACCCGTACATCGCGAAGACGCATGTGGCGACGGCGGGTGGTGCGATCCTCGCGATGGCGCTGGTGTTCGTCAACTACGGTCTCGCGATCTACTCACCGTGGCTCGACAAGCTGATCTTTCTGGCAGCGCTCGTGATGCTGGTCGGCGCGGTGTTCGTCTGGCGTCGCCGGCATGGGGCCAAGGCCGTGCCGGCACGACTCTCGCGCGGGCCTTGGGATCATCTGCCGCTGCTGCTTGGGTCGTTCGCGCTCGGTTTGGCGCTGTTCATCGCGCTGCCTGCTGCGGCGATGTCGGGTGCGCTGGCCATCATCGTCGCGCTGCTGATCGCGGTGGGCGCGTTCACGATGACGTTTGGTGCGGCACGTGGCGGTCCGATGAAGCATGCGCTCGCCGGTCTGCTGCACCTCGCGTTTCATCCGCGTCAGGAGCGCTTTGCCGAGCGCAACGACAACGATGTCGTCCCGCCGACCGCGCTGAAGGCGCCGCTGCTCGACGCGAAGGAATATGGCGTTGGCAAGCCGGTCGAGTTTCGCTGGAACCAGTTGCTGAGCTTCGACGCCTGCGTGCAATGCGGCAAGTGCGAAGCGGCGTGCCCCGCGTTTGCCGCCGGGCAGCCACTCAATCCGAAGAAGCTGATTCAGGATCTTGTCACGGGCATGGTCGGTGGCACGGATGAGGCTTATGCCGGCAGCCCGACGCCGGGCATTCCGGTCGGCAAACACGGTGGCGCGCCAGGCAAGCCGCTCGTGTCGAGCCTGATCGAAGCGGACACGCTGTGGTCCTGCACGACCTGCCGCGCCTGTGTGCAGGAGTGCCCGATGCTGATCGAACACGTCGACGCAATCGTGGATATGCGCCGCAACCAGACGTTGGTTGAAGGCAGCGTACCCGGCAAAGGTCCGATCACGCTCGCCAATCTGCGTGAAACGGGCAGTTCGAACGGTTATGACATCGGTGCACGTTACGACTGGGCGGTCGATCTGCAAGTGCAGGTCGCGCAACCGGGACGTTCGGTGGACGTGTTGTTGATCGCCGGCGAAGGCGCGTTCGACATGCGCTATCAGCGCACGCTGCGTGCGCTGATCAAGGTGCTGAATCGGGCGGGGATCGATTATGCGGTGCTCGGTGGCGTCGAAACCGATACCGGCGATACGGCTCGGCGTTTGGGCGATGAAGCTACCTTCCAGCAACTCGCGACCAAACTGATCGGCACGCTGTCGCAATACACGTTCCGCAAGATCGTGACCGCCGATCCGCATGTGCTGCACAGCCTGCGCAACGAATATCGCGCGCTCGGCGGTTTCTATGAGGTGCAGCATCACACCGCGCTGATCGAAGAACTGGTCTCGAGCGGCAAGCTGGCGCCGAAGGCGGTCGCCGCGTTCGCGGACCGCAAGATCACGTATCACGACCCGTGTTATTTGGGCCGCTATAACGGCGAAACGGAAGCGCCGCGCCGTTTGCTGAAAACCATCGGCATCAAGGTGGTCGAGATGGAACGCAACGGGATGCGCGGACGTTGCTGCGGAGGCGGCGGCGGTGCACCGTTGACCGACATCCCAGGAAAAAAGCGCATTCCGGACATCCGTATCGACGATGCACGCACTATCGGTGCCGAGATCGTCGCGGTGGGCTGCCCGAATTGCACGGCGATGCTCGAAGGCGTGGTCGGCCCGCGTCCGGAAGTGCTGGACGTCGCCGAACTGGTTGCAGCGGCGCTGGAGTAAGGCCATGAACACAATCAAACGAATCGATCCGCGCCGGCCGTTCACGATCACGGCGGACGGACTTAAGCGCATCACGCTCGGCATGACGGGCCTGGTCGGCTCGATGGAGTTCGCGGCACACGGCTCGACGGCGTCGGCGCATCGCGAGCATGCGAAACCGCGCCGCACGACGGCCGCGTCGCAGCGTGTGCTGCTGGTGGCCGCACACGCGGATCGCGGCGCGCTGGATGATCATGCACGCCAGACCCTAGCCGCCGCTGCGTTGATCGCGAACGCAACAACCGAAGTCGTACTGCTTGTATTCGGGGAGTTCACCGGCGATGCCGCCGCGCTCGGCGCCGACAAGCTGATCGAGTTGCCGATGTTCGACCGCCGCGTTTTTGCGCCTCTGGACGAATTGAATGCCCTGGCCGCGTGCGTCGCGGCCTATGCGCCGGCGCACATTTTCCTGCCCGACAACGCCACCGGCGACGGCGACCTCGGGCGCCGTTATGCGGCAGCCGCTAACGCGAGCGTCGCGACGCACGTCGTCGAAATCGACGCGGCACATGTCGCGATTTATATCCAGACGAATACGGCATTCGCCACGCGCTCACTGCCTGAGGTCGTTTTGCTTGCGCCGAGTGCGGTCGATCCGAAGTTGCCGTTTGTGGGTGCGGGTGAGCGGGTCGTGTGGCGCTTCGATGGCGAAGCGGCTTCGTCTGAAGGCGTCGTGCGCGATCTTGGCATCGAGGAGATCGACGCGGCCCAGCTTGCACTCGAAGAGGCGGATTTCATTGTCTCGGCTGGCAATGGCGTCAGCGATGTCCCTTCATTCGAGCGTCTTGCGGCCACGTTAGGCGCCGCGATCGGCGCAAGCCGCGTCGCCGTGGACGACGGCAAGTTCACGCGCGACAAGCAGATTGGCGCCACCGGCAAAACCGTCGAAGCGAGTGTGTATATCGCGTTCGGTATCTCGGGCGCAGTTCAGCACTTGCAGGGCATCAAGGATTGCCGGCACGTGATTGCCGTGAATCTCGACGCGAGCGCGCCAATTGCCAAACGGGCCAATCTGACCGTTATCGCCGACGCGCAGGAAACCATCGCGGCGCTGAACGAAGCCGCGGCGGCTGCGCGCACGGCACGCGGCACCGGTGCTGCGCTATTGAATTCAACGGCTGTTGCGGAAGGAGCGCTTGCATGAAAATCGCCGTACTGGTTTCCGTGGGGCGGCACCCGGTCAGCGGCACCGCGCGTTATAGCCGCAATGATGCCGCCGCGCTGACGATCGCGCTCTCCCTCGCCAAAACGCACGGCGCAACGCTCGACATATTGCACGCGGGCGATCCGTCAAACCCTGCGCTCAAGGAGTATCTTGCGCTCGGTGCGCGCACCGTCGAGGTGCTGGAAGTGCCTGCAGCGCCTGAATTGCAAGGCGATGTGGTGGCTCCGCTCGCCACACGTCTGCGCGGTTATGACCTCGTATTGACCGGCACCCGCGCCGAAGGCGCATTCGATAGCGGCATGCTGCCGTATCGCGTCGCCAGTGCGCTAGACATGCCGTTGGTCGGAGCGGCAGTCGATCTGACGCTCCGTGACGGTCGCGCCGAAGTCCGGCAATTCATGCCGAAGGGTTTGCGCCGGCGCGTCGAAGTGCAGTTGCCAGCTCTGATTGCAGTGCACCCGATGGCCAACACGGCGCCGAGCTACGCCTATGCAAGGCTGCGCGAAGGCACGATCCGTCCTGTCGCGACAGCAGCACCCGGGAGTGCGGATGCCGGAAGCCCGGATGCCCGAATTCCCGACTCAGCCAACCCCGACGACCTCGCCTGGACGGCCCGTCCCGCGACCGCCAAACCCGTGCGCCTCGCCGCCGCCGAGAAGCGCTCCGGCCATGCCCGCATGCTCTCGGCGACGACCACGGAAAGCCGCGGCGGCAGCGTCGTAATTGAAGGGAGTTCCGTCGAAAAAGCACAAGTGATCCTTGCGTATTTGCGCGAGCATCAACTCGTGGATTACTGATTTCCGGTTCGGGCCAGCATGCGACCAGGAGGGCCTGGCGCAGCGCCAGACGTGACATGCAACGGAGCACACCATGAAAGTTTCGGCAGACGTTCGCACAATGGTCGAACGCCGCAAAAAGAATCACACGCTGGAAGCGCCGTTCTATACGGGCGCGGAAATTTTCGCGCTCGACATGGAGGCGATTTTCCGCAAGCACTGGATTCAGGTCGCGGTGGAACCGGATGTGCCGGAACCGGGCGACTACATCACCGTGGAAATCGGTAACGATTCGATCCTGATCGTACGCGACGACGACATGCAGGTGCGGGCGTTCCATAACGTTTGCCGCCATCGTGGCGCGCGTTTGTGCAATACGGACAAGGGTTCGCTCGGCAATATCGTTTGCCCGTATCACAGCTGGACCTACAACCTGAACGGCGATCTGATGTTCGCCGAACATATGGGCGACCAGTTCGACCGCTGCAAGCACAGTCTGAAAGCGGTGCACCTCGAGAATCTTGCCGGCCTGATCTTCATCTGTCTCGCGGACGAACCGCCCGCGGACTTCGCCGTGATGCGCGCCGCGATGGAACCCTATCTGTTGCCGCACGATCTCGCCGGCTGCAAGATCGCGGCGTCGATCGACATCATCGAAGAGGGCAACTGGAAGCTCACGATGGAGAACAATCGCGAGTGCTATCACTGCGTCGCGAACCATCCCGAGCTGACGATCTCGCTTTACGAATACGGCTTTGGCTATCAACGCACGCCTGCCAACGAGGAGGGCATGGCAGCTTTCGAAGAAACCGTGGCGCGCCGTACCGCGCAATGGGAAGCGATGAACCTGCCGTCGGCGGAAATCGACCGTCTGGCCGATCTGGTCACCGGTTTCCGCACGCAACGCCTGCCGCTCGATCGTGACGGCGAATCGCAGACCATGGACGCGAAGGTGGCCTCGAAGAAACTGCTCGGCGGTTTCGAGCAGGCCGATCTTGGCGGCCTCTCGTTCTGGACGCAGCCGAATTCGTGGCATCACTTCATGAGCGACCATATCGTCAGCTTTTCGGTGATCCCGCTGTCGGCAGGCAAAACGCTGGTGCGCACCAAGTGGCTTGTCCACAAGGATGCACGCGAAGGCATCGACTACGACGTGAACAATCTCACAGCCGTGTGGCGCGCGACCAATGACCAGGACCGCGCGCTCGTCGAGTACTCGCAGCGTGGTGCGACCAGCAGCGCCTACGAGCCGGGCCCGTACTCACCGTTCACCGAAGGCCTCGTTGAGAAGTTCTGCGAGTGGTACATCGGCCGTATTGCGGATTACAGCAATGCGCCCCAATCCCATGATGCCGGCGATGTGCCGGTTTCGCACGGCGAAAAAGTCGTGTCTTTCATGCGCTGAGCGCGATACCGCAATCAGGAGCGGGAGAAAATAATGATGCGCGATCAGGCGACGTTTCAGCTCAGTCCCGAGCCGGTGCCCAACCACGAGACTTCAATCCGCGAGACGCCAAGCCGTCCGGCTTTAAGCCGAGTCACGCAGCCCCGGTTCTGGGAGACGCTGCCGGCGCGCTGGAACAGCGACACCGACGACACGCTGGTGTGCTGCCAGGTTCGCCAGGAAACCCATGACGTCAAAAGCTTTTTCTTTCGCGCGCCCTCCGAGCGCGCGTTTGTGTTCGAGCCGGGGCAGTTCATTACGCTGGAGCTGGAGATCGACGGCGAAGCGGTGAATCGGTGCTATACGATCTCGTCGCCACCCACGCGTCCGCACACGCTCTCCATCACGGTGAAGCGTGTGCCGGGCGGCAAGGTGTCGAACTGGCTGCACGACAATCTGCATGCGGGTACGCAGGTTCGTGTGCTGGGACCGTCCGGCGAGTTCACCTGTGCGCGGCATCCGGCGCGTAAGTTTCTGTTTTTGTCGGCAGGGTCGGGCGTTACACCGCTGATGTCGATGAGCCGCGCGCATCATGAACTCGGTGAGGATAGCGACATCGTGTTCGTGCACAGCGCTCGCACGCCGGACGACATCATCTTCGCTCGCGAGCTCGATCTGATTGCGTCGAATCAGGCCAATTTCCGCACAGCGTTCGTCTGTGAACGGCTGGGTGCGCGGACCAATTGGCCCGGTGTCACCGGGTTTCTGACACTGCCGTTGCTTAAACTCATCGCGCCGGATTTTCTGGATCGCGAGATTTTCACCTGCGGTCCCGCGCCCTACATGCAGGCCGTGCGTCATCTGCTGGACGAGGGCGGCTTCGATCGCAGCCACTATCACGAGGAAAGCTTCTCGTTCGAGACGATTAGCGAGGTGGCCGCGCAATTGACCACCGCGCATGTCGCCGATGCGTTGCAGGCACCCACAGCCAATGCGGAAAGCTTCGCCGAAGCGCGCGAACAGGCGGCTGGGTTCATCCCCGCACAGGTCCCGGTCGAGACTGAAACGAAGTTCAAAGTGAGCTTCGCGAAGAGCAATCGTGAGATCGAATGTGGCAGCGGCCAGCATGTACTGGACGCCGCGAAGAAGGCCGGTGTGCGGCTCGCTGCCTCGTGCACGCAGGGCATGTGCGGCACCTGCAAGGTGAAGCTGGTGTCCGGCGAAGTGGCCATGAAGCACGCCGGCGGAATCCGGCAGCGGGAAATCGATCAGGGCATGGTGCTGCTGTGTTGCAGCAAGCCGTTGAGCGATCTCGTGGTCGATAAGTAAGACCAGAACGGTAGGGCTCGAGGTCGAAGTCGCCTGCGGACAACTGGATGTCGTAAAAGAACGCTACCCGGCAATTCTGGCTGGCGATTCTAAATGCTCAATGGGTAGTTAGACGGCGAACGGGAGAACGGCGATGAGACTGATCAGCAAGATATTCGTGTTGAGCGCGTTGAGTGCGGCGCTGGCGGCAAGCAGCGTGACTGTGTCGGCCGATACCAAGCCGACCATCAAGATTGGTTACGTGGAAGGCTGGGACGACAGCGTCGCGACTTCCAACGTCGCTGCACGCGTGATTGAAAAGCGCTTGGGTTATCAGGTACAACTGGTACCGGTCGCAGCCGGGGTGATGTGGCAAGGCGTGGCGCGCGGCGACCTCGACGCGACACTGTCCGCGTGGCTGCCGGTCACGCATGGCGCGTACTGGAACAACTTCAAGGATAAAGTCGTCGATCTGGGGCCCAACTTCAATGATGCGAAGATCGGCCTGATCGTGCCGGAGAACGCTGACGTGAAGAGCGTTGGCGATCTGGAAGCGAAGAAGACGGAGTTCGGCTCGCGTATCGTCGGTATCGATGCCGGCGCGGGCGTGATGGAGAAAACCAGCCAAGCGATCAAGGCCTACGGGCTCGACTATCAACTGATGCCGAGCTCGGGCAGTGCGATGACCGCGGAACTGGCGCGTTCGGAAGCGGCGAGCAAACCGATCATCGTGACGGGCTGGAAGCCGCACTGGATGTTCGCGAAGTACAAACTCAAATTCCTCGACGATCCGAAGAAAGTGTTCGGCGACGCGGAGCACGTGGATAGCGTCGTGAATCCTGAACTGGAGACCAAGGCGCCGCCGGTGGTCGCGTTCCTCAAGAAGTTTCAATGGAAGCCGGGCGAGATCGACAGCGTGATGCTGGCGACGCAAAGCGGCGAGAAGCCGACAGCGGCTGCCGATGCGTGGATCGCCGCGCATGGGGATCGCGTGGATAGCTGGGTGAAGTGACATCGTGTTTCGCGTGAATGAGTTGCCGCTTCTTTTGAGCGGCAACTTCCGTATAAAGCGCCGCTTTCGAGCGGCGCTTTTGTTTATTGCAGCACCACAGTCCGATCACCGTTGATGAACACGCGCCGCTCGATAAACGCCTTCACGGCCCGTGCTAGCGTGATGCATTCGACGTCGCGTCCCGTCGCGAGCAGCCGCTCCGGACTGTATGAGTGATCGACGCGCTCCACGACCTGCTCGATGATCGGACCTTCGTCGAGATCGTCGGTGACGAAGTGCGCGGTTGCGCCGATCAGTTTCACGCCGCGCGTATGGGCCTGGTGATAGGGCTTTGCCCCTTTGAAGCCGGGTAGAAACGAATGGTGGATGTTGATCGCGCGGGCCGAGAGTGCACGGCTCGTTTCGCCTGAGAGAATCTGCATGTAGCGGGCAAGGATCATCAATTCGGCGCCTGAAGTTTCGAACAGGTCGAGCAATCGCGCCTCCTGTTGTGGCTTGGTATCGGCGGTGATGGGTAGGTGATGAAATGGCAAGCCGTGCTGTTGCGCGAGCGGTTCGAGATCGCGATGGTTCGAGGCGATGCCAACGATATCCATCTTCAACTCACCCATTCGCCAGCGGAACAACAGATCGGCGAGACAGTGTTCGAGTTTCGACACCATGATCAGCACCTTCGGGCGCGTGTCGACGTCGTGTATCGCCCATGTCATCTGAAAACGCTCGGCGATCGATTCGAATTCGCGCTTGAGGGCGGTGATGTGAAGGGGTTCGTTGATATCGACGCCATGAAATACGCAGCGGACGAAAAAGCGCTCGCTGAGGTCATCGTCGAATACGGTCAATTCGTCGATATAGCAATGATGCCGGTCGAGAAAGCCGACGACGGCGGCAACCTGGCCTGCCGCGCTCGGACACGCGACGGTGAGAACCCGTTGATCGGGACGGGAATCGGCGGACATGCGCTCTCCACTTAGGCGATAGGGCAACGCCGCGGGGCGCGGCATGCACCATCGCAGTAGAGCAAATCAACGGGGCGTGGGGATAGAAGCTAACCGCCGTCGCGGTGGAATGGGAGCGTCAGGGGAGGTTGGGGCGTCTCCGCCTCCGTGCACCCGTCGGAGATGCATCCAGGTATCATTGGTTGCGTAGCCTTTGGTGGCAGTCGAACTCGTGGTGAGTCACGTTCCAAACTCAATCAATTTCTCGCACATCCTTGCACAGCGTGACGATTTCAGCGCCAATGGACGGCTCCAATGCAAACAGGATGAACTTTCCCGCGGCAATGTCTGAAACCAGCGTGCTCGCCTTGTCGTCTGCCATCGCTGCCCGATAGTCGTGCTGACTACTCGCCCAATTCACATAGGTTCGAATCTCCTCAGGGGTGAACGCATGCGCAGGCGAGACCAGCAGGCGAGAGACCACATTCTGTTGACTGAAATCGTTGGCGCGTATGGCCGCGACTTCTGAGAACGGCAGTTTCGGGGCTGTGCCGTCAGTGCATTCGAAACTGAGCAGGAGAACGGAATCGGTACGCGAGTACGTGCAGCCGACCAGTTCGGCATCGTGATAGCTATATCTGGTTTGCATGAAGGCAAAGATCGGTATCGGTGAGGTTGCGCGCTAGTTGTTGGGCGGGGGCTAGACGGACGCATCCAGGCATCGTTGGTTGCGCTGTGGCGCTTAATCCGCAGGTCGGGTTTCGTGGCCAATTGATAGCGAGTCGAACTCAACAGCCAGCTCCGCGCCAAGTGTGGAATACAGGTACGCCACTTGTGAAGCTCTTCGGTCACTTAGACGCTCTCCCTTATCCAGTGCTTTGAGTGCGATTGAATGGTCTTCGCTACCACGTTGCGGCAACACGATTTTGAATACGATGTTGAGCAAGCCCATACCTTCCAACCAAAAACACGTCACGCCCTCAAAAGAGACTGTTGCACGCTCACTACCGCGGTATAGACCTAGTGTTAGCGTGCGCGGCTCGCGATTGGGTCCGGTAGCAACAATGTCCAGGTACCAATCGTGGAAGTGGCCGAACTGCTCTGGTGCTTCTGTACTAGTCATGAAGATCCTATCGAAGTATTGAAACCGGCCAGCCTTGATCGCGACTGGTGCCATCCCAATTGTGGGCGTGCGGATTGGGGTTTCCGTGGTGAGCTTCGAAATCAAAGTCCGTTATCGGTGTTCCGCCAGCGCCATATTGCCGCCACTGCAACATGCTTCCAGGCTTACTTACAGCCCATGAACCGGGCGTACCCTTGAACGGCATCCCGGCAATGTCCATCGAACCGCCAGGGAGCGCGGCCCATCCATACTCAAATGCTTGCGCATCGCTCAGCAGTGACGCCACGCCGCCCGCTGCATCGAAGTATTTATCGGTCCACCCCGCGGCCTGGAACATCGCATCAAGAATGGGCGAGGTTCCAGCCATCTGGGCCATGAAGTCCGCGTTGATGCCGTCCTGCATCGCCTGAGTTTCGGCCCAGCTCGGGCGCTCGGCGTTTATCCGCTCGAGCTGGGCGCGATAGCGATCCTTGACGGACACGAACGGCGTAGCGTCGTAGTTGGAGACGCCCCAAAACGATGAGACTTCCTGTTGCTTCGGCGGCCACGCGATGCCGGCGCTGTAGCGCGGCTCTTCGGGAATCAACAGGACACTGCCTCCGCGCACCATGTCCTGTAGAGTCTGAACTACATCGAGGTCGGCCCCACATTTGGCGAGCCGCTCATGCCAGTGGAAGTTATTGCCTATGAACTGACGCACGCGGTTTACCAGGTCGGCATCCTTGGCCCAAACATCGGCATAGGCCGCAGCGGCGAACTTCTTACCCGCTTCAACCGAGTCCGCTCTCTCCTGAGGCGTGTCGAAGCGCGGTAACCAAATGTCGTCGTGCCGATACAGCATATATCGGTGCCATGAATCTGTTTTGAGTTCTACGCCCATTGATGACCCATCCCAGTTTGTGACCGTGTAAACGTAGCAGATCGACGGCGTCGATTGTTTACGGGATAGGCTTGCTACAACCTGAGAGGCTCGATCAGTGCAATGTCCGGCGGCCGAGGCGACGCGGTACACCCCGCGCACAAATCAATCTCAGGCGTGCACCGGTGCCGTGTGCAACTCCAAACCGAGGGCGCGGATCACCTTGATGATCGTCGCGAAGCTGGGATTGCCATCTTGGGACAGCGCCTTGTACAGCCCCTCGCGCGAGATTCCGGTGTCGCGGGCGAGTTGCGCCATGCCATGCACACGCGCGATCACGCCCAACGCCTGTACGAGGAATGCAGGGTCGTCGCCGCCTTCACGCAGACAGGCCTCGAAGTATTCAACCATGTCTGTTTCGGTCTTCAGGTGTTCGGCCGAATCCCAAGGCCGGGTTTTGATCTTTTCCATCGTTCATTCCGTTTCAAGGTTCGCCAGCATCCTGTGTGAGGCTTTGATTCTGAGCCACCCCCCTCACTCAGCGTCGAGTCCGCATTCGCCGATTAGCCATTGGCGGAATGCGTTGACCGCCGGTGTCGCCGCGCGCTGTGTGACGAGCAGATAGCCGCGTTCGGTGACCACGGGTGTGTCAAACGGTTGGACGAGCTGCCCCGTGGCAACGAGCTCGTCGACCAGCGGCGCCCAGCCGAGCGCGATGCCCTGGCCCATGATCGCTGCGTGGGCCACGAGCGTAAAACTGTTGAACGTGATGCCGCGATGCGCGGCGGGCATAGCCAGACCGTGCGCCGCGAACCAGTCGGCCCACGACAACCACCGCGCCGGTTGGGTGGGCTCGAGATGCAGGAGCGGCAAGGTCATCAAGTCTGACGGTGTACGCAGTTGCGGATGTGCCGCGAGAAAATCCGGACTGCAAACCGGCGTGACCCGCTCGGGAAATAGCTTCAGCGCACCTCGTGCGGTCCAGTCCGCATCCTCATCGCCGAACGCAATCGCAATGTCCGCCTGATCGTGCGAGGGATCGAATACGTTTTGCGACGTGATGATCTTCACGTCGACGTCCGGCATCAGCGCTTTGAATTGTGACAGGCGCGGCATCAGCCAGTAGGTGGCGAAACCGAAGTCGGTGGAGAGCGTGAGGGTTTGCGGTGTGCGCCGCGCGCGGATTTCGGCGGTGGCAAGACGGATGGTGTCGAGGGCGTTGCGCACCGCTTCGAAGAGACACACGCCGTCTTCCGTAAGCGTGACGCCGCGATGGCCTCGTTCGAAAAGCGGTGCGCCGAGTGCTTCTTCGAGTTGCACCACGCGCTGACTGACTGCTGGCTGCGTCGAACCCAACTCGCGCGCGGCCGCCGTGAAGCTCGCAAGACGCGCTGCGGATTCGAACATCGTCAACGCCTGCATCGGCGGCAAGCGATCCTGCCTCGACATAAGGCCCCCTTATAGGCACATAACGATTTGCCGTCTTCACAGCGGCGAATTGGACGGCAATAGTGGTGTTCATGCGGGGCCGGCACACCGGTTATCCCGCTTGCAACGACACCCGCAGCAACACCTGCGATTCTATTCGAGGCGCGCTCCAATGCTTGAAACGAAACAGAATATTCTCATTCTGATGGCCGATCAGATGACGCCGTTTGCACTTGCCGCATACGGACATCGTCTAACGAAAACGCCCAATCTCGATCGCCTTGCGAAGCAGGGCGTGGTCTTCGACTCGGCGTATTGCGCCAGTCCGCTGTGTGCGCCGTCGCGTTTTTCCTTCTTGTCGGGCAAGTTGCCGTCCGCCATCGGCGCCTATGA
This sequence comes from Burkholderia sp. GAS332, assembly GCA_900142905.1. Classification (NCBI taxonomy): domain Bacteria; kingdom Pseudomonadati; phylum Pseudomonadota; class Betaproteobacteria; order Burkholderiales; family Burkholderiaceae; genus Burkholderia; species Burkholderia sp. GAS332. The sequence continues at coordinate 1,687,708 of FSRV01000002.1, read as the reverse complement.
CAATGCAGCAGAATTTCCGTCGCAATCGCTGACGTTCGCGCATTATCTTCGCGCTGAAGGGTATCGCACGATCCTGTCCGGCAAAATGCATTTCTGTGGCGCCGATCAGTTGCACGGTTTCGAAGAGCGGCTCACCACCGATATCTATCCCGCGGATTTCGGCTGGACGCCCAACTGGGACGATTTCGAAACGCGCCCCACGTGGTACCACAATATGAGTTCGGTGATCGACGCGGGCCCGTGCGTGCGCACCAACCAACTCGACTTTGACGATGAAGTCACGTTCACCTCGCGCCAGAAGCTCTTCGATATCGCGCGTGAGCGACATGCCGGTAAGGATGCACGGCCGTTCTGCATGGTCGCTTCGCTGACCCATCCACACGACCCGTACGCGATTCCGCGGAAGTACTGGGATATGTATGCGGACGAAGACATCGATCTGCCCACGCATCGCGATTCATTCGACGAAGCCGACCCGCATTCAAAGCGCCTGCGGCACGTGTGCGAAACCGACCGTACGCCGCCAACCGATCAGCAGATCCGCAATGCACGGCGCGCCTACTACGGCGCGATCTCTTACGTCGATGACCAGTTCGGTGCGATCCTCGAAGCGCTTGAACAGTCAGGGCTCGCGAAAGATACCGTGATCGTCGTGACATCCGATCATGGTGAGATGCTCGGCGAGCGGGGGCTCTGGTACAAGATGACCTTCTTCGAAGGGGGCTGCCGGGTACCACTGATCGTTCACGCGCCGCAGCAGTTCGACGCCCATCGTGTGCACGAGTCGGTCTCACATCTCGATCTGCTGCCCACGCTGGTGGAAATGGCTCGCGGCGAACAACCTGCGGTCTGGCCGGATTCGCTCGATGGTCAAAGTCTCGTTCCGCATCTGCTTGGCACACAAGACACCCACGGCGGCCACGACGAAGCGATCGGCGAATACCTCGCGGAAGGCGCTATCGCACCGATCGTGATGCTGCGGCGCGGGCGCTTCAAGTTCATTCACACGCCGGCTGATCCCGACCAACTGTATGACGTGGCAGCGGACCCGCTGGAACGCGAGAACCTTGCCGCTCGCCCCGACCATGCATCACAGGTCGCGGCGCTGCGTGAGGAGATCACACGACGCTGGAACCTTGCCGCACTGCACAACGATGTACTGAGAAGCCAGCGTCGCCGCCGCTTTCATTTCGAGGCCACGACGCAAGGCGCGGTCGCGTCATGGGACTGGCAACCGCATGTCGATGCGAGCCAGCGCTATATGCGCAATCACATCGATCTCGACACGCTCGAGGCGATGGCGCGTTTCCCCGCGGTGACGCGTTGATGTCGCCGCTGACGATCCACCCCACCGACAGGAAGCCGACATGATCAAAAATCTCTTCAAACAGGCTGTATCCGGCGTTGCGCTGCTGTGCGCGGCGACCACCTTTGCTGCGGCCGCCGAGCCGCAGTCCTGCACGCAGGTCAACATGGCGGGGCCCGGCTGGACCGACATCGACGCCACCAATGCGATCACCGGCGTCCTGTTGAAGGCGCTCGGCTACCACCAGAACGTGGCGAATCTGTCGGTGCCGATCACCTATCAAGGCATGAAGAAAGGGCAGATCGACGTGTTTCTCGGCAACTGGATGCCGGCGCAGGCGCCGGTCGTCAAGTCGTTCGAAGATGAAAAATCGATCGAAATCGTGCATCCGAATCTGAGCAACGCGAAGTTCACGCTCGCGGTGCCCGATTACGTGGCGGCCGCCGGCGTGCATTCATTCGCGGACCTCGCAAAGAACGCCGACAAGTTCGACAGCAAGATCTATGGCATCGAACCGGGGGCACCGGCCAATCAGAACATCAAGAAGATGGTCGACGACAAGGCGTACGGGCTCGGTAGCTGGAAGCTCGTCGAATCGAGCGAGACCGGCATGCTCACGCAGGTCGAGCGTTCGGTGCGTGAGAAGAAATGGATTGTGTTCCTGGCATGGGAACCGCATCTGATGAACACGAAGTTCAAGCTGACCTATCTCGACGGCGGTGACAAGTACTTTGGGCCGAACTACGGCGGCGCTACAGTCAATACCGTTGCGCGCAGTGGGTACGCCGAGCAGTGCCCGAACGTCGGCCGCCTGTTCAGGCAACTCACGTTCAATGTCGATCTGGAGAACGGCGTGATCACCGAGGTGCTGGAAAAGAAAACCGGTGTCGATGCCGCGGCCACCGAAGCACTCAAGCGCCACCCCGAATTGCTGAAATCATGGCTCGACGGCGTGAACACCGCGAGTGGCACCAACGGCTTGCAAGCGGTACAAACCGCACTCGGTGTGAAATAACCCCGGCATTCCTGCCGTCGAGGTCGCTACTCGACAGATTCATGTCGCATCCGGTCGAATCCTCATAAATCTGGACCCGTATTCTTGATCCGTCGATGCAGACCTGACACAAGATCGTACGCAATGCCGATAGCCTCAATCAGCGTCGTCGGCTTGAGTCCGCTGAGTCGACTTGGTCAGCTTGAGTGAGCTTCAATCCGTTTCAATCAGTCCCAGCCGGTTCCGAATTGCCCGTCATGCGAGAAGCGCCGCGCGCCAGAAGACAGCACGCGGTGGGGATCGTTTTATCCACCGAATTACGCAGACAAAGAGCAGGGGAGAATTAGATGAAGAAGAAAAATGCCGTGAGCCTTTCGGGACTTGCCATCGCGGCAAGCGCGGTATGCGCACCGACGGTGGCCCACGCGCAAAGCAGCGTCACCCTGTACGGGATTCTTGACGCAGGCATCACCTACGTAAACAATGCCGGCGGCGCACACCAGTTCAAGTTCGACGACGGCGTTTCGTACGGCAACCGGATCGGCTTCAAAGGCGTGGAAGATCTCGGCGGTGGTCTGCAAACGGTATTCGTGCTCGAATCGGGTTTCCACCTGGGCAATGGGCAGTATGCATTCGGTGGTGCGGAATTCGGACGCCAGGCTTATGTCGGCATCAAGAATAGCTGGGGGACGTTCTCGTTCGGCAATCAGCTCGATATGACCGAAGAGTTTGTTTTCATGTACAACATCTCCGCATGGGCGAGCGGCTATGCGATTCACCAGGGTGACTTCGACCGGATGAACGGCGACCGTCTGCCGAACTCGGTGAAGTTCCTGTCGAACGAATTCGCCGGCTTCACCTTCGGCGGCATGTACTCGTTCGGCAACACCGCCGGCGACTTCCATCAGAAGAGCGCATGGAGCGTGGGCGCGCATTACGACCACGGCCCGTTCAACATGGGCGTGGCGTATACGCAGTTGAACAATCCGTACGGCATCTATGCTTTCGACCCGTACGCCATGATCGGCACGCGCACCTTCCTCGGCCAGCCGACCGTTTCCGTCGATCCGGCTACCGGCGCGGTGACCGATCTGTATAGTTCGTCAGCATTCCCGGTGGATAAGCAAGGCGCGCTTGCGGTCGGTGCCGCCTATACGATCGGCAACGTGATGCTCTCCGGCGATTTCACCTACACGACGATCAAGGGCTTCGGGCAGACCTCGCACATGCAGGTTTATGAAGCGGGCGCGTCGTATAACTTCACGCCTGCGCTGTCGCTGTACGGCGGCTATCAGCACACGAGCTTCGAAGGCAATCACTGGAACCAGGGCTCGCTCGGACTGCACTACCTGTTGTCCAAGCGTACCGATGTGTATGTTTCCGGCGACTATCTGCGTGCATCGAGTGGCGTAGATGCGGTGATCGGCTATAGCTTCGCGCCGTCGACGTCGAATACGCAGTCCGATGTACGGATCGGGATGCGGCATTCGTTCTGACGCATCCGCGGCGGGTCAGGCAGTCAGTGCCAGCCAGGCGCTGTGGATACCGGTGCAACACCTCGTCTGAGCCGGCGTCACTCCGTGGCGACAGCGCTGCCGCCCAGATACGCCGCGCGAACCCGGTTGTCCTGGGCCAATTCGTGGGCCGGGCCGGCAAGGGCAATGCGGCCGCTTTCCAGCACGTAGGCCCGCTGCGCGATGCGCAGCGCCTGGCGCGCGTTCTGTTCGACAAGGAGGATCGACGTGCCTTCCTTGCAGATGTCGGCGATCATGCCGAAAATCGCTCGGACCAGTTTCGGCGCCAGGCCCATGGAGGGTTCGTCGAGCACGATGATGCGTGGCCGCAGCATCAGTGCGCGTGCGATCGCCAGCATCTGTTGCTCGCCACCGCTTAGCGTTCCCGCCAACTGGCTGCGTCGCTCGCCAAGCCGCGGGAAGGTCTGATAGACGTCCGCCATTCGCTGTTCCAGCACCGCGCTGTCGCGCCGGATCAGATAGCCGCCAAGCCGCAGATTTTCCTCGACCGTCAGCGCCCCGAACATGCGACGGCCCTCCGGCACGTGACCGAGACCCAACGCCACGATCTGGTGTGCGCGCAGTCCGGCGAGCGCGTGCCCGGCCATCACGATCTGCCCCGCGCGGGGGCGAATCAGGCCGGAGATGGCGCGCAGTGTCGTGGTCTTGCCCGCGCCGTTGCTGCCAAGCAAGGCCACGATCTCGCCCTCGCCAACGTCCAGCGAGATGCCATGCAGAACCTCGACGTTCCCATAGCTCACGTGCAGATCGCGGATTTCTAGGAGTCCCACAGCGATTTCTCCCCGGCTGCATCGTCGGCCGCTTCGTCGGCCTCGGCCGTGCCGAGATAGGCGTCGATCACTCGCGGATCGGCCTGGATTTCGGCTGGCGTGCCCTCGGCGATGATGACGCCGTGGTCCATGACGATGATCCGGTCTGACACGCTCATCACCAGCATCATGTCGTGTTCGATCAGCAGCACGGTCACGCCGAGATCCCGGATACGCCGGATCAGCTCCATCAGCGCGTGCTTCTCGGTCGGGTTCATCCCCGCTGCGGGCTCATCCAGCAGTAGCAGGTGCGGGTTGCTGGCGAGGGCGCGGGCGATCTCCAGCCGGCGTTGATCGCCATAGGGGAGGTCGGCCGCGCGTTCGCCCGCGCGTGCCCCGAGCCCGACGAACGCGAGCCAGTGCAGGCCTTCTGCTGCGTGATCCGCTTCCTCGGCGCGCGCGGAGGGCAGCGCCAGCAATTCGGCGACGAGCGGCGTATGGAGGCGATGATCCATGCCGATCAGCACGTTCTCGAAGGCCGTCATGTTGGCAAACAGGCGGATGCCCTGGAAGGTGCGCGCCATCCCGGCGTGGACGATGCGATGCGGCGCGCCGCCGGCCAGCGAGGTGCCGCGCCAGAGCACTTGACCGCCGGTCGCGCGGATCACGCCGGTGAGGCAGTTGAACACCGTTGTCTTGCCCGCCCCGTTAGGGCCGATAAGGCTCAGGATTTCCCCGTTGCGTACAGTGAAGCTGATACCGCCGACCGCCTGCACACCGCCGAAGCGCCGCTGCAGGTTGCGCACCTCGAGCAGGACTTCATCGGCGACAGTGTCGCGGGGCGGCCGTGCTTCAGCTTCGGCTGGACCCTGGCGTGGTGGCGCCACCCGGCGCAGCGGCGCCGGCCACAGCCCTTGCGGTCTGAGCAGCATCAGGATCACGAGGCCGATCGCGAAAGCGAAGATGCGCCATAGGTTGAGAAACCGCAGCATCTCGGGTAGGCCGGCGACGATGACCGCGCCGAGTATCACGCCCGGAATGCTGCCCCGGCCGCCCAGCACGACGACGATTAGGATCGTCACGGACTGCAGATAAGTGAAGCCTGTTGGGTCGATGGTCCCGAAGCGCGCGGCGAACAGGCTGCCGGCGAGACCACCGATCAAGGCACCCAGGATGTACGCCAGCATTTTGACGCGCAGCGTCGGCACGCCGACGGCCTCGGCCGCCGCCTCATCTTCGCGGATACTGGTCCAGGCGCGCCCGAGCCGCGACTGGCCGAGCCGGATCGCAAACACCAGCACCACCACGAGGAATGCGATGCCCAGCTCGTAGACCGCACCTGGCGAGCTGATTTCATAACCGAACAGGCTGGGGCTGGCGATGCCGTAGATGCCGTTGGGGCCGCCCGTGATGTTGAGATTGGTGGCAACAATGCGCGTGATCTCGCCGAACCCGAGTGTGACGATGGCCAGATAGTCGCTGCGCAGGCGCAGGGTCGGGTAGCCGATGACGATACCCGACGCGCCGGCAAACGCCAGGCTGAACGGCAGCGTTTCCCAGAACGAAAAGTGCAGCAGCGTTTCCAGCAGCGCCGTCGTGTAGGCGCCGATGGCGAAGAAGGCCGCATAGCCCAGATCCAGCAGGCCGGCATACCCCACCACGATGTTCAACCCGAGGCCCAGGATCGAATAGGTGGCGATGGTCAGGCCGACATCGACGATATAGTTGCTGGCGACAGCGGGTAGCGCCACGGCCGCGACAAGCAGCGCGACGCCGGCAGGACGAGATCGACGCGATAACCCCTGCATGGCGCTCATAGCGCTACATTCTCTCGACGACGCGCTCGCCGAACAAACCCGTCGGTTTGATCACGAGCACGGCGATCAGGACACCGAACACGAGTACGTCGGTCCACCGCGATGAGACATAGCCGGCGCCAAAGGACTCCAGCAGGCCAATCAGGATGCCGCCCGCCATGGCGCCCGGAATATTGCCGATGCCGCCAAGAACGGCAGCGGTGAAGGCGCGCAGGCCCAGCACGAAGCCCATGAAGAAATTGATCTGCGTGTAGTAGAGCCCTTCCATGACGCCGGCTACGGCGGCCAGCGCTGAGCCCAGGAAGAAGGTGAGCTGGATCAGCCGCTCAACATCGATACCCATCAGACGCGCCGCGTCCTGGTCGATCGCCAGCGCGCGCATCGCGGTGCCGACGAAGGTGCGGTGAACGAAGAAATACAACGCGAGCATCAACGCAAAGCTGGCGACGATGATACTGACCTGGGCGAATGTGATCTGCACACCCTGGAATTCGAGTCCTGCCTGGCTGAGCACATGGGGATACGTGTTGAAACCGGCGCCGTAAAGCAGCAGCACGCCGTTCTCCAGGGCAAGCGAGACGCCGAGCGCCGTGATCAAAATGGACAGCCGCGGCGCGCGCAGCAGCGGCTGGTAGGCCACGCGCTCGATTGCGAGGCCGAGGGCGCCCGTGACCACCATCGCGGCTACAAGTGCAATCAGCAGCGCCAACGCGAGCGGCACGTGCGCCCCGGCAAGCACCGTCAAACCGGTCCAGCCGATGAACGCACCCACCATAAACAGATCGCCGTGAGCGAAGTTGATCAGCCGGATAATCCCGTAGACCATCGTGTAGCCAAGGGCGACGAGGGCATAGAACGAGCCGATCGTCAGCCCTTCGATGACGAACTGGAAGAAGTTGCTCATGGCGGGGCGCGCGGCGCGACAGGGCCTATTTCATCGCCATCCAGTGTCCCGCGGCATCCTGCTTCTGATAAGGCGCGAAACTGTCGCCGTGCACGATGATGGTGATATACACCGCCAGACTGCGGTCACCCTTCGGGTTAAAGCCGATCGTCCCGGTCGCGCCCGGGTAGTTCGAGATCTTGTGCAGGGCGGCTGTGATCGCGGCAGGCGTCGACGATTTTGCGTCTGCGATCGCCTTCGCCGTGACGCCGACGGCATCGTATTCGTAGACCGAATACGGTCCAGGCCCTTGCCCGTAGGCCTTCGTATAGTCGTCGACGAAGCTGTGCGCGCCACTCAGGAACTGCGCCAGCGGCGCCGTGGTGATGATCATGTCATTGGCTGCCGGGCCGGCCGTCTTCATCAGTGTCGGGTCGTTGGTGCCGTCGCCGCCCATGAAGGTCATCTTCAGGCCGAGTTGCCGCGCTTCCTTCACCAGCAGGCCGGCTTCGGAGAAATAGCCGGTGTAGTAGATCACGTCCGGCTTCAGCGAGGCGACATGGGTCAGCGTTGGCGAGTAGTCCATCTGACCGGGCGTGATCGCGTCGTCGTAGACAACATCGACACCGTCTTTTTTCAGGGCTTCCACGGTGTTGTCGGCGAGGCCCTTGGCGTAGGTCGTGTTGTCGTTGATCACGGCCGCACGTTTCACGTGTAGCGAATTTTTCATGAAACTGGCTGCAAACGGTCCCTGCTCGTCGTCACGGCCAATCGTACGGAACACGTTGTCGTAGCCCATCTCGGTCAGCTTGGGATTGGTCGACGCGTCCAGCACGTAGGGAATTCCGGCGCGATGAAAGGTCGTCAGTTCCGGCAGCGCCGCACTGGAGCAGTAACCGCCCGCCACGGCAACGACGCCCGCGTCCACCAGCTTCTGGGCGGCTTGCACGGCTGTCTGCGCGTCGCAGGCGTCGTCCTCCGGCACCAGTTCGATCTGTTTGCCGAGCACGCCACCCGCCGCATTGACCTTGGCGGCGGCTAGCTTGGCGCCATTGAGAATGTCCGTGCCGGCATTGGCGGAACTGCCCGACAGCGGCACGGGCACGCCGATCTTGATGGTCTGGCTTTGAGCCGAACCGGGGGCCATGCCGGCGAGCATGACCAGAGCGGCCGATGCCGCGATTGTCGTTCGCCGCAGGACGCGACCTGCGCCCGGCGTACCATTCTTCTGAGCATTCATGTTGGAGACTCCTTATTGTGAAAGGGATCGGAGCGACCCGCCAGACGGCTGTCCCGGTGGCATCAGAAAACGGATGGAAACGTACATCGCAGGCAAGTTGTAATCTGCCGGATCAACGGCCTGACTACTGGTCTCATCGCAGCGCTACCATGAAAGCGTCTGATTCATGATAGAACTCGCCGCACAGTTAAGCGGTATAGGGTATCCGCGTATAGGACACCATACAAAAGGTATCGGCGACGTTATATTGACTAACGGCAGGTTGCTCTGCATGGGGCTGCTCTGCATGGGACCAGAGTAAGCGCTAAAGCGCTAACTCTGGTCGACAGGAGTTATCCATGAAAACCGTTGTGCTGGGAGGCGGAATTGCGGGCGTCACAGCCGCCTATTACCTCGCGAAGGAGGGCCGTGAGGTGACGGTGATCGACCGCCAGCCCGGTGTCGCGCTCGAGACCAGCTTTGCTAACGCCGGTCTGGTCGCGCCGGGACATTCGTACACGTGGGCGTCTCCGCGTGCGCCGAAAATTCTGCTGAAATCCCTCTTCGTCGAAGGACAGGCGCTGCGCCTCAAGCTGAACGCAGACCCTCACATGTGGGTCTGGTGTTTCCAGTTCCTGCGCAATTGCACGGCGGAGCGTTCACGTCAGAACACAACGCGTAAGGTGCGGCTTTGCCGCTATGCGCAGAGTCAACTGCAGCAACTGACCGCGGCCGAACACCTGGAATACGATCGCATTAGCCACGGCCTGTTGTATCTGTATCGCGACGAAGCTTCTTTCGCGCGAGGCACGCAGAACATGTCGATCCTCGCGGACAACGGGCTGCCGCTCGAAACGCTCGATGCGGCACAGGTGGCCGCGCGCGAGCCGACGCTCGCGCATGCGCGTGACCGGATCGCGGGCGCGATTTATTGTCCAACCGATGAGAGCGGCGATGCGCATCTGTTCACCCGCGCGCTGAAGGCGGTGTGCGAGCGCATCGGCGTGCGTTTCGAATTCGACACGCCGATTAGCGCGATCGAGGCGTCCGGCGATCGGGTCGTTGGCGTGCGCACGCCGGCGGGACTCGTACAAGGCGACGAATTCGTCCTTGCACTCGGTTCCTGGTCGCCGATCATGGCGCGCCGCCTGGGCTACCGGTTGCCGGTGTACCCGGTAAAGGGCTATTCCGCCACGTTTCCCGTTGGGCCCGAGCATCGTCCGCCGGAACTAGGGGGCGTCGACGAAAACAATCTCGTCGCGTGGGCGCGGTTTGGCCAACGGCTACGCTTTACCGCGACCGCCGAGTTCGCCGGCTACGACACCCGCCATACACCCGCTGACTTCACGCAGATGCTGCAGGCCGCCCGCGAGTTGTTCCCTGACGGCGCTGACTACAACCGCGCGTCTTATTGGGCCGGTCTGCGCCCAATGACGCCCGAGGGGACACCGCTGATCGGCCGCACGCGTCACCGGAACCTATACCTGAACACAGGCCACGGGCACATGGGCTGGACGATGTCGTGCGGCACTGCAAAACTCCTGGCCGACATCATGGCCGGTCGCCAGCCCGAACTCGACATGACAGGGATGACACTGAAATGAGCACGATTCCGCTGCAGGACGATGCCTACGTCAGGCTCGATTTCGCGTTGGACGACGGCATCTGCCGGCGTGCCGCCATCGGACTGGTGGTACTCGCCACCGATCATACGATCGAACACGAGTGGCGCAAGCTGCTCACACAGGACGGTGTGGCGTTCTATGAGAGCCGCGTGCTCAACTCGCCGGATATCACGCCCGAACGCCTCGCTGAAATGGAGGCGCGTATCGCTTCGGCGGTCGCGTTGATTCGTCCGGCAGAGCGGATCGATGTCGTAGCGTTCGGCTGTACGTCGGCCTCGATGGTGATCGGCGAGGACAACGTGTTCGCGCGTATCCGTGAAGCGCGTCCGGGCGTCGCGTGCACCACGCCGATTACTGCTGCGCTTGCTGCGCTGCGCGCACTGGGTGTTCAACGCGCTGCTCTGTTGACGCCCTATGTGCGTTCGATCAACGACTTCATGCGCGACTACATCGAGGCGCGCGGCGTCGGCATTACGCGCATGGCCTCGTTCGAACATGCAAACGATAACGAAGTGGCACGGATTGACACTGCGTCTCTGCGATCAGCTATCGAGCGTCTTGCACTGCACCCGGACGTGGACGCCGTTTTCGTGTCGTGCACGAGCTTGCGGATCGCCGAACTCGTTCCAGAACTTGAATCGAAGATCGGCAAGCCGGTGATATCGAGCAACTTCGCGATGGCCTGGCACGCATTGCGACTCGCGGGTGTGGACGACCGCGAACCGCAGCGTGGGCGATTGTTTGCGCTGTGACCTCCGCATTGTGTTTGACGCCGGAATTTCCGTCGGGCGCGGCCTAAGCGACACGCCCTCGCGAACCGCACCCGAAGCTCATTTCTTCCATTGCGGCTGCTGCAACTCCATCCCGTGCTGCCCCTTGTACGCCGCGACGGCCGGCGGCGTCCAGCCGTCCAGCATCTGCGGGGCGAGCCGGTAGACCTCGACGCCAAGCGGCCGGCACACCTCCAGCGGATCGCGCGCATCCGGTCCCCACATCGGCAACGAGAGATCGCCGCCGGGACAGGTCGACAGCGCGCAAAGCAGGTCGATTTCCGCGAAAAATTCGAGGTAGTCCCCCTTCTTGGCGGGGCATGCCTTCATGAAGTATTTGTCGTCGAGATTCAGGCCGGTGCACTGGAACACGTTGAGCACGTCATGCACATCGTATTCGGTCAGTCCGTACGGCGCGATCGCGCGCGTGAGATTGGAGTGGCAGTGGAAATGAAAATCCTCACCGGTCAGCATGCGGTTGACGTAGGGGTCGCAGCGGGTGCCGAGCAGATCATGAACGCGGCCACCGTGTTCGTCGACGCCGTAGTCTGCGAGGCTGTCGTCGGTGATTGTCACCATCGGACGCAGAAAGGGCAGCGTTGACCACAGACGGTCGAACGTACTCACGTGTGCCTGCTGCAACTGACGTGTACGCGAGGCCCACATGCGCTCGCGCGGGTTGTGCAGGTTCCACATGTTCAGGTCGGCCACCTGCGGACCTTCGATCGTGACGATACGGAACAGATGGCCGGCCGGCACGGTCCAGGCTTGACCCGACCTGATTGGCACGACGATCGATTCGACCAGCGTGCGGGTGTCGTGCTGTGAGGCGATGCGTTGATAGAACGTCTTGTCGACGTCGAGTGCGGAACCCTTGGTGGACTGGTAGGCGGCGGGATAATTCAGCATGACGGCGGCTCCTTCATCGGACTGGCGGACAGCTTGCGCAGATGCACAGGGCAGGGCACGCGCGGCCGGTCATTGCGCCGCGCCGTCGCCCTGTTTTTTGTGCTGCGACGCCATCCGCTCCTGCTGGGCGGGGGGGGCCGGATCGTAGTGGCTGAGTTGGATACTGTAGTTACCAAGGCCACCCGCGATCGCGTTCAGACGCGATTGATAGTCGTTGAGTTCGGACAAGGGCACCTGTCCCGCGACAACCACGGCGTTGCCGGCGGCCGTGCGTGTGCCATGGACCTGCCCGCGCCTCGCGGACAGGTCGCCGATAATGTCACCCATCGTGGGTTCCGGCGTCATCACCTCGATGTCCACGATAGGCTCGAGCAGGATGGGCTGAGCTTTCAGCACCGCATCGATGAAAGCCTTGCGTCCCGCGGAAACGAATGCCACTTCCTTGGAGTCGACTGAATGGCTCTTGCCGTCGAACACGGTGACGCGCACGTCCTGCATCGGGAAGCCGGCAAGCGGACCGCCTTCGATGACCTGCTGGATGCCTTTTTCCACCGCGGGCATGAACTGGCCGGGGATGGCGCCGCCCTTGACTGCGTCGACGAACTCGAAACCCGTGCCTCGCGGCAGGGGCTCCACGCGCAGCATCACTTCGCCGAATTGCCCGGCGCCGCCGGTTTGCTTCTTGTGGCGACAGTGCCCCTCGGCCTTGCCGCCGATGGTTTCCCGATAGGCGATCTTCGGTGGCCGCGTCACGACCTCGAGCTTGTACTGCTCGGATAGCCGCTCCAGCATGAGGCGCAGGTGCAACTCGCCCAGACCGCGCACCACGGTCTCGTTGGTGCCGACCGGATGCTCGATGCGCAGACACGGGTCTTCCGCGCTCAGCTTTTGCAGAATCTCCCAGAGGCGTTGCTCGTTGCCCCGGCGCGCAGGCTCGATCGCCAATCCATAGATCGGTGTGGGGAAGTCGAGCGGGGTCAGGTGGATGTTGCCGTCCTCGGGCGCGTCGTGCAGCACGGCATCGAAACCGATTTCATCAATCTTGGCCGTCGCGCAGATATCGCCCGGACCCGCTTGTGGAACATCCACGTGTTCCTTGCCCTGCAGCATCATCAGATGGGCGACTCTGAACGGCTGACGCCCGTCACCGATATAGAGCTGGCTATCGCGCCTGATCGTGCCCTGATGAATGCGAAACACGGCCATCTTGCCGATGTAAGGGTCCATGACGATCTTGAAGGCGTGGGCCAACACATGCTTGTCGGCGACCGGTTCGGCGCGCACGACCTGCTGTTTGCCACCGGCATCGCGGTAGAAGAGCGGCGGGTTGCCTTCCATGGGATTGGGCAGGAGCCGGACGAACACGTCGAGCAATTCCACGATGCCGGCGCCGTTGGCCGCTGACGTGAAGCAGATCGGGACCAGATGCGCTTCGCGCAGCGCCCGCTCGAAGGGTTCATGCAACTGTTCCGGGCTGATGGCCTCGCCTTGCTCCAGGTAAAGCTCCATCAAAGCGGGATCGATCTCGACCACTTGATCGACCAGCGCATTGTGCGCCGCCGCAACGGACAGGAAATCAGCATCGCCGGCAGGGTTGAAAAAGCAATCCACCACCTGGTGGCCGCTTTGCGCCGGCAGGTTGATGGGCAGGCATTCCTTGCCGAAGGCCTCCTGGATTTGCGTCAGAAGCCCCGGGAGATCGACCTTTTCGCCATCGATACCGTTCACGATGATCATTCTGCAGAGCTTGCGTTTCTCCGCCCACGCCATCATGCGCCGGGTCGTCATTTCGATGCCGGTCTGTGCATTGATGACGATGGCGACGGTCTCGACAGCGGGCAGGGCACTGATCGACAGGCCGGAAAAGTCCGGATAGCCGGGCGTATCCAGCAGATAAATGCGGGTATCCCGGTAGTGCAGGTGGGCGACGGCGGAGTTCAGCGAGTGGTGATATTTGCGCTCGAGCGGGTCGAAATCGCAGACCGTGGTGCCGCGTTCCACGCTGCCGGGCGCGCGTAACTCGCCACCCTGGTAGAGCAGGGCTTCGACCAGCGATGTCTTGCCGCATCCGGCATGCCCGACCAGAGCAATGGTGCGGATGGCGTCGGGGCTGTAATGCATGGTCGCCCTCGTCCAGTAGTGGATGTGGGGCCATTATTCGCGAAAACGGACCCGCGTGCTACACGACGTCATCATCCCATTCGGCCATCCTCGTTCGCCAATCTCGAACGAGGCGCAAAACTGACTGTCTTCCTGACACGACTGGGGCGCCTTAAGTCGTACGGCAAACCGTTTCTGCGTTACCTGCGGTGTCGGGGAGGAACCCTGCGCCAGGTCAGTAGCACGAGCAGAGCGAATGCCACGTATGCGAGCGTAAACACCCAGGCTGGAACATCGTAGTAGAGCAGACGGCTCACCCAGCGCTGGATGAAACCTTCCGTCCCAACCGAGCCAGTGCGCAACCAGTCTTCGAGCGTAGTCAAGGGGCAGGGTGTGCCCAGCAGTGCTAAGCTCGACACGATGGCGATCGCGAACAGATGAGCGAGCCGGAATAGCCGATTGCGTACCCATTCCCAACCGAGGCACGCGCCAACCCAGATCGCTGCGAGTCCGCCCACGATAAAAAGCGCGATCAGCGCGTGCATCACGAGCACCGCATCGGCGAGCCAGATCATGAGTCAAGCCTGCGCGGCCGTCAGAGGGAGGCCACAATGATCGATTTCACGGAAGCCCGGGAGTGGATGGTTGTACGGCAAATCGCGGGGCGCGGCATCCGCGATGCGAATGTGCTGTCCGCGATGCGCCGCGTGCCGCGCGAGGAATTCGTCCCTGCGCAACTCCGTGAATACGCGTACGACGATAGTGCGTTGCCCATTCCGAGTCAGCAAGCGATTTCGCAACCTGCCGTCGTCGCGCAGATGATGGAGGCGGCTGAACTGGGCCCGCACGACCTGGTTCTCGACATCGGTACGGGGTCGGGGTATGCCGCTGCCATTGCGGCGGTAATCGTGGCGCACGTCCATTCGGTTGAACGTGATCCGGTGCTTGCCGATACCGCTCGCGAGACGCTCGCGCGGTTGGGCTACTCAAACGTAACTGTTCATCTCGGCGACGGCACGGTCGGCCTGGACGCCTATGCGCCGTATGACGCGATTATCGCGGGGGCCGGTGGTCCGCGTGTCCCGCGGGCGTGGCGTTTGCAACTCGCGATCGGTGGCCGGATCGTCATGCCGGTCGGGCGCGAGACTCATCATCAGCGATTGATTCAACTGGTACGCCACGGCGAACACGATTATCACGAGCGCTGGCTAGGCGACGTGAGCTTTGTGCCGCTCATTGGTGAGGATGGGTGGGCGGATTATTAAGGGCGCGGCCGCCGGCTCTCGATCTGGTGCCGAAACGGGTTGCTCTGACGTTTTCCTGGGTGGCGTAAGCATGGTGCAGCGCGTTCAAAGTAACTTTGCGTCGTCAGCAATGGACGACGATTGCTGGATGGTGCGATCATCGGATGCAAGCCTTGTGGCCACCATTGCCCACGACCAGGAGCGCATCCATGTGCGGTCGTTACGCTCGAGCTCGCTACGGCATCGACTATCTGATCCCTCTCGCCAGTGACCGCGATAATCGCTGGCCGATCCTGAATGACGCGACGCCCACCGATACGCCCAGCTGGAATGCAGCGCCAGGAAGTCGGCAACCCGTGATCTATCCAGATGGTGTGGTACGACTGGTGCACTGGGGATATCGGCCGGCGTGGGCCGTCGCGAAAGGTCTTCCGCAGATGATTAACGCGAAAGTCGAAAAGGCGACCAGTTCAGCATGGGCCGCGATGTGGGAAAGCGGGCGCGTCATTGTGCCGGCCGACTATTGGTACGAGTGGAGAACAGAGAGCAACGGCAAGCAGCCTTATGCGATCCATACAAAAAATGGGCAGCCGCTGTACGTCGCAGGCCTGACCAACGTCCGTCCGGACAGGGATCCACGCGAAGGCGATGGTTTCGTGATCGTGACGGCAGAGGCAGGCGCCGGGCTGGTAGACGTCCATGACCGGCGGCCAGTTGTGTTCTCGGCGGACGTCGCTCGCGAGTATCTGGACTCGGCTACATCGGCCGAGCGCGCTGCTTACCTCGCGCGAACCGCTGCGGAGACGCACGAGGCGTTCGCCTGGTTTCCCGTGTCCCGTAAAGTCAATCGGGCCGGGGTTGAGGGGCCGGAACTTGTCGAACCGATACAAGGGGATGCACCTTAGGGGCTGGCGGGCAGGGGGCTCGGGACTATTTCCAGGCGATGTTGCTGAAGTACGTTTGAGTGTTTTGAAAAAGAGGTCGGACCGCGCTATCGAGGTCGTCGAGATTGAGGAAGACAAAGCCGGGATTACCCCGGTTTTTGTATGTACAGAAATATCCTGCAGCATCCATTTTTTGTACATACAATAATTACATGCAAGTCGAAGTCAATCCGGTCAAAAACTAAGCCAACCGTGGAAGCCACGGCATCTCGCTGGCGATAGCCGAGCTCTTCGAAATGGACGCCGCGCAAATCGAACGCGACGGCCGATTCGACTACAAAGGGGAGCAGCGCTTCGTCGCTGTCGGCCCGATCGGCGACGCATCTATGTGCTGGCATCCACAATGCGCGACGAGACTCTGCGCGCGATTAGTCTGCACAAGGCAAACCGTAGAGAGGTGCTCAAGTATGTCAACGAAGCGTAAATTTCATATTCCCGGTCCCGCAGAAGACGAGGCACTCACCAAGGCGGCCGAGCGCGATGCGGATAACCCGCCGCTCACGGATGCGCAATTGAAACGCATGCGTCCCGCGCGCGACGCACTGCCGGCGATGGTCGGCACACAGGCCGCCGCCGCACTGCTGAAAAGTCCCGGCCGCCCTTCGATGCCGATTGACCAGCACAAAGTACGCACAACGATCCGCCTCGATCCTGACGTAATCGATGCCTTTAAAGATACCGGCGCCGGCTGGCAAACTCGCATGAACGATGCGTTGCGCGAGTTTGCGAAATCACATGGCATGTTTCGCGGCCGATGAATGAACCGGCTCGCGTTCACCTGTTCGGGCTCTGGAGGACGTTGTGCTTGCATCACATTCCCGAGGGCGCAGCCCCCGGCCGACAGCCGCGACGTCATGCTCCGCAACGATGTGCTGGATGCCCTCCACCGGCGCGATGCAGTCTCTGACCGGCAGGCCTGGAAGAGACTGGCAGGCGAATTCCCCGATGACGACACCCTGGCCGGGCTGGCGACATTGATCGATGTGCTCGACAGCGATGTCGCCACGCCGTTCGCCGATCATCCGGCGCTGGCTACCGCCTGTGCTCGCCGCAATGATGAGGTTGAACCGGCGGCGCGGCGGTTACTGGGCGACGCGCCCGGACGGGCGTGGGTGGCGTCATGCTGGCGGACGGTTGCGCAGCAGGCCGCGGCCTTGCCGTTTCGCGCTGACATCAGTGACCTTCACGCGGCGCCGCTCTGGCTGCGCGCAGGCGACTGGGGTGAAGCAAAACGGGCCGTCGAGCGGATCGAGTCGTGGCGCCGGATCCCGGCGCCGCTGACGAGGATGGCAGAGGCGCGACATCGCGCGGATGGCCTGGAGTCTGCGCTGCCGTTGCTCACCGAACTCGCCTGGCTGTCACCTGGCCGCCTGGCTGGTCTGTTGCACCGGCTCGGCGACGCGTCAATCGACACGTTGCGCAGAAAGTTCGACGCGAATTTCGAGGGTGCAGGCCAGACAGCCGACCTCGCGTGGTTCCCTGCGTGGGTGCTGATCGAAAAGCCGGGACTGGCGCCGCTGCTGCGTGACGCGCAGCCGTCGCGCCAGACGGCGCCGGAGCGGGCGACGCGGCTGCTGCTGCAGATCCTCAGCCTCGAGCGGCAGGGCAACCAGCATGAACTGGTCGAACGTCGCAACGCGCTGCGCGATCTGCATGCCGGGTTGTATGCGGCGTATATGACGACCCGGTGAGCGACGCGTCGTGGAGCGCAGACCAGTTCCGATTTTGACCTTTGGAGCGCGCCCCGCTTTATCTCACTGGACGAGCGTGAACTGCACCATCTTGAGATAGGGACAGCGGTGATCCGATATTTGATAATGGTGCAACACGCAACCTGGGGCCCGTGCATGAGCCTGAACAATGACTGATATCGCATCAAATAGTACCGAGTACGGTAGCATCCATACCGACATAGTCGCGCTTCTGGAGCGAGGCCGTCGTGCCGCGGCACGCAGCGTCAACGCGTTGATGACTGCGACCTATTGGGAGATTGGCCGCCGTATCGTTGAGTTTAACCAGGGCGGAAAAGATCGTGCGGCCTACGGTCAGGCACTGCTCTGGCGACTGTCAGCCGACCTGACAAAACAGTTCGGCCGAGGCTTTGGGGTTGACAACCTCGAGTTGATGCGTCTGTTCTACCAGACCTGGCCACAGACCGCGATTTCCGAATCGCTGATTCGGAAATCCACCGGCGAGTTGCGTCCGGGCAATTCCGAAGCAGTGGTTCGGAATTTCGATCTCGATCAGCTCGCCGACGTATTTCAGCTTTCCTGGACTCACTACATTCATCTCATGCGGCGAACCCGGTCAGCCGAGGAGAGGGCGTTCTATGAAGCCGAGGCGCTTCGCGGTGGATGGAGCGTGCGCCAACTGGACCGACAGATCGGCAGCCAGTTTCATACCCGGGCGATGCTATCGAAGAACAAGCTGGCGATGCTGCAAAAGGCTGGCAAAGCGCAACCAGGTGACCTTGTGACAGCGGAGGAGGCGATCAAGGATCCGTATGTCCTCGAGTTTCTGGATCTGAAAGACGAATATTCAGAAACTCAACTGGAAGACGCGCTGGTCCACCGGCTCGAAGATTTCCTGCTTGAACTTGGCGGCGATTTTACGTTTGTAGGCCGCCAGCGTCGGCTTCGCATCGGCGAGAGCTGGTTTCGGGTGGACCTTCTGTTTTTCCATCGCCGCCTGCGGTGCCTCGTTATCATCGACCTGAAGCTCACCGAACTTAACCATGCCGACGTGGGCCAGATGCATATGTACTGTAATTACGCCCGCGAGCACTGGACTCTGCCCGGCGAAAATCCGCCAGTCGGGCTGATATTGTGCGCGCGTACCAATGCCGCAGTCGCACGCTACGCACTTGAGGGGTTGCCTAACAAAGTGCTGGCGGCCGAATACCAAATGATGCTGCCGGATGAAAAACTCCTCGCCGAGGAACTTGCGAGAACACGACGAGTGTGGGAAGCACAACATCGGCGCGAAGAGGGTTCTGACGAGCCAGACAACCCGCTGTCCTGAAAGAACACGGGCACACTCATCGCGACGAGCCGTGCTGTACTCGCCAGGCACGGGCAAGCACGGTACAGCTAACGCGTCGCTGCCGCGGCGACTCCGATTCTGATCAACATCTCAACAGGCAGCCAGAGAAGTTTGATTTGACATAAGATAAATTATCAACAATTAGGGTGTAAGAGCAAAGTTGTAATGTCGTATCTGGGCAAAGTTCAAATGTCGTAGCAGGAGCTTTTTCAGCTCATGCTGGATGCCGGTTCTGACTGCCGGAGTCCATCGTGGCCCAACCCGGAACGATCACCATGAGCATGCGCGAACTGGATCGGCTGAAGGTTATCCAGGCGGTCATTGAGGAGCGGCTGATGCCCTGGCGGGCTGCCGAGCGGCTCGGACTCAGCCGGCGCCAGGTTGAGCGGCTGACCGTGCGCTATCGCAGCCAGGGCGCTTCGGGGCTGCTGTCACGCTATATCGGCTTACCACCGCGTTTTCTTCAGTCCCATTCCAATTTGTCGAATGCCGATAGCGGTTCATCCAGCAGCCGCCGTTGAACAACACTCGCGTCGCCTGCGTGCATCCCCGCAGGCCGACAGTGTGGCCGTCAAGGCAGAAAGGAATCATCTACGATGCTTTCAATTGCCTGACTTTCTGCTGTCAAATTCTGCTGTAACACTCCCGGCTCGACTCACGCATCGCCGCGCAAAGCAACAGCGCAGGTCCGTTTAACTGTCAGCCAATCGCCGCTCCTCCCAATGACACGCTTGCCGATTCCCTCCGCCGTACTCATCCTCGCCTGCACCTTCCTCGCCGCCTGCGGCGGAGAGACTGCCATCGACAAGCCGGTGGCCAACAACCCCGCTCCGCAGCAGCCCGGCACGCCAGGCACGACGCCCGCACCGGCCCCCACGCCGACACCCGTGCCGGCCACCTACTATCAGACCAAGACGCCCTATCTTCCGCAGCAGGACGCATCGACCTACGAAGCACCGCCTGCCGGCTATGCGCCCGTCTATACGGAGTTAGTCGCGCGTCATGGCTCGCGCGGGTTGTCGGGTTTCAAATATGACGGCGCGATTTACGACATGCTGCAAAAAGCTGACGCGGACGGTGCACTCACGGCACTTGGCCAGCAACTGAAAGCAGATGCATTCGCGATGATGAAGGCGAATGCGCTGCTCGGATACGGCGTGTCCGGCATCTCGACACCCGGCTACGGCAATCTCACACAAGCCGGCATCCGTGAGCATCAGCAGCTCGCCGTGCGGCTGCTGCAGCGGCTTCCCACGCTGTTCGATTCACCCGGCCGCCACATTGTCGTCGTCAATTCCGGACAGGACCGCGCAGTCGACAGCTCAACCTACTTCACTAGCTCGCTCGTGAAAACGCGCCCGGCGCTTGCTGCGGCGATCACCCTGCCCCCAGCGCCTGCCAACTATCCGCAGGGCGCGCCCGCCGCGCAACCCGCCGGTACCAACCGTTTTCTGCTGTACTTCCATTCGTTGAAGGCCGCGACCGATCTCGTGACCGTGACAAACGATCCGTATTACGAGACCTACCAAAGCAGTCTCGCTTACCAGGCCTATGGGAGCAACGCGACCGTCGACGCGAAACTGAACGCGATCATGTCCGCACCGGCAGCCGTGGACGTTGCGCAGACGGTGCTCGCGGGCCTTCTCAAGCCCGATTTCATCGCGAAGCTCGGATCGCCAGGTTATACGTTCTCGAACACGGGCACCTACACGTTTGCGTCGCAGGACGGCAAGTTCAGCAACAGGTTGAAGGGCGACGGCAAGACCAAAATCGCCTCACCTGTCGACGCGGTGAACGTGCTGTACAACTTGCTGCAGGTCGCACCTGCGATGTCCGCCGAGACGGGCGGC
Source organism: Burkholderia sp. GAS332 (assembly GCA_900142905.1). Lineage (NCBI taxonomy): Bacteria > Pseudomonadati > Pseudomonadota > Betaproteobacteria > Burkholderiales > Burkholderiaceae > Burkholderia > Burkholderia sp. GAS332. The sequence continues at coordinate 1,666,721 of FSRV01000002.1, read as the reverse complement.
GTCACGTTGGAGAAATACATTGCCGCGCCGCAGGCCGAATATCTTGCCTATCTGCAAGATGCGGCGGACTTCTATCAAAAGGGACCGGGGATCAAGGAATATAACCCCGTCACCTATAAGATGGCGAAGATTCTGCGAGACGATTTCTTCGGCGAAGTCGATGCGATTTCCCGCGGCGACCAGACGAACGCCGCCAAGCTGCGCTTCACGCACGCGGAAATCGTGATCCCGTTCGCGTCGATCATGAACCTGAAAAATGTGTTCGTTCCGGTGCCGCAGGCGCAAACCTACAGCTATGCGAACAACCTGTGGCGCGGCGACAGCGTCTCGCCGATGGCGGCCAACATGCAATGGGACGTGTACAGCAACGGTTCGCGTCTGCTCGTAAAGATGCTTTACAACGAGCGTGAGACGGATTTCCAGGCGGAGTGCGATGGCGCGAAGGTCGCACCGAACAGCCATTTCTACGACTACACTCAACTGAAGCGCTGCTACGGCTACAGTTAAAACTCGCCAACAAGCGGATCACTCAAAATTCCCGCGCTAGCTGGCGGGACTTTCTTTCGGCCGGCGGCCGCCAGTTCAGTCTGCCGGAGGCACGCCCAGACAGACTGAACCATCGATGGTGCTAGCTTCGACAGTGGTTAATTCACTTTCACGATCGGTGCCGGAAACCACTCACCCTGCTGAACCTCGTCCTTCGGAACATAGGTGCGGAAGTTCAGCGAGAAGCCCTTGCCTTCCGGCGTCGGCAGCCAGTTGCTTTGAAACGCGTGTTTCGGCCGTACCGGTGCAAGCCAGATGCTCGTGCTGCCGTCTGCATTCGCCCTCAGATGGGACACGTTGTTCAGGTTATAGCGGTGCAATGCGTTAGGCACAACGCGATAGTCCGGCACGCTGTACAACGTCACCGACCAGAATCCCTTGACGTGTGCGTCCGGCTTTTCGCCCTTCGGGAAGCGGATCTCGTAGGTCTTGCTACCATCCAGCGGTTGCTTGTCGCTGTCGGTCAGTCCCACAAAATAGATTGCCTCGCTGGTGACGTTGGCCCACAAACCACCGTAGTTGACGATGTCGCGCGCCACATAGTCATCGCCAAACTTGCCCGCCACATAAGTCACCGACCATCCGCCCTTCTGCGTGCCGAAACCCTTGGCGTTCGCGAGGAAAGCCGGGATTGCCTTCGTCTTGACAACATCGCTCACGCGCTTGCGGGCATCGTCGCTGCTCTTTATATAGTTGGCGACGTTGGTTGCCTCCGCCTGATATTCGGCTGCTTTCGGCATCGCATCCGGATAGGTAGCCAGTGCTTCGCTTAACCGATCGAAAATCTCGGGGCCAATCGGCGCGGCCGGCGTAAAGGTGGGCACAGGAAATGGCGGATCAATCTGGATATCTGGCGACGCATCGACGGTGAACTTGTGCTGCAACCTCACGGCAATCTTCGGCGAGCCTTTGAGTTCCACACGCGCCAGCAGTTTTACCTTGGCCGACGGCAATTCGATTTTGACCGCGTCAGCCGGCACCGGCGGATTGGTGCCCTTGATCACCAGAGCAAACTTCCCATACGGGTGATCCGGATACGTCCGCTCATTGATGTTGGTAATAACCTCACCCCATCCGTCGAGCAGTTGAGCGGTGTAGTAGCGCCCTGTGATTTTGGGTACGTTCAGAATGACGGCGTGATCTTTGTCCGCCGCAAGCCAGGCCTCCAGATAGGCCACGTCGAGGTTCGGATTCACAAACTGGGCTGAGCCCAGCGGGTTGTATTTGATCTTGTTGTAACCGGCGTTCTCGACGTTGATGTCGTAATTCTCCTGCTGCAATACCAGATAACGCCCATACAGATAATTCCAGGCTGACACGATCTGTTCATCAGAAGGTGTATTCGCAGTGGCATTGGCCGTGACGTTTGCACCAGGCGAACTGCAGGCAGCAATGCCCAAACCGATCAAACCAGCCGCAATCACGGAACAAGTCCATTTCGGCGCTTTCAAGCTGTTCAACATTTAATTAGCCTTGTTTTGGATGAATGCCGGCAAGCTTACATTGAACATGTAAGTGTTGATAGAGTGACGTCGCAGATATTAGGAAGATTTAGGCTGTCCGTATGCGAGTCGATTATTTATCGAATGCAAAGACCGAATGTTATTGAAAGGAAGGCGATCATTATCGCTTTTCATTGATTCAAGAGCCGTGTTGAAACGCGCGTGTAATTTGAAGTCCCGTTCATGAGGCGTTCAAGCGCCTCGTGAATTTCTTCAATGTCCGCTTTCGGTTGTGAAAGTTGAATCCGCCATCTGCGGTTGGTAGGTTCGGCTCGTGTAAACTATGCCGATGACCCAAGCAATCGACTACCTCAACCCTGCCCTTCCTTCTGGCCTCCGGCGTGTGTCGATGCCCGTGGTCGACGCGACCCCTGCAACGCTTGACGGATTTGGCAGGCTTGTGGCGGACCCGAGAGAGTGCTCGATCGAGATTGTGCAGTGGCCGGCTGTGGGGACCAGACCCATCGATCCTGGAACCGGTGATGAGGCAGGCACAACCGAAGGCACATTTGTCAGCGAATGGCGCGGGGACATTCTCTACGGTCGAAACGAGGCGGTGGGCGGTCACTATATCCTTGCGTACGCAAAGGAGCCTGAAGCAGCCCGCGACGACAACGCCAATGCACCGGAACGCATGTTGCTTTGGCACGCGAACTACCACCCGGACGGTGGACAACTGTTCTTTCCTCTCGACCCTCTTCCGTTCTACGTTCCATTGGCATTGCCCGGGGACGACATCGCGCCAGAGAAGTTCGTGTGCTTTCGCTTCGATGGACAGCAGGGTCTCTACATCCATCCAAACATCTGGCATGAAGGTGTGTTCACGCTGAGAGGAACACAGCGGTTCTTTGACAAGCAGGGCGCCGTCCACGCGCGCGTCTCTGTCGACTTTGCCCGCGAGTTTGGGTGTCTTCTGGAAGCGCCGATCGCCAGCGACGCCTAACCGTTTGGTCAACGCGACGGACCTACAGCGGTAAAGCGCAGACAATCGCCGTCTTACCCAACGGTCATTTACTGCTTGCCCGCAGCGAGCTGCTCGTTGCGCTCAGCGAGAAACTGGATCAGACCGTCCACACCGCTTTGCTGGATTTTGTCGCTGAACTGCTGCCGATATGTCTGGATCAGCCAGACGCCGAGCACGTTCAGGTCATACAGGCGCCAGCCTTGCGGCGTGCTGTACAACCGGTAATCGATCTCCGCTGGCTCGCCGTTCCGGGTTGCAATCGTGCGCACCACCACGTCCGTATCGGTTGGCGCAACGTGTATCGGCGGGTACTCGATCCGTTGGTCAGGTTGGAGCTGGCCGATAGCGCCTGAATAGGTGTGGATCAGGAGCATCTTGAACTGTTCGACCATTTGCTGCTGCTGCGCCGGCGTTGCCGTGCGCCAGTAGTGGCCCATCGCGAGCGACGTGGTCCGGCGAAAATCGGTGTAAGGAATGATGTCGCGGTTCACGATATCCATGATGCGGGGAATATCGTCCGGCTGGACCGCCCGGGTGCGCACCTCGTCGAGTATCTGCTGCGTCGCGGTCTTGATCAGAACCTGCGGCTGCGATTGGTCGACTTGCGCGTACGCCGTACCGCCAAATGAGAACAGCGTCGCGCAAAGCGTCACTAGAAAAAGAGTCTTCATGTGCAGGATCCCGGCTGAATGCGTTAGCGTGCTGCTACGCAAGTATCCTCCATCTACGCCCAAACATCTCGCGCCGGTACTTGTCACTGTTGAAAGTCAGAGGCTGACACTTCGCACGCACGAACCCGGCACGGAAAAAAGCCGAGCGCACGGCACGCACCATCGAAGCTCATTTGAAAGGCGCTTTTTCCGGTTCAGCTGCATATTTGTCCCGAAGCGCGTTCACGCAGGCGGTGAACCGCGTGCGGAAGCCGACGGGATCGGCGCTCGGCGGTCTGAGTCCATCCGACGTAACGTTCCATCCGTTGGACGCACGGGCGACGTCCAGATCGAAGGATGCGCCCGGTTCGTCCTCGAGAATCACCGTCTCGCGCATCTCGCGGCCCCCGGCCTGGATGATCGCCTGGCAGCCTTGGTGAAGCTGCATCGGGGCATGAGCGCTGCTGGCCGGGGCGATGTTATCCGGGGGGGCGCCGTACATCCGTAGTGATTCGAATTGGGGCGGCGTTCCGGCGGTAACGAATGCGACGTCGGCCTCTGATATCCCCTCGCTACAGCCGGTTATCAGGCTGGAAATCGTAACCAACATGATGCCGACGAAAGCGCGGCGTCGATTCGATGTGTCGTGGCGTGGCATGGTTGGTCTGGGCATACGTGGACTCGGGGCCATACGCTAGATAACGGCATGCACGCCTGAATCTTTATACCGAGTCACTGATGCCCAGCGACCGCGCTTACTTGCGGAACCGGCAATTCCTCAAAAAACGGTTCCAGACGCCGATCCCGGCGGCGTCGTCGCAGAGCACAGCTCGCACTTCCCTCTTCTTCTCAATGTTCGACCTGCCCGGCTGCAATATCCTCGAGCGACCTTCCGCGCGTCGGCACTCCCATGAGCACCACGGCCAACGCACCGGTCAGCAGCACCAGCGTCGTCGCACCGAACACCCCGGCAAAGCCCAGCCGCGGATAGACATACCCGACGAGGATAGGCGCGGCAATCGCGCCCAGCCGGCCAATGGAGGAAGCGAGCCCGGTGCCCGTTGCGCGCACGTCGGTGGGAAACACCTCCGGGGTATAAGCATAAACGCCGGCATAGGTACCGTTCATGAAGAACGAAAGCAGGATGCCCGATATCATGATGCCGGCATCGGTATGCGTCAACGCGAGCCCGAGCGCCGATGCACCGCCCAATATCATGTATGACGCGATTGTCGCCTGCCGGCCGATCTTCTCGTTGAGCCACGCGCCTGAAAAGTATCCCGGGATCTGTCCAAGGTAAATCACGACTGAATACGAAAAGCTTCGCGTGATCGTCATCCCGTTCTGCACCAGCAAGCCGGGAATCCACGTGAAAAAAGCGTAGTAGCTGAACGTGATGGATAGCCACATCAGCCACGTCATGGCCGTGATGCGCGCGAGCTTCGCCGACCACAACGCTTTGACATTCGCGACGATCGAGGCCCGTCCGGCCGCGAGCGGAACACCTCCGTCGCGCACAGGAGGCAGCGGCTCCAACTGTATGCCCGCTTTGGTCACCTCCTCCTCCATCCGCGACACGATTGCATCGGCTTCTGCATGACGGTCGCGCGCCTCGAGCCAGCGCGGCGACTCGGGCAACGCGCGGCGCCACCAGAGCAGCATCACAATGGGCAATGCCGTGATGACCATGACGGCGCGCCATGCATTGGGGGCGAGCGGGATCACCAAATAGCCGAGCAGTGCGGCCGCCACGAAGCCAAAGGAGAAAAACCCTGCGAGGCTGCCGGTGAAACTCCCGCGATACCGCCGCGCCACGAACTCCGAGAGAAACGGCGCGACGATGGCGCTTTCCGCGCCCGTCCCCAACCCGGCGACAATCCGCGTCGCAAGAAAAAATCCCCAGTCATTTGCTACTGCGCTGGCAAGCGACGCTATGCAGTAGATCACGAGCGCGTACATCATGACCTTGCGTCGGCCGATGATATCGCCAAGCATGCCGGCCAGCATCGCGCCGACGAAATAGCCGATGAACGTGCCGCTTCCCAGCACGCCCGTCTGGACACTCGTCAGCCCCCATTGCGTGCGCAGCACCGGCAGCAGGAACGCGAGCACGGCCGCGTCCATCGCATCGAAGGTGTAGCCGAGGCCGCCCATCAACAGCAGACGGCGGTGAAAACCTGAAAACGGCAGGCGCTCGATGCGGTCAGCAATCATCGACATGAACAGACTCCGATAGGGACTGCGGGCTACCGTGGACGCAGGGGTATACCGTCAAACGCTTTCGAGCTCGTTGACGAAGAGCCGGCCATCCTTCATCACGAGCGGAATATGCTCGCCCTGACCCAACAGGCAATCGACGGACTTCAGCGGATTGCCGTCGACCACCAGCACATCGGCATGGGCGCCCGGCATGATTCTGCCGAGCTTGTCCTGCATGCCCAGCACTTCTGCTCCAACGAGGGTCGCGCTCGCAATCACTTCGGCCGGTGACAGGACGTCGGCCAGGATCCGGAACTCATCGCTTTGCAGACGCTGGGCCTCGCCGAGCAAGTCCGTACCGAAGCCCATCTTGACCCCGGCGCGCTTCATGATTTCAATCGAGTGCAGGCCGGCGCCATGCACGTCCGCAATTTTCGCAATGCTTTCCGGCGGCAGTCCATACTTCTCGCCTTCGCTTGCAAGGGCATCGTAAGTGACCAGGGTCGGCACGACATACGCACCGTGCTCTGCGACAAGGCGGGCGGTCTCCTCGTCAATCAGATTGCCGTGTTCGATCGTGCGCACACCACAACGCACCGCGCGCGCGATCGCCGCGGCCGTATAGGCATGCGCCAGTACATAGGTGCCGCGCCCCTGCGCTTCGGCTACGATGGCGCGGATCTCATCTTCGGAGTAACCGAATGCGCCGACCGGATCGGTCGGTGAAGCCACCCCGCCCGAAGCCATGATCTTGATCTGGTCGGCGCCCATCTGCAGTTCCTCGCGCACGGCTCGGCGCACCTCATCGACGCCGTCCGCCACGCGGCCAAGCGCGCCCACGCGCACGCAGCATCCGCAGGGTGAATCGGGCGGCATGTAGTCGGAGCGGGCGCGCGGATCGGCATGGCCGCCCGTCTGGCTTAACGCGCGGCCGGATACGAAGAGACGTGGGCCTTCGATCAGCCCTGACTCGACCGCCTGCTTGAATGGATACCCTGCACCCCCTGCGTCACGCACGGTGGTGAAGCCGCGGCGCAGCATCGCGCGCATGATCGGCACGGCGCGCAGCGTCACCAGCACGTTGGGGAGCGTCGCGACGCGCGGCAGATTGAACTCGATCGCGACGACATGCACATGCAGATCGATCAGACCTGGCATGATCGTTTTGCCTTTGACGTCAATGACGCGCGCGCTGCTGCTTTGTATCGGCTTGTCGGAAACTTCGCGGACGAAGCCGTCTTCGATCAGGACTTCGAAGCCTTCCAGCAGATCAGGACGGGTAGGATCGAGAAGCGCGCCGTTACGGAAGAGGAAGGTGGTCAACGGTTGTCTCCTTCAGGGTTCGATCGCAGCGCCCGGCATACGGGCCTCACCTCGAGTATGCAGGCTAGCGTATGGAAGCGCTGCCAGGATAATCATCAGGATCAGTCTAGTAAGCTTAAAGTATGTGCGCTGACGAACACGTGGCGCGAAGCGGCACGCGTTTCGCAGGTCGCGGGTCATGCTGCACCGCGATGGCTTCATGCTGGTACCGTAAAAATGTCGAAAAAGTTTTTCCCACATATTGATCTATTGGACACCTCAGCATTAAGATGGGTGCCTTGGCGCGCGACATGCCACCCGAACGCAGGGCGACATCCCGCAGCAGCCATCCCCGAATTGATCCTGCTCGCGAAGCGAGGCCAACGGATCAGGTTCCCAGCGAAGCAACAGGCTCAGCCAGGAGACGGTGATGCTCAGTCCACATGAATTCGCGACCCTCATGCTGCTTAAGGATGCACCGGATCTGTTGAGTCTGGACGGCGCCGATCTGGAAGCGCTTCTGGACCGCCAGCTCGTCACACTGGAAAACCTCGCTTCCGGGCAACAACGCCCCCTCATTACCGATGACGGACAGATGTTTCTGAAGGCGGCCGCTCGCATCCTGAACGACGAATGACACGTATCGCTTGATCAGTTTCACAATCAAGGAGTGGTCCGTGGCCGAATCTGGGACAGGAATCGTCGTGGGTCTGTGTGCGCTGAGCGCCGCCGTGCTGCTGGTTGCCGTTCACTATTGGCGCGAAACGATACGACGGCGCAAGCTCATGCAGATGGACCATCGCGATTGCTGGGAAGTGATGCGCCATAGGCGCTGAAGGTGTGCTTCCGGCGCCGTCAATAGTCACAACATGAAGCGACTCACGCGACTCACGTGGCTCACGTGGCTCACGCGGATTTCATTTCGCCAGCACTCCTTTATAGATTCTCTCGAACCTGGGTCCGATTTAGCGGCCCTTCGCGCTCAAGCGACACATTCTGCCGGTCCTGCTCTATTGCAAACCGCTCGCCGCGCGCCTCGTATACCGTGCCATCGTTTCACCGGACTAACCCAGAATCGATCCGGTTTCAGAGAAGATGCGCGCCTCCTCCCTTATTGCGCCACACAATATTTAACGTGACATCGCTGTCTGTCATACGTCTGAAAGGCACTATAGTAGAGAGGATTTCCAGCCAGCAGAAGGAGTTCGAGTATGAAAGCACGTATGTATCGCGCCGCAGCTACAGGGATCCTGATCGCCGTCTTGCTACCCGTCACGGCCGTCCAGGCGCAGCTCGGAAACCTGCTCAACCAGAGCGGAGGTGGCGGATCGACCGGTGGCCTCGGGAGCCTTGGTGGCATGGGCAGCGCCTTGTCAGGTCAGTCGCTAACCTCTGGCAGCACCGGCAACGTCGCGGGCGTGCTGGAGTTCTGCATCAAGAACAACTATCTCAGCGGCAACAGCGCCTCTTCGGTCAAGGACTCGCTGATGAGCAAGCTCCCGGGCGGTTCCAGTTCGGCCCCGTCTGACAGCGGCTATGCCAACGGCGCCAAGGGTATCCTGAGCAGCGGCAGCGGCCAGCAGTTGGACCTGAGCGGTGGCGGCCTGAAGGAAGAGGCCACGAAGCAGGTCTGCGACAAGATTCTCGCGCAGGGGAAATCTCTGCTGTAAGCGCGCGGGGAGCAATGCGTGTTGCTCGTTGCCGGGGCGGGTGCATCGCGCCTGGCCCTCTCCCCGCGTTCGCCGCCCCCGATTCAGAACGCGAGTTCCTGTCCTAACGATTGCCGCTTCCGTGGCCCGGAAACGTGCGCGGCGCGGCTTCTTCCGCATCGCGGCGCCTGGGTCGGGAATGCGAGTAGACATGCAAGTTCCCTGCGGAAATAATGTAAAACCCAAGCCCGCATGTTATTCATGATCAGGAGATCGTCACGATGAGCGCAGGTGAACTACTTCTCAAGATGTTCCGTTATCAAGCGTGGGCTAATGGTGAATTACTTGAGGCAATGAATGGATTGAGCGCTGAGCGCCATCCGGCGGAACGGCATCTTGCCATCCGGCTTATGAATCATTGTCTGGTGGTGAACAGAATCTTCGCAGCGCATCTCGTTGGCGAAAGTCACCACTTCGCGTCGGACAATACGCCAGAGACCCCGGAGTTCGCGGAACTGCGTGCTGGCTTAGCGGACGCAGATCACTGGTACCTTGATTATGTGGGGACCGTTACGCCGGCCATGCTGTCCGAATCGGTACCCTTTACGTTCACGGATGGTGACAGTGGGTATATGACGCGCGAAGAGATGCTGACCCACGTCGTTACCCATGGCGGTTATCACCGTGGCGAGGTAGGACGAATTTTGGTTCAGGTTTCCAATGGATCAGAGCAAGGTATCAAGTTGCCATGGGACACCTACGCCGTGCATCTGCACAGGACAGAACCCTCGCGCCGGCTTCGTGGCCTGGCGGCTTTACCAGAGGGGGTTCATATCGAGGAAAGGTGAGCGTCGGCCAACACCTACGGGTTCGGCTCGTGATCACCAGCGGGGCACATCGCAACGAGCACGCTGCAACTGACTCTGTCCAGCAGTCGCCCGTCGTTCTTGCCAGCCCACCAGCGCGCTAACCGGGTGGCATGGCGGTGACCCACCACGATGAGGTCGACGTTCAGATCCTTCGCAAAGAGCGGGATCTGATCCAATGGCTCCCCGACGACGAAGTGCCCGGTAGCCTGGATTCCACGCGCTGCGAGCTTCTTTAGCCCCTCCTGAAGCAGATCTCTGGCGGCCTTCTCGACGATGTCAAACGGCACGGCGGAGGTGATGTCTGCGTTCTGCACCCATGCCGAGTTACTCAGGATCGACAGTACGTGCGTTTCAACCCTGAGTTCCTCGACCAGCGCGGCCGCTTCTCTCAGCGCCTGCTGCCCTTCACGGGTTGCGTCATAACAAAGAAGCACACGGCCGAAAGCAGACATACACCCTCCTTCCTTCTTTCACTGCGACGGCGCCGAAGTCAATCCGGCTGCACTCCCTGCGCCTCGTCCAGAACGGGTGGCCGGCCATCCGCATATGAATCCCCGTAGGCTTCATTATATATCACCTCTTGATATAACTTGGGGCGCAGACATGTCTGCCCCTCCACGTGCATGGTGGCCAAAGTAACGATGAACGAACGCTCGTAAAAACTCGATGAGACATGGCCACTGCTGCCCTGCTGCCGACCGAAGGCGTCGGGATATATCACAATGTAATATAATCATCGCGATTATTTATTTCGTTTCGTGAGGGCTTCGCCATGAGGTCATGGCCTCGCGATTGATTTCGTGCCCCCCATTTTTCCGGTCAGATCTTGTTTCGATCCATCGCAATCAACTGGCTTTCCAGCTTTATCCCCGCCCCGATTACGGTCAAATGGCAGGAGCGCGGGCGATCCTGCCTCGGCGCGCTGCTCGGCATCGCGTTCACGGGCGGTTCGATGCATCTACTGCTCGGACATGCGGCGAACATTCCACTGCTCGTCGCGCCAATGGGCGCCTCGGCTGTCTTACTGTTTGCCGTGCCGGCCAGTCCGCTCGCGCAACCATGGTCCATTGTGGGTGGCAACCTCGTTTCCGCGACGATTGGCGTGACCTGTGCGAGCACGATTGCGGACCCGATCCTCGCGGCGGCCCTCGCTGTCGCGCTGTCGATCTGCGGCATGTTCGCCCTCCGGTGTGTTCATCCGCCTTCGGGTGCTGTTGCGTTGACGGCGGTGCTGGGCGGTCCAACGGTGCATGCGTTGGGCTACGCTTTCGTGCTTGAGCCAATTGCCGTGCAGTCGATTGCACTACTCTTTGCGGCGATCCTCTATCACGCCGCCACCGGTCATCGCTACCCACACGCCGGCCGCCAGAACCGGGGCAACGCAGGCACACCCGCGGAAGAGGCGGCGCGTTCGGGCTTCACCAGAGCGGATCTCGAAGCGGTTCTGAAAAGGCGCAGCGAAATGCTGGACATCGATCCGGACGACCTCGAGTCACTGCTGCGCGAGACGCAGCTTCAGGCGTTCTCGCGGACCTTCAACGAACTAACGTGCGCGGACATCATGTCGGTTCAGGTCGTGGCGGTGGCGCCGGACACCCGGACCGCCGCTGCCTGGGACCTGCTCAAAGGCAAGCATGTCAAAGCCCTGCCTGTCGTCGATCCGGCGCAGCGGTTGCTCGGCATCGTGACCCGCGCGGATCTGATCGACAAACGAACACTCGAAAAATCGTCTTCCATCGCCAGTTACTTCGAGGGCTGGTTGCGTCGAGATCCGCTTTCCGCGCCCAATGTCGGTACCGTGATGAGCACCGAAGTCTGCACAGTCGAGGCGGCATCGCCGATTACCGACCTCGTGCCAATATTCGCGAATTACGGCCACCACCACATTCCAGTACTCGATGCCACGGGTCAGGTAGTCGGCATGATTACGCAGGTGGATCTGATCTCCGGCCTGTATCGTCAGACCTTCGCGAAGGACAAACAGACGGCATAACAACGGCAAACGACCTATACGGTTGGCTCACGACCATTTATATCATGTCGTGATACACTTGTTGCTTTTACGTTGGCAGATATCCAATGAAAGAACGGATTCGCGGGCTGCACAAGGCCGATTTCGAACAACTGTCGGAATTTCGCTACCAGATGCGGCGCTTTGAACGTTTCTCGGAACAGGCCGCCCAGAGCGAGGGCATCACGCCGCTGCAATATTTGCTGCTGCTGCACATCAAGGGCTATCCGGAACGCGATTGGGCGACGGTTGGCGAACTGGCGGAACGGCTTCAGGCACAGCATCACGGTGTCGTCGCGCTGGTGTCCCGGTGTGAGGCACTCAATCTGGTCCGTCGCCAGGTTAGTGAGACTGACCGCCGTCAGGTTGAGGTCCACCTGGAAAAAGCAGGCGAAAAGGTACTGGCAAAACTGGCGGAACTGCACCGCGCCGAGCTCAAATCGCTCGAAGGTGCCTTCCAGGTCCCACAGATCGACTTTGAGTAATGATGAGCACGGATTCCCACAAGCGCGATTTTGCAGCTAATGCGCGGCTGCCCGGCATGTGCGGACTTGCCGCATGCATCGGCGTTGTCAGCACGCTTGCCGCATTCGTATTGCTGAACCTGATCCATTTATTCACCAATCTGTTTTTCTTTGGCGTTCTGTCGTTTGCGGACCGCTCGCCGGCCCACAACACACTCGGCGGCTGGGTGATCCTGGTGCCAGTAGCGGGCGGTTTGATCGTAGGTCTGATGGCGCGGTACGGCTCCGAAAAAATTCGTGGCCACGGCATTCCGGAAGCGATTGAAGCGATCCTGTTCGGCAAGAGCAAGATGTCGCCGAAGGTCGCCATACTCAAACCGCTGTCGTCCGGCATCGTGATCGGCAGCGGTGGCCCGTTCGGCGCCGAAGGACCGATCATCATGACGGGTGGCGCATTCGGCTCGCTGATCGCTCAATGCGTGAAAGTGACATCGGCGGAGCGCAAAACACTGCTGGTCGCCGGCGCCGCAGCGGGCATGACCGCCGTGTTCGGTACACCGGTGGCCGCTGTGTTGCTGGCAGTCGAGTTGCTGCTGTTCGAATGGCGGCCACGCAGCTTCCTGCCTGTCGCGCTCGCCTGTGCAGTAGCCGGTTTCGCCCGCGCTGCATTCTTTGGTACCGGACCCTTGTTCCCGCTCGAGACGGGTGCCCCTGATGGTTGGTCGCTGATCTCGTGCGTCATTGCGGGATTGCTTTCTGGCGCCTTGGCTTCAGGTCTTTCCGCTGCCTTGTACAAGACGGAAGATCTGTTTGGCAAGTTGCCCATTCACTGGATGTGGTGGCCCGCGCTCGGCGGCGTTATCGTCGGTATTGGCGGATTCATCGAGCCACGCGCACTCGGTGTCGGCTACGACGTCATCGGCGATCTGCTTCACCAGAATATCGCCGTACAGATCGCGCTCGCATTGCTGGCCGTCAAGGCCGTCATGTGGGTGGTTGCGCTGGGATCGGGAACCTCCGGTGGTGTCCTCGCGCCGTTGCTGATGCTAGGCGCCGGGCTCGGAACGGTGCTTGCACACTTTCTGCCCGGCAATCAACCGGCGCTGTGGCCGCTAGTCTGCATGGCGGCCACGCTCGGCGCGACGCTGGGTGCGCCACTGACAGCGATCGTATTCGCGTTCGGCCTCACGCACGACAGCAATGCGCTGTTGCCGCTTCTGACTGCCACACTGGTTGCGCACGGATTTTCGACTGTGGTGATGCGCCGCTCGATCATGACCGAAAAAATCGCGCGTCGCGGCTATCACATCTATCGGGAGTATGGCGTTGACCCGCTGGAGCGTCACTATGTCGACGAAGTCATGACGACCTCGGTCGAATCGATCGATGCCGGCATGACCGTCGCCGACGCGCTTGCGACGTACTTTGGCGACACCCAGACGCGGCGCGCGTACCCGGTGGCGCGAGAGGGGGCGGTACTTGGCATGGTCGACCGGATGCTGCTTCAGCAACTCTGTCACGACGACTCAGGATCGCAAGGCCATCTGCGCCTGGCTGACGTGCTGCAGCAGCGGTCCCCCGCTTTTGCATTGCCCGACGAAACCTGCCGGCTCGTCGCGACGAGGCTGGCCGTACATGGCCTCGAACGTTTGCCCGTGGTTGCTGACCGGGAAACGATGCGCCTGGTTGGGATCGTATCGCGTAGCGATCTGATCAAACCGTCGCTCAGCCATTTTGAAGAAGAGCATAAGAAGGAGCGTTTCCGGCGGATCACGCCGGCTCTTCGAAAGCGGCGCTTTGCCCCTCGCAAGGCAACCTGAAATATCAGAACCCGACGCCGGCGGGACCGGCTAACGCAGTATGAGGCCACGCCGGGTGGCGACGGCGATCGCCTCGGTACGGCTGACGACGTTCAGCTTCGTGAAAACACTGCGCAGGTGTGACTTGACGGTGGTTTCGCTGATGTACAGGTTGCCACCGATTTCTTTATTGCTTTTACCTCGCGCGAGTAGTGTCAGGACGTCAAGCTCCCGGCTTGTTAGTGCTTCGCTGCTCACGCCTGCCGCCAGCTTCGCCACGAGTGAAGGCGGGATGCATGTTTCACCGGCATGTACCTTGCGAATGCAGTCAAATAGCTCTTCCCGCGGGGCATCCTTCAGCAGATAGCCTTTCGCGCCCGCCTTGATCGCACCGGCGATCTCGCTATCGCTGTCAAATGTCGTCAGGATGATGATGCGTGCTGAGGCATCCTGATGATGTATTTCACTGATTGCTGAAACACCGTCCAATACAGGCATTCTCAGATCGAGTAGCGTGACATCGGGACGATGCTTCTGCCAAAGCTCGACCGCTTCGCGCCCATTGGCGGCTTCCCCGACAACCATGGTGTCGGCCTGACGGCCGATCATCGCGGCCAGTCCCTCGCGCACGGCCACGTGGTCGTCGGCAATCAACACCCGGATCTTGTCGAGCGGCACATCGCGCTGCCCTGCTTCAGATGTCACACTCATTGTCCGTATCTCGGTGATGGAACAGAAGTCAGTCTGGCATTAACCTGGCGGCGCGAGCTATGACTGTTTGCCGGGCCGTCCGGTGATCAACAACGCAGCGGTTGACTCATGCAAAGAGGCAGCGAGATCAATATCGCCGTACCCATGCCAGGCGCACTCTCAACGGTGAGACGACCGCCCATACATTCGACTCGTTCGGCAATTCCTAGCAAACCAAAGCCTTCGCGTTTGGCCGTGGGGTCGAAGCCGCACCCGGTATCGCGCAATACCAGGCGAATTCTGTCCGGCTCAAATGCAATCTCGGCGCTAAAGTGATTTGCTTTTGCGTGTCGAAGCACATTCGTCAACACCTCCTGGCCAATGCGCAGGAGATTCTGATCCCATTCCGGTGGAAGCAATCTTGATTGTCCCAGTTGGGTGAACTCGCACTGCAGGTCCGTGCCCGCCGTCATCTTCTTGAACAGCGTATCCAGCGCTTCACACAGATCCTTCTCATCCAGTGCCTGTGGACGGAGCGCCTGCATGGAGCGCCGGGCCTCCTTCAGGCTCTCGCGCGCGAGGTCGCCGGCCCGCTTGAGGTGCTGGTCCGCCTCCATGGCCAGCGCCCGGCCTCTTGCGTCCTCCGCCGCTTGCAGTTGGACGATTACACCGGTGAAACCCTGTGCAAGCGTATCGTGAATGTCGCGCGCCATTCTGTTGCGTTCGGCGATAACGGCCGACTGGCGGCTCCGGGCAGATAGACGAGCCAGTTGCATGGTCAACATCGCCTGATTGGCCAGCGCGTGAGCCAGCTCGATTTCTTCTGCGCGAAAGACCCGCCTACGTGTAAAACGGAGGCTGATTACGGCTTGGACGCGGCCGCCGATTGCCATCGGCACCGCGAGAACGATGACGATGCCCAGCGAGAGCAACCGGTCCCGCCACGGGGAAGACCGTAGATCGCGGAGGTTCGCGACGGTATGTTTGCCGGTGCGAAAAACTTCGGCCAAAGGTCCATTATTCTCGGCGGCCATGGACAGGCCAACCCCCGCAAGCGCGGCGTCCGACTTCGTCACGATTGAGCCGCCCTCGAAAGCGAATTCGAACTCAATCGGGCCGCCGGGCTCATCCTTGCGCCACACGCTGCTGCTGTGCGCGCCCAGTTGTTCGGTGAGGGTGCGCACGACGTGCTCCGCCAGCCGGTCGGGAGCGGACTCCATCGACAACGCATCCAGCGTATGCGTGAGCACTTCGACCTGGCCGCGGGCGAACTCTTCCGAGGCGCTAAGGGCTTCTTCCGCGCGCTTGCGTTCTGTGATGTCCATCACGATGCCGAGCATGCGTGTCGCGACGCCCTCCTTCGTCTGATACACCCTCCCGCACGCGGCGAGCCAATGTTCACTGTGGTCCGGCCACACGACACGGAACTCCGATGACCAGTCCAACAATCCTTGTGCGGCCTGACGAAGCGTCGTTTCGACGCGCTCACGATCGATCACATGCACGTGCCGGATAAATACCTCGATGCCCCACGCCGCGTCGGGGATGGGCGCGTTGTAGCCAAAGCATTGGTCGTGACGTAGCGAACGGTGCGACGTGTCGTGAATCAAATCCAGATCCCAATCGCCTACCTTGGCCGCTTCCAGTGTGAACTGCAGTGCGGCCTGCGTTTCGCGCAGCGCTTCTTCGACTCGTTTGCGTTCGGTGATGTCCATGACAACACCCAGCATCCGCGTGGCTCTTCCCTCTTTCGACTGATAAACCCGCCCACGCGCAACGATCCAATGGATGCTCTGGTCTGGCCACACGACGCGGAACTCCGACTCCCAGTCTGATAACGCTTCTACCGCCAGACGAAAAGTCGTTTCGACCCGCGCGCGGTCCGTGAGGTGCACATGCTGGAGGAAGGTCTTGACACTCCATTGCGTGTCGGGAATGCACGCGTTGTAGCCGAAACATTGATCGTGACGTAACGAGCGGCGCGATGTGTCGTGGACGAGATCCAGATCCCAGTCGCCGACCTGTCCCGATTCCAACGTGAATTCCAGCGCGGTCTTCGTCTGCTCCATCAGCACGCGATCCGTGATGTCCACCATCATGGTCCGCGTGTAGTTTCGGTTTGGGGCAGGCTTGGACCACCATTGAACCCAGATCGGCGTGCCGTCTTTGCGAACTAACTCGAGCACGACGCCGGCCGTTTCCTTACCCTGTCCGACGGACTCGAACGCCTCGCGCAGACGGTGCTGGTTTTCCGGGCTGTTCGCCACAAAGGTCTCACCGAACGTTCCAGCGATGTCCTCAGGCACGATGCCAAGCACGTTCATTGCCGCGCGGTTGGCGCGGATGAAGTGCGAGTCCAACCCCTCGTGCACATAGGGAATGGGCGCTTCGTCGAACAGATCGCGGAAGTCTTCGCGCAGACGATCATTTTCCTCGACCAGGGTGCGAAACGCATCAAGGATGGAAGGCAGCGGGTCTTCCCTGGAAATGAGTTCGAGAATCCGCTTGTCTACGCCGAGCAATGCTTCTGCTCGCTGCGGATCATCGAGGGCTGATGGTGTCTGGGTCAAGCCAAAATCCGTACGACATGTCGCGACGATCAGGTCCCGCCCACCGACCGCATAGCGGGCTAGACGCAGATCCAGCGGACGCGGATTACCGTCCTTGCTCAGACAGTTTCGCCGGCTAGCGACAAAGACTTCAGGCACGGGCCCTTGTGCAAGATCGAGGATTTCGTGACGAGCGTGACTCGTCACGAAATCCCACAAGGGTATCGAGGAAAGATCGTCCCTTGTGTAGCCAAGCAGCGAACACGTGGCCGGATGGACGTCAACAATCCGCCCATCGGGATCCGCAACGAGGACCGTATCCGCCAGATGGGCTAATAACCCATCTGTGTATTCTGCGCGCTTCAGGCAATCGTTCAGTTCGCGCCGACACCGGTCCAGTTCGAGTTGCAGTGACTCGACTGTCTGTGCAGCGCTGCTGATCTTTTCTCGCCGGATGTTCATGGCACGCCGCAAGGTAGTTACCGTCACGCTTCCGGATGTCACTATACCCCGGCAACTATCGACCAACCCATCACAATCAGACGAAGCGCGCCGCCTACCGTTGCGCCTCGGTACACTCATCGGCCAGGGCTTCGCCTTCTATTGCCGAGGCCAGAATCATCGCCAGTGCATTGGCCGGCGGGCGGTGCCCCTGGCGTGGACGATAGATTGCGTCCCCGCTTCGGATGGCGTTTCCGCTCAACGCGCAGATGCCTGTTCTGGCCGAACGACTTCTGAACCAGATCTGGTCTCCGTAGTGACAACGCGTCGCGTCTTGCCAAAGGATGACCACCGAGTTTTCCGATCGGCGTTCCAACACCTTGACCAGCGCGCTCGTTGCGGCCATCTCCGGCGCATTTAACGGGGGCCGGCGAACGCGACGCTCACGCGCACTGAGGCGATCACCAGCGGCAACTGCGCGCTCCCGCCGTTCCGCCGCGTTCGTCGCTTCGCAACCGCAATCACGCACCAAGTCGCTAATGATGCTGCTCCATGGCGTGCTCTCGCTTGCTGCGTTGTGATCTTGCTTCGATACCCATTTGCTCAAGCCTGCGCGCATCGCATACCTCGAATTGGGTGGCGGCCTATCCTGATTCAAAGGGCGCTGTGCCGCAGCCCCGATTCAGGAATAACAATGTATCGATCACGCTAACCCGCGATCTTCCGCGGGATAATAGAGAACAAGCACTTTCGACATGATTACTCCTTGGTTGAAGGACGTCCCGCTACGCCATCTACTGCCCGTCTCCGATGAAATCGCTCACGAGCTTGATCGTCGCGTCAGGGGCTTCCTCCATCAACCAATGCCCCGAATTCGGCACAACCGCTTCCTGGACGTTCGTTGCGGCGTTTCGCATCACGACCGCCATCGTTGAGCCAAACGATTGTTCACCGCCAATGGCAAGAACGGGCATGGGGAGTTTGCCGCGCGAGGACATTTGATTGTCCGCAACGTCGTTAGTGCCGATGGTATTGAACTGAGCAAAGGCGGCCCGCATGGCGCCGGGCTGCGCATACTGTTTCGCGTAATACGCACGCGTCGCTTCATTAATTCTGGAAGGATCTCCGGCAAAATCGTCCCAGAAACGGTCAAGATAAATTCGCTCCCGGCCGGCCACCAGCCGCTCGCAATCCCGGCCGCCAAAGTCGAAGTGCCACAACTTGGGGCTGCGCACGATTTCGTCCCAAGGCGCGATGCCTGGCACAGGCGCATCCATGACGATGAGTTTGTCGACCTTGTCCGGGTACCGGGCCGCGTAGGCGTAGGCCACCATCGTCCCGATATCGTGGCCGACCACCGTTGAATGATCCTGCCCGAGCGTTGTCATGACATACCGGATATCCGCGGCCTGAGATTTCTTGTCATATCCGCCGGCCGGCTTCGAGGATCGCCCCAGGCCGCGCAGGTCCGGAACGATCACGGTGTGCGTTTTAGCCAGCTCTCTCGCGAGCGGCCCCCACATCTCGCCCGTGTCCCCGAAACCATGAATCAAAACCACGGCCGGCCCGGTGCCGCCGGAACGCACGAAGATCTGCGCGCCATCCGGCGTCGAGATCGTCCGCGTAGCAAAGTCCGCGGGGAAGGATGGGCCGGCCGCGAACGCTGCTTTACTCAAAAGCGCAGTACCCAACATCAGCACGACAATAGCTCGCCTATCCATGACAGACCTCCATAGTTTTACTGGGGTTTAACGGCCAGACCTACGACCTGACGTTCAATCAATCATCTTCGGCGTCGGGTCCAGGAGCGCACTGGCTCAAGAAACTGCACCGAACGCTCAGCCGCCATTAACGCCGACAATGCGCGCTCATCGGCCTGCCGACGATTTGCGGCTGAGTAATGTGTTTCAAAGTGTTCACGGCTGCACGCCCATGTTTCGTAGAGAACGAGCGTTTCCGGCTCATCCACTGAGCGATGAAGGAATGCACTCAGGAAGTCCGGTTCCTGAGCCACGCTGTCCATCATTTCAATCAGCCTCTCTTCCAACTCCCGCCGGTGTTCTGGTTTTCCCGGCAATTGAACGACCAACGAGATGGTCAGTTTCATAGACGCTCCATTGCGAGCCGGCAGAACCGGCGCAGCCCCCACAGGAGGTTCCCAACCCACAGAACGCTCAACGTCAGAATGCTGGTTTACGCCGCGAAGCGCCATTGACCGCCAGGGCGATTTTTTTATGGAGCGAAGGGAGGGGTTTCATCTCATCCTTTAGGACGAGTGAATCCCGCGGCGAGCTCGCACTGCCACTGGGCCGTGTGTGAGAGCCATCCTGCCTTCCTCGGTCAGGCTTAACCGGCCACGATATTCCCGTTTTATTTGAAAGTGCTTCAAAACCTACGCCAATTATCAAACCGCAGCGTAATAAGCAGAATGTGCCCACATCACCGGCCCCTGACTTGCGGGTCATGAAGCCAGAGCATTCAACGGAATCGCCTGCGATCAGGCAACGTTGCTCCCGGCCCTGCTAACTACCTCGGAGATTCACCGTGTCCCACTCAACATCGCTCTTTACGCCTGTGGCTATCGGCGGCCATGCGCTCCCCCATCGTGTCGTCATGGCGCCGATGACGCGGGCACGCAGCACCCAGCCCGGTGATGTGCCCAACGCAATGAACGCCCGCTATTACGCGCAGCGTGCGTCGGCTGCGCTGATCGTGACCGAGGCCTCGCAGATCTCGCCGCAAGGCAAAGGGTATTCGTTCACGCCGGGCATCTATAGCGCTGAGCAGATCGCAGGATGGCGCCTGTCGACCGACGCGGTTCACGCCGCCGGCGGCCGCATCTTCCTGCAACTCTGGCACGTGGGGCGTATGTCGCATCCTGACTTTCATGATGGCGCGCTGCCCGTCGCCCCGTCCGCGGTGCCGTTCGACGGCCAGATCTGGAAGGTCGACCCGATGACTGGCGTGGGCGCGATGGTTGACTCTCCGACGCCGCGCGCGCTGACCACGGACGAGGTCAAGGGGGTTGTCGCGAGCTTCCGTCAAGCTGCTCACAATGCGATGCAGGCAGGTTTTGATGGCGTCGAGATTCACGGCGCCAATGGTTACCTCGTCGACCAGTTCCTGCGGACGACGTCCAACGTGCGGACCGATGAATACGGTGGTTCGCGTGAAAACCGCTTGCGCTTCCTGAAGGAAGTCGTCGATGCGGTGGCCGACGAGGTCGGCGCCGATCGCACCGCGATCCGTCTTGCGCCGTTCCTGACCGCGCGCGGCATGGACTGCCCTGACATTTTGCCGACCATTCTTGACGCGGCCGAGTTTCTTCAGGCACGCGGCATTGCGTACCTCCATCTGGTCGAGGCCGACTGGGACGACGCCCCGCAATTCACCGAGGAATTCCGCCAGGCAATCCGCGCCCGTTTCACCCAGCCCATCATCGTTGCGGGCAACTACGACAAGGCGCGCGCCGAGTGGGTCATTTCCAGCGGCTATGCGGACCTGGTCGCCTTCGGCCGGCCATTCGTGGCCAATCCGGACTTCCCGCACCGGCTTGGCAATGACCTGCCGCTCGCCAGTTTTGATGGCAGTACGCTGTTTGGCGGCGATGATCGCGGCTACACAGACTATCCCAGCCTGTCGCAGACGGCCGATGCCGACGAGGCCTTGAGCGTCGACAGTCTGGTCTGAGCGTCCGCCATGCTGCCGCTGGCTCTGGCGCGCGGTCTTGCGCTGGAGCTGTCGCCGGTACGGGTTCCACCGTGCTGGTCGACGGCGGCGGTGCAATCGCCTGAGGGCGGCGCGGGCCATACGTTGCTCAACCGACGTCCTGGCTCGGGTATGATCTGACGCTGCCTTGATCCACCGGCAAAGCGAAGGCCACATGACGTTGGCCTTCCGCTTCGACTCCGGCACGACAGCCCAACCATGCCCATGCACGACGCGGATTCCGACACCTCTCTCGATCTGCCCGGGCACAGTTCCCCGTGGACGCTCTTCTGCATTTTTCTGCGGCTCGGCCTGACTTCGTTCGGTGGTCCTGCCGCGCATCTCGGCTACTTCCGCGACGAGTTCGTCAACCGCCGCCGCTGGCTCGACGAGCACACGTTCAGCGACGTGGTCGCGCTGTGCCAGTTTCTGCCGGGTCCCGGCAGCAGCCAGGTCGGCATCGCAATCGGCCGTTTTCGTGGCGGCATCGCCGGCGCGCTGGCGGCGTGGCTCGGCTTCACGTTGCCCTCAGTGCTGCTGATGGTCGCGTTCGCCTACGGTTTCACCCATCTGGCGGACGCGAGCGCACTTCATCTGCTGCGCGGCCTGAAACTCGCGGCGGTCGCTGTCGTCGCGCAGGCGGTCTGGTCGATGGGACGCACGCTCTGCCCTGACCGTGCGCGCGTCACTATCGCGGCGGCGTCGGCCATCGCGGTGATCGTGCTCGGTGCCGCTTACGGGCAGATCGCTGCGATTGTCGTGGCGGGCATGGCTGGCGCCCTGCTTCTGAAATCGTCGACCGAGGTGCCACGCGCCCCACTCGGCATGCCCGGTACCAAGACCGGCGCTTTCGCCTGCCTCACGATCTTCGTGCTGTTACTAATCGGCCTGCCTGCTGCGGCCGCCTTGCTGCATGCCTATCCGCTCGACCTGTTCGCGGCGTTCTATCGGGTCGGCTCGCTGGTGTTCGGCGGCGGCCATGTCGTGCTGCCTCTGCTTGAGGCGGTCGTGGTGCCGCGCGGCTGGCTCTCAGCCAACGCCTTCATGGCCGGCTACGGCGCAGCTCAGGCGATACCTGGACCGCTGTTCACGTTCGCGGCGTTTCTTGGCGCGGCCAGCACCGGTTATCCGGCGGGCATCATCGGTGCGCTGATCGCCACCGTTGCTATCTTTCTGCCTTCGTTTCTCCTGGTCGGCGCGGCGTTGCCGCTGTGGGGCGAGTTGCGCGCGTTCGCGTCGATGCGCCGGGCGATGGCCGGCATCAACGCCGCCGTGGTCGGCATTCTGCTCGCCGCGCTCTACGATCCGGTGTGGACCAGTGCGGTTCACAGCGGGCGCGATTTCGGGCTGATCGTGGTGGCGCTCGCGATGCTTGGCTGGTGGCGCGTGCCTTCATGGGCCGTCGTGCTGCTCACGGCGCTGCTCGCGTGGTGGGTTGTCTGAAGCAGCGGTCAGGACGTTGTGATCGCCCAGTTCAACGAAGTGGCAAAGGCGCCCCATTTGCGCCAGCGCTTCACTGTCAGCTACTTACAGATACCGCATTCCACCTTACATTTTGTCATGCTATGATGCGAATCATTCTCATTTGCAAATGCGTCGCATCCATCGATCTGGCGCGCACGGTAGGCCATGGCGGCAAACGAATCGGCCCTGCATCACGAGATGCAGGTGCTCTACAGCAATCATCACGGTTGGCTCCACGCGTGGCTGCGTAAGAAGCTCGGCTGCGCACATCGGGCTGCCGACCTCGCGCACGACACGTTCGTGCGTCTGCTCGCCCGCGATGAACCGCTCGGGCTGGAAGAGCCGCGTGCGTTCCTGACGACGGTCGCGCAACGCGTGATGGCCAACTACTGGCGTCGCGAGCAGATCGAGCGTGCGTACCTGGAGGCGTTGGCGCTCGTGCCCGAAAGCTTTGCGCCCTCGCCTGAGGAGCGCGCGCTGCTTCTAGAAGCGCTGTGCGAAATCGACAGTCTGCTGGAGCGGCTGCCGGTCGCCGTCAAACGTGCGTTCTTGCTGGCCCAACTCGACGGCTTGAGCCATGCCGAGATTGCCGCCCAACTGAAGCTTTCCATCTCGACCGTGAAACGCCATCTGGTGCGCGCCGGCGCGCAGTGTTTCTTTGCGCTGAGCGCGGCCTGACGGATCGACGGATTGACGGATGAACGCAAGCGCGAGACCCGATATTCCGCAAGACGTCGCCCTGCGCGCCGTCGAATGGTGGATGGAGCTGCAATCCGGAGGAAACACCCGCGCGCAGCAACTCGCGCTGACGCGCTGGTGCGCCGAACATCCCGATCACGAACGCGCATGGCAACACATCTGCAGCGTCAGCAGCCGCTTCAGGGGCCTAGCTGAAGCAACCACGGGCAACGCAGGCGCAGGCGGCACGGCCGCCGCACGTGCCGCGCTGACGCGCCCTGGCTTGGCGAGACGCCGCGCGAGCGTCAAGGCCCTCACGACCCTGTTGTTCGCTGGCGGCGCGACATGGATCGCCGGTGAACACGTGCCGTGGCGCGCGTGGAGCGCCGATGCGCGCACCGCACTCGGCGAGCGCCGCACCATCACACTGGCCGACGGCACCCGCATGACGCTGAATACTGACAGCGCCGTCGATATCCGTTTCAGCAACGCCGAGCGGCGTGTGCGTCTGATCAAAGGCGAAATCATGATCGCGACTGGTCATAGCGACGGCGAGCGGCGGCCATTCATCGTCGAGACCGGGCAAGGCAGTCTGCAGCCCTTAGGCACGCGCTTCGGCGTCAGACAGCAGAGCGCGCTCTGCCGCCTCGATGTGTTCGAAGGCGCCGTGCGGATTAGCCCACTCGATGCGCCCGGTCTGGCGCCGATCGTCCGTGCCGGGCAACGCGCCCGCTTTACACGCGACGACGTCAGCGCGCTCGAGCCGATCAGCGAGAACGAAGCGGCATGGACGGATGGCCTGATCGTCGCGAGCGGCATGCGGCTCGGCGATTTTGTGAACGAGCTCGACCGCTACCGCACCGGGCATTTGAGCTGCGATCCCTCAGTGGCCGGCCTGCGGCTCTCGGGCACCTTCCCGCTGAGCGACACCGACCGCGTGCTGGACACCGTGGCGAGAACCTTGCCGGTCGAGGTCGTCTTCATCACACGCTACTGGGGCACCGTGCGCGCAGCTCGTGCCTGGAACCGGCGTTAAAAAACTTTCGTCTGCTGTGAGCTGTTTTCGAATCTCGCGTGACAAGGGAGATGAGAGCAACACATCGTCTACCTTCCTGCGAGCTTTGAACATGGGACAGCATCGAAAGACCGGCGCCGGCAATGGCAGTGACGGCAGCCGTGGCAGTCATAGCCGTCGTGGCGCTTTGCGCGCGCGACAACCGGCACACTTCGCGCGGCATCTCGCAACGGCCGCGCTGATTTCGGCGGGACTGCCGTTCAACGTGGCGCTGGCAGCCGATGCGCCGTCCGCCGCCGAGTCGTCGGCGCGCAAGAGCTACGACATTCCGGCGGGCCCGCTCGAAGCGGTGCTCAATCGTTTCGGGCGCGAGAGCGGGCTGCTGCTGTCGTTTCCGGCGGCACTGACGGACGGGCGCACGAGTGAAGGCCTGCACGGCGATTACAACGTGCCGCAAGGCTTCGATCGAATCCTGCGTGGCACCGGGCTCGGCGCAGTGCAGCAGTCCAATGGCAGCTATACGCTCGTCCCGCGCGCAGAGCCGGCAGCGGATAGCAGCGACACGCACGGCACCATCCTCCCAGCCGTGACGGTCAGCTCGACGATGGTGAAAGCCGGCAGCTACCGGCCGCCTGTCGATGCGGTGGTGACGCGTTCGGACACACCAGTACTCGACACTGCCCAGGCCGTGAACATCGTGCCGGCACAAGTGCTGCGCGATCAGCGTCCGCGTAATCTCGACGATGCGCTTGCCAACGTGAGTGGCATCGTGCAAGGCAATACGCTGGCGGCCACGCAGGACACCTTGCTCAAGCGCGGCTTCGGCGGCAATCGCGACGGTTCGATCATGCACAACGGCATGCCGCTGGTGCAGGGGCGCGCGTTGAATGCCACGGCCGACAGCGTCGAAGTGCTCAAGGGCCCGACTTCGCTGCTGTACGGGATCATGGACCCGGGCGGCGTCGTCAATGTGGTGAGCAAGCAGCCCTTGCTCCAGCCCTATCACGCGATCTCCGTGCTTGGCTCGACCTACGGACACGGCCGCAACGGCGCGGGCGCCACACTCGATACGACTGGCCCGATCGGCGACTCCGGCCTCGCCTACCGGCTGGTTGTCGATCAGACCGACGAGCAATACTGGCGCAACTTCGGCGAGCATCGCGAGACGCTCGTCGCACCCTCGCTCGCATGGTACGGACGCGACACACAGGTGGTGGTGTCGTACGAATATCGCAAGTTTCTCTATCCCTTCGACCGCGGCACGGCGCTCGACCCGAAGACCAACAAGCCACTTGCCATCTCGAGCCGCGAGCGCCTCGACGAACCGTTCAACGAAATGGACGGCGAATCGAACCTCGCGCAGATCAGCGTCGATCATCAGATCAACCCTAACTGGAAGGCTCACTTCGGCTACAGCTACAACCGCGAGCGTTACGACGCGGGCCAGTTGCGCGTACAAGGCATCAACAGCACGACCGGCGCCGTGTCGCGCAGCAACGATGCAACGCATGGCGCGCTCAGCACGGACAGCTACGCGATTGCCTATGTGGACGGCCATTTCGACATCGCCGGGTTGCGCAACGATTTGCAGGTCGGCGTCGACGCCGAGTACCGCCGCATCTATCGCAAGGACCTGCTGCGCCAGGCCACGAAGTATCCGTTCAATTATTTCAATCCCATCTACGGCCGGGAGAGCCCGTCGACCACGGTGTCGGCGAGCGACAGTGATCAGACCGACACGTTGCACGACCGCTCGTTTTTCTTTCAGGACAGTTTGCATCTCACCGACAAATGGATTCTGATCGGCGGCGCGCGGTTTCTGAGCTACAACCAGATCGCGGGAAAGGGCCGGCCGTTCGTCGTCAACACCGACATCAACGGCAGCAAATGGCTGCCGCGCGCGGGCGTGGTCTACAAATGGACCGACACGGTATCGCTATACGGCAGCTATACGCAGTCGCTCAAACCGACCTCGACGATCGCGCCGCTTGGCTCCGGCGTGGTCATCGATTCGTCGGTGCAGCCTGAGGAAGCGACCTCGTGGGAGCTCGGCGCCAAAGTGGCGATGCCCAACGGCCTGAGCGGCACGCTGGCGATTTTCAACATCGACAAGAAGAACGTGCTGGTGCAGCAGTACAACGACACCACCAAGCAGGTCGACTGGCGCACTGCCGGCAAGGCGCGCTCGCGCGGCGTGGAACTCGACGTCGCCGGCCAGATCGGCCAGCACTGGAGCGTGATTGCGAGCTACGCGTACATTGACGCGAAGACCACCGAGGACCCGCTCTACGCCGGCAAGCGCTTGTGGAATGCGCCGCAGAACACGGCATCGCTCGCCGCGGTGTACGACTTCGGCACGATCTTCGGCGGCGACCAACTGCGCGTCGGCGCCGGTGCGCATTACGTCGGTACTCGCCCGGGCGATTCGGCCAATAGCTTCACGCTACCGGCCTACACCGTCGCCGACGCCTTTGCTACGTACGAGACGAAACTCGGCAATCGTCATCTGTCGTTTCAGCTCAACGTGAAGAATCTATTCAACAAGACCTACTACCCGTCGAGCGCGAACAGGTATTTCGTATCGGTTGGTGATGCGCGTCAGGTTTCTTTGCTGTCGACGCTGGAGTTCTAAACGGCTGCGCCGACGCCGCGCGCTCGGCATGCACGGTCAACTGATAAACATGAGATTGGAACTGTTTTGACATTTCCCCCGACCTGCAGGTCGGGGTTTCTCGGAGACACTGATGAAGCTTTGGAACCGTTGCGCTGACACGGGCTTGGTGCCTGCACGCAAACGCCGGACATTTCTCACCGCGGCGGCGGGCCTTGGTGCCTTGCTGGCTGTCACGACACCTGCTGCGCGCGCCGCATCGAGCGAACCACGCGCGGGAAAGAAAGTGGTCATGGCTGTCCAACTGAACGGACCGAACCTGGCTGTCGACCAGAAGATCGCGTCACATCTCGGCGCGCGTGGCTACAGCGTGCGCATGCTGGATCAGGCGCAACCGCCAGAGGCGGCCGGCGATGCGGATCTTGTGGTGATTTCATCGACGGTCTCATCGAAGCAGGTGGTAGGTGGCTGGCGCTACCTGGCCAAACCGTTGTTGACATGGGAAAACGATTTGCTTGACGACTTCGCGATGACGGGCAAGCGTCACGACGTCGATTTTGGCGAGGCGGAGAAAGAGCGTTACCTGTGGCTGGTCAACGCGCCCCACCCCATTGCAGCCGGCTTACCGGCAGGCGTGACAAACGTCTATGTCAAACAGGCTGCGATGAGCTGGGGCAAGCCGGGCCTTGGCGCGACGACCATTGCGACGCTGTACGGCCAACCGGAAAAGGCGGCGATCTTCGCGTACGAGAAAGGCGCGACGATGGACTACGAATCGCTGGCGCCGGCCCGACGCGTGATGTTCTTCCTGAACAACGACACATTCGGCAACTTATCGCCGGCGGGAAGCAGTTTGTTCGATGCCGCGGTGGATTGGGCGGTGGGCTTGAGTTGAGGGGTACAGCGCGGCCGTTCCAACGTGGAGCACCGACCACCGCGATCGTACTTGACGCTGCGCATAATTCGCTTCGATAACAAAGACCTGATTGATAAGGCCGGGCATATCACCGCAATGGGCCGTAAAAAATCCCGCGTAAAAATCAAAAATTGTAAAGGGGAGCCGTTTCAATTCGTGTGACCCCAAGCCTTCTTTACAATGATCAAAGTTAAACTATCTGTTGCCGGATCTGTTCCAGTTTAATTGGAATATCGCCTTCAGACTATCGCGAGAACCTTTGATAAACTAGGTGTGCTTTTGTCTTTAAGTGCCGATTCGTCAACGCACTGATATCTGACAAGACACCACGAGGAAAAAACGCGTTTGCGGACGTATCGCTTATCTGAAAATGGCGAACAACAAGCCAGTGGGTGCGAATCCTGACGCGCCTGTTACGGGGATCAACAACCATGAGTCCATTGCTTCTGCCTGGAAACGCCCCCTTCGTGACCGCGATCGGGTTGATGATTTTGATTGGCGCGCTGGAGGGCCTCACGCTCCTGTTCGGACTGAGCGTCACCGAACATGCAGGCAGTCTTCTCGTAACCCATTTCGGCCTTGACCATTCCGGTGCAGACGCCGACGTTGGTGTCGTGGGGCAGTTTCTCGGCTGGCTGCACGTCGGCCGGGTGCCCCTTCTGGTTCTACTCATTCTATTTCTGCTGAGTTTTTCTGTCGTCGGACTGCTCGTGCAATCGCTGCTGCACGCGCTCGCCGGGTTCATGCTGCCGCCAGCACTGGCGAGTGTCATGTCCGCTCTTGGCGCTCTGCCACTTGTCAGGCAAGCCGGCAGTCTGGTCGCTCGCTATGTGCCGCAGACCGAATCGTCGGCCGTATCCGAGATCGATTTCATCGGGCTGCCTGCCCAGATCGTAACCGGTGAAGCCTCCGTCGGCACCCCCGCGGAAGCGCGCCTTCTGGACAGATACGGTCAGCCGCACTACGTTCGCGTCGAACCGGATAGGGCCGGCCAGTCTTTTGTCCGAGGCACGACAGTGGCGATCGTGTCGCATGTCTCAGGGTCGCTGTACCGCGCCGTAATCATTGGCCATTCGGATCTGCTCTAGCTGCCAGTCGGGCGAACGGCGCAACTCGCACGGACACCACCCCTGTTTTGCAATGCCATTCTTTTTTAAGGGAGTTCGAAAATCAACATGGATTCGATCATTTTTTGGGGCGGCATTGGCTTGGCCCTGGTTGTTGGTCTGTGCGTCATTGGCCTAATCTTCGCGCGGCTTTATGTCCGCGCATCGGCTGAACGCGCGTTTGTACGGACCGGCCTCGGTGGGCAGAAAGTGATCATGAGCGGTGGCGCGGTCGTGTTGCCCGTGTTTCACGAGGTCATCCCGATCAACATGAACACGCTGAAGCTCGAGGTGAGCCGTGCGACGCGCGACAGCCTGATCACCAAGGATCGTATGCGCGTCGACGTAGTGGTTGCGTTCTTCGTGCGAGTGAAACCGACGGCCGAGGGTATTTCGACAGCCGCGCAGACGCTCGGCCAACGAACGCAGGCTCCCGAAAATCTGCGCGCGCTGGTCGACGACAAGTTCGTCGACGCGCTGCGCTCCACTGCCGCACAGATGACGATGCAGGATCTGCAGGACGCCCGGGAGAAGTTCGTGCAGGGCGTACAAAACACCGTCGCGGAAGATCTGACCAAAAACGGTCTCGAACTGGAAAGCGTATCGCTGACCAACTTCAACCAGACATCGAAAGAATTTTTCGACCCGAACAACGCGTTCGACGCGGAAGGTTTGACAAAGCTCACGCAGGAAACGGAGCGCCGGCGCAAGGAGCGAAACGAAGTCGAGCAGGATACCGAGGTCTCGGTTCGTGAGAAAAATCGTGACGCACTCGCGCGAAAGCTGGAGATCGAGCAGCAGGAATCGTTCATGAAGCTCGAGCAGGAGCAGCAGGTGAAGACGCGCACCGCCGAACAGAGCGCGCGGATCGCAGCCTACGAGGCTGAGCGTCACCAGGAGGCTGAGCAGAGCCGGATCGTGGCGGAGCGGCAGGTGCAGGAGTCGGAGATCCAACGTGAACAGGCTGTGCGTACACGCAAGGTAGAAGCCGAGCGCGAGGTTCGCGTGAAAGAGATCGAGCAGACGAAGGTGACCCAGATGGCGGCCATCGAGCAGGCCAAGGTGACCGAGATCGCCGCGCAGGACAAGGCCATTGTGATCGCCGGAAAATCGGAGGCGCAATCACAGGCTCAGGCGCGAGCCAACGAGGCACTCGCGGAAGCGGTCAAGGCCGAGCAACTGGTGGAAACTACCCGCCGGACCGCAGAGGCTGACCGTGCCAAGCAGGTCGCGCTGATTGAGGCCGCGCAGGAGGCCGAGACCAATGCTGTACACGTCACGACCCAGGCTCGCGCCGAGCGCGAGGCCGCGCAGATGCAGGCCACCGCGATTGTGGAACTGGCTGAAGCTGCCCGCAAGAAGGGGCTCGCAGAAGCAGAGGCACAACGTGCGCTCAATGACGCAATCAACGCGCTGTCGTCAGATCAGGCAAGCCTGAAGTTCAAGCTCGCGCTGCTGCAGGCGCTTCCCGGCGTGATCCAGCAGACCGTCGAACCGATGAAGGCGATTGAAGGGATCAAGATCATTCAGGTAGACGGGTTGAATCGCAGTGCCAGCAACGGCAGCTCGGACGGTGTCTCCGGTCCGGTGTCCGGACACAATGGCAACAATCTGGCCGAGCAGGCGATGTCCGCGGCGTTGTCGTACCGGGCGCATGCACCGCTCATTGACTCGCTGCTGAACGAGGTTGGTTTGTCAGGCGGATCGCTGCAAGGACTGGTGCCGGGCCTGGCGGCCGTTCCGATCCACGTAGCAGATAATCCGACAGCGGCTGGCTTGGCGGATAGCGCCACGCTGGACGCCCAGCATAAGCGTTCAGCCCGGCAGTAGCCTGGCGTTTATCAGGGCCATGTCGTGAGGCGTGGCCCGCTTGATCTCATGATTGAGCGCATTGCCGCCGCACCGGCAGCGACGCTGATCAACCAATAAGAAATCAAAAAAGCCAACGCCGTAGGGAAACAAACAAAGCATCAATTAGAAGCCGCCCCAGCATCCGCAGCAGATACGCCAGCTGTCTTCACAGCGCCAGCGGCATCCGCGTGATGCTGAATAGCATAAATCTCCCGATTGCGTGCAATCTCTGCCGCCGTAGGCGGATAGTCATTATTAGGCGTAGGTACGAGCCCCTCAGCCTGAGCCTGCTGCAACTGCGTCATAACCTCCGCCCGCGTGAGTCCTGACGGATTAGATTGAGCAAACGCATTCGCCCCAAACGGCAAACTAAGCGCGGCAACAGCAATGGCGGTAAGCAGTTTCATGATGTCTCTCCAGTGAAGTGCAAGAAATGAGTGGCCTGAACCACGCTTCCCATTCTTGTCATTTCAGCTGTCGGCGCACTGACCTGCGGATTACCGTTTTGTTATCTACGCATGGTGTCTGAACCAAAAAACTCAAAAAACTAAAACCGCAGATAACAGAACGGTAATCTAACCGACCGCCGCCGGTAAGCGCCAAACCCTCACACTCCTGACTCACAAAGAAGCCCGCGTCACGCGCCATTCGGCACGGAAACAAAGACGCACGCCTCCCTCGCCTCTTTTCAGGAAACCATCATGTGGATCGTCAAGCTCGCGCTGCGCCGCCCCTACACATTCGTGGTTCTCGCGGTGTTGATCTTCATCATTGGCCCGCTCGCGATACTCCGCACGCCGACCGATATCTTCCCGAACATCAACATCCCGGTGGTCAGCATCGTCTGGACGTATAACGGCTTTTCCGCCCAGGACATGGCCAACCGCATCACCTCGAACTACGAACGCGCGCTGACCTCCGACGTCGACGATATCGAGCACATCGAGTCACAATCGCTCAACGGCGTCTCCGTAGTGAAGATATTCTTCCACCCGGGCGCCGACATCAACCGCGCAATCGCCGAGGCGGCCTCCAATTCCGCATCGATCCTGCGCATCCTCCCGCCGGGCACGTTGCCGCCAAACATCATCACGTACAACGCGTCAACGGTCCCGATCCTGCAACTCGGACTCTCCAGCGACACGCTGTCCGAGCAGCAACTCTACGACCTCGGCAACAGCCAGATCCGCACGCAACTCGCGACGGTGCAAGGCGCATCCGTGCCACTGCCGTTCGGCGGAAAAGTGCGGCAGATCATGGTCGATATCGATCCACGTGCGCTCCAGGCCAAAGGCCTTTCCCCACTCGACGTGGTCAACGCCGTCAACGCGCAAAACCTGATTCTGCCAGGCGGCACAGCCAAAATCGGCACGAAGGAATACAACGTGCAGATGAACGGCAGCACCGACACGGTGGCCGCGCTCAACGACCTGCCGATCAAGACAGTGGCCGGCGGCGTGGTGTATGTGCGCGACGTCGCCCACGTACGTGATGGCTACGCACCGCAAACCAACATCGTGCGCAGCGACGGCAAACGCGCCGCGCTCCTCACCATCGAAAAATCCGGCAGCACGTCCACCTTGACCATCATCCAGCAGGTCAAGGCGATGCTGCCGCATATCGCGGCCGGTTTGCCGAGCGCGCTGCATATCACCGCGCTGTCCGATCAATCGGTGTTCGTGAAGTCGGCCGTGATGGGCGTGGCGCGCGAAGCGGTAATCGCGGCGGCCCTGACCGCGGTGATGATCCTGGTGTTTCTCGGCAGCTGGCGCGCCACGCTGATCATCGCGGTGTCGATTCCGCTCGCGGTGCTGACCTCACTGATCGCGCTGTCCGCGCTCGGCCAGACCATCAACATCATGACGCTCGGCGGGCTCGCGCTCGCGGTGGGGATTCTCGTCGACGATGCCACCGTCGCCATCGAAAACATCACGCACCATCTGGAAAACGGTGAGCCACTGCACGACGCGATTCTGAACGGCTCGGGCGAAATCGCCGTGCCGACCTTTGTCTCGACACTGTCGATCTGCATCGTCTTCGTGCCGATGTTTCTGCTTTCCGGCGTGGCCCGTTATCTGTTTGTGCCGCTCGCCGAAGCGGTGGTGTTCGCGATGATCGCGTCGTATTTCTTCTCGCGTACGCTGGTGCCGACCCTCGCGATGTATCTGATGCGCGCGCGCAGTAACGCGCCGGTCACGGGGAACGGCCCGATTGCGCGGCTGATCCGCTTCCAGGCCGCCTTCGAACTTCGCTTCGAGAGCTTGCGCGAACGCTATCGCGGTGTGCTCGGCTCGGCGATTGCGCGACCGCGCCGTTTCATCGCTACCTTCCTGCTGCTGTGTATCGGCTCGCTCGCGCTGGTGCCGTTTGCCGGCCGCGATTTTTTCCCTGCTGTCGATACCGGCGAGATCCGCTTGCATCTGCGTGCGCCGACCGGCACGCGTATCGAAGACACCGCGCGCATCACCGATGAAGTCGAAGCCCGTGTGCGCAGCGTGATTCCGAAGCAGGAACTCGCGGCCGTGCTCGACAACATTGGCGTGCCGGTGAGCGGCATTAATCTGACTTACGATTCATCCGACCCGATCGGCCCGGAAGACGCCGAAATCATGATCACGCTCGCAGCCGGACATAAGCCCACCGCCGCCTATGTGGCGACGCTGCGCACCACGCTCTCCAAAGATTTCCCCGGCGTCACGTTTGCCTTCCTGCCCGCCGACATCGTCAGTCAGATTCTCAACTTCGGCCTGCCCGCACCGATCGATATCCAGATCGTCGGCAACAAGCTCGACGCCAATCGCGTCGTGGCGAACCGTTTACTTGCGGAACTGCGTGGTGTACGCGGCCTCGTCGATGCGCGCATCCAGCAACCGGGCGACGAACCCGCGATCAACGTGAATGTCGACCGTACGCGGGCGATTCAAGCCGGCCTGTTGCAACGCGATGTGTCGCAGAATCTGCTGATCGCGCTTTCCGGCAGTTCGCAAACCTCGCCGAATTTCTGGCTCGATCCGAGCAACGGTGTCAGCTATCCGCTGATGGCGATGATGCCTCAGTACGACATTAACTCGCTGCAGGCGCTGGCCAATATTCCGGTCGCACAGAGCAGTGGTGCAAGTGCAGGCGCGGCGACAACCGGCAACGGCCCTGCCCCGCAGAACCTGCTCGGCGCGCTGAGCACGCTGACACGCGGCACCCAGCAGGCCGTCGTCTCGCACTACAACGTGCAGCCGGTGCTCGATATTTTCGCGTCGGCGCAAGGTCGCGATCTCGGCGGCGTGGCAAGCGACGTGACCCGGCTCGTCGATCAGATCCGGCCGCAACTGCCGCCGGGCGCATCGATCGTGGTGCGCGGCCAGGTGCAGGCGATGCACGATTCGTTCAGCGGCCTCGCAAGCGGTCTCGTGTTCGCGATCGCCCTCGTCTATCTGCTGATGGTCGTCAATTTTCAGTCGTGGCTCGATCCGTTCATCATCATCAGCGGTTTGCCGGGCTCGCTCGCGGGCATCGCGTGGATGCTGTTCAGCACCGGCACGAGCCTGAGCGTGCCGGCCCTGACCGGCACCATTCTGTGCATCGGCATTGCCACGGCCAACAGCATTCTTGTGATCAACACCGCGCGTGAATTCCACCACGGCGGCAAGCCGCCGCTGCAGGCCGCGCTCGAGGCGGGCTTCAGCCGCTTCCGGCCGGTGCTGATGACCGCGCTCGCGATGCTCATCGGCATGCTGCCCATGGCGCTCGGCCTCGGCGACGGTGGCGAACAGAACGCGCCGCTAGGCCGCGCGGTGATTGGCGGCCTCGCGCTCGGCACGGTGTCCACCTTGCTGTTTGTTCCGGTCGTCTACGGGATGGTGCATGCGTGGCTCGACAAACGCCGCGCGGCTCGCACCGACACAGAAGAATCCCGCGTTTCCGCCCGCACACTTTGACTTCGACGAGAGCCTGCACATGAACAATCCATTACTGCCGCCTGACCTCGGCGACGGGTCTGAACCGGCCGCCGAGGCTGATCGAATCGCTGAGGCCGCCACAGCCGCCAAGGTTAATCAGGCCGCCCGCGCCGCCGACATGCCCACAAACCCGAAGCCACACCGCCGCCTCTGGCCGCTCGCATTGACCGGCCTCGCCGCGGCATTGCTGATCGTCGGCATCGTGCCGCGTCTGCACGCAAGCGCCGCGCTGACGCAACAGACGCAAGCGCAAAGCGTGCTGAGCGTGTCCGTGGTCACGCCGCACCCCGCGCCGGCCGTCCACGAATTGCTGCTGCCCGGCGCCGTGACGCCGTTTGCCGAAGCATCGATCTATGCGCGTACGAGCGGCTATCTGGCGCACTGGAACGCCGACATCGGCACCCACGTGAAAGCCGGACAGACGCTCGCCACGATCGACGCGCCCGATCTGGACGCACAACTGCGCCAGGCCCGCGCCGACGAAGCCACCGCGCAAGCCAACTTCGACTTCGCGAAGACCACCGCGCAGCGCTGGCAGGAGATGCTGAAAACCCAATCGGTCGCGCAGCAGGATGCGGATACGAAAGTCAGCGACATGGAAGCGCGTCGCGCGATGCTGGCGTCGGCGCAGGCCAACGTCGCGCATCTGGCCGAGCTGGTGTCGTACGAAAAGATCACCGCGCCGTTCGACGGCACGATCACCGCGCGCAACGTCGACGTCGGCACTCTGGTGACGGCGGGCGGCACGCCTGGCACGCCGGGTATGTCGGGCGAGCTGTTTCATATCCAGCAGACCGGGGTGCTGCGCGTGTTCGTCGACGTGCCGCAGAACGATGCGCCCTACGTCACGCCCGACACCGGCGTGTATCTGAGCGCCCAGCAGTATCCCGGGCGGCACATCGCCGCAAAGGTCGCGCGCACGAGCGGCTCGATCGATCCGTCGAGCCGCACGTTGCGCGTCGAGGTCGACGTCGATAACAAGGATGGCGCGCTGATGCCGGGCGCTTACGCGCAGGTGCATCTGCAGTTGCAGTCGACCACACCGGCGCTCGATCTGCCGGTGAGCGCCCTGCTCTTCCGCCCGGATGGCGTGACGGTCGCCGTAGTCGACGGCAACGGTCGTGCCGCGCTCAAGACGGTGCACATCGGCCGCGATTTCGGCACGCATGTGGAAATCACCACGGGCCTCGCGGCGACCGACCGCGTGATCGATAACCCCGGCGATTCGCTGAGTGCCGGCCAGCTTGTGCAGATCGCGCCGGCCGCGCATGGCTGAGTGCCCGTCATCGAAAGGATGAGCCGAATGTTTCCAATCTCTCTTTCACGCCCGTTGTTGCGCCGTTCGTTCGTGGTCACGCTGATGGGCGCACTGCTGAGCGCCTGTTCGACTTTGCCGCCGTACCAACGCCCCACCGCCGAGATTCCCGCGAAGTACGCCGGCACGGCACCGGGTTGGGCCCAGGCCGCACCTGCCGACACCGCGCCACGCGGCCCCTGGTGGACGATCTTCAACGATCCGGTGCTGAATCAACTCGAAGCGCGCGTCGACGTCTCGAATCAGACCGTGCGCAAGGCGGTTGCGCAGGTCCAGCAAGCGCGTTCGATGGTGGATTATCAGCGCGCCGGCTTTTTCCCGACCATCACCGCCGGCGTCGCACAGGACCGTTCGCGGACCTCACAGAACGTCGAGGGTAAATCGCTCGCGGGCAAGACGGTGCCGGACTATTCGGCTGGCGTATCTGCAAGCTGGGAGCCTGATCTGTTCGGCCGGGTGCGCGACAGCGTGACCGGCGCGCGAGCCGACGCAGCTGCAAGTGCGGCGGATCTCGAAGGCGTGCGCCTGTCGATGAGCGCCGATCTCGCCGTCGACTATTTCGCCCTGCGTTCGCTCGACACGCAAAAGAAACTGCTCGACGACAGCGTGACCGCCTACGCCGCCGCTTTGAAGCTGCTGCAACAGCAACTGAAAGACGGCGCGATCGATGCCTCCGCGGTCGCTCAGGCCACCACTCAACTCGAAGCAACACGTACGCAAGACACCGATATCGACGTGACGCGCGCGCAGATGCAGCATGCGATTGCCACACTGATCGGCGAGCCCGCTTCGACCTTCACCCTGCCGCCGAACGGCTCGGCTGCGACGCCGCCGGCGATTCCCGTTGGCCTGCCGTCGCAACTGCTCGAACGGCGCCCGGACATTGCCGCCGCTGAACGGCGCGTGGCGGCGGCGAATGCTCTGATCGGCGTGGCGCACGCGGCGTTTTTCCCCGATCTCGTGCTGTCGGCGAGCGCGGGGCTGGAAAGCACCTTCTTCGCGCCGTGGTTGAGCGCGCCGAGTCTGTTCTGGTCGCTCGGCCCGCAGCTTGTCGGCACGCTGTTCGACGGCGGCAAGCGCACAGCCAGCCTGCATGGCGCGACGGCGCAGTACGACGGCGCGGTTGCGGATTACCGGCAATCGGTGTTGGTGGCCTTCCAGCAGGTCGAGGACAATCTGTCCGCCTTGCATTCGCTTGCCGACGAAGCCGCCAGCCAGCAGCGCGCGACCACGGCCGCGGAGCTATCGTTGCGGCTCACGACGAACCGCTTCAACGCGGGCGCGGTCAGTTATCTAGACGTAGTGACCGCACAGACGATTGCGCTGACGAACCAGCGCACCGCGGATCAGATTGCGGCGCGGCGGTTGGAGTCGAGTGTGTTGTTGTTGAAGGCGCTGGGCGGGACGTGGCATGGGCAGGACGATGGTTCAGCGGCACAAGATGTGGCGAGCACCACCGGGCCTGTCACCCCACCCGCCGCCCAATCCAGCACCACGCTTGCTACTGCGCCCGCCGCACAGCCAGGCCCTAAACCCGCCGGAACGTGAGGACGAAGCAGGTGCTCCGCGCGTCGCTTTCAGCACGAACGGAGCCGCCATGCAGTTCCATGATCGTGCGAACGATCGCGAGGCCAAGCCCGGTCGAACCCGTGGACCCTTGCGACGAGCCGGTAGACGGCAGCGAACTGCGCGACGGATCGATACGATAAAAGCGGTCGAAGATCCGCTCGAGATGCTCTTGGGCGATCGGCTGCCCCTCGTTCGACACGGTGACGCGTACCGCTTCGCCGGACTCGGCAGCGTCGAGCACGATCTCGCCGCCGCGCGGCGTATAGCGGATCGCGTTGGCGAGCAGATTGCTGACGGCGCGGCGAAACAGTTCAACGTCCGCCGTCAGCGTCGCCGCGCCGGTGACTTGCACCCGGACATTCGCATCGTCAGCGATACCCTCGAAGTAGTCAGCGATTCGCGTCAGTTCCTGCCCTGCATCGAACTCGCGCATGTGTTTGACGAACTGCGGATGCTCGGCGCGTGCCAGAAACAGCACGTTTTCGATCATTCGCGAGAGGCGGTCGCACTCCTCCAGATTCGATGCGAGCAGCGACTCATAATCTTCGGTGGAACGTGGCCGTGCGAGCGCGACTTCGGCGGCGCCACGCATGTTGCTAAGCGGTGTGCGCATATCGTGCGCGAGATCGGCAGTGAAACGCGACAGGTGCTGAAAGCCGCGATCGACGCGTTCAAGCATGGCATTGAGCGCGTTCACCAAGGCTTCGAGTTCGCTCGGCACACGCGCCACCGTGATTCGCGTATTCAGGCGATTGACCGTGACGCGACCCGCACTCGCCGCGATATCGCGCAACGGCCGCAGCGCGGCGCGAATCAGCAGATAGCCCAGCAGCATCGCCAGAATCACGCCGGCCGCGCCGGCGATGTTGAGCTTGTCGCGATAGCGGTCGAGCAGCCGCCAGCGGTCGCTCATGTTGCGCGCGATCAGGACCGTCACTGTGTCGCCGTCGTGCAGCCGCGCGTCCGCGAGAATGCCGCGGATCGGTGCGCCGTTGCGGCCGGTCCAGGCGCCGATATCCGTTTCAGTAATGCGCGCCGAAGCGGGAATACGCGTGAGCGGTGGCAATGCGGTGATCGTCTCGACGCCGCCAGGTTCGGCGGTTTCGCCGGGATCATGGAGATCGCTTGCCTCGCCTGCTTCGCTCGTTTTGCTTGCCCCATCAAGTGCGACGGAAGCATTGGACGCATTTGTGACCGTAGAAGCCGCGCTGCTTGCCGTGCCGCCCGGCGCCGGGAATGTCTCCCCGGCGTTGTGCTCGATCGCCATGCGTCCGTCGGGACCGAACACCTCCATCGACATTGCTTCATTGCCCAGCACGATGCTGGTTAACCGGTCACCATGCTCGCGAATCCCTTTCGATGTATCGAGTTCCTCGGCGAGCCGCCGTGCGTGGCGTGCCGCAAGCACGATGTCGAGGTCGTCCTGCGCCTTGATCTGCTTCTCCAGCGCAAGATACAGAAAACTCCCGACGAGCATGAAAACCGCGAGTGTGGTGACACCGAAGGCAAGCGCGAGCGTCGCGGCAAGCGAGCGGCCGCGCATCAAGCGGCATCCTTCACTTCGAGCACATATCCGACGCCGCGCACCGTGTGAATCAGCTTGACGGGAAAGTTATCGTCGATCTTGGTGCGCAACCGGCGAATCGCGACTTCGACGACATTGGTGTCGCTGTCGAAATTCATGTCCCACACATACGATGCAATCTGCGTGCGGCTCAGTACTTCGCCCTGGCGGCGCGCCAGCAACTGCAGCAGCGAAAACTCGCGTGGCGTGAGATCGATACGCGTGCCACCGCGTTTCACGCGCCGGCGGTTGACGTCCATTTCCAGATCGCCCACCTTGATCAGTTCGCTTTCGCGCGGCGGCCCACGGCGCGCCAGCGTGCGCACCCGGGCCAGCAATTCGACGAAGGCGAAGGGCTTGACGAGGTAATCGTCCGCGCCGAGTTCGAGGCCGCGCACGCGGTCGTCGACGTCGTCGCGTGCGGTGAGGAACAGTACCGGCGTGGTACGCGTGCTGCGCAAGGTCTTGACGATCGTCCAGCCGTCCATGCCGGGCAGCATTACGTCGAGCACGATCACGTCGTATTCCTCCTCCTGCGCGAGGATCAGCCCTTGTGGGCCGTCGTTGGCGACATCGACCGCGTAGCCGGATTCTTCCAGGCCTTTCTTCAGATAGGCCGCTGTTTTGAGCTCGTCCTCGATCACCAGGATTCGCATGGGGAGTGCTCCGCTGTGCTTGACCGTCAAATCATACCGGCAAGCGGAGCGCGTGATGATTACGATCCGGTAATGTCGGCCGCGGACGGTGGCCGGCCAAACCCGCTCGCAGAAAGGCCTGGCTTAACCGGCCGCCGCGCCGTTGAACATCGACATCCTTTCCAGCATCCAGCGAAGCAGCTCATCCGCCGCGGTGGCCAACGGCCGACCCGCCCGAACCAGTATCCGGGCCTTCGCCGAGGCGAACAGCGGATGCTCGATCGGCAACGCCACGAGTTCGCCCGCGGCGATCTCGTGCATCGCCGCGAAGCTGCCGATCAGCGTTGCCCCGTCGCCCTTCTTCACGAAGCGTTTCAACACCGTCAGCGAGTTGGTCGTGAGCGTCGGGCGGATCTGCACGTTGTCGGCGAAGGCGAGCATCTGCACGGCCTGCCCGAGACCGAACGCCGGCGGCATCAGTGCGAGCGGACACTGGAGCATCTCATTGACGCTGACCGGCCCACCGCGCACCGCGAGCGGATGCCCGGCGTGAACGAGCAGCACGACAGGCTGTAGCGAGGTCGCCCGGTACTCGATGTGCGGATCGCTCGGTGGGTTATACGCCAGTCCGATATGGGCACGGCTTTCGACGACTTCGCTCACTATGTCGTTGACCGCCAGCGTTTCCACCGTGATATCGAGCTTCGGGTAGCGGGTGCAGAAGTCGGTCAGCACCTCGTCCATCAGGCCGTCGATATAGCCTTCGCTGATCGCCAGCCTGATATGCCCCTGCTGCAGGCCATGGAGTGCCTGCAAGCGCTGTTCGAATTGTTCCTGCTGCGCCTGGCAGCCGCGCCAGAATTCGATCAGATGCTGCGCCGCCTCGGTGGGCGCGACGCCGCGCGCGCGGCGCTCGAACAGCGGCGCGCCGATCTCCTCCTCCAGCAGCTTGATTTGCCGCGTGATCACCGACGCGGCCGTATTCAGCCGGTCCGCCGCGCCGCGAATCGAGCCATGGGTGAGGACTTCATGGAAATAGCGCAAGCGGCGCTGGTTGATTTCCCGCATCGTCTGGTTCCTTTGCCTTTGCCTTTGGCTTCGCCCATGTCCGTCAATTGTTGAGCGTTGCCCAGCGAGCAACAATACTTCACTTTAGTTGCTCTTGCTACTCAGTTATTGGCTACCGACTATCGGCGCGTTACCTGAAAAACAATCGATACCCCGACATCGGCTAGTCATTCCCTACCCGCCGCTCGCAACCGTTCCCCTGGAGGCTGTCCGTGTCCGCTATTCCATCGAATCCGAGTGCCGACGAGGCCACGGCGCTTTACAGCCGGCTCAACTGGCGTTTGTTGCCGTTCCTGCTCATCTGCTATCTGTTTGCGTCCCTCGACCGGCTCAACATCGGCTTCGCGAAACTGCAGATGCAAAGCGATCTGGGTTTTTCCGATGCGGTCTACGGTGTCGGCGCGGGCATCTTTTTTCTCGGCTATGTGCTGTTCGAAGTGCCGAGCAATCTGCTGCTGCCAAAAGTCGGTGCGCGCAAGACGATCAGCCGCATTCTGGTGCTGTGGGGCCTCACGTCCGCGTCGATGCTGTTCGTCCACAACGTGCCGATGTTCTACGGACTGCGCTTTCTGCTCGGCGTATTCGAAGCCGGCTTCGCGCCGGGGATGATCTTTTACCTGACCTACTGGTACGGCGAAGCCCGCATGGCGCGCGCGATCGCGACCGTGATGATTGCCGGGCCGCTCAGCGGTGTGGTGGGCGGCCCACTGTCGACGTGGGTCATGACGGCCTTTGCGGGCGCCTATGGACTCGCCGGGTGGCAATGGATGTTTCTGGTCGAAGGACTGCCGTGCATCGTGCTCGGCGTGATCGCGTGGTTCTTCCTGGTCGATCGCCCTGCCGATGCGAAGTGGCTCTCCGTCGACGACAAACGGGTGCTCGACAGCGGGCTGGGGGCAACGCCCGCGGCGCATCACTCGTTCGGCCAGATCGCGCGCGATCCACGCGTGTACCTGATGGCGATCGCGTATTTCTGCGTGATCTGCGGCATCTATACGGTCAATTTCTGGCTGCCGACCATTCTGAAAGCCGACGGCGTGACCGACACGATGCAGATCGGCCTCTATTCGACGATTCCTTACATCGCTGCTGTGATCGGCATGTATCTCGGCGGACGCAGTTCGGATCGCCACGGCGAGCGGCGTTGGCACAGCGCGGTGCCGGCGCTCATCGGCGCGGTGTCGCTGGCCGCTGCGACGCTTGCGAGCGGGCATCTCGTGATGTCGCTGCTTTTCATGACGATCGCCACGGCGATGATGTGGGTTTCCTACACTGTCTTCTGGGCCATTCCGTCCGCTTATCTGAAAGGCGACTCGGCTGCCGGCGGCATCGCATTGATTAACACCATCGGCCTGTTGGGCGGCTTTTTGAGCCCCACGATCATCGGCTTGGCCAAGACAGCGACGGGCAGCTTGCAGGCCGGTCTGTACGTCATGGTTGGGCTGCTGGCGCTCGGCGCGATCCTGCTGGTCGCGAATCGCCTGCCTTCGCCGATCGCCGTGCAGACTCGCCGGGCCTGACAGGCCGGCTCACGTGCCGCGATGCGCTGACTCAGTGACCATACGCAATGACGCAACTGAGTCACAAAAATTCAGTGCCCAAACTGAGTAACCAGACTCAATGGACATGCCGGCGCGACCCTGCGCGCCGGCTTCTTCAACGGAGAGTATTAACTTGGCATTCAAGATCCTGATTGCTGGCTTCCAGCACGAGACCAATACCTTTGCGCCCTCACCCGCGACCTACGAAAGCTTCGTGCGTGGCGAGGGCCATCCGGCCATGACACGCGGCGATGCCGTGCTTGCGCTGCGCGACGTCAATCTGCCCATCGGCGGGTTCATTCTTGCGAGCGAGCAGCAAGGCCATACGCTGATGCCGGTGATCTGGACCGCTGCTAGCCCATCCGCGCAAGTGACCGAAGACGCCTACGAGCGGATTGCCGGCGAGATCGTTGCGGCTGCCGGCGCCGGCGGTTTCGATGCCATCTATCTCGACTTGCACGGCGCGATGGTCGCGCAGCATGTGGACGACGGCGAAGGTGAACTGTTGGCGCGACTGCGGGCGAAGGTCGGTGCATCGGTGCCGATCGTCGCCTCGCTCGACCTTCACGCGAACGTGACCGAGCGCATGCTCGCGAGCGCGGATGCGTTGGTCGCTTACCGTACCTATCCGCACGTCGACATGGCGGCGGCGGGCGCACGGGCCGAGCGCCTGCTCGCGCGTCTGCTGGATGAGCGCCAGCCGCTCGTGCGCGCCTCGCGCCGCTTGCCGTTTCTGATTCCGATCAACGGCATGTGCACCCTGCTCGAGCCGGCTCGCTCGATGTACGAGGCACTCGGCGCGCTGGAAAAAGATCAGGTCGTCTCACTGTCGTTCGCGCCGGGCTTTCCGGCGGCCGATTTTCCGGAATGCGGCCCGGTCATCTGGGGTTATGGCGACAATGCGGCGGCCGCGCGCACGGCCGTCGATGCGCTCTACGACACCATGCTGCACGACGAATCGTTATGGGCCGTGCCGTTTCTGTCTCCCGCGGCTGCCGTCACTGAAGCGATGCGCCTTTCCGCCACCGCGCAGAAACCCGTTGTGATTGCGGATACGCAGGACAATCCAGGCGCGGGTGCCGATTCGAACACGACCGGCATGCTGCGCGCGTTGCTGGCCGAAGGTGCACAAGAGGCCGCACTCGGCCTGATCTGGGATCCGGAAGCGGCCGCGCAAGCGCACGCGGCAGGGGTTGGCACCACGCTCGAATTGACACTCGGTGGCCGTTCGAACGTGCCGGGCGACACGCCGTTCGCGGGCCGCTTCGAAGTCGTGGCGCTGTCCGACGGTCGTTGCCGCTACGACGGGCCGATGATGCACGGCATGCAGGTGAACCTCGGACCCGTCGCCTGCCTGAAGATCGGCGGCGTGCGGATTGCGGTGAGTTCGACCAAGGCGCAGATGCTCGACCGCAATCTTTACCGGGTCGCGGGCATCGAACCGGAGCAGATGAAAATACTCGTGAACAAGAGTTCCGTGCACTTTCGGGCCGACTTCGAGCCGATTGCGCACGCCGTGCTGGTTGCCAAGGCGCCCGGTCCGATGACCGCCGATCCGGGCGACTTGCCGTGGACGCGGCTCACACCCGGTATCCGCACACGGCCGATGGGTGCGCCGTTCGTTGGCTAGGTGCGCAGGCCGGGGTAACGGCGAATGGCCGTTCCCGGTTCTGCCGCGATTCAGTTGTGCTCTGGACGCTGGCTGAATGCCTCTGGTGCCTGAGGGGTCATCGCCGGCGTCAGCGGCAAGTCCTCGGTGTCGGCGTCCGGCGATGCAGCACCGGCATGGCGGTACCGCTTCACGCGGGCGATGAGTTCACGCAGAAGACTCCGCCCGCGAATCGCCAGCAGGCCCAGTGCCGAGTTGATGGTCTGCACGGTCCACGCGGTGGAGGCTTCCCCCCGGGACCAGTACGACTTGAAGCGCTCCGTTCCCACCCCGAAGTCGAGGTCGAACCCGTTGTCGAAGGCCCATTTGACGCACTGTTCCACCGCGATCAGGCCGGGACAGCATTTGCCGTAGTGCGGGTCGTAACCGGCAAAAATCGCACTCGCGCAAGGGTTGCCGAAACTGACGATGATCCCGGAGACCGGCGCTTCATCCAGCGTGACCACGATCAGACGCGCCATCGAGGGCACGTCGGGCGAGTAGATGAGCTTACCGAGGAAGCACTCGAACTCGGGCGAATCGATCCATGCGTTGCGTTTCCCGACCCGATCGCTCCACTGGCGTTTGCAGTTGAACATCCACG
Organism: Burkholderia sp. GAS332; assembly: GCA_900142905.1. NCBI lineage: Bacteria > Pseudomonadati > Pseudomonadota > Betaproteobacteria > Burkholderiales > Burkholderiaceae > Burkholderia > Burkholderia sp. GAS332. The sequence goes on along the minus strand of FSRV01000002.1, from coordinate 1,621,840 downwards.
CGAGGATGGACGTGGTTTCACTTTCGTCGGTGTGATCGACGATGCGCACCGCGACCTTGCCCTGTTTGGACAAGCGTTTCGTGAAGGTACCGGGCCGTTTGCCGAACAGCGTGCCCAGGGTCTGGCAATACTGATCCCAGCTGCGCTCGCCGCGCAACGTCACGGCAGACGCGTTATGGGGTCTGGCAAACAACACCCTGCGTGCCTGCATCACAAGCGTGTGCAGATGCAGCGTGTCCCGCACAAATTGGATGCGGATGAAATCGGCGCCGCAGCGTCGCTGTGCGATATCCCACGCGCCCGCGATCAGGGCCGCAGCGGATGGGCCGTCTTCCACGAGCACGCTCGTGTAATCGCCCCCATCCGGCCCGAGCGCCACGAGAAACGTCCAGAGCCAACGCCTGTAGGTCTCGAGTGGCCAGATCATGACCAATTGCCCGTCTTCACGGCACACGATGCATTTGAGCTTGTGCCCACGAGGCTTCGCTACGTGTTTCCACGCCAGCCAGCAAAAACTGAACGACTGGTAGTAGTAGCCGTTTGCCCTCGACCACAACGTGTCCCATTCGGGCTGCAAAGCGAAAAATTCGGCTTCGTCGCTGATGATGTCGTAGTGCGGCGTCGTCTGCGTCGTCTGTGTTGCCTCGTCCATATCGCCTCACGTGAAGCCGAGCGGTGTGCTTCGCCCTCACGCCGGTCAATGCGGAAAACACGGGACGCAAGCCGCAGACGTGAACTGAAACACATGCAACGAGCATGCACTTGCGCGCTGTTAGCGTTTGTGCGGCGTCGCACGCTGAGGCGGGGCACAGCGTGTTTTTCAACGTTGCGGCATCAGCGTGCTTGCCGCCGCTGCGGCAATGGCCGCCATCATTCGACGTTATCCGCCACGTCCACCATCCGGACCATATGCGGTTTAACCACATCGTCTTCATCGGCGGCCGCCGTGGGCGGATGAATCAACGCTTCGAGCCGGGCCTTGGTGGCAAGAAATTCCGCCGACGTGACCTGCGAATAATCGCGCGGACGGGGGACCGGCACTTCGATCAATTCCTGTACTTCGCCGGGATTGGCCTTGAGCACCAGGATGCGGTCAGCGAGAAAAATCGCTTCGTCCAGATCGTGCGTGATGAACAGCACGGTCACATCGATGTTGCGCCAGATATCGAGCAAATGCGTCTGCATCTTCGCCCTAGTCTGCGCATCGAGCGCGCCGAACGGCTCGTCCATCAGCAGAATACGCGGCCGGTTCGCGAGCGCGCGAGCAATCGCCACGCGCTGTTTCATCCCGCCGGACAATTGATGCGGATACGCATTGGCGAACTTCGTCAGACCGACCAGATCGAGCCATTGCAGCGCTTCGCGCTCGGCATGCATGCTGCTGTGGCCGTTCATCTTCAAACCGAACATGACGTTTTTCTTGACCGTCAGCCACGGAAACAGCGTGTAGCCCTGAAACACCATGCCGCGATCGGCGCCGGGTCCCTCCACGGGCTTGCCGTCGAGCAGCACGCTGCCGCTGGTCTGCCGCTCGAGGCCCGCGAGAATGCGGATCAAGGTCGACTTGCCGCAACCCGACGGTCCGATCACGCAGACAAACTCGCGCCGGTGCGTTTTGAAGTTGATGCCGTTCAGCGCAGTACATTCGCCCTGTGGACTCTCGAAGCGCTTGTCGAGGTCGCGAACTTCGAGGATCACCTCGCGCGACTTCAGACGGTCGAAACGCGCGCGCACCGCTTCGGACTGGATGAGGTACGACGGAATCGGTTGCGGATTTAGCATGATTGAATCCCTTGAATACGGTGCAGTGTGGTGCTGTATTGCGTGTATTGCGTTGCGTGTATTGCGACAGGCCGTGGCGCGAACGGTCCCGCTACGCCTTGAGCGTGCGGTCCCACGGAAACAGCTTGCGGCCGACATAGGCCAGCACGAGATCGGTGCCGAGTCCGATGATCCCGATCATCATGATCGCCGCGTAGACGTTGTCGAAATGCTCATAGCGCGCCTGCTGCGTGATGTACCAGGTAATGCCGGAGCTGGTGCCGACCAGTTCCGCCACGATCAGATAGGTCCATGCCCAGCCCAGCAGAATGCGCTGGTCGCGATACAGGTCCGGCAGGATGCCAGGAATCACCACATGCGTGAGCAGCTTGAGTTTTTTCGTGCCGAGCGTCATGGCCGCTTCGAACAGGCCGTACTCCAGCTTGCGCGTGGTGTTCGCCACGATCAGCACCTGCTGGAACAGCGTGCCGATCACGATAATCGCAATCTTCGGGCCGTCATAAATGCCGAGGATCGCCACCATCAGCGCGCCGAACGCGGGCGCGGGCAAGTAGCGGAAGAACTCGAAAAACGGCTCCTGCAGCCGCGCGATCGCGCTGTAAGTCCCGCATACGATGCCGATCGGCACGCCGATCACTGACGACAGCAGAAAGCCCCAGAAGATCACCTGAATGCTGTGCCACAGGCTTTGATGCAACCACACGCCGTCGCGCGACGCGGGCGGCGTCGTGAACGCGGTGTAGAACGCGCGCAGCACTTCGTGGGGCGCGGGCAGGTACACCGGGTTGACCGGCTCGCCCGTCGGCAAGGCGGTGTGACCCGCGCGCGCATGGCTCAGTTCGTCGGCGAACACGTCCTTGTCGACCCGCATGCCGGGCTGGAAGTAATCAACACTACCCGGGCTCTCGATGAGCACCTGCGGATGCCAGACGAACGGCACGTAGCTGACGATGGACCATACGAGAAGCGGCAACAAAAACGAGCCGAGGCCCAAGAGCCACTTGCCGCGTACGGAGAGTTCGCGGCGCACCGCGAACCAGTCGCTTCTGTTAATGACGGTCATGGGATTCTCCGGGGCAAGCGCTTTGCGAACAGATCGTCGGGTTGTTTCATTTGCACGTTGCCTCCTCTGTGGCGCCGGCCGCAACGCCGGCACCTGGTACGCGCAGCACCATTAAGCGCTGACCCGCGACGACTGCCGCGCCGGCCACACAATCGATCGTTTCGATCACACCGTCTTCCGTAACGGCAACGGACACTTCCATCTTCATCGATTCAACGATTGCCACCACCTGCCCTTCGCTCACACGCTCTCCCTCGCTGACGAGCAGTTTCCAGACGCTGCCCGAGACGTCGGCGACGATGCTTTGTTGACCCGCCACAAGCGCGTCGGGCGCTCCGTTGCCGGTAGCCGAATCCGCGTCGCTGGCCGGCTCGCCGACATACTCCGCGTGCCCGGCGGCATTCCAGCGTTCGCGCTCTTCGTCGAAGGCCGTCTGTTGCGCGTGCTTGAAGGCGGAGATCGATTCGGCTTCGTCCTTCAGAAAGCGGTTGTACGCACCGAGGTCGAACACCGACTCCTCGATCTTCAGACTCGCGCGGCCCGCGATGAAGTCGGTGCGCAGTTCGGCAAGCTCTGCCTCGCTGACTTCGTAGAAGCGGATCTCGTCGAAAAACCGCAGCAGCCACGGCTTGCCGGCTTCGAACTCGCGCGTGGTGCGATAGCGGTTCCACATCTGGACGGTGCGACCGACAAACTGATAGCCGCCCGGCCCTTCCATCCCATACACGCAGAGGTAGGCGCCGCCGATCCCCACCGCGTTCTCCGGTGTCCAGGTGCGTGCGGGGTTGTATTTGGTCGTGACGAGCCGGTGACGTGGATCGAGCGGCGTCGCCACCGGCGCGCCGAGATAGACGTCGCCGAGACCCATCACCAGGTAGCGCGCGTCGAACACGATGCGCTTCACGTCGTCGATGCTAGCCAGACCGTTGATGCGGCGAATGAACTCGATATTGCTCGGGCACCACGGCGCATCGGGCCGCACCGATTGCATGTAGCGTTCGATCGCGATCCGCGTCGACGGGTCGTCCCAGGACAGCGGCAGGTGCACGATGCGATTGGGCACGCGCATGTCGTCGACGGCGGGCAATTCACGCTCCGCCTGCTGAAGATGCGCGAGCAAGGTGGCGTGCGACAGCGTGCGGTGGTCGAAATGCACCTGCAGCGAACGGATGCCCGGCGTGAGATCGACGATGCCGGGCAGCCGGTGGGCATCGAGCCAGTTCATCAGTGCATGCACGCGAAAGCGCAGGTTCAGGTCCAGCATGAGCGGGCCGTATTCAACCAGCACGTTCTGATCGCCGGAGCGGCGGTAGACCACGCCTGTGCCCTCGCCTGCCGATGGATCGCTGTAGAGAATGCAATCGTGCGCGCTGAGGGGCGCGCTTACTGTGCTTGCTGTAGACACAGCAGATGGCGCGGATGCCGTCAGCGACGGTTGCGCGCGCACCGGTTCGAACCGCACCGTATCCCCGGGCCGCAGTTGACCGAGCTTCCACAACTCGTCGCTCACCACCGTCACCGGACAGACGAAACCACCAAGGCTCGGACCGTCCGGGCCGAGAATCACCGGCATGTCGCCGGTGAAATCGACCGCGCCGACCGCATACGCATTGTCGTGAATATTCGACGGGTGCAGCCCCGCCTCGCCGCCGTCCGTGCGCGCCCATTGCGGCTTCGGACCGATCAGCCGGACCCCTGTGCGGCTCGAGTTGTAATGGACCGTCCAGCGCGTGCCGTACAGCATCGCTATGTCATCGGGCGTGAAGAAGTCCGGCGCGCCGTGCGGACCGTCGAGCACGCCGAGAGCCCAATCGTGCGTCAGCACCGGCACGCGCGCCGGATCGAGTTGCGCGCCCGTTTCGCCACGGCCTGCGTCGGTGGCGAGATGCAGCACGTCGCCCTTGCGCAAGGCGCGCCCGGCGTGACCGCCGAACTGACCCAGCGTGAAGGTTGCCTTGCTGCCGAGATAATCCGGCACCTGCAGGCCGCCCTTGAGCGCGAGACACGCACGCATGCCGGCGCCGGTCACGCCGCCGAGTTTGAGCACCGAACCCGCCGCTGCGCGCGTGGTCTGCCACGGCGTGACTGGCTGGCCGTCGAGTGTGGCGGCGAGCGGCGCGCCGCCCAGCACGAACAGCGTCGCGGTGTTAAAGCGCAGCGTCGCGCCGACCATGGCGCATTCGAGTCCCGCCGCGTCGGCCGGATTGCCGAGCAGTTCGTTGGCGAGCCGGAACGACAGGTCGTCCATCGGACCGGACGGCGGCACGCCGATGTCCCAGTAGCCGACCCGTCCCGGCGTTTGCTGCACGGTGGTCTGCACGCCGCCGTCGAGCACGTCGATGGTGTGCGGCGCGAACACGAAGCGTGTGAGGAAGCCCGTGGTTTGCTCGCCTCGCGCGAAGGTCGCCGAACCGGCAATGGCGCGCAGATAGTCGAGGTTCGTCTCGATGCCGTAGAGCTGTGTTTGCGCCAGCGCAGCGCGCATGGCGGCGAGCGCGGCGTCGCGTGTTGCGCCTTTGACGATGATCTTCGCGAGCAGTGGGTCGTAGAACGCGCTGACTTCGGTGCCGGCATCGACCCATGTGTCGACCCGTGCATCGGCGGCGAACGCGACATGCGTCAGCACGCCCGCGCTCGGCTGAAACTGTTTGTGCGGATCTTCCGCGTACAAGCGGACCTGGATGCTCGCCCCGCTGGGCGTCGGCACCAGCGTGTCGAGCGGTGCAATCTCACCCTCTGCCTGGCGAATCATCCACTCGACCAGATCGACGCCCGTCACCTCCTCCGTGACGCAATGCTCGACCTGCAACCGCGTGTTCACTTCGAGGAAGTAGAAGCGCCGCGTGTCGGCGTCGAATACGAACTCGACCGTGCCGGCGGATTCGTACTTCACGGCTTGCGCGAGGCGCACGGCGCTCGCATGCAGTGCTGCGCGTTCAGCCTGTGTCAGACCTGGCGCGGGTGTCTCCTCGATCACCTTCTGATTACGGCGCTGCACCGAGCAGTCGCGTTCGCCAAGCGCGATCACGCCGCCGCGGCCGTCGCCGAAAATCTGCACTTCAATGTGGCGCGCGTTCTCGACAAACTTCTCGATATAGACACCCGCGTTCGCAAAGTTGGCCTCGCCCAGCCGCGCCACCGATGCAAACACGCTCTCCAGTTGCGCCGCATCGCGGCACAGCGACATGCCGATGCCGCCGCCGCCCGCCGTGCTTTTCAGCATCACGGGATAGACGATCGACTCGGCCTCGCTTAACGCGCTTGAAACATCGGGCAGCAAGCCGGTACCCGGCAGCAACGCTACGTCGTTCGCTTTCGCGAGCTCGCGTGCCGTGTGCTTCAGGCCGAATTCAAGCATCTGCGCGGGGCGAGGCCCGATGAAGCGGATACCCGCGTCTTCGCATGCCTGCGCGAACGCGGCATTCTCCGAGAGAAAACCGTAGCCGGGATGCACGGCATTCGCGCCGGTCGCGCGCGCTGCCTCGAGAATCGCCGCGCTATTCAGATAGCTGGCGGCCGCCGCCGCCGGGCCGATGCAGACCGCTTCGTCGGCGAGCATCACATGCATGGCGTGGCGATCGGCTTCCGAATAAACCGCCACCGATGCAATGCCGAGGCGCTTGAGCGTGCGAATCACGCGGCAGGCAATTTCGCCGCGATTGGCAATCAGGACTTTGTCGAATGTCATTGGGCGTCCCAGATGGTCAGCCGCACGGGCGTCGGGTTGTAGCCGTTGCACGGGTTGTTTAGCTGCGGACAGTTCGAGATCAACACTGTCACGTCCATCTCGGCGCGCATCTCGACGTATTTACCCGGTGCAGAAATACCGTCTTCGAAGCTCAGTTTGCCGAGCGGTGTCACCGGTACATTCATGAAGAAGTTGATATTGCTGACAATGTCGCGCTTGGTGAGCTGCGTGCCCACGCCGCACGTGCAATGCGTAATCGCATGCAGGAAGCTGTCGCGGCAGCTATGCATATGGCGTTTGTCGAGCGAATAACGGACCGTGTTGCTCTCGGCCGCGCAGGCGCCGCCGAGGGTGTCGTGGCGCCCGCACGTGTCTGCCACGAGGGTCAGCATCGGCTTGCCGAGGTTCGACATCAGCGCGCTGCCGGCGGAGAGATAGAGGTTGCGTTGCGCTCGAATCGTGTCCTGCGCGCTGTAGCGTTCGAGCGGATCGGCACTGTTGTAGAACAGCGTGTCGACGGCCTGATTGCCTTTCAGATCGAGAATGCGGAACAGCTGGCCGCGCTTGACTTCATGCAGCCAGGGTTCGCCGGACGGCAGCGTGAGGTCGTAGACCGCGTGACGGATGTCGAGTTTGCTTTCGATGATGGGCATCGTGGGTCTCCTTAAACGAACAGTCGATCGGTGTTGACGAAGCCGCGCTCATTCTCGGGACAGGCGGAGCGGCAGGGATCGTCGGCCGGTACGGAGGCGTCGGCGGCATACGCGCGGTATGCGATCAGCTTGACGGGCCTCGGTTCGTATTCGGAGGAAGGATTCAACGGATGCGGTGCGCTCGAAAACGCGGCGAGCGTGTCCATTTCGAAACGCAGATCGAACGCCGCGCCGGCTTTCGAATGGTCTGCCACGAAGTTAAGCGAGCCGTCCTCGCCGATGGCGAGTTTGCTGAAAAAGTTGATGTTGGCGACGAGATCGCGCGTGCCCAGACCATGTTTGGCCAGTTCGAGCAGCAGGCTGTCGCGGCCGTTGCGGACCATTGCATTGCGGTGTTCCTGATAGCGGGCCGTACCGTATTTGTTCGCGAACAGTTCCGCATCGCCGAGACCGCCCAGCGGATCGTGCCAGCCGAGCGTGTCGGCCGTGATCGAGGCGAGCACGCGGCCCATATCCGAATAGAGCACGTGGCCGCGCGTCAGATGCGCGGTGTGCTGCGCCTTTAGCGTATCGGCCATGTTGTAGCTTTCGAGCGGCTCGTCGTGGCGGTAGAACACGGCGGCCAGATTGGCGCCGCCCTCGGTATCGACAATGCGCAGCGCGACGCCACGGCGCAGCACGCCGGACCAGTGCGTGCCGGCAGGAATCACCGTTTCCCACAGCACATGCGGGATCGGTGCGAGATCGACAGGGTTTTGCGTCGACATGGAGGCTCCAGGTATCGGTTGGGAAAAAGCATGAGAGGGCGATTGACCGACATCGCGACCTCCCGGGCTTTTATCCCTCCGTGGAGCCTCGCCGGCGCCTTGAAAGAAGGTGAACGGCAAGACCGGATTGCTCTCGGACCAGACATCGTGTGCGCGCTTCAAAGCCATCTAAGAGCCTTTAAAGCGCTACGACCGGAACCCTAGCGATCCTGAAGATGATGCAAATTACTTCGCACCTCTCGCTGCGTAGCTAAGCGAGTTGCGTGCCAGCGTCGTGGTGCGAACGCGACAAGCGCACCGTGGCAAGGGATTGAGTGCTGTCGGCGGCGCAATGCGCGCGTCCGACGCTTGATCGGGCTGGTTGCGCACGCACCACGGCTGTGGGCGAATCGGCACCAGTTGGAGGCGCGAAGCACCATGATTGGGCTGCGCGCTCACGAGGCTCACACGGCGTAGCGGCTCTGCACGATGGCACGGTGTGTGCGAGTGATGGCGCCACACTCATCACGTCCTTCATCTGACCATGCTCACACTTGCCACGCTTCGCCGCACGCTCTATACGCTGATGTCGGCACGTTTTATCGAACTGCAAAAGCAACAGCGCCGCTCGTAGACGAGGCGGCGCCGGGGTTGCGAACCGCTCGCGCTTTGCGGGCAAGTCCAGTTAGTTAGCGCTTCAGCAAGCGGCCTCACCAGACATCATCCCGCTTAACGGGGGCTAACGCGCCTGTGACGACGCGCGCCGAATGCTTCAAACCATTAGTCAACACGGTTTCACTAAGCAACATCCTGTTCAGCGCCCGCATAGCGCGCCTGTTGCCCAAAGCTCGCCAAACCCTTCGATCCTTCCGGCAATACCAGTTCACCACGCTCGATACGCTGCTTCAGATAGGTAAAGCTCTGCGCGGTCTGTGCGAACAGATGGTCGCCCGCCGATACCGGTGGGTATTTCGCCACCGCCTCGGGTGTCGCGAACTGCGGCAGTGGCGCCACCACCGTGCGATAGTCGCAGGCGAAGAAGAGCGGAAACGAGTAGCGCTCTTCCTTCACCTTGCGCACGCGATGTGACGTCGCCACGTAGGTACCGCCCGTCCACACCTCCAGCATGTCGCCAATGTTCACGACGAACGCGTTGTCGACCGGCGGCGCGTCGATCCACTCGCCCTCGCCGTTCATCACTTCGAGGCCGGGGGCTGTCGGCAGCAGGATCGTGAAGCATTCGTAGTCGGTATGCGCGCCGATGCCCGGGCGGTCCTCCGCGGACGGGTCGAAGGGATAGTGAAGCAGGCGCAACTGGCTCGGCGGCTTCTGCAAATACCTGTCGAAATGCGTTTCCGGCAAGCCGAGTGCGAGCGAGAAGCCACGGAACAATGCGCGGCCGAGCGCGAACGCCGCGTCGTAATAGCCGCCGATCGCTTCACGAAACCCTGACTGCTCCGGCCACATATTGGCCCCGAGCATCGGCGTGCCGGCTTTGACGTCGGGGTCGTCGGGCGGCAGTTCCCGGCCCGTGTCGAACCCCTCCTTCCTGTCGCGCTTGCCACCCGCAAACACCTCTTCGCCTTCGGGCACATAGCCCCGATGCGCGGTCGATTTGCCGATGTAATAGCGCATCTTCCAGTCCTCGGGGGCGGCGAAGAACTGCTTTGCCTGTTCTATTAGTGCAGCTTGCTGGGCGCGCGAGACCTGATGGCCGGTGACGTAGAAAAACCCCGCGTCACGCGCGGCACGGTCGAGCTCGCGGGCGGTCGCGAGACGCTGGTCCGGGTCATCGCTAAAGAGGCCGCTGACGTCGACGATGGGCAGGCGGTCGAATCGGGTGTGGGTTTGGCTCATGAGCTTGAACTGGTGAGGTTAGCCAGGGGTTTGTCTATACGTGTTGCGGTTCAATGGGCGATCGAGTCCGCGCATGTGTTTTGCGCAGCTAGAGGCGTTCCGGTTCGCTTCGCGCACCACCCGTCTCGCGTGCGGCAAGAAACGCCGCGAGATGGCGCCGCTCTTCGCGCCCCATCCAGGTGTTGATCTCCCACAGATCGGCCACCGGCGCATTCGTGAAAGGCAACGTGTGCAGATAGCCGTCGGGACCGAACTCCGGCGTCATCGTCGTGGTCGTGTAGCCCTTGTCGATCTGGGCGCTCCACAGCGCCTCCCAGATTCGCTGGTGCGAGGCGAGGCAGTCTGCGTATTCGGGGGCAGCCGGATGCGGAACCTGCGGACCTTGCGGATAGCCAACACGCCCGTGCAGATGATGCGCATGCGGCGCAAGCTCAAGGATCGTGTCCCATTCGCCGTCGAGCAGACGCTCGCACACCGATACCCAATGACTGAAGTCGCAAGTCAGCTTGAGCGCCGGCACGGCACGCGCGACATCGCGAGTAATCCACGGGTTGTAGAATGAGCGGCCGCGATGCGTTTCGAAGCTGCACGTCACCTCGTGCTTCGCAGCGATCTCCACCGCCCGCGCAAAAAAATCCACCTGGGTGGCGGCCGGCCACGCGTCGCAGCCTGCCATCACGTTGAAAAAACGTGGCTTGAGCGGCTTGCCCCATACGATCTTTTCCTCGAAGTCGCGCAGATGGTCCGCCGGCGTGGCAGACCGTTCAGGCACATAACTGCCCGCCGTCGTGATCTCCGCGATGAACCCGAGACGTTCGTCGGCAATGGCCTGCGCAAATGCGTCGCGCTCCGCCCCACCCTTGGGAACCGGCGCTTCGATTCCGTCGAAGCCTGCCGCACGCACCAGCGGTGCGGCATCATGCGGACCACCGTCGAAGCCCCAGAACGTCTTGAACAGTTCGAATTTCATCGCCTCTCCAATTACATGCAAAATTGCATGCAATAGTACACACGAAATGATCTCGCCAATAAAAAACACTTTGTGTCGCCGCGCATAATTTTGGCGCGCCCGATTTCCGGCGCGATTAGCACTTAAACTGTGCAGCCCTCCTCCTCATGGTGAATCGATGAAGAAGAAACTTGCGCGTCACAAGGGGCAAGCCGTCGCGCGCGCCATTCTCGACATGGACTGGCAGTGGTCGTCGCATTTCGGCGACCTGGGGTTGAACGACCTCAACTACAGCGATCTGTTTTGCCGGATGTGGGTGGAGCCGGAAAACGACTTCGCCAAGACCGCCCTCTACGATTTCATGCCTGGCGTGAGCCGCCGCACCGCGGTTCGTTACGTGCAGGCGTTGATCGACGCCGGTTGGCTGCTGGAGACGAGTTCCGAAGCGGATCGCCGCATCAAGCGGATCAGTCTCGCGGCATCGATCGAGGAGCGCCTCGAACAGTTTCTCGCCTACGTGCATCACCGGTTTGCCGCGCTGGATTGAACCTTTGCCACGCAGGTTTGCGTTGAATCGTTCGCATAACAACGTCTCGATGCATCGTGCAATCCGGCTGGCATATTTCTCGCTAGACTAGTCGCCGAGAGGTGCGGCAGCGTCGCATCTTAGGGATGCTAGGGTTCCGGTTCGCAAGAATGTCTGGTCCGAGAGCAGCCCGGTGCACCGGTTCGTTCGACTCGGGTTTGATCCGGGAACGAGTGACTGCTGCACTACACGGCGGGACAAAAGCCCGGGAGATTGGCGATAGCGATGCCTATCGTGCCTCTCCGTGGCCGGCGTTTGTCTCCCGTAGTGTTCGCGCAGTGTCCGCACCGTTCGGATTCTCGCGGGAACCGGTCATGTTGTTTTATCGCGCCGTCGCCGCGCGATCCAACTCAACAATCGCAATTGACCGGTCTCCTGGAGAAAACGATGAAACGCTTCGAATCCGTCCGAACGTCCCTTACGTCCCATACGTCACTGAGCAGCCTTGCCTCGCCACGCCGCGTGCGTGGCGCGATCGCCGGCGCTGCCGCCGCGCTGGCTATAGGTTTCGCCAGTTTCGGCGCCACCCCCGCACAAGCGGCTGCGCCCCTCGCTATTGGCTATAGCGACTGGCCCGGCTTCGTCGCCTTCCAGATTGCCATCGACAAAGGCTGGTTCAAGGAGGCCGGCGTGGATGTCAATTTCCAATGGTTCGACTACTCGGCCTCGCTCGATGCGTTCTCCGCGGGCAAGCTCGACGCAGTCGGCGCGACCAACGGCGATGCGCTGGTCACCGGCGCAAGCGGCGCCAAAAACGTGATGATCCTCCTGACCGATTACTCGAGCGGCAACGACATGATCGTGGCCAAGCCGCCGATTCGCACGGTCGATGGACTCAAGGGCAAAAAGGTCGGTGTCGAAATGGGGCTCGTCGATCACCTGCTGCTGGACACGGCGCTCGAGAAGCATGCGCTCAAGGAATCGGACATCACGCTGGTCAACGCGAAGACGAATGAGTTGCCGCAAGTGCTGGCGTCGTCCAACGACGTCGCCGCGGTCGGCGCATGGCAACCGAACGCGGGCGAAGCACTCAAGCGCGTGCCGGGCTCACGGCCGATCTTCACCTCGGCCGACGCGCCGGGGCTGATCTACGACGCGATCACGGTCAATCCGGTCAGCCTGCAGTCGCGCAAGGCCGACTGGGCCAAGGTCATCAAGGTCTGGTATCGCTGCGTGGCCTACATCAACGATCCCAAGACCCAACCTGATGCGGTGAAGATCATGTCCGCGCGCGTCGGTCTGACGCCGGCCCAGTATCTGCCGTTGCTGAAAGGCACGCACCTGCTCGACGCGGCGGCGGCCAGGAAGGCCTTCGTCAAGGGTGATGGGCTGGACTCGGTGTACGGTTCGAGCGTAAACGCGGACAAGTTCAACGTGCGCAACGCGGTCTACAAGCAATCCCAGAACGTGAGCGCCTATCTCGACCCGGCGCTGACCAATGCGCCTTAAGAACCTTGCGATGACCTAACGGGGCCGGCCTTCTACACCGGTGGCCAGGCACGCCGGCCAGACACGGTAATATGGGCGGCAGCAGGCGCTGCCGCCCAACTCACGCGGTTCGTTGCGGCGCCGGAGGACGCCCACAAGGAGCCCATCGTGTATAAAAACCGGTCTTGGCATCACGCCCTGCTCGCGCTGGCGCCCATGCTGGCGCTGTTTTTGTCGCTTTTGCTGCTGGCACAGCCACGGCCGGCCTTAGCCAGCGAGGACGGTGCCAACGCCAGCGCCGAAGCTGCGGGCCAGCGTACCCGCTTTGCGCAGGAGTTCTGCGGAGAATCCGCGCAGAACGTCACGCAGTACAAGGAAAAGCTGGCCAAGATTCTCGTTGAAGCCAGCCAGTTCGATACGCGCTGGCAGATGGGGTGGCGGCGCGGGGATAGCGATGCGATCCAGATGCGCTCGCTGCAACTCAACGCCCCGTCGGAATTCGCTGCGCGGGTCAAAGCCAACTGCGAACGCATCAAATGGCAGGCCGACAACTCGCTGCGAGCACGCCCGCCAAAGTAGCTCACCGCCCGAAGCTGTTATTCTTCCCTCTCTTTCGACCACCACCTGGTCGCCTGCCGCCCTTGGGCGGCACTCCCAAGCGGCGTGTTCACGCGCCCGGCACCAGTAAGACAGGAATTTGCATGTTCGGTTTTTTGCGCGGCTATTTTTCCAACGACCTGGCAATCGACCTCGGCACGTCGAACACCCTCATTTATATGCGTGGCAAGGGTATCGTGCTGGACGAACCCTCGGTGGTCTCGATTCGACAGGAAGGCGGCCCGAACGGCAAGAAGATCATTCTGGCCGTCGGCAAGGAAGCGAAACAGATGCTCGGCAAGGTGCCGGGCAATATCGAGGCGATCCGCCCGATGAAGGACGGCGTGATTGCCGACTTCAACATTACCCAGCAGATGATCAAGCGCTTCATCCAGATGGCGCACGAGTCGCGAATGTTCGCGCCGTCGCCGCGCATCATCATCTGCGTGCCGTGTGGGTCGACCCAGGTCGAACGCCGGGCAATCAAGGAAGCCGCCCACAGCGCAGGCGCCTCACAGGTCTATCTGATCGAAGAGCCGATGGCCGCCGCCACCGGCGCCGGCTTGCCCGTCTCCGAGGCGACCGGTTCGATGGTCGTCGATATCGGCGGTGGCACGACCGAAGTGGGCGTGATCTCGCTCGGCGGCGTCGTCTATAAGGGTTCGGTACGCGTGGGCGGCGACAAGTTCGATGATGCGATCGTCAACTACATTCGCCGCAACTACGGGATGCTGATTGGCGAACAGACTGCCGAGGCCATCAAGAAGGAAATTGGCTCCGCGTTTCCGGGCTCCGAAGTCAAGGAGATGGAGGTCAAGGGCCGCAATATGTCCGAAGGCATTCCACGCAGTTTCACGGTCTCCAGCAACGAGATTCTCGAAGCGCTCACCGACCCGCTGAATCAGATCGTCTCGGCGGTGAAAATCGCGCTGGAACAGACGCCGCCGGAACTGGGCGCTGACATCGCCGAGCGCGGCATCATGCTCGCGGGCGGGGGCGCCTTGCTGCGCGACCTGGACCGCCTGCTCGCGGAAGAAACCGGCCTGCCGGTGTTCGTTGCCGAAGCACCGTTGACCTGTGTGGTGCGCGGTTCGGGGATGGCGCTGGAGCGGATGGATAAGTTCGGCGGGGCTTTTTCTTACGAGTGAGTGACGGTCGCGTGGCGGCCTCTTCACGCGTCGCACCGCGCGGCCAGGATCTTGATGGCCTTCAGGAGGCCTGAGGGCCATCAGGACACGAACGGCAACTTGCTATCGCGCGCCGCAGCCAGCATCGAGAGGGTGATCTTGCGCACTTCCAGTTTGCTCTGCGTGATATGCGCGCGCAGCAGGATAATCGCTTCAGTCAGCCGGTTGCGCTCGATCAGGTTCAGCATGGTCGAATGCTCGTCGTAGGTGGCGCTCGTGCGGTGCGGCTTCAGAAAGTCCAGTCGACGCACGATGCGGATGCGCTCGGTCACTTCGTTATGCACCCGCAGCATTTCCGCGTTGCCCGTCGCCGCGACCAGTTGCCGGTGGAAGTTCTCGTCCATGCCGAACATCTTCACCGGATCGCTCTCACGCAATTCGGGCGCGATGCACCATACGGCCTTCAGCGCTTCGACGGCCGCATGCGCGACGTCGCCGCCCGCCCCCACCCGCTCGACGGCCGCCACTTCCAGCACGATGCGCAAATCGTAGAGCTGATCGAGCTGGTCGAAATTGATCGGTGACACTTTCCAGCCGCGCCGGAAACCGACTTCCAGATAGCCCTCGCGTTGCAAACGAAACAGGCCGTCGCGCATCGGTGTGCGCGACACGCCGTAGTGCTGCGCGATGCCGTTTTCGGAAAAGCGGTCGCCGGGAAACAGGCGGAAGCTGAAGATATCGTTCTTCAGTTGCTGGTACACCTGCTCGGCGAGCTGATTGGCCGCGGCCGGCGCGGCGGGCATGCCCTGCGCTCCCGCAGCGCCTGGCGCTTCAGGCTCTGCGGGGGTCTCGAGCAGATTCGTCGTATCGTCGTTCATTGATGCGTCACCCCCTTTTTCTTATTATCGGCGTTTCATGGCATCGCGATCAGGCTGACGTGAGCCGCGACGATCTTCCAGCCTTCGACGGGACCAAGCCTCGCCCACGTCTGCATCTGACGGCCGATCAAAGGCGTGGCGTCGCTGGTGAATTCAGTGCTGACGGTGGCGAAGTCGGTGCCGAAGGTCGTTACCACGGTGCGATGCAATTTGCGCGACTTCGGCACCGGATCGCAGGTCTCACGCCATGCGCGGATCGCTTCGCCGCCATGCTGGATTTCGGCGATGCCATAGCGGACCGTCTCCGGCGTGTGCCAGAAAAGCGCGTTCATTGCCGCGACGTCGTTGTCGACCAGCGCCCGCTCGTATTCGACAAAGGCTGCCTGCACTTGAGCGACCACTTCGAGCTGATTTATCTCCATGCCGGGATCGTCTCGTCGAGTTTCGTCAATGATGAAAACGGCGCGGTCCACCCGACAATGCCGCCTTGCGAGCTAACCATGTCGAGCGTCGCCTGTTTGAATGCGGGGAAATAGCTGGCGGTCGCGTCTTCGATCAGCAAACTGTCGTAGCCACGGTCGTTGGCTTCGCGCATCGAGGTCTGCACGCACACTTCAGTGGTCACGCCCGCGAACACCAGATGCGTGATGCCGCGCATCGCGAGTTCTTCGCCGAGCCGGGTGGCGTAGAACGCGCCCTTGCCGGGTTTGTCGATCACGAGTTCGCCGGCAAGCGGCGCGAGCGGCTCGATGATCGCATTGCCCGGCTCGCCGCGAATCAAGATGCGCCCCATCGGTCCGGCATCGCCGATGCGGGCATTGGGCGCGCCTCTCAGCCGTTTCGCCGCCGGACAATCGGACAGATCCGCCGCATGCGATTCACGCGTATGCACCACGAGCCATTGATGCCTGCGCGCGAAAGCCAGCAATGCCGCGACGGTCGGCACGATCTCAGCGAGCAGCGACACGTCATTTCCAAGCGATTCGCCGAAGCCGCCCGGTTCGATGAAATCGCGCTGCATGTCGATCACGATCAGGGCGGTTTTCGTGGGGTCCAAGGTGAAGGGACCCGGTTGCGCGTCGATCGTCAACTCGGTTTCCTGTGTCATCCGATAGCTTCCTTCATTCTCTCTGCGGGTACGGCGTGATGCGCCTGGGTATCGCCGTGCCCTGCCATATGCTGACCGAGCACGGCCCGATCCGCGCGCGCCGCCGGCGTCTCGAACACCAGCTTGCCCTCCGTGATCACCGCGATGCGGTCCGCCAGTTCGAGCAGTTCGTCGAGGTCTTCGCTGACCAGCAACACCGCCGCGCCGGCATCGCGTGCGGACATTAGACGGGCATGGATATCGGCGACCGACGCGAAATCCAGACCGAACACAGGATTCGCGACGATCAGCACATCCACCGGCTGCCCGAGTTCGCGCGCCAGCACCGCGCGCTGCACATTGCCCCCGGACAGCGTGCCGATGGTTCGTTCGGGTAGTGGTGGACGCACATTGAACTCGCCGATCAGTTGCGCGGCGCGCTCGCGCACGGCACGCCGGTCGAGCCACCAGCCGCCGCGCCGCAACGGCTCGCGATCGAAGTCGCGCAGCGCGAGGTTCTGTGCGACGCTCATCGCGGCGACGCAGGCGTTTTTCAGTGGCTCTTCGGGAATCGCGAACACGCGCCGCCGGGTCATCTCCTCGCGGGTCGCATGATAGGCCTTGCCCGCCACCTGCATGTCGCCGGCTTTCACGCGGCGTTGGCCGACCAGCGCTTCCACCAGCTCCTTCTGTCCGTTGCCGGAAACGCCCGCCAGCCCAAGGATTTCGCCCGCACGCACGGACAGCGTCGCGTGCTTGACCGCAGTCTGGCCACGATCGTCTTCCACTGATACGTCGCGCAGTGCGAGACGCACTTGCGCCATGTCGTCGACGGGTTTGCGCGGCAAGCGTTCCACGGTCACCGCCGCTATCACTGCCGCTTCGTCCCCCGAGGGGATGTCGTTCGGCGCATGGGTAGCGACGGTGCCCATCATCCACGCTGCGAGTTCGTCGCGGCTGGTGTTGGCAACCGCGCTCGTGCCGACTTGCCTGCCCTTGCGCAACACGGTGACGTCGTCGGCATAGGCCATCACTTCGCGGAACTTGTGCGTGATCATCAGCACTGTCAGTTCGCCGCGTGAGGTCAGATCGCGCATCAGGCCGAGCACTTCATCCGCTTCCTGCGGTGTCAGCACCGAGGTGGGTTCGTCGAGAATCAGGAAGCGCTGCTGCAAATAAAGCTGCTTCAGGATCTCGAGTTTCTGCTTTTCACCAGCGGCGAGAATGGCCACCGGCGCGTCGAGCGGCAAGCGAAACGGCATGCGCTGCATGAATGCGGCAAGCGCGGCGCGCTCGCCCTTCCAGTCGATTTTCCACGGCATCCGTCCGCGCGCGAGCAGCAGGTTTTCTTCCACAGATAGGCCGGACGCCAGCGTGAAATGCTGATACACCATGCCGATGCCGAGCGCCTGTGCATCGCGCGGCGACGCGATGTGGACTTCACGATCGTCGGCGGCGATCTGTCCGTCGTCGAGCACGCCGTAGCCAACCAGCCCTTTCACGAGCGTGCTCTTGCCCGCCCCGTTCTCGCCAAGCAGCGCGTGAATCGTGCCGGCTTTGACCTTGATCGAGACGCTATCCAATGCGCGAAACGCGCCGAACGATTTGCTTGCGTTCAGCACTTCCACACCCAATGCCTTCGGCGCCGTGGTCATGGTTTATCTGCCTGAAGTGGCCAGCGCCGCTGCCGGCGCCGTCGTCGTGGCCAGTAGCGTAGCGAGCAGCGCGTGCGAGTCCGACACTGTGCCGAACACACCGCCTTGCATGGTGATCATGTGCAACGCGGCCTCGTGGTTGCGCTTGTCGGTCGCGCCGCAGCAATCGGCCAGCACCGTGCATTCGAAGCCGCGATCGTTGGCTTCGCGCATGGTCGTGTGGACACAAACGTCGGTGGTGATCCCGGTCAGCACCAGATTGAC
This sequence comes from Burkholderia sp. GAS332, assembly GCA_900142905.1. Lineage (NCBI taxonomy): Bacteria > Pseudomonadati > Pseudomonadota > Betaproteobacteria > Burkholderiales > Burkholderiaceae > Burkholderia > Burkholderia sp. GAS332. The sequence continues at coordinate 1,603,480 of FSRV01000002.1, read as the reverse complement.
GATGCCGCGTGTGCGCAGGATCAGTTCGAGATCCGTCGCGCAGAAGGAACCCTTGCCGGGTTTGTCGATGATGATTTCGCCTGGCAGTGGCTTCAATTCGTCGATGATTTCCCAGCCCGGTTCGCCGCGCACGAGGATCCTGCCGCACGGGCCGTCGTCGCCGATGCCTACGCCGTCAGTGCCCGCGCGGCGGCTGCGCCAGCGTTTATTCGCGGGCAGGTCGGAGAGGTCCGGACGATGCCCTTCGCGCGTGTGAATGATCGTGAAGCCCAGTTCGCGCATCGGTTTCAGCACGCTTTTGATCGGCTCGATCGGCGCGCGCGTCAGCGACAGGTCATAACCCATCTTGTCGACATAGCCCCCGTGGCCGCAGAAATCCGTCTGCATGTCGATGATCACGAGCGCCGTGTTGTCCGCGCGCAGGTTGCCGTCGTAGGGCCACGGATAGGGCTTCGCTTCGATGAATCGGTTCATGGTGGTGAGATCCTTGTTAGGTCCTGGCTGGGTCTTTGAAGGCACGCACGGCAGGGCAAAATCAGCGAGTCAGGCTCAACTCGCCCGGCGCGCCAGCCAGCGTGCGATCCGGACGGCAATTGACGATCATGATCGCGAGGGTCAGCACATAGGGCGCGGCGTTGTAGAGGTAATAGCCACTCGTCACACCGATCGCCTGCAACGCCGGCCCGAGCGCGCCGGCTGCACCGAACAGCAGCGCGGCCCACAGACAACGCAATGGCTGCCAGCGCGCGAATATCACCAGCGCGACCGCCATCAGCCCTTGTCCGCTGGAGAGTCCTTCATTCCAACTGCCTGGATAGACCAGCGACAGATACGCACCGCCGATGCCCGCGAACACCCCGCCCACCGCCGTCGCGGCGATGCGTACGGACGTGAGCGGATAGCCCATGGCGCGCGCCGTTTCAGCGTGATCGCCGACGAGCCGCAGCACCATCCCCCAGCGGGTATTGCGTAAGCCCCATTGCAGAACGAAGGCCAGTGCAACGCCGATCACGAACAGCAGGTTGATATGCAGGGCGTTATGCAATTGCGGCGATGAGGTCCACGTGCCGAGATCGATAAACGGCAGCATCGGCGCCTGCGGTTCGATGAAAGGCTTGCCGAGATAGAACGCGAGCCCGGTGCCAAGCAGCATCAAGGCGATGCCGAAGGCGATATCCGACACGCGCGGCAACGAGCAGACGAGGCCATGCAGGCAACCGAGCAGCAAACCGACGAAACCAGCGACCAGCACGCCGGCCCACGGCGAGCCGGTCAGAAAAGCGCCGGCATAGCCGCTCATCGCGCCGGACACCAGAATGCCTTCGAGGCCGAGGTTCACACGGCCGCCTTTCTCGGTCAGACATTCGCCGAGGCTGACGAACAGATAAGGCGTACTGACACGGATCGCACCGGCGAACAGCGACAGCAGCAGGATCACGATGGGCGAGTGCATATCAGGCATGGGTCTGCTCCAGTTGCACGGGAAGGTCGGTCTGCGCGACGGCCTGCAATTTGACGCGCCATGCGGCGATGCGTCCGCCAAGCGCTTCCCACGCGAGCAGGTTCGCGAACAGGAGGCCTTGCAAGACGAGCGTGGTGGCGTCGGGGAGGTCGAGCCGCCGCTGCAGCAGTGAACCACTCGCCTCGATGCCGCCGATCATCAGCGCACACGCGATGATCGCGAGCGGATTCTGGCGCGCCGCGAACGCGACGAGGATGCCCGCATAGCCATAACCCGCGAGCAAAGATGCATTTGCGCTGCCCTGCACTGCTGCCACTTCGAACATGCCGCCGAGTCCCGCCGCAGCACCGCCTAATACGCACGCCGCAAGGGCCAGCAGATTGACCGGCAAGCCGACCAGACGTGCCGCGCGATGACTGCCGCCCACCACGCGCATCGCGAAGCCCTTGGTGCTGAACTTCACGAACACCCACGCCGCGATGCAGGCGACCACGCCCCAGAACAGTCCCCAATGCGTGTCGAGTCCGGGGATCGAGCCAATCATCATCGCGTCGGGTACGGGATAGGTGGACGGTTTGTTCAGGCTGGCGGGATCGCGTAACGGCCCTTCCACCAGATGCTTGAAGAGCGCGATCGCGATATACGACATCAACAGGCTGCTGATCGTCTCGTTGACGCCGCGCCATTGCCGCAACGCGCCGACCGCGCCGATCCAGACGCCGCCGGCCAGCATGCCGGCTACCGCCATCAAGGGTGTGGCGACGAGCCACGGCGTGCCGTGCGGCAGTATCTGCGGGACGATGGCCGCACACATGCCGCCGAGCGCGAGCGCGCCCTCGCCGCCAATCACGATCAATCCAACCTGGGCGGGTAGCGCGACGCAAAGTGCGGTCAGCATCAGCGGCGACGCACGCAGCAAGGTGCTCTGCCACGCGAACGACGAGCCGAATGCGCCTTCGAAGATCAGCCCGATGGCATCGAGCGCCGGCTGCCCCTGCACCAGCAGGAACAGCGAGAACAGCAGCAGCGTGCCGAGCACCGCCAAGGCGGTCGGCAGCGCGGGCAAGAGTGACAGGATCACCCTTGCGGTAGGGGCATTGGGACGCATCACGACTCCTTCGCTCATGCACATTCACACAACCACACAGGCTGCCCTCAGATCTGGCCGACGACGCCCGCCACCAGATAGTTCATGCTTTCGAGCGTGTAGTCGGTCTGTATATGGCTCGTGCCGGAGGCGATCGCCGTGCCGCCCTTGTTGTCCTTCATCGGGCCTTTGAAGATCACGAAATTGCCGGCCACCATGCTGCTTTTGATCGAGTCGGCGTTCTGCTTCGCCTCCGCGGTGACTTTCGCGCCATACGGCGACATCTTCACAAAGCCCTCTTTCAACCCGCCGCGCAACACATTCGGCTGCGGGGTGCCGGCCTGTGCGCCGCTGACCAGTTGCTTGTACGGCGTCGCCCAGTCCCATTCCGCACCGGTCAGATAGCCCTTCGGCGCGAGCGCCGCCTGGCTCGCGTGATAGCCGCAACTCATCGCGCCGCGTTTTTCCGCTGTCTCGACGACGACCTTCGGGCCGTCGACGTGACAGGTCAGCACATCGCAACCCTGATCGACGAGACTGTTGGTGGCTTCCGCTTCCTTCACAGGCATCGACCAGTCGCCCGTGAAAATCACCTGCGTGGTGATCGACGGGTCGACCGACTGCGCGCCGAGCGTAAACGAATTGATGTTGCGCAGCACTTGCGGAATCGGTTTCGCGGCGACGAAGCCGAGCTTCTTGCTCTTCGTCATATGACCCGCGACCACGCCGTTCAGGTACTGGCATTCGTCGATATAGCCGAAGTAGCTGGTGATGTTCGACGGGTTGCCCTGCTTCCACAAACCGCCGCAATGCGCGAAACGCACCTTCGGATATTTGGCCGCCATCTTCAGCACATGCGGATCGAAATAGCCAAACGAGGTCGCGAAAATCAGCGTGGCGCCGTCCTGTTCGATCATCGCTTCCATGGTCTTCTGCACGGCGATGGTTTCAGGCACGTTCTCCTCTTCCACCACCTTCACGTCGGGCATTTTCTTGATCACGGCGGCGGCGGTTGCCTGCGCCTGGTTGTAACCGTAGTCGCTGCGCGCGCCGACGTAGATCACGCCGACTGTGGTCTTCGGCGCGGCGAACACCGATTGAATCGGCAGGATATTGCCAAGCGTGAGCAGGCTGGCGCTCTTGATGAAATTGCGGCGGCTGGTCATGGTGTCCAATTCCTGGTAAGGGGTTAAAGAGCGTTGGTCTTCAGTTGACGTTCAGACTGTCGAGATAGGCGAGCCAGCCGCCAAACGCGGTGATGTCCTTAGCGCCGCCGCCATCGCTCACCGCGGACGGTTCGCAGATGAAGCCTTTCACGGTGAGGTGGTTGGCGAGTTGCACGGTGCCGATGCCGAGCGGCGCGGGCACGTCGGCGACGAATTTGCCGAAGGTGCGCAACGGCACGTCCCAGACTTCCACGGCGATGGGCGCGCCTTGCTGGTCGGTGACGCGCACCAAGCCTGGTTTCGGCGGATGCGTATTCGCAAGCGCGTGAAGCGTGTAATCGGCGGTGGTTTGCGTCGCCATGACAAAACGCGCGCCGGCTTCCTGAAGTTGCCAGTTCAGCGGGTGGCCACGCAGATGCGCGCCGACCACGGCGAGCGCGACAGTCGGCTCCTGAAACGGCAGGGGTTCGAGCGCGTTCGCCGCGCTCCCGGTTCGGGTTGTCGGCTCGGCGACGGCCGCCGTCCGGCTCTCGTTCAGGACCTCGGTGGCGCCCGCGAACAGCGCCTGGATACGCGCGCCCAACTCGGCGAGACGCCGGTCCGCGCCGCTTGGTGCAATCAGCGTGACACCGGCCGGCAAGCCGTCATGGCGACGCTGGCACGGCACGGCCAGCGCGCATAGATCGAGCAGATTGACGAAATTCGTGTAGTAGCCGAGCTGGCTGTTCAACTCGACCGGATTGGCCTGCACAGCGGCAATCAATGGGTGCGTAGGCGTGGTCGGAACGATCAGAACGTCAATCGCCTCGAAAAGCTGTTCGGCGCGGCGCTTCAGGTCGACTAGTGCGTACTGGCCGTTGAACGCGTCGACGGCGCTGTAGGCGTCAGCTTTGCCGATCACCGCGGCAACGACCGGGTCGATCGCTTCATGATGTGTCTCGAAGAATGCACCGAGCGCGGCGCGCCGTTCGGCCACCCAAGGACCGTCGTAGAGGAGCGCGGAGACTTGCTTAAGCGGCCGGAAATCGATCGGCCGGGGATCGAGAGACAGATGGGTAGAGATCGTGTCGAGTGCAGCGGAGAACGCCTGACTCGCCGTCGCGTCGCCAAAGAACTCGACATGATCCGGCACGCCGATCCGCGGCGCGCCACGCAGGAGACCGAGACTCGGCACCTTGCGCGAGTAGCTGTCGAGCGGATCGAAGCACGCGATTTCGCTGAACACGCGCCAGGCATCGTCGACGTTGTGCGCGAACACCGAGATCGTGTCGAGGCTGCGGCACGCCGGCACGACGCCGCGCTTGCTGACGAGTCCGAGCGACGGTTTCAGCCCGACAAGTCCGTTGAACCCAGCCGGCACGCGGCCCGAACCGGCCGTGTCGGTGCCGAGGGAGAAGGCGACGCACCCGGCAGCCACCGCGACCGCCGAACCTGAACTCGACCCGCCCGACACGTGCAGCGGAAATTCCGTGTTCCGCACTGCGCCATAAGGCGAACGCGTGCCGACGAGGCCGGTCGCGAACTGATCGAGATTGGTCTTGCCGATCAGGATCGCGCCGGCGTCGATGAGACGCTGCACGGCGAATGCCGAGGTGTCCGGTGTCGTGCTAAAAGGCTCGCACGCGGCGGTGGTCGGCAAGCCGGCGACGTCGATATTGTCTTTGACCGCGAACGGCACGCCGAACAGCGGCATCCGTTCGAATACGGCGCTGCCCTGCTCTTCGTACAGCGCTTCGAGCGCGCTGGCGCGGGCCTGTACGTCGGTAGCAGGCAAGCGCAGGATCCAGGCTTCCGGCCGGTCGATTGCGTCAATACGCGCCAATGCCGCTGCCACGGCTTCAGTCGGCGTAAGAGATTTGGCGGCATAGGCTTCGAGAAGACCACGGACCGTCAATGGCGAAGAAATAGGCACTTGTTTTTCCTTGAGTTCAATCTTGCATACAAGTCTGAACTCAAGTTAGCAGGAGCTATGCCAAGTGCATTCCGAGTTGCCGGGAACACAGTGTGAGCCTTGTCAGGACTGGATTTGGGGCGATTCGACGGAGGCGTCGTCCGGGTGGCCCGCAACGCATCGCTCACCACCTCATGGTGCAGCGCTCCCCAACTCGGGGCTCGTGCGCCCCGCATTTGCGCTCGGCGTGCGAGCCGGGGTGCGCAGGCACGCGAAACAAACCAAATCAGCCTGGAACAGCTAAGCAAGCGAAAAAACGTGCTAAAGCGCGCGGGCAAAGCGTTCGATAATCGGTACGGCTATCGGTGGGTATCGAACATATCGACGATCTGCTCGAAGACCTGGATCAGGCGTTGGCCGCGCTTTGAGCGCAGCGTACAACGCCGCACCCCACCCCGCTTTGGAGAACTCATGCCAGCATCTGAATCGCACCCGAACCCAAATTACACAACCGCAGACGCCGCTCAGCTCTTCGACGAAGACGAACTAAGCAGCCGTTTCGCACCCGTATTCGCCCGCATCGCCGAAGGCGCCGTAGACCGCGAACAGAAGCGGGAACTGGCCTACGCTCCGGTGGAATGGCTCCGCGAAGCCGGCTACACCAAACTACGCGTGCCTAAGCATTACGGCGGCGAAGGCATCACGCTGACAGCGTTTCTCGCGCTAGTCACGCGTCTTGGCGAAGCGGACTCGAATCTGCCGCAAATCCTGCGCGTACACGGCGGCTTCATCGAAGCGCTGCTGGAAAACGGCGACGAGCCGCTGCGTGACCGCTGGCTCACGCGTATCGCACAAGGCCAGATCATCGGCGGCGCCGTATCCGAACGCACCGGCGTCACCAACAACAGCGTGCGCCTCACGCAAACCGACGGCGCGTGGCATCTCGACGGCGAGAAGTACTACACCACCGGCACGCTCTACGCGGACTGGGTCGACGTCACCGCTCATGACGGACAAAGCGATGTGCGCGTGCTCGTCAAGAGCGACGCGCCAGGCCTCGAGCGGATCGACGACTGGGATGGCTTCGGGCAGCGTCTCACCGGCAGCGGCACGGCGCGTTTCGAGCATGTTCCCGTCTCGCTCGACAATCTGTATCGCCGCTATAGCGCCGCCGAACCACGACGCAACAGCCTGCTTACCGCGTACTACCAGGCGCTGCATGTCGCGAACCTGGCCGGTATCAGCCGTGCGGCGCTGCGCGATGCGGTGGCGTTCACCCAAGGCAAGACCCGGACCTTCGGTATTCCGGGCGAATCGAGCCCGCGCGACAATCCGTTGGTGCATCGCGTAGTCGGCCGCCTGGCGAGCCTTGCTTACTCGACGCAGAGCATCAGTGCGTCGCTCGCCCGAGCGATCGATGAAGTGTCGGTGGCGCGACAGGAAGGCCGGACTGATGAACAGACCTATATCCATCTGGATATTCAGACCTTCCAGGCGCAGCAGATCGTTATCGAGCAGACCCTGCAAGCGGCGACGCTACTGTTCGAAGTGGGCGGCGCATCGGCAACCAGCGAGACACGCCGCTTCGATCGCTATTGGCGCAACGCACGCGTGCTGGCTTCGCACAATCCGGCGATCATCCGCGAAGCCGCTATCGGTGACTTCTATCTGAATGGAAAAGCGCACAACGAAAGGTTCGGTGTGGCGCGGAATCCGGAAGTCTCGACGGCACCTGCCGAACTGTAAAAAGCACGCGAGGCACGCGCTAAAACGACTAAGGCCGCTTGCGCGGCCTTAAACCATATCGCCCGGCCGGAACCGGGCTCTTCGCCGGAAAGAACGGCTTCGGCGGATCACTTCGCCGACGGCGTCCAGATACGGATGTCCGTCGCTTTCAAAGCGGCGGGGATGAGCCCGGCCGCGCGATAGGTGTCGGCGATACGCTGCTGTTCAGCCAACTGATCGCGCTTCACCGGCACGATATCGTAGCTGCGGCGGCTATTGGCCAACTGGACAGTCGGTGCGGGAATATTGCCCCACATTGGGCCGAGAATCTGCGCGGCTTCCTGTGGATGCGCTTTAACCCACTTGCCGGTGGCGTTCAATTCGTCGAATACGACGCGCAGCACGTCCGGGTGTTTGTCGGCGAAGGCTGTTGTCGCCGTATAGAAGCGGTTGTATTCGGCGACACCGCCGCTGCCGTCCGCGACCACGCGAACGTGCGCTTCACGCTGCTGCGCGGCGAGGAACGGGTCCCAGATGGCCCATGCATCGATGTTGCCGCCGCGGAATGCGGCGAGCGCGTCGGGTGCCTCCAGATAGCGCACCTGGATGTCGTTGATCGTCAGACCCGCTTTCGCCAAAGCGCTCAGCAACAGAAAGTTGCAACCTGAGCCTTTGGCAACGGCCACGCGTTTGCCCTTCAGGTCGGCCACCGAGTGAATCGGCGAATCCGGCGGCACGATGATCGCCTGGGCGGTGGGCGCAGCGGTTTCTTCGGCGTAGTACGTCGAATCAGAACCGGCGCGAGCGCTGGTTGCCGACAAGGGCGACGTGTGGTTCATCAACGGCCAGCCACTGAACGACGTCAAGGCGTTGATCTCGAATGTGTCGGGCCGCGAGCGCCCTGCGTCACACGAGCCGTTGCGTTTTGGTTTGTCGGCGTTCGTCATCGCTCGCGAGACCGATGAGGCCGCCGGTCAGCACCTCGATCATCTGTTTGCGCTGGCCGCGAAAGACGCCCCGTTGCGTGAGCAACAGAAATCGAACATCGACCCGAAGGCGGTGATGTTCCAGACCTTCGCGCAAACGCCGCGCGTAGGCTCGAATGGCGGTACGGCAGCTGGACTGGTCGGCAACTATGACACCGTCGCGCAGCAGATCGCCGACTTTCATCGTGCGGGAGTCGAGCTATTCATGCTGCAATTCCAGCCGTTCGAGACCGACATGCGCATTTTTGCCGAAGAAGTGATGCCACGGGTGCGTCGGCTGCTCGGCTGATCCGGTCAGGTTCCACGCGTTCAGATCGTCGCCCGCATGTGGCACAGTATCGTCAAGCGCATGCGCCACGCTTGCGATACTGGACAGCCCTGACGAGCGACATGAAGAACCCGACTGCGTACGAACCCCCCGTCGACGAAAACCAGCTTCTGCTGAAGTGGATCCGGCGCGCGCGTGAATCCCAGATGAGCCATTACGACATGGCCGACCTGCTGGCGGCGCGCGACCGCGGCGTCGGCTGGCTGGTCACCGCATTGACGGCCTTTGTGGGTACGGCCGTGTTTGCGTCGTTGAGTTCGAGCGCCGTCTCGCCGGCGCTGAGGATCTTCCTGGGCCTCGTGAGCGTCGCCGCTGCGGTCTCCGCCGCGCTGCAAACGTTCTTCCGATACGCAGAGCGCGCGGAGAAGCATCGCGCGGCCGGTGCGCGCTATGGCGCTGTGCGGCGCAGCCTTGAAGCGATCTTCGCAGGCGACGCCGATGCCCGCGACGGCCACTATCTCACCGCGATCCGCGACGAACTCGACCGGCTCGCGGAAGATTCACCGAATGTGCCGCCGCGCGTTTTCTATCGCACCCAGCGAACCCTGTCCGATGACCCGCGACGAAGCCGCGATACCTGATCGGCCAGCGCGCGGCCACCACATGGCCACCGCCCCACTCGCCTGAAAACTACCGCGTAGCGGACACCAGCATCATCATCGGCCGCTCGCGCTCTTCTGCCAGTTCAGGGCGCGTGGCAAGATCGGCATCGGTCGGCCCCCACTCCTCGACATGGGCAATCGTAAAGCCCGCGCCAATCAGGTGATTGAGCAACGTGCCGATGGTGCGATGCTGCTTGATGACGCCGTCGGCGAGCCAGTTCGTGATGCGCGGCCCTTCCAACTGGTAGCTGTCGAGCGGCCAATGTTTGCGGCCATCCGCATCGACCGACCAGCCGGGCTGCTGCGGCGCCATGAAAATCGGATGTTCGATCGAGAACACGAGGCGCCCGCCCGGCACCAGCGCGGCGTGCACCGTGTCGAGCAAGCCGCGCAGATTGTCGATGTAGTGAAACGCGAGCGAGCTATACGCGAGATCGAAGCCCGCCTGCGGCAAGTCGAGATGTTCAAGATCGGCTCGGGCATAGGTCACGGCAGGATCGTTCGACGACGATCGCGCCCGTTCCAGCATTTTCTCCGAGACGTCGAGACCCAGCACCGTGGCCGCGCCCGCTTCGCGCGCCCAACGGCAGAACCAGCCATAGCCACAGCCAAGATCGACCACGTTCAGGCCGCCCATCTCCGGCAGCATGGCGCGCAACGCGGGCCATTCGGCGGCGCCGGTGAGACCCTGTTTCGAACGGCCCAATTGGCTGTAGTTGTCGAAAAAATCGGGGTCGTCGTAAATGTTTTGTGTCATTTGTAAATGGGATTAACTGTAATTGAAGCAACACGGCAGCACGATGTATAAGCGCAATACTCTTGCGGCGTGTGATTTGCCCATGCGCAGCTTCGATAGCAGGGCTCGACCACGGGCCCGGACCAGCGGCTTGAAGGGCCGATACAGGCCGCTAAGCCATTTAAAGCGTCACTTAAGCTCACTGCCCGCAGCAATGCGTGCTGGCGAGAATACCCCTAATCGCGGGCATGTTTTTCTCTCAGACATGCGAAACACGTGATTCCCGGCCGGCCTTCCGGTCTTTACGTCTTTCCGGGCCTTTGCTTCTGCCCGATTATGGTATTGTCCGACCTGCGCTTAAAAGCGCATTGCCACACTCAATCGGGAAGCGGAATCGCTCCCTAAAAAAAATATTATGGAAGTCCAAAACGCCCGCCGTTGGGCACCACGGGGAACACGCGTCTGGGTCGGCGCGGCCGCCGCATTGGCGATCGCGAGCGGCGTGCGCATGTTGCTCCATCCGCTTCTCGGACCGATCATGCCGGGCACCGCGTTCTGTATCGCCGCGGCGCTGGTCGAGTATTTCTGCGGGTTGGCTCCGGCGCTCACGGTCATGGTGCTCGGCATGGGTATCGCCGACTACCTGTTCGTCCCCCCCTACGCCACCATCGCCGTATTCGATCGCGGTGACGTCGCGCTGCTGATCTCGTATCCGTTGGTGACGCTGCTCGTCATCATTCTGATCGAACGCCTGCGCCGCGCACAGTTTCGTGCGGAGCTGATCGCATCGGTTGCGCAGTCGCGCTATGAAATGCTGCTGCGTCACGACAACGAACGCATGCTCGCGCGCCGTGCCGTCGACGAAACGCACCGGCTGCTGCGCCATCTGTCGCATCACCACAAGACTTTCATTTTCATCCAGGCGCTCGAGCGCAAGGCGCTGCAACAGGCGGACGACGTCAAGGCACAAGGTGTGCTGCCGCGTCTGTCCAACGAGATTGCGCCCGGCCCGCGCTTTGCCGACGTCGATCCTGACGACATCCAGCGGCTTAGCAAGGCACTGTGGCCCGGCAGCCATCGCGTACGCCTGAGAAGCGGCGATGGCCCGTTGAAGCTGACCGAGTGCGTGTGCGAACGGTTCACCACCCACGCCGGTGAGTTCCTCGTGCTGCGGATTGGAGCCTGATCCGTGAGCGAACCGACCAGTCTCTTCTTACCCGGCGACGACCATGCCGTGCTGATGTTGCACGGTCTGTCGAGCTCGCCGCTCGAATTACGTTTTCTCGCCCGCTATCTGAACGCCGAGGGCTTCACCGCCTGCGCGCCGGTCTTGCCTGGCTACAGCGCGGGTTCCGAAGAAGCCGCCATGGAGCGTTGGCTCGAGGCCGCCGTGCGCGAGTATGACGCGCTGGCCGAGCGTTTTGCACGCGTCTCGATCTGCGGGTTATCGATCGGTGCGGCGTTAGCGCTGGCGCTGGCGCATCGCCGTCCAGGGGCGCAGTCGCTCGTGTTGTTGTCGCTGACGCTCTCATACGACGGCTGGGCGATCCCCTGGTATCGCTTCCTGCTCAACTGGGCGTACTTCACGCCGTTGCGCAAACGCTGGCGCTACCGCGAGGAAGCGCCGTTCGGCCTGCGCAACGAAGCGCTCAGAGCAAAGATTGCCCGCGCAATGCAGCGCAGCGACTTCAGTGAAGTCGGGCCGTCGACGATTTCATTGCCGGCCTTGCACCAGGCGAGCCGCCTTGCCGCGAGTCTGCGCACACAGGTACGCGACATCAAGACCGATTGCCTGATTGTTCATGCGATCGATGATGAGACGTCGAGCCCTCGCAATGCCCGTTTTGTCGCAGCAAATATCGGTGCTGCCTTTTTACGCACAATCTGGCTGGATGATTCGTATCACATGATTACGTCGGACAACGAGCGCGAAATCGTCGCGCGCGAAACCGCGCTATTTTTGCGCGAGAGCGAAGCTGCCCATAGTGGCGACGACGGCGGCAAGCAACAGGTCGTCTCGAAGGCCCTGGCTCGGCGCCTGAGACAACTCGCGGCGCTTGGCAAGGAGCGTGCATGACGGCGCATATCACGTCCGGCTCCGGCAAACCGGCGAGCGCGTCGCTGCGTACCCCATTCAGGGTCGGCAAAGCCACCCACATGTCACTGCTGCTCGCCGCCGCGCTGGGCCTTTGCACCGCGCGTGCTGCGTATGCGGACGATGCAAGTCCGGACGTGACGACTGACGCGAGCACAAGTACGAGCGCAATTACGAGTACGAACGACGCTGGCACGAGCACGAGCACGAGCACGGGCGCGGCCACCGACAGCAAATGGAAAATTGGCGTCGGCCCTGGCGTGGTGATCACGCCCAAGTACCCGGGGTCGCGACAGTTGAAGGTCTTCCCGTTCCCTGCGTTGGACATCTCTTACGACGACCGGATTTTCTCGCAGGGTCCTGATGTACTGGGTGTCAACGTGCTGCGCGGCCCGGCCTATCACGTGGGCGCGGCGCTCAGTTTCGATTTCCAGACTCGCAAGGACAACGACGACCCGCGGCTGCATGGACTTGGCAACGTGTATGGCGGACCGAAACTGAAGCTCTTCGCTGACTACACGTGGTGGGCGTTTACCGGGTCGATTGCGGCGTACCAGGATATCGACGGGCATCACCAGGGGACCACGGTCAGCACGGATTTCGTGGCTTCGGCGCCCGTTGGCGGCTGGTTGTTCTCTGTCGGCCCCGGCTTCACCTGGGCGAACGGGACTTATACGCAGACATTTTTCGGCGTGACCTCGCAGCAAAGCGCGGCGTCAGGATTGCCTGCGTATAGCACCAGTGCGGGCGTGCGAGACATCCACATGAACGCCATGGTGACTTACGATTTTTCGAAGCACTGGGATGGATCGGTTGCCGCTACCTTTGGGCGACTGGAGCACAACGCGGCAAATAGTCCGATTACCGAAAAAAGATTCGAGCTCAATACCATTGCATCGGTGAACTACAAGTTCTAGTTTTTGGCTTTTGGCTTTTCGCCCGCTCCCAGCGGGCGAAAAGCCAGCATCGCTTCAATCCCCCGCGCCAAGCTCTTCAACTTCAATGCCCAACTCAGCGGCCATGCGCCGCACCACCACCTGAAGCCGGTTCACCTCATCGGCAAGCCGCTTCTGTTCAGCCTTTACCGCCTCGAACGCTGACAGTGGCACAACTTCATCTTCGCCGCCCGGTTGTCCAAACTCACTCGCGCTGACTTCGCCGCATAGCAGATGCATCCAGCGATTTTCGCGTTCGCCCGGCGTGCGGCCCAGCTTCACCACCCGCGGCGGATCGTTGGCGGCCAGCTCGTCGAGAAACGCCTCGACCGACGAGATGTCGGCAAACCCATGAAACCGCGCGCTGTTCAAGCGCAATTCAGCGGCAGTCTGCGGGCCGCGCAGCAACAAAGTCGTCAGTAACGCAGCCGACTGACTCGGCAACCCCAACACCCGATTCATGTTGTGCTCGAAGCGCGGCACACGGCTGCTGCTGCCCTCCATCACCAGGCTCAGGCGCTTCAACCCGTCGACGGCAGTCAGCACCTCCGCCTCGGTCGCATTCATCACCGGCGCGCGGCCAGTCTTCTGATTGCAGCCCAGGGTCAGCGCGTTCAGCGAAAGCGGATAACTGTCCGGCACGGTGTGCTGCTTTTCGACGAGCACGCCGAGTACGCGCCCTTCAAGCAAGGTCAAAGCGCGGATGGAGGGACGGGAAACAGCGTCGGGAGTGGAGTTCATAGAAAGGATGTCGCGGCATGCGCCGCCGGGTCTCGTGGATGGTGTGCCTTACCGTTGCACAGCCGGGCGGCGGGTTTTAGTTTGTGGCCACTATGATAAACGCCCCGGCCGCTCGCGGTGTACGAATCTCCGCAATGACCCGGCTCGCCTCGAACGCGTCCACCTCCGTCCGCGCGCATTTTTGTTTCGTTGACGTCATTCCATATTAGAGATAATTTCCCGAATATGGAAAACACATACTCTGACGACAACGCCATCGACCGCCGCATCGCCCAGCGTCTGCGAGGCTTGCGCGCCGAACGAAACTGGTCGCTCGACGATCTGGCGAAGCTCAGCAACGTTAGCCGCGCGACCCTGTCGCGCCTCGAAAACGCCGCCGTGAGCCCGACGGCGAGCGTGCTGGGCAAGCTCTGCGTCGCCTACGGCTTGCCGATGTCGCGCCTCATGCACATGGTCGAAGAAGACTTCGCGCCGCTGGTGCCGCGCGAGGCGCAGGCGGTCTGGACCGACGCGAGCGTTGGCTTCCGGCGCCGCTCCGTGTCGCCACCGGCCCAGGCGCTGAGCGGCGAGGCGCTGGAGTGTGAACTCGATGCCGGCGTGCGCATTGCTTACGACGCGTCGCCGAGAGCCGGCCTCGAACATCATCTGATCCTGCTCGAAGGGCAACTGCAGATCACTGTCGACGGCCGCAGCCACGATCTGCAACCCGGCGACTGTCTGCGCTATCAGTTGTTCGGCCCCAGCGCTTTCGTCACGCCCGCGCACAGCGCGGCCCGCTACATTCTCTTCATCGTCTGAGTTCGAGCCAACATGAGCACGACCACCATCACGAGCTTTTCCGCCGACGACCTCGTTCGCAACCTACCCGAACTCGGCGCGCTACTGCATGCCTGCGTCCATGACGGTGCGAGCGTCGGCTTTGTACTGCCGCACAGCTTCGAGGAGAGTGAGGCGTTCTGGCGCGGCAAGGTGTTGCCGTCGTTGCGCGCGGGGGCGCTTGTGCTGTTCGTCGCTCGCCATGGCGAGTCGATCGCCGGCACCGTGCAACTGGATTACGACACGATGCCGAATCAGCGGCATCGCGCCGAGGTGCGCAAGCTGCTGGTCCACCCCGCGTTCCGCCGCCAGGGTATCGCCAAAGCGCTGATGGCGGAACTGGAAAGCCGGGCGCACCAGTTGCAGCGCAGCCTGCTGACGCTCGATACGCGCACCGGCGACAAGGCCGAGCCACTCTATGCCGCACTGGGTTATCAGACAGCCGGCGTGATCCCGCAGTTTTGCCGCGACACGCAGGAGGAACGCTTCGACTCGACCACCATCATGTACAAGGCGCTGTGAGCCGGACACGGGCAGGCCGCCCGTGATGGACGCTCAAGGTGAGTGAGACGTAGGCAGGCAGTCAGCGATGCAAACTCAGGCGAGTCTGCAGCATCCGGTTTAACGGCGCGAATCGAACGCGATCCGCACGGCCAGACCGGCGAGCACGGTGCCCATCAGCCAGCGTTGTACTTGCAGCCACATCGGCCGCCCATTGAGAAACCCGGCGATCGAACCAGCCATGCTCGCAATCAACGCATTGACCGTGACGGAGACGACGATTTGCACGCAACCCAGCGCGATCGACTGCGTGAGCACGCTGCCGTGCTCCGGTGAAATAAATTGCGGCAGCAGCGACAGATACATCACCGCGATCTTCGGATTCGCGAGGTTCGTGACGAGCCCCATGGTGAACAGTTTGCGGCGGCTGTCATGCGGCAGGTCGCGCACCTGGAACGGCGAGCGGCCGCCCGGCTTGACCGCTTGCCACGCCAGATACAGCAAGTAAAGCGCGCCGCCGAAACGCAGTGCGTCGTACGCGTAGGGCACCGTCAACAGCAGCGCGGTGATACCGAAGGCCGCGCAAAACATGTAGAACACAAAGCCGACCGCGACGCCGCCGAGCGACACGAGCCCCGCGCGCCGCCCTTGGCAGAGCGATCGCGAGATCAGGTAAATCATGTTCGGGCCAGGTGTGAGCACCATGCCGAGCGAAACCAGGGCGAAGGCGAGCAGCGTTGTGACAGCGGGCACGGCGGTCTCCTTTATGAATTGATTTGGGCAGTGCCGCTCAATATAGCCGATGCCGCCGGTTCAAGCCTTCAATCCGGGCTTGAAAAATCTGCATCGCTAGTTGAATGCCGTTCATATCGTCGACCCCTTCGTGCTCGCTTCGCTCGCTTCATCACAATGCAATGCGGGCAACGGCGGATCAGTTCAGATACGTTTCCACGAGCTTGACCCAGTAGCTCGCTCCCAGGCTGATGATGCGGTCGTTGAAATCGTACTTGGGGTTATGCACCATGCAACCGCCCCACTCGCCTACGCCGTTGCCGATTATCACGTAGCAGCCCGGCACCTTATCGGACATCCATGCAAAGTCTTCGCTGCCCATCATGCCTTTGGTGTCGGTCAGCACGTTCGCGGCGCCGACCAGATCGGTGATTACATCACGCGCCAGCGCGGTCGGCGCCTCGGCATTGACGACCACCGGCACGAGCCGTTTGTAATCGATCGAGGCTTCCACGCCGAAGCATTGCGCCTGCAGCGTGACGATTTCGTGCACGCGTTTTTCGATCCGCTCGCGCATCTCCGGATTGGTCGAACGCATGTTCAGCAGCAGCTTCACCGTGTCGGGGATCACGTTGTGGGTCGCGCCCGCATGAATGCCGCCGATACTCACCACACCCACTTCAGACGCCGGCAGATTGCGCGAAACGATCGTCTGCAACGCCATGATCAGCGAGCCGGCCGCGACGATCGGATCGCGTGCCTTGTCCGGCATCGCGCCGTGGCCGCCCACGCCCGTCAGCGTGACTGTGGCGACGTCCGAAGCTGCCGTCACACCGCCCGTCTTCACGACGAACTGGCCAACCGGAATGCCCGGACCGTTGTGCAACGCGTAGACCGCATCGCAGGGAAAGCGCTCGAACAGGCCCTCGTCGATCATACGGCGCGCGCCGCACAGGTTTTCTTCGTCGGGCTGGAAGATCAGGTTGAGCGTGCCGTCGAAGCCGCGGCTCGTCGCCAGATGCCGCGCGGCGGCGAGCAGGATCGCGGTGTGACCGTCGTGGCCGCAAGCGTGCATCTTGCCCGGAATCCGGCTTGCGTACGGCAGGTGCGTTTGCTCGTGAATCGGCAACGCGTCCATATCCGCGCGAATGCCGATCTTGCGTGGTCCGTTGCCCAGTTTCAGTTGCCCGACCACGCCCGTGCCGCCGATGCCGGTATGCACGTCGTAGCCCCACTCTTTCAGCAAACCGGCCACCAGTGCCGCGGTATTGACGACGTCGAAGCCCGTTTCCGGATGCGCGTGGATCTGGCGGCGCAGATCGACAAAGGTCTGTTCGTCGGCAACGACCTCCTCAATCAGTCCGGCCGATTGCAGTTCCGCTTCAACGATTTGTGCTTCAGACATGCGATGTTCTCCTGTTGGTTCTGTGGGTCCTGCCAGCCGTCTCTGGCGATGGGCTGCGCTGCATTCAACTGAAATCTCTCGCCGATGCGCTCAGTCGGCGCGGTGCTCTTTCAACGCCGCCAGTGCGACGAGCGACACCGCGCTGCACGTGACCATGTACCAGGCCGGCGACATGGGATTGCCGGTCGTGCTGATAAGCCACGTCACGATGAATTGTGCGAAGCCGCCGAACACCGACACGCCGATGCTGTACACCACCGAGAAGCCCGTGGCGCGCACATGCTTCGGAAAGCCTTCCATGAGAATGAGAAAGACCGAGCTGGAAGCGAGCGCGAGACAGCCGGCCAGCGCGGCGATCACGATCAGCGCGACGCCGAGTTGTGCCGTGTGGTTGAGCAGCCAGAACGCCGGATAGATCAACACGGCGCCGAGCAGCGTGGCGCAGACGACCAGCGGCTTGCGACGCGGCAGGCGATCCGACAGCAGACCCGCGAGCGGCGAACCGATCAGCAAGACCGCGCCGGCCACGCAACCCGACAGAAACGCGGTGCTAGGTGGCATATGCAGCACGCGGATCAGATAAGTCGGCATGTAGAACACGACGATGTACATCGACGCCGTGCCGCCGACCATCATCAGAACGCCGACGCACACTTGCCGTAGATGACCCGCCATCAACTCGCGAAACGCGCTGCTTTCACGCGCCGTGGCCTGATGCGTTTCATCCAGCGCGCGGCGGATATAAAGCCCGACCGGTCCGATCAGCAGACCGCAAAGGAACGGGATGCGCCAGCCCCAGCTTTCCAGATCGGCAGGCGCGAGGAAGTGCGACAACAGAAAACCGCTCAGTGCACCAACCAGCGCCGCCGCACCCTGGCTCGCCAGTTGCCAGCCAACCAGAAAACCGCGTGTGGACTGCACACCCGACTCCATCAACAGCGTGGTCGACGCGCCGATTTCGCCGCCAGCCGAGAAGCCTTGCAGCAATCGGCCGAGCACGATCAGCAGCGGCGCGAACAGGCCGATCTGCGCATATGTGGGCGCAAGGCCGATGGTTGCCGTGCCGAGCGCCATCAGCCCAATGGTCATCGTCATCGCCGCCTTACGGCCGGCCCGGTCCGCGTAGTTACCGATCAGGATGCCGCCCAGCGGCCGCATCACGAAACCGATGCCGAAGGTGGCGACCGCCATCAGCAGCGAGCCAAAAGCCGTATGCGACGGAAAAAACAGCTTGCCGATCAGGACCGCGAAGAAGCTGTAGATCGTGAAGTCGAACATCTCCAGGCCGTTGCCCAGCGTGGTCGCGGCGATCAGCGCGAACTTCGAGGCGCGCGGCTGAGCCGACGTCTGTGCTGACAATTGACCGAGCCCTTGAACCGGCCCCTGGGACACCGCGTCGACTGACGCGGGTTGCAGCGAGGTGTGCAGATTTGCCATGAGAATTCCGATGATTCCGGTGGAGAGGGCTGCGTCGCTGTGCGGCCGACGTCAACCGAACAGTGCGGTCGTCAATTTTCGAGCGCAAATCGTTTGTTTTTATAGCCATCACTTCTATTTATCCCCACACTGGAGGCTGCACGGCACACAGCCGAGGCACCTTTCGAGTGGATTCGACGATGAAACTTCACCAATTGCGCTCATTGATCGCCGTCGCGGAGAACGGCAGCATCCACGAGGCGTCGCGCGCGCTGCACGTCACGCAGCCGGCCGTGAGCAAGGCGCTGTCCGATCTGGAGGCGGAACTCGGTGCGCCGATGTTCGTGCGCTCAGCCAAGGGCACCCAGCTCACGCCGTACGGGCAAAGCCTGATTCGCCACGCACGCGCGATCGAACAGGAACTGCGCCACGCCCACGAGGACATCTCCACCCTGCTCGGCATCGCGCGCGGTACCGTGACAGTAGGCGTGACGCCGGTGACGTCCGCCGGGCCGTTTGCTGAGGCGTTGCGGGAGTTTTCACGGGTTTATCCGCAGGTCACCCTCAACGTGTTCGAATTGCGTCCGCCGCAGATCCAGGAGGGCCTCGCGGACGGCTCGATCGATTTCGGCCTTGTCTCACGCATCGGTCAGCCGAGCGACACGCGTTTCTACTGGGAGACGCTCTACACCATCGCCACGACACTGGGCGTGCGCACCGGCCATCCGCTGCGCGGCACGCATTCTCTGCAGGGGCTCGCCCAGGCGGCGTGGCTTAGCTGGGATGCACTCGACGATCCGACGAGCCTGATCGGCACGCTGTTCGGCAGCCAGGACATCGCGCCACCGAAAAACGTGCTGCGTTGCACGTCGACGTCGCTTTACCTGGAGATGGCCAGCACCACCGACCGCATCAGCCTGTGGTCGGAACTGCCGTTCCATACGGCGCCGTACAAGGGACTGCTGCGCAAGATCGGTTTGACCGAACCGCTGCCGGACATGACGATCGGCTTGATCTGCCGGGATATCGATCTGACCACCACCGTTGCTGCGACGCTAATCGAGATGATCCGCACCGCCTCGACTGAGTTCTCCGGGGTGTATCTGCGCGCCGGGGCGACGCCGGGACAGCGGGCACGGGAGCCGAAAGAACGGCCGTGAGCACGGCCCGGTGGCGGATACGGGAATTGAAACCCGCGCGGTGAACATGCTGGCGCCTCGAACCCTGGCGCCGCAAGCGCAGCCGTGAGCCTGGGTTGGGCGCGCTCACGTGGATGGGCCTTTTCGGCGTGCCGTGCGCGGCTCTCGGTAGGGCCGAACGGGCGTTGCATTGCAGGAAACACTTGCGGTGAAGATTTTTGCCCGGTATTGTCGAGCCGTTCTGCAATGCAGCGCGGGAGAGATCGTCAGAAGCTTGTGACGGCGCCGACGGAGCAACCGCCCCGGAAACTCTCAGGCAAAAGGACCGCGCAGCTGGAACATCTGGAGAGCGGCGCCGTGCGCGCCCACCGAAGGGGATTCCCTGCATACGGCTTGCATCAATGCTCGCCGGCTCACGGGAAGAAACTCTCAGGTACATGGACAGATGGGGCATCGACGCCGGTTTCGACAAGAAATCGACACCGGTGATGCTCAACTACTCTGGACCATGTCATGTCACGAATCGCCATTATCGGCGCCGGCATTACCGGCGTCACGACTGCTCACGCCCTGGCTCAACGCGGCCACCACGTTACCGTGTTCGAACGTCATCGCTATGCGGCGATGGAGACCTCGTTCGCCAATGGTGGTCAGTTGTCGGCCAGCAATGCCGAAGTCTGGAACAGCGCGGCCACTGTGATGAAGGGCTTGCGCTGGATGCTTACGCGCGACGCGCCGTTGCTGCTCAATCCGATGCCCACGTGGCATAAGTATTCGTGGATGGGGGAGTTTTTACGGCAGATTCCGAACTATCGGGCGAACACCGTTGAAACGGTGCGGCTCGCGATTGCGGCGCGTGAGCATCTGTTTTCGATTGCGGAGCGCGAAGGGATCGATTTTGATCTGGAGCGGCGCGGGATTTTGCACATCTATAAGACCCAGAAGGAATTCGACTCGGCGAGCAAGGTGAATGCGTTGCTTCGCGAAGGCGGGCTGGATCGGAATCCGGTGACGGCGAACGAGTTGCAGGCGATTGAGCCTACGCTGCAGGGTGATTTTTTTGGTGGGTTTTTTACGCCTTCTGATTCGACTGGCGATATTCATAAGTTCACCCGCGGTCTCGCGGACGCCTGCGTGCGGCACGGTGTCGAGTTTCATTACGATGCGGAGATTACGGCTATCGAGCAGCCGGCTGAGGGGCGGTTTTCGATGACGGTCAATCTTGAGGGCGAGTCACAGCGTTTTGCCTTCGAGCGGGTCGTCGTGTGCGCTGGGGTGAAGAGCCGCGACTTCGCGGCGATGCTGGGCGATCATGTGAATGTGTACCCGGTTAAAGGGTATTCGATTACTGTTTGTCTCGACGATGAAGTGAGCCAGCAGCGCGCGCCGTGGGTGAGTCTGCTCGACGATAGCGCGAAAATTGTCACCAGCCGGCTTGGTGTGGATCGGTTTCGGGTGGCCGGTACGGCGGAGATTAACGGGTTCAATCGGGATATTCGGTCGGACCGGATCGCGCCTTTGGTCGATTGGACTCGACGGTATTTTCCCGAGGTGTCGACCTCGAAGGTCATCCCATGGGCTGGATTGAGGCCAATGCTGCCGAGCATGTTGCCGAAGGTCGGGCGCGGGAAACGGCGCGGCGTTTTTTATAACACCGGGCATGGGCATTTGGGGTGGACGTTGTCGGCGGCTACAGCGCAGGCTTTGGCGGGGGCTATTCAATAGGGCTTGGGTTGCCTGCGCGGCGCTTTGTTTGTCTGTTTGCCTGCGGTGTTGGCCTTTCCTTGCATTCTTGGTGGTCCATTAGCGTCGCCCCTGTGCGGGGCGGCACCTACTTTTCTTTGCCTGCCGCAAAGAAAAGTAGGCAAAAGAAAGCGGCTCGCCCCCCTGCTAAGCGGGTCCCCCGCACAGTCACGGTAGTGGTGCATCTGGAATCCGTGCCCTCGCACATTCGGCGTGAGTGACACAGCAGTCATTCTTCCGGCGGCGCTGCGCGCGCCGAGCGGGAATCATCGGCAGCGAAATGCGCCACCGCACGCAAGCCGCGACCGCGCTGCACCGCCCACCACTCGCGGCCACCACACCGCGGCAACGAAGAAGGCGCGATCAAGCGCGCTTTTTTATTGCCTCAACAGTACGCCTACATTCGTACGTCGTCCGATGAATTTTCCCAGCCGATAAACAGACGTCCCTGATGGCATCACTCGTCCCGGCTATTTAGGCTTCTAAATTACAGACAATTTCAACGTGAACGCACTGATTACAGACGATGAAACGTCATAGCGCATGTGCGTCGCTGGTAATCGTTTTCTGAGAATAGAGATACGGCCTGCGCCGAAGTTGCGCGAAAGGTCGGGAAGCGGTCGCAACGAAGACCGCAGCATCAAAACAAAAAACTGGGGCAATCCTTTTACTGGCCGTATCGGGTACAAGAATATGCAAAAGAAGGGGCAAGGAAGCGAAAGGAAATTTCCCCGCGAAACAATCAGCGGCGTCAGCGCGCTTGGGGCAAGAGTTAGAACATTGCGGATACTCGCAGGCGCCGCCTGTGTCTCGCTTGCACTTGCTGCATGTGGCGGACATAACGGGAGTGATTCAACGTCTTCGGGGACATCATCGTCGGCGGCACCTCAGAGTCTGGAAGCGACGGCCGCATTAGCGGCGAAGTCAACAACAATTCCGCTTGCCGTGTCCTTGAAGATGAACGCGAGCGGTTTGTCGTCAGATACATCCGTTGACCGTTTCATCATCAAGTACAAGGAAGGTACCTCCGAGCGTAAGTCAGCTTCGGCGGTGCAGTCCAGGCTGGACAGCTTGGGTGGTGCGTTGCCTGCCAAGGCCCGCCATTCCCGCCGTATGGGTATCGGTTCTGACGTTGTTCAAACCGCGCGCAAGCTGAACAGCGCGGATGCTAAGGCATTCATGCGCGCCGTCGCGTCGGACCCCGATGTAGAGTTCATTGAACCGGACGCTGAAATGTCAGCAACGGGTATCCCGAATGATCCCGAGTACGGCAGTCAGTGGTACTTGGCGTCTAACCAGAAACCCGGCGTGGGAGACGCGGGGATACGTGCCGAGGAAGCCTGGAATTTGAGCAGCGGCTCCGGTGCGGTGATCGCCGTGGTCGATAACGGTGTCACTAGTCACAGTGACCTGAACACAAATTATCTGCCCGGATATGACTTTGGGGTACAGCCTCGCGGCGGCAATGGAATGAACCCAGGAATCATAGGTGAGACGAGTTGCAAGGCTACGAGCTGGCACGGAACGCACGTTGCGGGGATCGCCGCGGCACTTACAAATAACGGCATCGGCATAGCCGGGGTTGCACCCGCCGCAAAGATTCTTCCGGTTCGGGTGATGAACGCTTGCGCGCGTGGTCTTACGTCGAACATCGCAGACGGTATCACTTGGGCCGCAGGCGGAACTGTTCCCGGTGTACCGGCCAACTCCAACCCGGCGAATATCGTCAATCTGAGTTTGGGCGGCACCGGGGAGTGTTCCGCTTCCCTACAGAGTGCAATCGACTTTGCGACCAGCAAGGGGGCCGTGGTGGTGGTGGCCGCGGGCAACAACGGTGTCGACGCCATAAATTGGGACCCCGCTAATTGCAGGAACGTCATCACCGTTGGTGGTAGCAATAGCGATGGTTCAATGTGGGGGTATTCCAACTTTGGACCCAGTGTCGATGTAGCCGCGCCTAGCGGCAGAATCTGGTCCACTTACAACAACGGTTCCATCGCACCTGGCACGGAAGGTTACGGATATATGGACGGCACGTCGCAGTCCGCTCCGCAGGTTGCTGGCGTCGTCGCACTGGCACAGTCTGTTGCACCCAAAGTGCTAACCACTGCGGAACTCCGCACGCATTGACGGCGTCCCGGCTCTTAGGTAAATCAGCTTCATCCTGATTGCGAAGCCGTCATGGTGAGCGGTAACGCCGGGACATGCACCATTCCCAATCCCGCGAGTGGTACATGGTATTTCATCTACTCGGGGTCAACCTCCGTCACGCGTGCTGAGGTCATGGTCACTTACGACCTTTAATCGACGATAGGCTCCGACAAGAGTAGCGCCCCATATCTGGCGTCAGATAGGGGGGCTTCCTGTCATTTCATGCGAAATTCGAATGAAAAAATCATGGCCGGCACAGGCAAATTCTCTGTCAACGGAGACCGAACGGCTTAGGCGTGGCGACGCACGGGCACTTCACCGTATGGCGCTGGGGTGTTTTCAGCGTGAAGAGTACGAGCAGGCTTCCTCATATTTCAATTTGGCCTTGCAGGTTGCACCGAGAGACATCGAAATACTGGAGCATGCGGGGCTTCTGGCTGCATTCCTAGGTAACTATGAGGCGGCGGAGACGCATTATTGTCGGGCACTTGGCCTAAGCGGTGGTAGCGCGACCCTGCACAGGAACCTCGCTGATTGCCTACGACTATCAGGGAAGGTATCCGCTGCCGTAACACACTATGAAAAGTCCATCGAGATTGAACCGGGGTTGCACCATTCGATCCGAACCTTGGCGAAAATGAGCGTCAACGCCGGGCTAATGGACGCTGCTGCCAAATACTGGTTGCGTGCGTGGGAGCTTGATTCTACGAATCTCCAGGACGGGCTCGACCTGATCGTTTCGCTGATAAAGGCGAAACGCGACGAAAACCTTGCGACAGCGATTGTCCAGTTAAGGAAAAAATTCGGCAATGACGCGAACGCGCTGAAAGCCCTGTCTTTCGTGCTGAATAATAACGACCGATTCAGGGATGCGATAAACGTGGTGATGCAAGGCTTATCCGTTGATCCTGAGCATGCACTGCTGCACCACAACGCTGCCCGCGCGTTCGCTGCATGCGGCGAGACGCATGCAAGCCTGCGCCATGGCAGAAAAGCGGCCCGGCTTCTACCCGCAGTACCGCAGTTACAGTATCAACTCGCAAACAGTCTGCTCGCGTCGGGTGAATTTGAAGAAGGATGGAAAAGGTATAAGGCTTTCTACGACCTACCGGGTAACGAAAACGCATTTGTCAGGCCACCATTCCCTGAGTGGAGGGGGCAGCCAGTGGATGGCCTTCGCTTCCTGATGGTCGGGGAACAGGGCCGGGGGGACGAAATCCAGTGTTTACGGTTCGCTGATTGGCTAGACCGCCAAGGTGCGATCGTCGATGTGCTTGTGAGCAGGCCGATAGCAGAATTGGCCCGTAGCGTGCAATCTATACGGACCGTACACACGACAATTCCCCGTGCTGGTTATGATTTATGGTGCCACATGCTGCGGATGCCTGAACATATGCGGTTTGACCTGACTATGCTTCCTGGCCGTGTGCCATATGTCTCCACTTCTCCAGAAAAAGTAACTCAGTGGCGAAAGCGAGTTAAGGCCTATGCGTCATTTGAGCGTGACGACAAGTGCCGTATCGGCATAGTGTGGGCTGGTGGGCCGCAGACAAGTCATGATCGGTTTCGCAGCATCGCGCTTGACGACATGAAACCGCTTTTCTCGCTCCCTGGCTTTACCTGGTTTTCGTTGCAGAAAGGCGCCGGGGAGCGCGAAAGCGAAAACCTTGCAGGCGAATTCAAAGTGCATACGCTTGGACCGGAAATTGAAGACTTCACAGATACCCTTGCCATCCTGCATTCGCTCCACCTGCTTATCACAGTAGACACGTCGGCCGCGCATCTTGCTGGTGCTGCGGGGTTGCCGGTGTGGACACTTGTGTCGACCTATACTGAATGGAGATGGCTCGCTAACAGAACCGATAGCCCTTGGTATCCATCGATGCGATTATTCCGGCAACGCGAACTCGGCCAGTGGGAGCCGGTTATTGAAGAAGTGTGCAACGCACTGCGGGAGTGGCGCGCCGCACCGGTTTAACCGAATTCGATGCGGGTTTGAACATAGGACTATTACTTCAGCAGTGTGATTCACACACATCCCGGCTTAGGGTTTCAGCAACCTGTAGACCTTCGCCGACCTCCGCCAGGAGAATAGCGTCCAGGCATTCATCGCTACGACCGCGAAAATCCAGACTACGACGCGCACACTGACGTCGCCGCTGTGAGCTTCGTTTATCCATTTAAGGTAAAGCAAGGCTGACATCAGGATGCCGGCCACAAACCACCAGAAGGAAGTCTCGGGTGAACCGACGCCACAAATCTCGCCCGTGGCGTGGTTTAGCCATCCCACGAGTGTTTGCCAGTTATCCGTATCGCGCAGTACCGCCGTCACGACCATGCCGCTTTCAAGTCGAGGCGCGCCGCGCATTGGTACAGCGTACTGACGTTTGCCTCCAACCGTGACGTTAAAGGCTGTGCTGATTGTTCTCCCGCCATATTTGTCTTTCTCGGCGACTATCCCGCCGATGTTTTCAAGCGTGACGGTAGTGGCGTGGTAGGTCATAGGCAGATCGCGCGGTAACTGCGTTAGCAACGCATAGCTGTGTCCGAGCGCGTGAATATACCTCGTGCAGTATCTTGTATTAGTTTGTGATTGATCCATGCGCTACGCCGCCACGTCGTGCTCGATTCGACCGTTAGCATGGACTTGATCTGACAGGTAACCGGCGGCGTCCCCAAAGGCAAAACCCGCCACATCTGCTAGTGTTGTCCGATTGCGGTCCACTCCCGAGGGAATCTCCATGACCAGATCCCGCTCCGTCACGCGTAACAACCCAAGCACACGCCTCACTGATGAACAAATCGCCGCAGAAGCGACAAGGCGCCTCGCCTGGGATGCCGCCGTGCCCCCAAACACCCTGCACGTCAAAGTCTCACACGGACGCATCACCCTGCTCGGCGTACTTCAACTCGACCAGCAACGCGCCGCGGCACTCGAAGACGTCTCCCGCCTGTTCGGTGTCACCGGCGTCGCCGATCTCTCCACCATCAAAGCGAAATCGCCCTAGCCCGCTTCCGCGCGCAACAGCGCCCGGCAATGCCTCGCAATCTGCTTCTCCTCCTCGGTATGAATCGCCCTCACCTTCCCTGCCGGGTCCCCTTCCGATAGCCCCAAAAATGCAAGGCCCTCGCACACGCGCTTGCGAATCTCCTGACTGTGTTCGCCGATCCCACCCGTGAACACCAGCAAATCGATCCCGCCCAGCAACGCCGCATAAGCACCAATCGTCTTGCGCACGGCGGTAGCAAACGCATCCAGCGCCAGCAACGCATTCGCATCTCCCGCCGCCGCTCGCTTCTCCAGCGCTTGCATATCACTCTCGCCATCGGCGAAACCGGCCAGGCCGCTCTGGCGATTCAGCAGCGTCTCCAGCGCGTCGGCATCAAGCTTTTCCACGCGCATCAGATACAACAACACACCCGGGTCGAGGTCGCCGCTGCGCGTGCCCATCGGCACGCCGCCGGTCGGCGTCAGGCCCATCGATGTATCGACCGATTTGCCGTCCTGCAAGGCACATAAACTCGCGCCGTTGCCCAGATGGGCGAACACTGCGCGCGGCGGCAAATCGGCACCGAGTCGCGTCACCAGCGATTCATACGACAGCCCATGAAAGCCGTAACGAATCACGCCAGCCTCCATGTAACGACGCGGCAACGCAAGCTGCGCCGCGCGCGGCGGCAGCGTCGCATGAAACGCCGTATCGAAGCAGGCGAAATGCTGCGCGTCGCCAAAGATCTTCGACGCCTCGTCGATCAATGCCAGCGCCGGTGGAATATGCAACGGCGCGAAGTGCACGGCGTCCTGCAAGCGCTGCCGGACTTCAGGTGTCAAGCGCTGATGCGTCCGCAGATGTGGCCCGCCATGCACCACGCGATGGCCCACCGCCGCAGGCCGTTCGTGCTTCTGCTCCGCAAGGACGCGTGAAAGCATCTGCAACGCGTCGGTCTGCGACTCCAGCACATGGTCCTGTTGTACGAGCACGCTGCCGTCAGGCGACGTGATGCGCAAGCTGCCGTCGCCGCGTCCAATACCTTCAGCGCTGCCTTCCAGCAGCAACACCTCGTCGCCGCCGCCGTGTGGGGAACACGTAAACAGCCCGAACTTCAACGACGACGAACCGCTGTTCAGCACCAGAATCGTCGGCGCCTGCATCGGCTCGCCAGCCTTCTCATGAGTCTCCATGGCGCGCTCAGCTTTTCCACGTCCAGTTGCGGATCTCTTCCTTATCGATGCCTTCGGCATGCGCATAAGCAAGATGCTCGATGATCTGCCCGCGCAGCCACTCTTTCGCATGATCGCCGACGCCGCGCAGCACCGGCACGCGATCGATCACGTCGATGGCCAGCGAGAAACGGTCGACCTGGTTGATGATCGCCAGTTCGAGCGGCGTATTGATGTTGCCTTTCTCGTGGTAGCCGTGTACATGCAGGTTGTCGTGATTGGTGCGGTTGTACGTCAGCTTATGCACCAGCGAAGCGTACGAATGGAAGTTGAAAATCACCGGCTTGCTGGCAGTGAACAGCGAATCGAAATCGCGGTCGGACAGACCGTGCGGATGCGCATGCTCAGGCATCAGGCGGAACAGGTCGACGACGTTGACGAAGCGGATCTTCAACTCGGGAAAGCGCGCCTTCAGAATCTGCACGGCGGCGAGCGCTTCCATCGTCGCGATGTCGCCCGCGCAAGCCATCACAACGTCCGGTTCGACACCCAGATCGGTCGACGCCCAATCCCAGATGCCGATGCCTTTGGTGCAATGCGTGACGGCCGATTCCATATCGAGGTACTGCAGATGCGGCTGCTTGTCGGCGACGATCACATTGACGTAGTCGCGCGAACGCAAGCAATGGTCGGCGACGCTCAGCAGGCAGTTGGCGTCCGGCGGCAGGTAAATACGCACCACGTGCGGGCTTTTATTGGTGACGACATCGAGAAAACCCGGGTCCTGGTGCGTGAAGCCGTTGTGATCCTGGCGCCATACCAGCGACGTGATCAGCAGGTTGATCGACGGCACCGGTTGCCGCCAGCCGAGGTCGCATTTCGCTTTTTCCAGCCACTTGGCGTGCTGGTTGAACATCGAATCAATCACGTGCACGAACGCTTCATAGGTGGCGAAAAGCCCGTGGCGTCCGGTCAGCACGTAACCTTCGAACCAGCCCTCAAGCGTGTGCTCGCTCAGCATCTCCATCACGCGGCCGTCCACCGAGAGTTCGCCGCCGTCGGCGTCGCTTGCCATGGTTTCGGCCAGCCAGGTTTTCTCCGAGGCCGCGTAGATGGCCGTCAGCTTGTTGCTGGCGGTTTCGTCAGGACCGAATACGCGGAAGTTCGTCATGTTGTTGCGCATCACGTCGCGCAGAAACGTGCCGAGCACCTCAGTGGGTGACGTGTACGAGCCGCCGGGTTTCTTCACCGCCACCGCGTAGTCGCGAAACGCCGGCAGGTCGAGCGTTTTGCACAGCAGGCCGCCATTCGCATGCGGATTGGCGCTGATACGGCGCGTGCCAACGGGCGCCAGTTCGCGCAGTTCTTCGACCAGACGCCCTGCTTCGTCGAATAGCGACTCCGGCTCATAGCTGCGCAGCCAGTTCTCGACGAGTTTCAGGCTCTTGCTATTGGTAACCGGATCGAGCACCGGCACCTGGTGTGCGCGCCATGAGCCTTCCACTTGATGACCGTCGACTTCTTTGGGCCCGGTCCAGCCTTTCGGCGAGCGCAGCACGATCATCGGCCAGCGCGGCCGCGTTGCATCATTGGCCTCGCGCGCATGCTGCTGGATCGCGCGGATTTCACCGATGCATTGTTCGAGCGTTGCGGCCATCTGTTGATGCATGGTGTCCGGATCGTCGCCTTCGACGAAATAGGGTTTGTGGCCGTAGCCGGTCAGCAAGGCTTCGAGCTCCTCGCGGGGAATCCGCGCGAGGATCGTCGGATTGGCAATCTTGTAGCCGTTCAGATGCAGAACCGGCAGCACCGCGCCATCGCGAATCGGGTTGAGGAATTTGTTCGAGTGCCATGAGGTGGCCAGCGGTCCGGTTTCCGCCTCACCGTCGCCGATCATCACCGCGACGATCAGATTGGGATTGTCGAATGCGGCGCCGTAGCCGTGCGACAGGCTATAGCCGAGTTCGCCGCCTTCGTGAATCGAGCCCGGTGTTTCGGGCGTGCAATGCGAACCGATGCCGCCGGGAAACGAGAATTGCCGGAAAAAGCGGCGCATGCCGGCTTCGTCCTCGCTGCGGTCGGGATAAATTTCCGAGTAATGGCCCTCGAGGTAGCAGTGGGCCAGCGTGGCGGGCGCGCCATGGCCCGGGCCGGCGATATAGATCACGTTCAGATCGAGCTTCCTGATGAGCCGGTTCAGATGGACCAGCAGGAAGCTTTGCCCAGGGTCCGAGCCCCAATGGCCCAGCAGGCGGTTCTTGATGTGTTCGGGTTTGAGGGGTTCACGCAACAGCGGATTGTCGCGCAGGTAGATCATGCCGGCCGAGAGGTAATTGCAGGCGCGCCAGTAGCGGTCCATCTTGCGCAACGTGTCGGGCTCTAGTGTTTTCGGCGGGGTCGGACGGGAGGTTGCTTCGGCCATGGCGTCACTCCTTGAAAAGGACTGTCAGGCAAGTTAGCGGGTGCAGCAGTTGTTCGTGACGCGGCCGGTGGGAAAAAACAGCAACGCCGGCCCCGTTGTCATGCACACGACATAACACGGGCGTACAAGCAAAAATCCGTTGCTCAAGGCTTTCGGGGATTGGGCCGGGCCATCGTCAGCGGTGTGACAGGAAGCGCGCGTCATGGTTCGACGCGATCGTCCAATGCTTGATCTTGCGACGAACGCGCGTCGCTTTCGTGTCGGCGCGGGAAGCGTGGAGAGTTGAGTGGCCGATCCGATTGCCGGCCCGAACACGGGCTAGCGCCGGTTCGTTAGTGTTCAGTTGAAGGCCTTACGCCGGCTCTTTCTCGTTCCGTTGGGGTGGCTGGTAGCGCCATTTGCTGGCATTGGGGTCGTTGCGCGCGTCGTCGCGTTCGCGTTGTTCCGCGCGCGCTTCATCGGCGCGGCCGAGTTCGGTGCGCCGGTCGCGCACGGCGGCGGGCGAATCGGCTTGACGCAATGGCGACGGCGAACGCCGCTGAGTAGGTACGAGTGACATGAAGCCTCCCTTTTCGAGGATGTGGGCAAATCAACGTTTCTTGCCTGTCCAGCGGCGGTCAGGGCGGTGTAGGAGACGAAGCTCACGCAGGTACATCGAAGCACCGAACATCAGCGCCATGCCGGCCAGGATGCCCCAGATTGCGGATGTCATGATTTTCCTTTGGCCCGCCGGCCGCACAGCGTTTGATCGCCTGCGACTGATGGTGGGCATCCGATTGGGCGCGTGCGCTGAGTTTGAATAAGCCTGATCGCGCCACACGCCTGGCACGCATCATGCGCTTAATTGGAAGGAATGTCTGTACGTTGTTGGACAGTCGGCACCGCAGAGGCTGCCAGTCTTGCGCTAGACTTTAAGCGCGTATTAAGTGAATGCGATTAAGCTTTTCCCGCTAAATGCGTGACGGCGGACCGCATCTGGCGCGTCCTGTCCTGCTCGCCCATCATCTAAACGGTCACCATGTCGACACCCAACCCCCTCAAGACACCCCTGATTCTTGCTCTCTCGCTCGTGCTGCTGTGCGCCGGCGTTGCCGTTCTGGTCGGCGTGTTCGGGTTGCTGGTCAAACTGGCGGGCCTTGCCTAGCATGCCGTTGGGCGGGCGGCGCTGCGCGTCCCGCTGTGTATCGGTATGCCTGCAGCGAACCGGCAAACCAGCGCCGCGACAGGCATAAAACCTAAGCGCCCCCTACCGTCCCGCCGCTCAGAAGCAAATTGACGTCGATATCGGCCAGCTCCCCAATCCGCTCAATCGTCACGTCCGCGGGCGGATTGCTGGAGATCTCCTTGGGATCGAAAGCGTAATGTCCCTGGCGAGGAAAAACCGTCGTCAGCCGCTCTCCCCAGGCCTTCTTCATGGCCGTCAAGATCCGCAACTTGTCATCCACCATCACGTACTGCCGGGCCGGATAACACTCCATCACCTGATCGAGCATCTGCTCCTTATGGATGTAGATCAACACCCGTCCCTCGACCTCGTCCCATAAGCCTGAGCGGGCGATTTTGCGTGGTTGGAACACCACATCGCCGTCGGACAGAATCACCGCCGGCCCGTGCTGGGACACATGTTTGATCGCATCCAATGCCCCCGGATACAGCCGGCTCGCAAACGGATAATCGATCAGAAACGACGAGATCAACAACAGGCGCGTGTCCCGCGGGTGCTCCAGCCGATAGCGCTGCAACGCCCCAAGGTAATCGACGTAGCCAAGCTCCGCGCGCAAGTCTTCAAAAATTTCCCAGTACCGCGCGCTGTTCTGCTCGCCGAACTCGCGGATCATGTGTGCACGTAAATCTGCCAGCACATGATCGTTGTCCAGCAACGTGTTATCGCAATCGAACAGAAACACGACGTCGTGAGGCGTGGCTTTAGCAGCTTGCATCGCGGCTCCCATGAATTAGCTCTCGTGCCCATCGGCCGGCGTGGCCGCTTTCTCGACGTGACCGCCGAAGTCGTGCCGCATGGCCGACAATACCCGGTTCGCGAAATCCGCGTCGCCCCGCGAGCTGAAACGCGCGAATAGCGCCGCGCTCAGCACTGGCGTCGGCACGCCTTCGTCGATCGCGGCCGCCACCGTCCAGCGCCCTTCGCCCGAATCCGATACGCGTCCTGCGTAGCTTTGGAGATCGGCGTCGCTGACGAGCGATCCTGCGATCAGGTCCAGCAGCCACGAACCGATCACGCTGCCGCGCCGCCATACCTCGGTGACCTCGGCGAGATTCAGTTGGTACTGGTAAAGCTCGGGACGGCGCAGCGGCGTCGTTTCGGCATCGGCTTCGCGGGTGTGTTTGCCGGCGTCGGCGTGGCGCAGAATGTTCAGGCCTTCGGCATACGCGGCCATCATTCCGTATTCGATGCCGTTGTGGACCATCTTCACAAAGTGCCCCGCCCCCTGCGGACCGCAATGCAGGAAGCCCTGATCGGCCGTGCTGGCGCTGGCGGTGCGGCCCGGTGTGGCGGGCGCGGCGCCCACGCCAGGCGCAAGCGTGGAGAAAATCGGTTCGAGCCGCTTCACGACCTCTGCGTCGCCACCGATCATCAAACAGTAGCCGCGCTCGCGGCCCGCGACGCCGCCGCTCGTGCCGACATCCACATAGTGAAGCTGACGTTTGGCCAGATCGGCGCCGCGGCGAATGTCGTCGTGGTAGTAGGAGTTGCCGCCGTCGATCACAATGTCGCCCGGTTCCAGCAAGGGTACGAGGTTGTCGAGCGTCGTGTCGACCACCGCCGCGGGCACCATCAGCCACACCGCGCGCGGCTTCTCCAGTTTCGCGACCAGATCGTCGAGCGATGCCGCACCCGCGATGCCTTCCTGCTTCAGCCTGTCCACCGCTGCCGGCTGCACGTCGTAAGCGATACATTGCTGACCGCCCTTCGTCAGGCGTCGCACCATGTCCGCGCCCATGCGTCCCAATCCAATCATGCCTAGCTGCATATCTCGCTCCGGAAAGTGTCTCGTTGCGCTGCTCGAAAGGGTTCGGTGTACGGCAGCCGTGCCGCGCGCTTCACGTGCGGCAAGTGGCGCTTCTAACTGTAGGTGCGTTTTACGCGATTCGACAGACACACGGTAGCAGTCTCGGATCGTTTGTGCCTTGAATCGGGCACACCGCCGGCATCGAATGACGATACGCTTCTTTGCAGAGTTTTTGCGCAGCCGGAAGTTCCGGTCGTGAGCCGGTGCGAGCTTTAGCGGGGATGGAAGCTTCGATTCAGCTAACTACCCTCTTACACTTCCTGTTTCTCAGGTCTGGGCTGACGTCTCCAATGCCGCTTTCAAAAGGCATGGGGATCGGTTCGCGCGGCACGGGGAGGCTACCGCGTGCGAACCGTTCGCCCTATCGCCGCCGTGCCTGAACCTTCCCGTATTGTGTGCGCGCGAAACGCCGCACCGCGCGCCACATCTGCGGATAGCGGTAACCCGGCACGGCGAACAGCACCAGCGCGCAAAGCGCCAGCAAACCGCAGAACAGGAACGTGCCGCGATAGCTGAACGCCTGCACCAGCAAACCCGACAACACGCCGGAGAGAATCGAACCGACCCGCGCCGCATTGAAGAACAGCGCGGTCGCGCGGCCCGGCGACTGCGGCATCAGGTCCTGCACGTAGGTCATGCCGAGGCATGAAGTCACGGCGACCACGAATGCATTGAGCATCTGCATCGGGATCAGCA
The DNA here is from genome assembly GCA_900142905.1 of Burkholderia sp. GAS332. Lineage (NCBI taxonomy): Bacteria > Pseudomonadati > Pseudomonadota > Betaproteobacteria > Burkholderiales > Burkholderiaceae > Burkholderia > Burkholderia sp. GAS332. Next base: position 1,569,511 of record FSRV01000002.1, on the reverse strand, counting down.
CATGGACGCTCCCCGCCAGCGACATCGCGATGAAATAGACGGCGTGAACCGCCGCGCAGGCGGCCAGCCAGTTGGGCTTATGCAGCGTCGACGACTTCGCGCCGAGCGCGAGCATCATCGGAATCTCCATCAGGGCGCCGAGGCCGAGCATGACTGACACGTCCAGATGCGTACCGTTCAGGCCGTGCACGATGTAAAGCGGCAGCACGATCATGGTGGCGTTCGCGGCAAGACCGAGCAAGGTGAGCGCGGCCACGGCACGGCGGATGTCGTTCTGCGAGGCGACGCCCGGCAGGTCTTCATGCGCCTCCTCGCCGGGTGCGGTGAGCGGCGGCACAGTGATCGAGGCTGAAGGCTCCGAAGCCGTGTCTTCCACCGTGTGATCGCCCAGATGGCCTTGCGGCTCCCGCATGCGCCAGACAATCGTCGCGCAGGCCGCGAAACTCGCCGCCGCGAACAGGAAGAGCCCATAGAAGCCGGCGCCGGCGAGTATCAACGCGCCCACCGATGGACCGAACACCCATGCCGCCGACAGGATGGTCCGCAAGGTGGCGCTGGCGAACGCGCGCTCCGCGGGGTCCGGCACCGGCAGCGCCGCGCGGCTGAACGAGAACACCATCGAGATGGCCGAGCCGCCCGCACCGATAAAGACAATGCCGACCGCCAGCAACAGCCGGTAGTCACGCACGACGCATAGACAGAGGTAGCCAAGCGCGGCGGCCACCAGCGCCGCCAGCAGCAACGGCCGGTGCCGTCCGCTCGCATCGCTCCAGCGGCCGGCGAAGGTGCTGGCGAGCACCCCGCTGGCGGCGATCAGCGTCATGAAGATGCCGAGCTTGAGCGGTGTCATGCCGGCGCGTTCAACGCCGAATAGCGACAGATAGGGAGCGGTGAACGACATCGCCACACCGAGCATGAGGGTGGCGGCGGCCAGCGGCTTGAAGCCAGGGATACGCAGCAGGTCGAAAAAACGGGCGGTTTTCAACACGGGGGCGGTGGGTCAGGGAAAGCGAGCCTGCGACGCACGATGCGCACCGCGGACTTCGTGGCCGGAACAACTGGGGCATTATCGGCTTACCTTGCAGATGCGTAAACCTGCGTCCTTGCGTCCCAAACTTGGGTTGCGCGCCGTTGCAGACGAACTGGCGGCCTAGACGACGCTACTTGCCCTCGCCCGCCGGGCGCACGACGACGTATCCGCGCTTTTCGAGCGTCCAACGGTGCCACTGATTGCCATAGGCACCGCAACCAATGCCGAACACCACGGACAACACCAGTCCGATCGTGCCGATCGTGTCACCCCACAAACCCGAGAGAAACAGCAGCGTACTGACCGCCAGCATGATGAACGAGGCAAACCACATTCTTTTCGACATTGCCCAGACGAAGCCCAGCAGCAACGCGCCCCAACTGAAACCCGTGGCGACCGCGACGGTTTCGTCCTTGCCGGGCCGCTGAAGGTAGATCCTTTCTGCCATTTCCTTTCCTGATCCTGAACGCGATGATGCATCGAGATGCGAATCATGACGTTTACCATGTCACGCCGGCAATGATATGAGTTTGCGTGAAATTTGCGCGACGACGCACCCGCCGGCATCTCCTGGCGCGGCGCACGCCATTTTAGTTGCCTTGCTAACCATATTGCGTTTCAATAGAGCCCATGTTCGATCATTGCCTTTACTTCAATTCCTCCGCATTGGCGCGGCTTGCCGAGCGCGAATGGGGTGTCGTGTACGCCGAATTCGGGCTGACGCCACCCCAAGGTTTCGTGCTGCGCGTCGTGTTGGCCACGCCCGGTTGCCTCAGCAGCCAGGTGGCGGATCTGCTGGGCATCGCCCGCCCTACTGCAACGCGGCTGATCGATAGCCTGAGCGACAAGGGACTGGTGGAGCGCCGCCAGGGCGAAACCGACGGTCGCGAATGGCGCGTGTATGCCACACGGGCGGGCAAAGCGCTTGATCGGCCGATTAACGAAGCCAGCGCGCAAATTGCAAAGAATCTGCGCGCCAGGATCGGGCCGGAGTTGTTTGAGGCAGCCGTTACGTCAATGCACGGCGTGCGAAAAGCGCTTGGATAGCTTGGATAAGGCGCTTTTTTTTTAATCAGATAGTTGTCTTGCTAATCATATAACGGGAGGATCGGATGGACCATCTGGTGAGTCAGCGCAATGCGACACCCCGCAAGGGCACGGGAAGATTTTCAGGCGGTACGCGGGGTTCGGTGAACTGGATTTTCGGTGCCGCGATCGGGCTGTCGCTTTGTATCCTGCTGGGCATCGCGATTGCTTGCGCACCCGCTGCCGTGCGCAGCAATAACGCGCGCTGCTTGCAAGCGCTGGCGGATGAGCAGCACGTCAGTGTCGAGGATTTTTTCCAGAACCCCGCTGGGCAGGATGCGCTGGCGCTGGCGGTTGAGCAATGCGCGAGATGACTGGCTTGGCTTGCGCTTCGCGCTGAGGCGCGGGGGTTCACCTATAGATGAAAGCCCCCCTCGCACCGGAAGACACCCGTGCCCCTTCGCTGACGATCGCTGCCATAGCTGCTACTCTTTACCCCATTCACGCGCAGCGAGGCCCCGCGCAAGCGGAAACCCCTGTCTGCAGCGGTAAAAAAGCATCGGAGCACTCATGACAACCCAAGCACCCTATTCCCCTCAAGCGCCCTCGCGGGCCGAAGTCGACGTCCTGCCGGGGACCACGGTCATAGAATTCGGCACGAACTGGTGCAGCATCTGCCAAGGCGCGCAATCGGCGATTGCTAAAGCCTTCGAACCTCATGCCGGCATCCGGCATCTCAAAGTCGAAGACGGCCCAGGCCGCCCGCTCGGCCGCTCCTTCAAGGTCAAACTCTGGCCTACGCTGATCTTCATGCGCGATGGCGCCGAAGTCGCACGGGTCGTACGTCCGGCTAATGCCACGGAGATCGCCGAGGCTTTCGCATCGCTCTGAAAAAGAGCTAGCCGCTACGGCGAGCGCTTCAGGGTTCGCAAGCCACCAGAGCATGCAGCTCATCGATATTGAACGGTTTGGCGAGTATCGCTACGCCAAGCCGGCGCGCTCGTTCGAGTTCGTCGGCGTAGCCGGTCATCAGCGCGATTTTCTGCGCGGGCCACGCGCTGCGTACCTTTTCAGCGAGGTCGATACCGTTGAGTTTGCCCGGCATCTGGATGTCGGACAGCACCAGTTCGAACTTCGCGCCGCCAGTCAGCACGTCGAGCGCCTGGTCGGCGGTGGGCTCGTGGCGCACCTCACAGCCGAAGGTTTCCAGCACGGCGGCCACGCCCGCCGCCACGTCTTCGTTGTCTTCCACCAGCAGCACCATGCTCTTTGACGCCAGCGTCGGCTGGTGCGCCGTTTCCATCTCGGGCACCAGCGCCTTCTGCCGCTCGCGATAGCGCGGCAAATAAAGTCTGACCGTCGTGCCGCTGCCTGGCACGCTGTCGATTTTGGCCGTGCCGCCAGCCTGTTCGCACATGGCGAGCACCTGGGCGAGGCCGAGGCCGGTACCCGAGCCGCGCAGCTTGGTCGTGAACAGCGGCTCGAACGCCCGACGAACGACGGCTTCAGGCATGCCCTCGCCGTCGTCGGTGCAGGTGATCAGCACGTATTCGCCGTCGGGCAGCAACGTGTCGCTGCCCACCAGACGGTTGTTCTGGCAACGAATCACGAAGCGGCCGCCGCGCGGCATCGCATCGCGCGCGTTGACCGCCAGATTCATGATCGCGAATTCGAGGTCGGTCGGATCGGCCAGCACCTGCCAGACGTTGTCGACCATGTTCAAGGCCATTTCAATGTTGTCGCCGAGCGCCGCGTCGATGAGCGGCGCGGCCCTCGGCAGCCATGTCGCAAGGTTGACCGGCTCCTGCTTGAGCGGCTGCTTCTTCGCCACGCTCAGAAGCTGCCGCGTGAGCGATTCCGCCGAGGCCGTAGCGCGTTCAACAGCTTGCACTTCTTTTTCGAGGTTGTTGTAGCGCTTCAAACGCGCCAGTTCGGTGTTCGCCGACACCACCATCAGCAGATTGTTGAAGTCGTGCGCGACGTTGGCGACGAGATTGCCGAGCGCGCCCATACGCTGCAATTGCCGGCTCGACGCCTCCGTGGAAAGACGCATGGCCACTTCGCCTTGCCAGCGTTCCCACGCGCGGCGCTCGCCGGCAAGCTGGCGCAACGAGAAAAACACCAGCAGCCAGATCGCGACACAAGGCACGGCCGTGATCGCCGCGATGGCCATAAAGTGCTCGCGCCACGCCGCGCCGATCGATGCCGTCGCATACGCGCTCATGACATAGAGCGGATAGTCGCCGACCCGCCGAAACGCCAGTAGCCTTTCAACGCCGTCGACCGTGGAAGTCAGACGAATGTGACCGAATAGCTGTTTGTCGCGCAATGCCGCGGTGAATGCGCTGTGTTGGGTGGGATTTGCGCCCGCGGGCCACGCCGGATAACGCACCAGCAAACTGCCGTCCTGTCGGTACAGCCCCAACGAGAGCGATGGATCGCCATTCGTCAGCTCACGGTAGAAGCGCAAAAAGTACTCGGTGCGCAGCGCGACGGACACCACGCCGAGAAATTGTCCATTCTCGCCCGAGCGGCCAATTAACGTGTTGAACACATTGGTTTGCGACAGCGGCCCGAAGATGGACGGTGAGAAAAATGGCTGCGGCCGCATCGCCTTGGCGGCATTGAAGTCTTCGCGCCGACTCGTCGACATGATCGGCACCGGATAACTGCGGCTCGATGCCAGCAAATCTCCACTCGCGCCAAGCAGGTAGATCGACGCGACCTGCGGAAAATCGCCGCCGATTTGCTGCAGACGGTCGTGCAATCCGGCTTGTTGCGCGCGAATCTGTGCGTCGTCGTCGTTGCCCAGCAGGTCGACGATGCGCGAGGCCATCTGCTGGTTGAGGTCCAGCACCTTAACGGCCTGTTCCTCGGTTACGCGCGCAAGCCGGTCGATCATGTCGTCCGAATCGGCAATCCGGCGCTGGTAATCGAAGTACCCATAACCCGCGAGGCAGGTCAGCGGAAACACAATCGAAACGGCAAGCACGATCAGAAGCACGCGCCGCGTCGCCGCGAAATTACGCGTCGGCATGGGGAAATCGACTGCGACACGCTCCGCACGATGCACCGTCACGATCTCCATGAAAGAGGGATACAGGTCGGGATGGCAGTGCACAACGCGCCCCACCGTTGGTCGTGCGCCAATTCCCTTCCCGGAATTTACCGCACTTCCGCTGTTCTCCATAGCTGCCGAGCGATGAAAACGACACACGTGTCGCTGTCAATATTCGGGCACACCGGTTGCTGCCTCAGGAATGTCCACCGCTACGCCGTTCGCTGCGTGCTGCACCGCGACAACGGTGCGATGCGACTTGCCGTGCGTTTCGACGTGCCGGCAATGTCTTTTATTCTTCAGAAGGAATCGACCATGCCAATGCCTGCCCGACGCGTCGTCCAGCTATCGCAACTGCGAGCGGATCGCGCTGAACGCGTCGTCGTAGATGGCGAGAACATTCTGCTGATACGCGACGGCGACACGGTGCGCGCCTATGCCGCGGATTGTCCGCATGCGGGCGGCCCGCTGGAGCAAGGCGCGCTGTGTAATGGCCGGATCATTTGTCCGTGGCACAAGGCGACATTCCAGGTTGCCACCGGCGGCGTGCTCGAACCGCCCGCGCTAGTCGCGCTGGATCGCTATCGCGTGGTGGTGACCGGCGATGATGTCATGGTGACGCCGGAGAAACTGCCGCAGCCGGTGTCCCATGCATCTTCGAAAAAGCCGCACTTCGTGGTGATCGGCGCGGGCGCAGCGGGTGCCGCGGCGTGCGCGGCGTTGCGCGAATGTGGTTTTACCGGTGCAATCACACTGGTCGGTGACGAACCGCATGCGCCCTACGATCGCACGGCGCTCAGCAAATTCGTGCCCTCGGGCGAGATGTCGCCAGGCGACGTGCCGCCTTTGCTTGCACCGGATTGGCTCGAACGGCACGACGTTGAACGTATCGTCGCGAAGGTCGCGCGGCTCGATGTACCGAGGCGCACGATCCATTTCGAAACCGGCGGCGAACTGGTGTACGACACCGCGCTGCTCGCCACCGGCAGTGTGCCGAAGATCCCATCCATTCCCGGTTGTGATATGGCCGGGGTTCATGTTTTGCGTACGCTCGACGACGCTGCCGCACTGGTGGACGCAATCGGCGATGCGCCGGTCGCGATCCTCGGCAGCAGCTTCATCGGCCTTGAAATCGATGCGATGGGGCGCGGCTTGTCTCGCACCGACGCGCTGAAGATCATCAAGGACGAGTAGCGCGCGGGGTTCGGCAAGCGACGCCAGGTTTGCAGATCCGCGCTCCACTACATACGCATGTAAAAAACACTTGATTCTGACCGCGCGGCATTTCGCGCTTACCTGAAGGAGAATTCGCTATGACAGAGCACAAAGAAAAACATCCGCACGCCGACAAGAGTGAGAAGCAGATCGACAGGGAGGTCGAAGACAGCTTCCCGGCCAGCGACCCGCCTTCCACCGGCGGCACGACCAAGATCGTCCCCGACAAGGACGCCGCCTCGAAAGACAAACCGTCGACCGGAAAACTCTCCGGCCACTAATGCCCCTCCGGGCTATCAGGATCGTCCGGCCGCATTGCCGCCGGGCGCCCTTGATCCCATGGCAAGCATCGTCATTCGTTCACAACAGCCAGCCGCTGATCCCTTTTGGCCGCCTCAATCCGCCGACAGGCGGCCAACATCTCCTGCATCGAGCTGGCATAGCACTCCGCCCCCATTGCGCTCTGCAAATCGATACTCCACTTCTCGGTGTCCTCCGCGGCCCACAACCCAACAACAATCGATACGTTCGGCAACCTGGCGCGAATGCGCCGAACCAGATACCGCAGATGCGAAGGAATCCCATCGATCTGCAAATAGAGAATGCAAACAATCCCGACATCCTCCGCATCGAGCGTTTCGATCGACGCCCGCGACGCGGCCTCATGCGGCAAGGCCCGGCTCACAAATCCATGCTTGTCCAGGAGCTGCAGCAAGATCGTCGTCGCGAGCGGATCGAGCGGGCCGCGGCCAGGAATGCATAACACCCGGTTCGCCGGCGCATCCGTTTCTCCGCCGCGCGCATCTTCCGCATTGACTGCCGACGCAATCTGCAGCGCGCGCGATGCGCCTTCCGCCACGGCCGAAGTCGCCACCGTCCTCGTCGCACTCCAGTCGTCCTCGGCTGCGAGCGGCGCCGGCTCGCGGTCCTCGTAGCCGTCCAGACCGTCGACGAGATCGTTCGTCGTCGCCTCGATCCGCGACAGTTGCGCCGCTGTCACGCTGCCGCGCAACACATCGTTAGCGGCGAGTTGCAGACCCTTGATCGCCACTTCGTCGTAGTAAGCCGACAGCGAGCGATCGCGCAGCAGCGCCTCGGCCTGCTCGATCGCTTCGTCAGGGTCGCCCGCGAGCGCTCGCTGGTAAAAGTTTTCTATTGGGCTCAGCGCTGGCTGGTCGCCCAGTAGCACATCGAGAAACTCCAGGCGCCTCACATGCCGTCCGAGCACCAGCAGGCACAACGTCAAAGGCGTCGACAGGATCAGCCCGATTGGACCCCAGATCCAGCTCCAGAAAATGGCTGCGACCACGACAGAAAACGGCGAGAGCCCAGTACTGCGGCCATACAACAACGGTTCAACCACCTGCCCCACCAATAACTCGACCGTACCGAACAGCGCCAGCGACCAGATCGCCATCGTCCATCCGGGACTCACCGCAGCAGCGAGCGCGGTGGCAAGCGTCGCGGCAATCCAGATGCCGACGTACGGCACGAGCCGCAGCAATGCGGCGAGAATCCCCCACAAGATGGGACTCGGCACGCCAATGAGGAATAAGCCGGCTCCGATCACCACGCCGACGCCTGCGTTCACGCCGAGTTGCGAGACGAAGTAACGGCTCAGGCGCCGCGCGGCTTCGTCCATGACGGTCGTCGTGCGGTGCAGATCGCGTGAGCCGAACAGGCGGATCGCGCGGTCGCGCAGATCGTCACGTTGCAGCAGGATCACCACCATCACGACGAACACGATAAACGCCGTCTCCAGCGGGCTGATCGCCGGCGATAGTACGCGCCGCGCGAGTTCGAATGGCGTCGGCACCGGTTCGCGCACTTCGACCGGCATGGCGGCAGGGGCATGGATGTTCGCGGGCGAAGTGGCATCGCGCGGGGGCTGCGGTTGCGGCGGCTCGATAGTCGCGCGTTGCAAGGCCTGGCCGGCCGCACCGGCAAGACGGTTCAGCTTGCCGATGGTCAGGCTGTGTGCGGCCTCCATCTTGTGTTCGATGGTGGCCTGATAGCGCGGCATGCCGGCGGCCAGGTCGGTCAGCTGGGTGGCGATCACCGCGCCGAGCATCACGATCACCGAAATCGACATGACGACCGCGGCAAACACAGACGCGACATGCCCGAGCTTGAGACGTCCCAGCGAATTGGCAAGCGGCGCAACCAGAAAACTCAGCAGAATGGCGAGCGTGATCGGAATCAGCACGGCGCGCGCAAAATACAGGCAGGCGACCACCGTGACGCCGACCGCAAGCGCGATCAAACCGTCGATGCCAAATGCAGCCGGCGGTGCCTGAATGCGGGCGGCGGGCCGCGCGCCACGCGGGTCGGGAAATTCCTTCATTCTGCAGGTCTGTCCAGCTCCGCTCAGGTTCCGGCCGGGTCGCGCTTACCAGCCACCGGGCCGCTTTCTGTCGGCGGCGCTTCCTTCTCGATCTCATCGCGCGCCTGCTCCCAATACTCGTCAGGCGTGCCCTTCGGATCGTCCGCCTGCTCCCAAAGGTAGTAAGCGCGCGTGCGAATCTGTTCTTCTCGAGACATGTATTCCTGTTCCATTTGATCACCCTCGGTTGGACTTGACGAAGACCGCTAACTGCGCCGCGCATCCGTCGAGCAAGCGTGACGGCCGCGCAGCTATCCGGAATCGAGCAAGCGCTATACCTGGCAGCTAGCGTTTGCGCGATGCCCTAAGAGCGTTACGTTGCCGTCGGGTGTTCGCTTTCGTCAGTGGTAAGTTGTTCTTCCAGGCGATCAAACACGCGCTGCGTCGCGCGGCTCGGCGCGTCAAGCGCGAACAGCAGCAACGAACGGCCCGTGACCTGATAGGTGTCGCCGGCGCTGAATTGAGGCAACTCAGGACGCACCGGCATGTTCGTATCCAGCAGACAAGTCCACTGATCGGCGTCGGGAATGTCGGGTAGTGTGAAATTGACCACGTCGTGATGCGCATTTAGCACCAGTAGCAAGGTCGCATCGGACGCGGGGCGTCGAATGCCGCTCGCCTGAGCGCGTCCGTCGATCACGAGGCCGAAGCAGCGCATCGACGGATCGTCCCACTGTTCCTGCGAAAGATCGGTACCGTCTGGCGAAAGCCAACGTGCGTCGGTCACGTCAAGCGCCTCGTTGTACTCGCCGGAGAGAAAGCGCCCACGACGCAGTACCGGCAGGCGATGACGCAGCGTAGTGAGATTCTTGACGAACTCGGTCAGCGCGCGCCCATCGTCGTCGATACCCGCCCAATCGACCCAGCTGATTTCGTTGTCCTGGCAATACGCGTTGTTATTACCCTTCTGCGTACGGCCGAATTCGTCGCCCGCAAGAATCATCGGTGTGCCTTGTGAGAGCAACAGCGTAGCCAGCAAATTGCGTTTCTGGCGCTCGCGTTGGTGACGAATATCCGGATCGTCGGTGGGGCCTTCGGCGCCCATGTTCCATGACTTGTTGTCCGAGTGGCCGTCCTTGTTATCTTCGCCGTTGGCCTCGTTGTGCTTATCGTTGTAGGACACCAGATCGTTGAGCGTGAAGCCGTCGTGTGCACTGATCAGGTTAACGCTCGCCCACGGACGCCGCCCGCGATGGTTGAACTTGTCGCCCGAGCCGGTCAGGCGCTTGGCGAGATCGGCGACCTCGCCTTCGTCGCCCTTCCAGTAGCCGCGCACGGTGTCGCGAAAACGATCGTTCCATTCGGCCCACCCGGGCGGAAAGCCGCCCACCTGGTAGCCGCCGGGGCCGCAGTCCCACGGCTCGGCAACCAGTCGCACGCTCGAGAGCACCGGGTCCTGCCGGCAACTGTCGAGGAACCCGCCGCCTTCGTCGAAACCGTGCGTTTCGCGGCCGAGAATCGTGGCAAGGTCGAACCGGAAACCGTCGACCTTCATCTCGGTCACCCAGTATCGCAGGCTGTCGGTGACCATTTGCAGCACGCGCGGATGGGACAGATTGAGCGTATTGCCTGTGCCGGTATCGTTGATGTAATAGCGCGGCTCGTCTGGCATCAGGCGATAGTAGGACGCGTTATCGATGCCTTTGAAGGAAATCGTCGGGCCACGTTCGTTGCCTTCGGCGGTGTGGTTGTAGACCACGTCGAGAATGACTTCGAGGTTGGCGTTATGAAAGCGGTCCACCATTTCCTTGAATTCGCCGACCGAGTCGATCGACGACGCGAAGAAACGCGGGTCGGCCGCGAAGAAGCCAATTGTGTTGTAGCCCCAATAGTTGGTGAGACCTTTGTCGAGCAGATGACTGTCGTTGACGAAGGTCTGAATCGGCATCAACTCGACCGACGTGACGCCAAGGCCCTTGATGTAATCGAGCACGGCTTGCTGGCCGAGTCCTGCGAAGGTGCCACGCAAATTTTCCGGTACGTCGGGATGTCGTTTGGTAAAACCGCGCACATGGGTTTCATAGAAGATCACGCGCTCCCAGGGCAGCGCGTTGCGTTCCGGATGACTCCACGAAAAATTGGCGTCGACCACCTTGCATTTCGGCACGAAGGGCGCGCTGTCGCGCTCGTCGAAGGACAGATCGCCGTCTTCCGAATCGAGCGTATAGCCGAAGATTTCCGGCGCCCACTTAAGCTCGCCGATATGCGCTTTGGCGTAGGGATCGAGCAGGAGTTTGTTCGGATTGAAACGATGGCCTTTTTCCGGTTCATACGGGCCGTGCACCCGATAGCCGTACACCGCACCGGGTTTGAGATTCGGCAAGAACACGTGCCAGACCTCGTCGGTGTACTCCGGCAGCTCGATGCGTTCGATCTCCGTCTCGCCGGTTTCATCGAACAGACACAGTTCGACCCTGGTTGCATGCGCTGAGAACAGCGCGAAGTTGACACCGCTTCCGTTCCACGTCGCACCAAGCGGGAACGGTGTGCCTTCCGCGATGCGCGTCGAGTAGCTGGTCTGGGATGACATAGGGATTCCTGTGGAAGCTGAGGACGCTGGCGCGGCTGTTTCAAGTGCGCAAGCTTGCCGGTTCAGCAAATTCCAGACCCGGCCGTTGCGCTCGTAGCACGCTCGCGGCCTGCAACACCCCCTATGGCCGGGGCGCCGCTCAGGCAATCATGGAGAAACGCACGAACACCGCGTGCAAACACTGCGCGCGACACGTTCGCCGTCGAGATGAATGAAGACACGAATGACGCGGGCTAAGGAAGCATCTGCTGAACCGGCTAGTCGGAAAGCCTATCTCAGCGAATTGATGAATTGCGTACGGCGGGTGTTGTGGCGACACGACGCGGATGATGCGCTTTGTGCTAAGGGTTTTTGCTTAAGCGCGCGCCGTTGCGAGTCGTACGCATCCGATCGCTGGCCTTGACTGGCTACAACTACGGGAAAACGTCACTAAACATCTTTTTAAATTGTCTCGAGCTTTTCAACCGCTTTTCAACCACCACGCCGTCTTTACGGCGGCCCGATCGCGTGCAGCGCGGCGGCCGACTCAAGCACCCGCAGGATGCGCTCCGGCGTCAGGGGCTTGGCACAATGCGCGTCGAAACCAGCGGCCTTGGCGCGCGCCCGGTCTTCGCGCGAAGCAAAAGCCGTACAGGCTACGAGCAGCATGTCCGAAGTCAACGGGTCGGCACGCAGGCGGCGAGCCAGCTCAAGCCCATCGAGGCCGGGCATCTTGATGTCGAGCACAACGGCAAACGGCTGCCATTCACAGGCCATGCCGCACACGGCGAACGGATCTTCCAGCGCGCGGCACTCGAAGCCATCGGCATTCAGGAGCATCTGCAACGCTTCGGCCGCTTCCAGGTAATCGTCGACCACGAGCACGCGACGGTTTGATGCCATCGCATACTGAATAGGCCGCCAGACCACGACGTCGTCGTTCTCGTCCATTCTGTCGTCGAACGTCACCGTATTCTCCCTGGGTTCTTCCTGGCGCCGTTTCTGGGCACCGAGCAACATGAGTGCAAGATTCGCTCCCACCGTGCAGCGAGCGCTTATCGCTCGCGAGGCGTTCGCGTCGATTTTCGCCACGCTGGGCCCGGCGCGCCGCCACACGTGCGTTACCCATCACGATAGCTCACTGGGCGGAGCGCCGCTTCCTGATTTATGCTCTCTTGACTCACCCCGATACATCGTGCGCAAACACGGGATGTTGCGTCGAAATACGGATGAAACGCACTTCCGTCGTGCATGCCGCCCTTGCCACGTGCATTGCGCATAGCTTCGTGTTCACCTCGACCTCGTCAGCCCGTTGTATACGGGCGAACATAGTCGCAGCGACTTGGGGAAAACACTCAAACTTCAGCTGAAGGCCAACGCGAAATTTGTCGGCAAGGCGGCATTGCGTTAAGGAATCCTGTCTGCGGGTTATCCCCAACGAATGCCCTCGAAGCCGTCGCGTTGTAACGGTCTGTTTGATCGATTGCCATCACGGGATGGCTGCGTTCTTGCTTGAAGTACACGGTAAGCGCTAAAACTGGCTGCCTTTCCGGTAGCCCCGACAACGCGCGGCGTGAGGCACCATGCACACTTTCATCGACGAACACGCACTGTATGTCGCGAAACATCCCGGCAGATTCTTCCTGCAGACGTTGAAAGCCTTTCGCGCGAACCAGGGTTTGCTGCTCGCGGGGGCGGTAGCGTATTACGCGTTATTGTCGATTGTGCCGCTCATGATTCTGATTGTGATTGTGCTGTCACGACTCGTGCCGCAGCACGTTCTGCTGGCCGCACTGGGGCATCTATTGCAATGGCTGGTCCCCGGACAATCGACTGCGCTGGTACACGAGCTCGCCAATTTTCTGGCACATCGCGCGGTGATCGGCTGGGTTCTGTTGCTGACGATGATCTTTTTCAGCTCGCTCGCCTTCACGGTGCTCGAGAACGCCATGTCGCTGATTTTCGTCCACCGGGTGGTGGTGCGGCGGCGGCACTTTTTGCTCTCCGCGCTGCTGCCCTATTGCTACATCCTTTTTCTCGGCGTTGGATTATTGATTGTAACGTTCGTATCGAGCGGGCTGGAGGCCGTCGGGGCCGAGGGTCTCCAGCTGTTCGGCCTGCATGTTTCATTGCAGGGATTGTCGCGCGTCGTGTTGTATCTGCTCGGCCTTGCCGGCGAGGTTTTTGTGTTGACATCGATATACATGGTCATGCCGGTCGGGCGGCCGTCCCTCAAACATGCGCTGTTCGGCGGGATTGTTGCCGCCGTGCTGTGGGAAATTACGCGGCACGTGCTGGTCTGGTATTTTGCAACGCTATCGCAGGTTAGCGTGGTGTATGGATCGCTCACTATGGCGATTGTGATCCTGTTCAGCCTCGAGTGGCTCGCTACCTTGCTTCTGTTCGGCGCACAGGTGATTTCGCAATACGAACGATTCGGACTCGAGCCGACTGGGGCGCCGCAGCAGGATATCAAAACGGCCTGAGCCCTTCGCCCCATGCGGGCATCCCAGCACGGAGCCCCGACCAGGCGGCAAGACTGCGGTAACATTCCCATCCATGCCGGGGCTGGCGCATTCGCCGCTTATCCGCCAGGCCACAGGACTCGACGATGAGCATCAGCACGCGCAACAACGTAAAAATTTCCGGTAACGGCAAGCGGACCATGGTGCTGGCGCACGGTTTCGGCTGCGATCAGAGCATGTGGCGTTACCTCGTGCCATTGTTTCACAGCGAATACAAAACCGTGTTGTTCGACCATGTGGGTAGCGGGTCCTCGGACCTGTCCGCTTACGACTTCGACAAATACGACTCCCTGCATGGCTATGCCGCGGACCTGATCGAGATCGTCAGAGAAGTGGCGGCCGATGGGCCGGTCGTGTTCGTGGGCCATTCCGTGAGCGCCATGATCGGCTTGATCGCCAGCCTCAAGTCGCCGGGCCTCTTTGCCGCGCAAATCATGGTGGGCCCTTCGCCGTGCTACGTGAATGACGGCGACTATATCGGCGGATTCACGCGCGAGGATATCGACGACCTGCTGCGCACACTCGAAAGCAACTACCTCGGCTGGTCGAGCACCATGGCGCCGGTCATCATGGGCGCGCCGGAGCAGCCCGCACTCGGTATCGAACTGACCAATAGCTTCTGCCGCACCGATCCGGAGATCGCGGCGCAATTCGCGCGCGTGACGTTTCTCTCCGATCACCGCGCCCTATTGCCGCGCGCCACCACGCCCACGCTGATCCTGCAATGCAGCGACGACATCATCGCGCCTATCGCAGTCGGCGAGTACATGCAACGGATGATGCCCGCCAGCTCGCTGCACATTATCGAGAACGTCGGGCATTGTCCGCATCTGAGCTCGCCCAGCGCGAGCGCCGCGGCCATGTGCGCCTTTCTCGAGCCGCTCAGCCTATAAGACGATGCAGAACACGCACCGTCCGTTGCCGTCCTCCGATGCCTTGTACGAGCACGCCGCCTGCGGCTTGCTCGTGACGGCCCCCGACGGCCGGATCCTGCGCGTGAATGCCACCTTCTGCGGCTGGCTCGGCTATAGCGCGGCTGAGCTCGAGGAGGCGAAGCCTATGCAGGATCTGCTGACCGCCGGCGGCAAGGTGTTTTATCAGACGCATTGGTCGCCGCTGCTGCAAATGCAGGGTTCGGTGGCCGAAGTCAAGCTGAACATGATGCATCGGGACGGCCACACGGTGCCGATGCTGCTCAACGCCGTGCGTCGCAGTCACGGCGAGAGCAGTTGCGTCGAAGTGGCGGTGCTGATCGTCGCGGATCGTCACAAGTACGAGCAGGAGTTGCTGCTTGCGCGCCGCAACGCAGAAGCCTCTCTCGCCGCCCATCAACTCGCGCAGAAAGAGTTGCAGGAAAGCCGTGACGTGCTGAGCCTCGCCATGCGCGGGGCACGCATGGGTGCGTGGTCGCACGAGCCGAACTCAGACAAATTCTGGTGGAGCCGCGAACTGGAGGCGCTCGCGGGCTACGCCGAGGGACGTTTCGCAACAATGCCTGGCGGATTTTTCGAACTGATTCATCCCGGCGACCTGATTGCGCTCAACGAGGCGGTCGACCATGCAGTGGCAAGCGGTGACGACTACGTCGCCGAATTCCGCTTCCTGCATGCAAGCGGCGACTGGTGCTGGATGGAAGGCCGCGGCCGCGCCACCTACGACCGCCGCGGTGCGCCGCTGACGATCTACGGCCTCGGTATCGACATCACCGAACGCAAGGACGCCCAGACCGTGCTGCTGCGCCAGGCGGCGATTTTTGAGCACCTGAGCGACGCGATCGTCATCACGGACCTGAGAGGCAACATCACCGATTTCAACGCCGGGGGCGAGCGCATGCTGGGTTATCGCCGGCGTGAAATTCTGGGCAAGCCGATCGCGATGTTCCATCCACCGGAAGATGCGTTACGCATCCGCCGGGAAGCGCTCGCTGCCCTCGCCCACGCCGGCACCTGGCGCAGCGAACTGACTTTCGTGCGGCGCGACGGCACGCGCGGGGTCTGTGAAACGGTGGTCAAACCGCTGGCGAACGCCCGCGGCGACATCTACGGCGCGGTGAGCGTGAGCCGCGACATCACCGGGCGCAGGCGTGCCGAACAGCAATTGCAGCGTCTGAATCTGGAACTCTCAAAGGCCGATCGCCGCAAGGACGAATTTCTCGCCACGCTCGCGCATGAGTTGCGCAACCCGCTCGCGCCGATGCGCAATGTGCTCGAAATCCTGCGTCTGAAGGATTTCGCCGACCCGCAACTGAGCTGGTCTCGTGACGTGTTCGACCGGCAATTGCAACACATGACGCATCTGGTCGACGACCTGCTGGAAGTGTCGCGCATCACACAGGGCAAGCTCGAATTGCGCAAGCAGCGGCTCGAACTCGCGCAAGCGATGCAAGCCGCCATGGAAGCCGCGCGGCCCACCGTGCAGGCGTCGGCGCATCATCTGAGCGTGACCTTGCCACGCGAGCCGCTCTACCTCGACGCCGATCCCACGCGCCTGTCGCAGATGATCCTGAACCTGCTGAACAACGCCGCCAAGTACACACCGCCCGGCGGCAGCATTTCGCTCGCTGCGGAGCGCGAAGGCGATGAAGCCGTGATCGTCGTGCGCGATTCCGGCATCGGTATTCCGAGCGAGCATCTGAACAGCGTGTTCGAAATGTTCTCCCAACTCGCCCCGGCGCTGGAGCGCTCGCAAGGCGGGCTCGGCATCGGTCTCGCTTTGGTGCGCGGCCTCGCCGAACTTCACGGCGGCACCGTCGCCGCGTTTAGCAGAGGTGCGGGGAGTGGCAGCGAGTTCGTGATCCGTCTGCCGCTATCGAAAGCGACCCCGGAGCCGTCGCATAGTGCTCCCTCCGAAGTGCCGCACACGGCGGGCTTGCGCGTCGTGATCGTCGACGACAATACGGACGCCGCCGATAGCCTCGCCATGGTGCTCGAACTCGAAGGCCACGAGGTACGCACGGCCGGCGACGGCATCGCCGGATTGCAACTGATCGGCGAATTCGCGCCGCAAGCGGTGATTCTCGATATCGGTTTGCCGCTCCTGAACGGCTATGAAGTGGCGCGGCGCATTCGGCAGGATTATCGCGACGCCGGGATTCTGCTGATCGCCGTCACCGGTTGGGGTCAGCAGCAGGACAAGCAGACCGCCGAAGAGGCCGGCTTCGACCATCATTTCACCAAGCCGGTCGATCCGCGGGAATTGCAGCGCGTATTGAGCCTGTGACAGACGGAGACTTCAGCCTATGCTCGATGACGCTCAGGTAGTCAGTGCCCTCGCCGCGCGAGACATCGTTGCCGATGCCACTCAGCGCGATGCCATCGCGTCGCTGGTCGCGCTGCTCGGCGCTAACGGGCGACGCACGCATTCCGGCTCCGCCCTTGCGCACCAGGGCGTCTATTGCTACGGCCTACCCGGCCGCGGCAAAAGTCTGGTGGTCGATACGGTGTTCGAGCTGGCAAGCTGCCGCAAGCGCCGCCTGCACTTTCACGAGTTTCTGCGCGAGATGAACCGGCGTCTGGTGAGCGAGCCACGCGGCGACGACCGGCTGGGGTCGGTGTCGCGGCAATGGCTCGATGGCGTGGAACTGCTGTGCTTCGACGAATTTCACGTGCACGATATCGCCGATGCGTTCCTGATGGGCCGATTTCTCGACACCGCGATTGGTCTCGGCACGCGCATCGTGCTGACCTCGAACTACGCACCGGACGCCCTGCTGTCCGACCCGGAGTTCCACGAACGTTTCCTGCCGACGATCGAACAGATCAAACGTTGCTTCAACGTGGTTCACTTCGACGGCGCACGCGATTATCGTTTCGGCACCGAGGAAGCGGCACTGCGGCATTTTTTTGCACCGCTCGACGCGGCGACCCGCGACGCACTCCTGCACATTTTCGTGCGCTATGAAGGCAGTGAGACGCTGGAACCCGCCACCGTCAGCGCGGCAGGCCGGCCGCTCGCTGCACGTGCCGCGGGCGCGGCCTTGCTATGGGCGGACTTCGAGAACTTGTGCGTGGCGAGCCGTTCGCACCTTGATTACCTGGCGCTGGCCGAGCAATGGCACGGTCTGATTCTCGACCAGGTGCAGACCGAGTGGCTTGCCAGCTCGCATACGCTGCAGCGGCTCATATGGCTCGTCGATATCTTCTACGATCGCAAATGCGCGCTGTTCATTGCGTCCGATCAGCCGATCGAGGCGGCACTCAGCGGACTCGAGGGCGCACACGATCTGTCGAGAACGCTCAGCAGGCTCGCCGAAATGCAATCGCGCGGCTATCGCAACACACTCGACTGCACAGCCGGCAAGGCTGGAATTGCAGCAAGGCAGACGGTCGCTCAGCCGTGATAGCGGTGCGAACGTCTGCCCACACGGCCTACGGCTTGCTGCTCTTGCCCTTCACCCGTGCAATCTGCTGCTTCGCCTCGTCAACCACGTGCTCGGCCGTGAAGCCGAACTTCTTCTTCAGGTCGGCGAACGGCGCGGAGGCGCCGAACGTATGCATCACCACCATCCCGCCGAGCCGCCCGACATAGCGGTCCCAACCGAGCGCCGCCGCCTGTTCGACCGCGACGCGCGCCTCCACATCGGGCGGCAGCACCGAGTCCTGATACGCCGCGTCCTGGCGCTCGAAGATATCCCATGACGGCATCGACACCACCCGCGCCGCGATCCCTTCGCTCTTGAGCTTCTCGTAGGCATCGACACACAGCGATAGTTCGCTGCCCGTGGCGAGCAAAATCACTTCGGGCTTCTGCCCGTCAGGCGCATCGGCGAGCACATAGGCGCCCTTCTCCACGCCGCTCGCCGACGCATAGCGGCTGCGGTCCAGAGTCGGTAACGCCTGACGCGACACGACAATGCACGACGGCCGCCGCGGATGCGACATCGCCACGCGCCATGCCTCGGCGACTTCGTTCGCATCGCCCGGACGCAGCACGGTCAATCCCGGCACGCCGCGCAGCGACGCCAGTTGCTCGATCGGCTGATGGGTCGGACCATCTTCGCCGACGCCGATCGAATCGTGCGTGAACACGTAGATGGCCGGCACTTCCATGATCGCGGACAGGCGGATCGGCGGCTTCATGTAGTCGCTGAAAATCAGGAAGGTCGAACCGAACGGCCGCATATTCGACAACGCGAGGCCATTCACCGCCGCGCCCATGCCGTGCTCGCGAATTCCAAAGTGCAGGTTGCACCCGCCATAGTTGTCGTGTTCGAAGCTGCCCGCGCCTTCGAATTTCAGATTGGTCTTGGTGGACGGCGCGAGATCGGCCGCGCCGCCGATCATCCAGGGAATGCGCGCGGCAATCGCATTGAGCACCTTGCCCGATGAGTCGCGCGAGGCGATCCCCTTCGGGTCGGCATCGAACGTGGGGATGTCGCTGTCCCAGCCCGCGGGCAATTCATGCGCTTCCATCTGCGCGAACTCGCGTGACAGTTCCGGGTATTGTTTGTTGTACGCCTCGTACTTCGCCTGCCATGCCTCGCGCGCCGCCTTGCCGCGCGCGCCGATGCCCTGCGCGAAGCGTTCATGCACGCCGTCCGGCACATAGAAGAACTTGTCCTCCGGCCAGCCATAGAACTTCTTGGTGAGCGCCACCTCTTCGACACCGAGCGCTTCGCCATGCGCGGAGGAGGTGTCCTGCTTATGCGGCGCGCCCCAACCGATAATGCTGTGGACCACGATCAGCGTCGGCCGGTCCGTGATGCTTTTCGCTTCGACAAACGCCGCTTCGAGCGCGGCGGCATCGTTCGCGTCATTCACATGCAGGGTGTGCCAGTTGTAACCGCGGAAGCGGCTCTCCACATCGTCGCTATACGCGAGGTCGGTGTGGCCTTCAATCGTCACGCGGTTACTGTCGTAGATCCAGATCAGGTTCGACAGCTTCAGATGCCCGGCGAGCGAGGCCGCTTCGTGCGAGATGCCTTCCATCATGTCGCCGTCGCCGCAGAGCGCATACACGCGGTAATCGAACAAGGGCACGTCCGGCTTGTTGAAGTGGCTTTCGTGCCAGCGCGCCGCCATCGCCATGCCGACGCTATTGCCTAGCCCCTGGCCGAGCGGCCCGGTGGTCGTTTCCACACCGGTGGTCATGCGGTACTCGGGGTGGCCCGGCGTGTTGCTGCCGAGCTGGCGGAAATGTTCGATATCGTCGAGCGAGACGGCGGCCGAGCCGGTCAGCTTGCCGTCGTCGTCCACCGCCTTCACGTTCGCCAGATGCAGCAGCGAGTACAGCAGCATCGACGCATGCCCCACCGAGAGCACGAAACGGTCGCGGTTCGGCCACAGCGGCTCGTCCGGATCGTAGCGAAGGTGGTTTTGCCACAGATGATAGGCGACCGGCGCCAGTGCCATCGGCGTGCCGGGGTGACCGGAATTGGCCTTTTGCACAGCGTCCATCGAGAGCGTGCGAATCGTGTTGATGCACAGCTGATCGAGGGCGGGATCGTTTTGCATGGGGACACTCCTTGTTCGGCGGTTGGAGACATCGCCGGGACGCGTACTGTATCGGCGTGGTCGGCGACCGGTGTTCGTTTGGAAGAACGTGGAAGAACGCTTGAGGACCACAAGGCTCATCGATGATGCGCCGATGCGCGCAAATCTGCACGGTGCTTTACATCCTGTGCCGCGTTGTACCGATTTATGCCGATGATCGGAGAGAGTTCTTTCAAATGGCTTGCGGTTTTAGCCGGCGCGCTACTTTTCCGGGGCCGCGCGGTCGGCGGCCACGATCTCGCGGCCGTAATCGATCGCCGCGCGGCGCGCCTCGTCCGCGCTCGCGTAGGGTCCGATCTCCGGTGCGCCGTCAAATGGGAACAGAATCCGCCTGTCGGCTTTCCTGACGACCTTCAATCCACCTACGTAACGGCCGTCGCCTGTTCCGTGATAACTGGCGTAAATCTCGAAGTCGTCGTCAGCCACGTCGGCCTTATGTCGCGCCATAGGTATGTCCCTTATCCCTGCACCTTCGGTGCGTCCATTCCGATGTCGTTTCGCGCCGTCGGGTGCCGCAACGGCGGCGAGCGCATGCCGAGGTCGAGCAATACCTGTTCCACGGGAAGCGGAACGGGCACTGCGCAGGAATAAGGGGAGTAAAACAGCGCGCACTGGACAGCGAATGAGGTCGATTCCAGTGCGCTTGCGCTGATCGGCTTAACGCAGCTTCGCGATGTCCTTGTCGCTCACCCGCGTGGCCGCCGGATTACCGAATTGCGTCGTCACGTAGTTCGTCAGCGCGGCGACCTGCGCATCGTTCAACTGCGTGGCGAAGGCCGGCATGCCGACATCGTTGCTGGCGGTTTTGCGCTCTACGCCGTGCAGGATGACCTGCACGAGGTTGCCCGGATTGGACGCACCCACCGTCGAGTTGTGCAGCAGCGGCGGATAGTAGCCATCCGGCGTGCCCTTGCCTTGCGCCTGGTGGCACGTCGCACAGTTGCCGAGGTATAAGCGCGCCGGATCGAGCGTGCCGTCGCTCAGTGCAACGCCGCGCAAACGCGTGACGTCAGTCGACGGCTTGCCCCAGGCGCTGCGGGGTTGCGAACTGCCGCCGTCCACGGCCGGCACCGTGCGCACGTAAGTGGCGATCGCGTCGATATCCGCGTCGCTCATCTTCGAGAAGCTGTGCTCGACCGCTTCGCCCATCGGACCGGCCGCTTGCGCGACGCCTGGCACGCTGCCGGTTTGCAGATACTGCACGAGTTGCGCGTGGCTCCAGCCGCCAATGCCGCTATTGACCGACGACGTGATGTTGTAGCCATCCCAACCCGCCAGCACCGAGCCGCCGAGGAAGCCGCTGCCGGTTTCGTCGAGCGCCTTCTCCTGCATCGCGAAGCCGCGTGGCGTGTGGCAGGTGCTGCAATGCGCAAGGCCTTGCACGAGATACGCGCCGCGATTCCATGCAACGCTCTGGCTCGGCTTGGCTTCATAGGGGCCGTTCTTCAGGAACACCCAGTTCCACACCGTCAGCGGCCAGCGCATGTTGAGCGGCCACGGAATGTCGCTCGCGCGCGTGGCCTCGTTCACCGGTGCGACGCCAAAACGGAAGTACGCGTACAACGCCTTCACGTCGTCGTCGCTCACCTTCGCGTAGGACACGTACGGCATGGCTGGATACAGATTGTGGCCGTCCTTCGAGACGCCTTTGCGCACCGCGCGATCGAAATCCGCGAGCGTCCATGTGCCGATACCGGTTTGCGGGTCCGGTGTAATGTTGCTCGAATAGATCGTGCCGAGCATCGGCACTTTCAGCGGCAGGCCACCGGCAAACGGTTTGCCCTTGACGGTGCTATGGCAGGCCATGCAATCGCCCGCCGTGGCGAGGTATTCGCCGCGCTTGATCAACGCGGTGTCGTTGCTGCTCACCGGACTCACAGAATCGTCGGCCTGCGCCAATACGGGCCAGGTCAACGCACCGGCCAGCAGCCAGAAAGAGGTCTTTTTCAGCACGTTCAAACTTCCTTCTTCAACTGGTCGGACATGCGCAGCGCCAGTGCGGCAATCGTCAGCGTCACGTTGACGGTGCCGACGGTCGGCATCGTCGCGCTGCTCGAGATGAACAGGTTCGGGTGATCGAAGGTCCGGCAATGCTTGTCGACCACCGAATCGCGCGGGTCGCTGCCCATGATCGTCGCACCCGTGATGTGGTTGTTCGGCGCGAACTCGTCCTGATATTCGATCTCCGTGCCGCCCAGCACTTTCGCCGCGTTCGCGTAGACCTCTTTCGTATGAACTGCGCCGCGCTTCACGTAATCGTCGATCGCATAGGTAATCTCCGGGCGCGGAATGCCGATCGAATCGACTTCCGTCTTGCTCGGCACGATGCGGTTTTGCGGCTGCGGCAGGATTTCGTGGAAGCAGTCGAATTCGACAAAACGCGCCGAACGGTCGCGAATCTGCGCGTCCAGTTCGGCCGGCTTGATCAGCTTGCCCTGTTTGAAAATCTTCTGCGTTTCCTGATCGATGCGCGACAGATTCGACAAGTGGATCTTCTTGGCGGCCTCGTTCGCACGGAACGCGCCGTCGCGAAAGCCGATCAGCGAGGTCATTTCCTGCGGACCGCGGCCGGGCCAGAGTTTTTCGTCCGCGTAGAACGTGACGCCCGTGCCCGGGTGGTCCATCAGGTTGCGGCCCACCATGTCGGAGCTATTGCCCACCCCGTTCGGGAAGTCGTGGCTGGTGGACATCAGCATGATCTTCGGCGTTTCGATACCGTTCGCGGCGAGCACGAAGTACTTGCCTTCCACCCGATGCTCGTTGCCCTGCGGATCTTTATACAGCGCGGCGGTGATGCGCTTGTCCGCACCCACTTCGAGCTTGTAGACGACCGCGTTGACGATCAACTTCGCGCCGGCCTGCTCCGCTTTTTCGACGTGCACGATGCCGTTGTACATCGCGCCGATCGGGCAGATCGGCATGCAGTTGTTGTTGCCGCAACACGTTGGGCGGCCGTCGTACGGACGGCTGTTACGCGCGACCGGTTCAGTCACGACGTGATAACCCGAGTCGAATGCGTTGAGCTTGCTCTTGATGGTCTGCTCGTTGTACGACAGCGGCAGCGGCGCCATCGGATACGGCTGGCTGCGTGGCGAGCCGAGTTCTTCGTCCGTGGGGCCCCACACGCCGAGTTCTTCTTCGGCACGCTGGTAATACGGCTCCAGCTCTTCGTACGCCATCGGCCAGTCGCGGCCCACGCCATAGGTGGTCTTCATACGGAAATCGTTCGGCATGAAGCGCCATGCGGACGCGGCCCAGTGCCACGTCGTGCCGCCCACCGCGCGGATGTACTGCGAGTTGAATTTGTGCTCACCCTTCAGAATCAGATAGTTGTTCGGCGGACCGTATTCCGGATGCGGCGCCCATGCGCTCGACGGATACGGCGCCGAGTTATCCGACTTGTCGAACTGATTGCGAAAGCGCTCGACGATCTCCCAGCGCGGCATGCGCGGCCCGGCTTCGAGCAGGATCACGGACTTGCCCGCGAGCGCCATTTGATGCGCGACGATCGCGCCCGCGACGCCCGACCCGACGACGACGATATCGGCTTGTTGTGTGTCAGCCATTGCTTAAACTTGCCTTTCGATGGGTTTGGCGGCCCAGAAACCGGGCTTGTTGGGGCAGTACGAACGGATGATCAGCGTGTCGGCGACCACGTCGTACATCAGCGCCTGTTCATACGTGATCACCGCGTTGTCCACCGTGCCGAGATACCAGGCTTCCATGATCTTCAGCGCGAGCGCCTGTTGCGCGGCATCGGCGGAACCGGCGGCGAGCGCGCCGGCGAGCTTCGGCAACTGCTGCGCGAGATCGGGCGTGGACTTCTGCAACGCGGTTAGCAGGCGCGTGCCCACGTCGCGATCGAGACTGGATCTCGCCGTCAACGATTGCGACAGCGTCATGAAGGCGTCAATGGGCGCGGCAGCCGAGTCGTCGGCCAGCGCCTTGAGCGTGAGCGAGCCGGTCAGGCCGGCTGCCGTCAACGCGAGCGCGCCTTGCAGCCAGCGGCGGCGCGTCATCGTGGACGGCTCATCGCTCGCGGCGAGCTCGCCGTGAGAGTCTTGTGGAGTCAATGTTTTTTTCCCTTGTGAGGCGTTTTTTTAGTACGTTAAAACTGATGCATCATCCCGACATACGCGCCGGTTTGCGATTCGCCCGCGAGCGGACTCGTGTTGTTGGTGGCGTCACGCGGCGACGCTTCAAGCGAGAAATTCGAGTTGCTGCCGTTGCGCACATAGCCCACCGTGCCGTACACGAAGGTGCGCTTCGAGAGGTTGTAGGTCGTGCCGAGCACGTACATCATCGCGTGACCGGACGGGTCGTGCGCGGCATCGCCGCCGCCGTCGCCAACCTTGATGTAGTAACCGCCCGCCGTCACCGCCCAGCGCGACTGCACGTTGTACGTGGCGCCGAGCCAGTAGTGATCGGCGCTGTCGGCCACGCCCACCGGCGTGTCCGGCGCCGCGTAATGCGTATAGGCGCCCTGGATCTTCCACGCGTCGAAATGCACATTCGCACCGGCGAAATACTCGCGCGAGGCCTGGAAGATGTTGCTGAAGCGGCCGTTGCTGTCGCGCAATTCATCGTAGATACCGCGCAAGTCGAAGAGCGTCGAGTGATACGAGAGCATGATGCCGTCGGAGCGGCCAAACTGCCCCGCCGCACCACTGTTGAACGCGCCCGCCTGATTACCGAGGGCATATTGCCCCTGGACGTCGAAGCCCCACAACACCGGGCTGTGATACTCGACGTTGTTGCTGGTCTGCTGCCAGTTGCGCCCGCGCACGAGCGACGCCGACGAGAATGCCTGCTGCACGAACGGGTCGAATGCCCACACCCCGTCGCTATCGATGAACAGATTGCGCCCAGCTTGCAGCGTGCCCCACTGATCGTCCTTCAGACCGACGAACGCGCGCCGCGACCACAACAGTCCGCCGCTGGTGGTGCCGTTCATGATCTGCAAACCGGTTTCCAGGTTGAAGATCGCATTCAGCCCGCCACCCAGATCTTCATTGCCCTTCAGGCCCAGCATGCTGGTGCCCCAATCGCCGCCTTCAGCACTCCAACGGCTCGAACTGCCGCCCGCGCCATTGTTGATGTGATTCAGATATTCCACGCCGCCGTCGAGACGGCCATATAAAGTCACGCTGGTTTGACCGTATGCCAAGGGACTTGCCACCGCCAGGGCAGCTATTAATTTTGTATGTAGTCTCATTGTTTTGCCGTGAGTTTCTTCTGTCGAAATGATGGGCAAAGTCGACTGCCGATGACTCAAAACTACTCACCGTGCCACACTATGATTCAAATGCGCCAAGCCGAAGACCGGCGGTGCAAAGCTCCTCTGCGGGCCTCGCCTATGCAACAGAACGGCATGGGCAATGACCTGTTGCGCATACCGGTTTATACCGGCGTGATGCCGGACCGAACCCATTTGCAAATAAGATGTTGTAAAACTACACGCTTCGCGCACGCACTATAGGTGATCGACGCTTGATAGCCTATCCGTTTCACGCAATAAACTTTTGCCGACGGCGCGCTCGACAGTGAAAATCCGCAGTTGCATCGGCGCACCCCGAAAGGAAATCACTGTCCGGGAGATCGAAAGGTACTCACGATAAGATAGTCGGTCATTGGGTCTCAGCCAAATGGAAACGCATTATTTGTTAGTTGACCATTCATCATTTGCCACTTGCCATGAACGCGCCTGAACTGACTGAAGACGAAAACCTGGGCCTTTACCAACGCGCGACCGAAAACGGTGCGGAATGGTGGCGCGTCAGCGTGGCGGACCGGCCGGAAAACTATCGGCTGGAGCATGGGGTCGATGACGGCAACGGTAGCGGATCGGTCGATATGGATCTGGTGGTCGACGCGGAAAACCTGCGCGCGAAGCTGAAGAAGTGGCGCCGCGAGGGCTTTGCGATCGATACGCCCGACGCCTCGGACGACGCGGGCGCAGCAGAACGGGTGGCCTTCATGCCGGAGTTGCAGCGCGTTGCGGCGCTGGCCTCGGCGGCGAAGCGCCATCCGCAGGTCGAGGGCACGGGCGAAACTGTGCGCATTGGTCATGTCGACGTGCCGTGCGGCCTGCATAATCCACTCGTGCCGCGCGTCAATCCGGCCTATCTGTTCTCCGAGCGCTTTAACGACATTGTCGAAGATATCGTGGAGAACCGGCGCGTGATGCTGATCGGCCACACCGGCGCCGGCAAGACCAGCCTGATCGAACAGGTCGCCGCGCGCTCGCATCACGGCGTGTTGCGCTCGAATATGAATGGGCAAACCACCGTCGGCGATTTTGTCGGTTTCTGGACGGTCAAGGGCGGCGAGACGATCTGGGTGGACGGCGTGCTGCCCACGGCGATGCGCGAAGGCATCTGGCTGATCGTCGACGAAATCGATTTCGCCGAACCGTCGATTCTCGCCGCCCTCACCGCCGTGCTCGAACCGCACGGCCGCCTCGTGCTGAAAGAGAAAGGCAATGAGATCGTCGCGCCGCATCCCGCGTTCCGGCTGTTCGCTACCGCCAATGCGGTGGGTGCGATGAGCCAGTTCCGCCATCTGTATCAGGGCGCGAATCTGATGAACGAGGCGTTTCTCGATCGCTGGCGCGTCTACATGCTGGACTACCTGACGCCCGCCGAAGAAGCCGACGTGCTGATGCGCACCCTCGCCCCGCATATGACTCGCGCGCTCGCCACCACCCTCGCCGCGATTGCCGCCGACTGCCGCGCGGCATTCGCTCGCGAAGACCTGTCGAGCGCGTTCTCCACGCGGCGCCTGCTCGACTGGGCCGAGCTGATGCTGCGCACCGGCGACCCCGAACGCGCCGCCGGTCCTGCAATCTACGCAAAGGTCAGCCCCGAAGACGCGGCGCTGATTCGCGGTATCGTTCGCCACCACATCGCGCCGGCCGCCTGAGACGCTAACCACCATGAGCGCAATGCATGCAACGCGCGACACGCAAGGCTTCGCGTTTGAATCGACGCTCAGCAAGGTGGCGCGCGTGCTCACCGGCCAATACGGCGTGACCGTCGCGTTCAGTCCGGATGGGCCGCGTGTCGAACCTGGCCGCATCGTGATTCCCGACTATGAATCAAGTGGCGGCGTCGAGCGCGACGTGCTGATCGGGTATCTGGATCTGCTGGTGGCGCGCGCCAAGCATTCATCGCTCGCGCAGATGGACGCGCTGCCTCGCGGCGTTGCGGCGAATCTCGCGCAGGTGATCGAGGACCGCCGCGTCGCTTCGCGACTGCTCGACGCGTATCCGGGCGCGCGCTGGTTCATCGGCAAGCTGCGTGCGCATGCCGCCGAGCAGGCACGGCAGCGCTGGCCGAAGCTGCATTGGCGCGACCGTTTGGTCTGGCTGGTGGAGCGCGCGCTGTGGGACGAAAAACCGACCCTGACCGAAGCGAGCCATTCACTACTGGCCGCGCTACACGCCGCGCAGGATCTGCTGGACGAGGCGCGAAGCAGCAGTTCGACGGCGCATAGCATCGCGGCAGCGCAAGCCCTGGTGGCGCGCGTACGGGCTTTGTCGGCGGGCGATGTCAACAGCATGGTGTTCACCGCGGACCCGGTTGAAGACATTGACACGGAAACCGCAAAATCGTCGTCCGCGCCGCTCAACGATGACGACACCGCGCGGCCCGACCAGGACAACGCGGCCTCGCCTCCGTCCGACAAAAGCGGTGGCGCGCAAGCGGAAAATGCGGTCGGCATGGGACAATCGCTGGCCGATGCGCAGCAGCCATCGGCACGTTCCGAAGGCGTTGCCGGTGCAGCATCAGACGCCGCTCGCATGCAGTTGTCGATTCCGCTCGCCACCGAATTCGATGAAATCACCGACCTCACCGGTCATGGCGACAGCGCAACATGGCGCGAGCTTCGCGCGCAGGCCCGTGCGGATACCGCACCACTCAAGGAGAAACTCGAACGCGCGCTGAGTGCCGACGAACGCACCCGTTGGCGCCGCGAACAGGAACGCGGCGAGATCGACCGCACCGCGCTAGCCCGGCTGGCAACCTCACCCGGTTACCGCACGCCGTTTCGCACGCAACGGGTGGCTAAAGGGCGCGACGTCGCCGTGACCTTGCTGATCGATCGCAGCGGGTCGATGGCCGGGCGCAAGATTGAGCTCGCGCGCCTGTGCGCGACCGCGCTGTGCGATGCATTGACACAATTGTCGTTCGACTGCGAAGTGCTGGGCTACTGCTCGCTCGAGTCCGCGCCGATGAAGCAGCTCTATGAGCGGCAACGGGCGGCCGGCGCGGATATGCGGCGCTATAACCGCTTTGTCGAGCGGCTCGATCTGAAAGTCTACAAACGCTTTGGCGCGACGGATCTGAGCGGCATCGCCAGGATCGATTGCGGCCACGAGAATCCGGACGGCGAGGCGCTGGCCTGGGCCGCGACGCGGCTGGCCGATCATCAAGCAGAGCGACGCATCCTGATCGTGTTCTCCGACGGCTATCCGTCAACCGGCGACGGCAACCCGCAGGTATTGCGCAGCGATCTGCGCGAGCGCGTCGCGGCGATCCAGAAACGCGGCATCGAACTGCTGGGGATCGGTGTGCTGACCGATGCCGTCGAGGATTTTTATCCGCACAACGTGGTGGTGAGCCGGCTGGCCGAATTACCCTCGACGGTGTTCTCGGTGTTGAGTTCGATGCTGCTGACGCGCTAGCGCGGCAAAACGGCGGTTTGCCGATCGCGAACGACTCCGATCCGGCGTGTCGCGCCGCGCTACGCGACTTTGGCTTCGACCAGTTTGGGTTCGAACGGATACTGATCGATCTCGCCGCCCCGCGCGACCATGGCCGTGCTCTCGGGAATCTCCTCCCACCAGCCCGGCAAATCCGAGAGCGGTTCCGACAACACCAGGAAGGCGTCATCGCCCACCGCCGTGATGCGCGGATCGTCCGGATACAACTCGTGCAGATGCCGGAACGAGGTGCTGTGAAAGAGCGACCGCGATTGTCTTTCGCTCGAATAGCGAACCGCGATGATCTGCTCGCCGTCGGTTGCGCAAACGGTCATGTTCAGCGGCTCATTGATATCGTGCTTGCGCCCGATGTCCTCGACAAAACCCACCATCCGCTCGAGCGCGGTGACCGGCGCCAGTTCGAGACCGAAGGTCAGCGCCAGAAAAAACAGCACCTCGGAATCGGTCGAGCCTTCGACCGACGGAAACAACTCGGGGTCGATCGCCAGCATCAGTTCGCGGCGTACCAACGGAAAGTTACGCACCAGCCCGTTGTGCATAAAGAGCCAGCGGCCGTAACGGAACGGATGACAGTTGGTTTCCTGTGACGGCGTGCCGGTGGCCGCACGGATGTGCGCGACGAACAGCGGCGCGCGGATCGCCCGCGCGGCCTCGCGCAGATTGCGGTCGCTCCATGCGGGCTGGATGCAGCGGTAGCGAAACGGGATGTCGGTGGGGTGACCGTACCAGCCGATGCCGAACCCGTCGCCGTTCGTGGTGGTGTGGCCGAGCGTCGAATGCAGGCTCTGGTCGATCAGCGAGTGTTTGGCGTTGAACAGCACCGTTTCGAGTTGAAGCGGGTTGCCGGTATAAGCGAGCCAGCGGCACATGAGATTCCCTCCTGTCACGACGAAATGTCCGACGAACCTCGCACAGCCTCGAATAGGCTCGCGCGCCGCCGTTCGCTATTTGACCACGGGTTGCATCTGGGCGATCGGTATCAGGAACTCCGAAAACCCGGTCAGGATAATCTGCACGCCAATGCACAGCAGCAAAAACGACGAGACGCGCATCGCGACCTTGGTGCCGTCCACGCCGAGATACTTCGCGAACACCACCGCCTTGCTATAAATCAGGTAGACGGTGAAGGCCACCAGGATCGAGATCACCACCGACGCGATGCTCGACAGCACGAACGCCGAGAGCTTATGCGTGCGGTTCGCGTTCAGCGCGATCGCGGTGGCGATCGAACCCGGCCCGGTGGTGAGCGGAATCGTCAGGGGGAAGAACGCCTTCGACATGGCGTTATCCGAATCCACACGCTTGACCGCAGGCTGGTCGGCCGGTTGCGTGTCGGGCGCGTTGAGCATCTGCCAGCCGCCGACGGCGACCGCGAGGCCCCCGCCGATACGCAGTGCCTCCATGGAGATGCCGAAGAAATGAAGAATCGGGGTGCCGACAAAGAACGCGACGAGCAACACGCACATGACGTTGAAGGCGATTTTCTTGGCAAGTGCGGTGCGGTCTTCGGTGGTGAGCGATGCGGTCCGGTCGAGAAAGACGAATGCCATGCCGATTGGGTTGATGATGCTGATCAGCCCGGTGAAGCCAAACAGAATATCCGAGATCAGACTTTCGACCATATGCGATCCGTTTCGGGCAGCGGCTCGGGTGGGCTGATTGATCGACTGCCCACCGATGCGCCGCGCTGAGTTGAAGTACTGGACGCCTTCGGGCTATCCGGATTGATGCTTGCGCTACGTGGGTCAGATGATATCGCGGCGCGGCATGCAATTTGGTAAAAAAGGGGGCGATGCAAGCAGCGCGCCGCGTTGCACCGCAGCAGAGCCGTGCCAAAAGGATGCACCCACAACTTTCGGAAGGCCTACACTTTATTGACAGACTTTACGTACCTGAAGCATCAGGCATAAAGTCCTCAGCGAAGCTGCACTTTCAACGAGACGTACTTACCCGTTCGAGGAGTTGCCCCCATGTTGCTTCGTGTACTCGCTGCGCTGCCGTTCGTCGGCATTCTGCTCGGCGTCCCGTTTGTGAATCGTGTCGAGCCGCTGGTGCTCGGCATGCCGTTCGTGCTGGCCTGGATCGTCATGTGGGTGGTGCTGAGTGCGATCATCATGGCGATCGTCTATCGTCTGGATCCGAGCAACCGTCAGCTTGCTGTAGAAGGCGAGGAGGTCCGATCATGAGCGCACTCGTCATCATTGCGGCTATCACGCTGTTTGCGCTGTACCTGGGCGTGCGCGCGCGGCGCGGCCACGACATGAGTCTCGAGCAATGGGCCGTGGGCGGGCGCAGTTTCGGCACCGCGTTCGTGTTCCTGCTGATGGCGGGCGAAATCTACACGACCTTCACCTTCCTCGGCGGCAGCGGCTTTGCTTACGGCAAGGGCGCGCCGGTCTACTACATTCTTGCCTACGGCACGCTGGCGTACATCCTCTCGTACTGGATGCTGCCGCCAATCTGGCGTTACGCCAAGAATCACCACCTCGTCTCGCAGCCGCACTTCTTCGCGCGCAAGTACGACAGCCCGGCGCTTGGCACGTTGGTCGCGCTGGTTGGCGTGGCCGCGCTGATTCCGTATCTCGTGCTGCAACTCAAAGGCCTCGGCATTATCGTGGCGACTGCCTCGTATGGTGCGATTTCTTCGACTGCAGCCATCTGGATTGGCGCCGCGGTGGTGACGGCTTATGTGACCGTCTCCGGCGTGCGCGGCTCGGCTTGGAATTCGGTGGTGAAGGATACGTTGATTCTGGCGATTGTGCTGTTTCTCGGGATCTATTTGCCGTTGCACTATTACGGTGGCTTCGGCAATATGTTTCGCGCGATCGACGCCGCGCGCCCGGGCTTCCTGACCTTCCCGGCCAAGGGGTCGAGTGTGATCTGGTTTCAGTCGACCGTGCTGCTGACCGCGCTGGGTTTCTTTATGTGGCCGCATTCGTTCGGTTCTATTTTCACGGCGAAGGACGAGCGGATTTTTCGGCGTAATGCGATGGTGTTGCCGTTGTATCAGTTGATTTTGCTGTTTGTGTTCTTTGTGGGGTTTGCGGCGACGTTGAAGGTGCCGGGGTTGAAGGGGGGCGATATTGACCTGTCGCTGTTCCGGTTGTCGCTGCAGACTTTTGATCCGTGGTTCGTTGGGGTGATCGGCGGGGCCGGGATTCTCACTGCCCTGGTGCCGGGCTCGATGATTCTGACGTCGGCGTCCACGCTGCTTGCTAATGATGTGTATCGCGGGATGGTGAATCGGAAGGCGTCGGATGCGACGGTGGCCAACCTCGCGCGGTTTCTGGTGCCGGTTGTGGCGTTGGTGGCCATCGGCTTTACGCTGCACGGCGGCGAGACGATTGTGGCGTTGCTGCTGATGGGGTATAGCTTTGTGACTCAGCTGTTTCCTGCAGTGATCTGTAGTTTGCTGCCGCGTAACCGGGCGACCAAGTATGGGGCGTTTTGCGGGATTCTT
The DNA here is from genome assembly GCA_900142905.1 of Burkholderia sp. GAS332. NCBI lineage: Bacteria > Pseudomonadati > Pseudomonadota > Betaproteobacteria > Burkholderiales > Burkholderiaceae > Burkholderia > Burkholderia sp. GAS332. The sequence continues at coordinate 1,537,089 of FSRV01000002.1, read as the reverse complement.
TCGGGCGTTGCGGTGGTAACCCTGACGACCACACTGCATCTGAGTGTTGCGCAGTTGATGCCGTTTTTGCCTGACGCGTTGAAGGATATTAATATCGGTTTCCTGGCGCTGGCTGTGAATATTATTGTTTTTGCCGTGGTGAGCGCGGTGACGCAGCCGCGGTCGGCCGGGCAGACTCACGCGCCAGTGCATTAAGGATGGGTGCCTGCGGCGCTTGTTGCTTTGTGTGCTTTGTGTGCTTGTGGGTGTTGGGGTTTTCTTGAGCTGTTTTTGCCTGCGCGGCGCTTTGTGTCTGGTCGCGTCGCGGGGTTGGCCTTTCCTTGGGTTCTTAGTGGTCTATTAGTGTCGCCCCTGTGCGGGGCGGCACTTACTTTCTTTGCCGCCGCAAAGAAAGATAAGCAAAGAAAGCGGCTCGCCCCCCCCTGCTAAGCGGGTCCCCCGCGCAGTCGCGGTAGTGGTGCATCTGGAATCTGTGTTCTCGCACACTCGGCGTCAGTGACAAGGGCGTCATACTTCCAGCGGCGCTGCGCGCGCCGAAGAGTACCTCTTAAACCCTCTACGTCTAATCGCCCTTTGCTCGCGACCGGCACCCATCGTCGCGTCTCTGCCGCCATGGCGGTTGCGGCTGGTTGTAACCTGGCTTCCCATGCAGTCTCTCTAGCACGATGCCGTCAGGAATCGCGTTAGACTACGCCCCAATTCAAACCAATCAAATCAAACAGGCCTGCGGAGCGGATGAATGAACTACCTTCTTTACTACTCGCCAGGCGCGGCCAGCATGGCAGTTCACTGGATGTTGCTGGAAATGCGCATCCCGTTCGACACCCATCTCGTCGATATCAATGTCGGCAATCAGCACAACCCTGACTATCTGCGGCTCAATCCCTCAGGCCGCGTGCCCACGCTAGTGGTCGACGGAACGCCCCGTCACGAGTCGGCCGCGCTGCTCATGCTGCTGGCCGAGCGGCATCCTGAAGCCGCCCTCGCACCCGAACCAGGCTCCGCTGACCGTGCGGCGTGGCTCGAACTGATGATCTATCTGGCCAACACCCTGCTGCCCGCCATGCGCGACTGGTTTTACGCGGATATCGACGGCGATCCCGCCGGCGCCGAAGCAGTTCAAGCGCTTGCGCGACGCCGTATCGAAGAAGCCTGCGAGCTGCTCAATGCCCATCTCGCCGACGGACGTGACTATCTGGTCGGCGGCAAGCTCAGCACCGCCGATTTTCTCGCGGTCGTGCTGATGCGCTGGACACGCAATATGCCGCGCCCCGCACTCGGCTGGCCGCATCTCGCGCGCTATATCCGCACGCTGCGCGCCCTGCCCTCGTTCATCGATTTGAATGCGCGAGAGGAGCTCACCGAATGGCGCAATCAGGACGATTGAGGCGCGCTCAACGCATTGGCTGCCGATGGTGGCCGGCTTGACATGGTGGTCGCGAACAAGGTTAGTTAGCTAGTTTGGCCGCGTGCCGATGATCACCATGCCGCGTGACAGTCCGCTCACGCTATCGACCGCCTGAGCCCCGGCGTACAGTTGAGTGACCGGCACCCACACCGCCGGATACTTGTAACGCGCAACATCGAGAAGCAACGCGCTATCGCTCGCGGCATCGTATGCGGCAAGCGGCGACCAGTGGCCGCCGCCTGTTTCGCCTATCTCCACCCGGTTGAAGTTCAATAACGCAAAGCGGTCGCTGTGGCCCGTCGTGTCACGAATCAGATCGCGAAACTGATCGAGCGTCAGATCGGCGGCGTGGAATTTCCTCACCTCGACAGGAAATCCGCTTAGGGCCGCGCTGAGCTGGTCGAGCGTCATGCCCTCCTTCGATACCTGCGCCGCATTGGCCACCTGCGGATCGACGTTGCGAAAAAAATCCTCTTGCGAGAAGTAAGGGAAATCCGGGTACTGCGTCGACGCAGGACGGCGGATGCCCAATGCGTTGAGCGCCATCACCGAGGTCGCGACCGAACAGTAGGCCTGGTTGCGCTGCGTTTCGAAGTACTGCGAGAGCGGCCAGTACGACTGTTTACGAGTGGTGGCCATCAAGCGCTGCTGGCCTGCCGGTTGCGTCAATGCAATGAGGTTCGGCGGAACGGGCAGTGGTCCATCAGCCGGGCGTGCGGCGCCCAAAGCAGCGGTCTGCTTCGAATGCTGACGCGAGGTTTGATCCGCGGCTTGATTTGCAGCCGGTGCCAGCGGCGCACAGGCCACCAGCGTCGCCATCAGTGCAGCAAGGATCCACTCAGGCCGACTTGCGCGCCTCATGGCGCCCATCAACGAATATCTGGTCATAAACCCTTCCGCTGCGGGTGAATTCGGAACGACTTTGTCCGTGCCGACTATTTCACTCTTATCGGCAAGCCTCGGTTTTTTAACACGAAACACAGCGGCGCGTGAACGTGGTGGCCAGTCGCAGGCGAGCAGAACCGGTGGTTAATCAGCGTATGACCAGAAATGTGCACCACGCTATAGAAGACAACGGCGACAAGGTGCTCGACTCGCACGTCCGGCGCGTAGGGTCCCGGCCGTATGAGTGCGGTAATATCCGTCGCGACCGAGGAAGCGCGCCGTGACGCGCGTTTCTATCATGCCGTGCTGAATCGCTTTAGCGGACTGTCGCAACGTGACGGTCCAAGTCAACACAATGGAACTGATGGCCTGATTATGGCAATTCAATCACCCTGCATCGACATTTGCAAAATCGACGACAAAACGGGTTTCTGCATCGGATGCGTGCGCACCCGGGACGAAATTCGCGGATGGAAACACATGACCGACGACCTGCGCCTCCAGTTGATCGATGAACTGTCGCACCGCAAGGCGAAGCTGGAGACCGAGAAGGCGGAGACGCCGCAAAGCAGGCTTGCTGAAACGACGGATCAACTCACCTCGTCCACGAACGCATAACTGTTCTTGCCGCTGCGCTTGACCCGGTACATCGCTTCATCGGCTGCGGCCACTAGGCGATGGTAGTCGTCGACGGGATCCGGAAAACTGGCGATGCCAATGCTCGCGCGAACGAGTCCGTTCCCGATTTCCTTGTCGGTTTGAACCACACAGGCAATCAGACGCCGGGCGATTTCGCCGAGCTCCGCATTCGTCGAAAATTCCCGGACCAGGACGGCGAATTCGTCGCCGCCAATCCGGGCGACAAGATCGACTTTACGCACCGACACACGAAAACGTTTCGAAACCGCGATCAGAAATTCATCACCGACGCGGTGGCCGAGTGAGTCATTGACCTGCTTGAATCCATCCAGATCGATATACAGCACGGCGATTTTGTGAGGCGCGGCAGTCGCCGACGACGCCATCGCGGACGAGGCCATCGCGGACGATTTTTTCGCCGCCTCTTCGAGCGTGGCAAACAGCTTGCGCCGGTTCGGCAAGCCGGTCATCGCATCGTGCAGCGCCGCGTGCTCGAATTCGTGCGACTGGCCCGCCAGTTGGCGATTCCGTTTGGCGTACATCCCCAATGCGGTGATCAGCATGCAGAACAGTAACGCCGCCAACGCAATCAACATATGCGCGACGTGGGCAATCCGCACGCGTATGTCGGCGCTGTCGGCGTCGCGTTGCGCGCGCCACCAGGCCGATACGCTGTTGAGCAAGGCATCGGTGTCGCGCAGATCGGCGTCGGGTGTGAGCAAGGATGGCGGCAGATGCGGCGCCGCTGACGGACTCGCCTTTACCAGTGCCGCAAGCGACGTGAGGCGCTGGGCGAGTTCGGTTCGCGCGGTCCGATACCCGGCGGCTCGGGTTGCCGTGGCGTCGGGCAGTTGCTGCCAAACGCCCACCAGACTCCGGGCGTTTTCCGCCCGGTCGACCGCGTCGAGAACGAGCCCCGCATATTCCTGTTTCAACTGATCGGAAAAGATCGTCCTGATCTGCTGGGCCAGATACAGAAGGCCGATCAGGAGGCAAACCAGCGCGGCGGCGGCGATCACAGCCGGCCCCGGCCTGAGGCGGATCGCGAAGGCGCGCCCGCGAGCCGCGCGCTGCGAACGCGTGCGCTCAGGGATGGGAATAGATGTCTTGGCGGCTTCCGGTGCCATGCTGACGGTAGCTTACGCGACGAAAGAACGACCCCATCCGGGCGAAAAGACTGCTCTTGTGCCTGGAATTTGCCGTCGACGATGATCGACGATCCTGCTGCGCGAGGCGCGCGTCTCTGCCTGGCCGGCTGGACACTAACTGCTGCGCAGCGGGATTGAATGGGGGCGCCGGGCGGTGAGTGGCAGGGTCAGAAGATCCGGCCACGGCGGGTGTCGCGTCGGCCACGCTGGTTTGACTGGCCGTAGGCATCGAGAATCGCGTAACCGGGCCGGACCACGAAGCTTGTTGCCCCCCTTCTTCTCCGTCTGCTTCTGCCGCAGCCTGCGTTCGTACTGTTGCCGGTGCTGTTGCCGGTGCTGTTGCCGCTGCTGTTGCCGATATACCCGCCGTTGCCTGTGTTCCTGTTATCACCGATGTGGCCGCGGTTGGTGCTTGCATGCCGACGGCTGTCCCCATGGCGGTCGCCGGCGCAACCGCGAAAGTTGCTGGCCTTGGCGGACCGTTCGATTGCGCTAACGCCGGTCCTGCAGGCGTTGACGCTGCCGTCCCGAGCGCTTGCCGCGCGCCCGCCATTGCCTCGGCATAAGCTTGCTGATCGTGGTTGAACCAGATGCCGTACGCGACTGTACCCACCACGCCAAAAGCCAGCGCGCCTGCCGCCGCGACGCACAGTGCAAGACGGCCGAATCGCGCGGGCGGTGCCGCAGTCGACGGCTCAGCGTCAGCGTCGAGGGCCGCATCCGGACTTTCTACGGCAGATTTTGGCAAGTCGGTATCGTTGAACATCGCAATACTCTCCGGAATTCCTACGTCTGACATGTCCGCAGATTTTGTTCATACGATTTAGCGGAGGTCGGTCTGGAATCGTTGGAAGAATTTATCCCGCATGCCGGGCACGCGACAATACCGCAATGCTGCGCTTTAAACGCCAACTTTGCGAGTCACTACGCATCGATAAAACAGGTAAAAGATTCAACGCCGCGTGTATCCACGGGCGGCGCCGCGAGCCCGTGCAAGCCGCTTCAGCATTGGGCTGGGGGCAATGCAATGCGAGCATGCGCCGCGTCTCTCCGCCACGCAATAAACACGCCAATCTCGAACGTGCTGACCTGCGGCCGCCGCTTAAAACACTACGCATGCTCAGAGGGGCGCATGGCGCCCCTATCGAATCCGGCACTTATTGCACGGTGATCGTTTCTTTCATGTTCGGATGAATGCCGCAAAACACCTTGTACACGCCCGGCTTGTCGAACTTGAACTGGTACGTGTCGTTCTGATCGAGCGCGGCGGAGCGAAACATGCCCGCATCGTTGACGACGGTATGTGGCTCGCCGTCGAGATTTTTCCAGGTCACGGTCGAACCGGCTTTCACCGTGAGCGCCATCGGCGTGAACATGAAGTTCTTGATGACCACGGTGTTGGGCGTCTCTGCTCGCGCAACGGAAAGTCCGCCCAGCGCTGCGATAAGCACCGAACGCCCAAGCAGCCCAAAGAACGCGCGGCCAATAATTTTAGTTTGCATAACTGATCTCCTGAAGTCGAAAAATGCTGAAATCAAACAAGTGTCGTGTCGGCAAGCGTCGCCCTGAGCGGATGACGCGCGATCTTGATGCTGGTCACGCCGAGCATCTTGGGGAGCTGATCGCTCGCGACCGTGAGCGGCCCAGGGCCGGGACCATTGCCGGCGGTCGGCTGCGGATAGGCTGTCGAGCGGGCGGTATGGAAAGTAATATTGCCTTCGACCTTCGACACGATCTGGTGAATATGGCCGTTTAGCACGGTCACTGAACCGAAGCGTTTCAGGTAGCTCATCGCCTGACCGGCATCGCCCGTGCCCCATCCCCACGGCTCGTAGATCGTCCACATCGGCATGTGTGCAAAGACGACAATCGGCGTGCTGGACGAGCGGCCTTTCAGGTCATTTTCGAGCCAGGCGAGTTGATCGTCGCCGAGACCACCCAAGCCGTTCGGCTTGAAATGCATTACGTTGACGAGCGCGACGAAGTGCACGCCGTTGTGATCGAAGCTGTAATAGCCTTTGTTGTCCGATGCCTTGCCGAAGCGGCTGAAGTATTCGGTTCCGGGGCCGTCCGTCACGTCGTGTTCGCCCGGCACGGTGTGGAGTTCCGTAATGTTCAGTCCCGACATCAACTGCGCAGCAAGATCGAACTCCGATGGTTTGGAGAGATGCGTGATGTCGCCCGTGTGGATGGTCAGCGCGGGCTTGACCGGCATGGCATTGACGTAGTCGATCGTCTGTTTGAGCGTACCCGCGACGTCCGGGTTGGCTTCTTTATTGAAGCCGATATGCGAATCGCTGATCTGCAGGAAAAGCGGCACGCCCATGGACGTCGAGGATGATTTCGCGTCGGCCGCGAGGGCCAGTTCCACTGGCGTGAGAATGCCGCCGGCAAGAACGAACACCGTGCCGACTCCACCGAAGGCGAGACATTTCAATGCGCCGCGGCGGGATGGGTTGAATGCAGGATCGGATGAATGATGTGACGACATGTTGACCTCACGATAAGGATTCGCAGGCAAACCGCGGGATCATCCAGCGGGCCACACGACTCGGTTCATCAGCAAGACTGCCGTGCCGCCGGTTTTATTCCAGGAAAAAGAAAATTGGCCTTGGCTGATGAATCCAGCCGCTCAGGCTTGCATGTCCGGCGCCAGAACAAATGGGAATAGCCGCGCCGCGGCGGCAGTCATGCAGATGAGAGAACCTGAAAGGACTAGCTAACATGGACATCATCGACATGGCCCGTGCCTCAGGCATGGCGGTCATCCTCGACGGCAGGATTGGCCGGGAGGAATACCAGAGTGTGTGCGGCTCGCTATCCGCACTGCAGCGATTTGCCGAAGCGGTCCGCCAAGGTACGGTGCAACCAAGCGGATCTCAGAAGCGCACCACCAAGCCTGCTCGCAGAGCATGATGAACGTGATGAGCGCGAGGTGGCTGGCGCGGCGGCAGGCTCGACGCGGCTTGACGCGGCCTCCCAAGCCGTTCTACGGCGCATACAAATTGAAAGGGGGGAATGTGCGACCGGAACTACAACCCGTTCTGCGCCGCCTGCAACTCGGATCGGGCGTGGTGCTGCTCATCTATCTATTTTTGCACCTGGTCAATCATGCGCTCGGGATCTGGTCGCTCGATCTGGCCGGACGCGGACTCATGCTTGCGCTGTGGATCTGGCATAGCGCGCCCGGCACGATCCTGCTGTACGGTGCGGCCCTTCTCCATTTCGCGCTGGCTGTGCGCACGATTTACGGGCGTCGTCACTGGGCGCTCCCGCCCGCCGAATGGATCCGGTTGTGGGCCGGACTCAGCCTGCCACTGCTGCTCATCCGGCATGCGGTTGCGACGCGCCTCGCGACGTCGCTGTATGGCTTTGAGCCGAACTACGAGCGGATCGTGATATCGCTGATCACGAGCGGCACGCAGGGTCTGCAGCTTGCACTGCTTGCGCCGGGCTGGATCCATGGCTGCCTCGGCGTGTGGTTTAGATTGAGCCCCTATCCGGCGGCACAACGCGCGAGACCCGCACTGCTTGCCCTACTCGTTGTTTTGCCATTGTTATCCGCCGCGGGTTTTCTGCGGATGAAGCAAGCGGTCGTCGCTATGCATGCTGCCCTCCCCGCCATCGATTCGAAATTGCGGACGCACCAGCTCGCGCTCGATGCGTGGCGTCACAATCTCGTCACGCTTTACCTTGCCGTGGTCGTTAGCGCGCTTCTAGCGGGTTTGTTGCGGAATTGGCTGGAGCGCCGACCGCGTTCGGCATGACACCCCGTGCCTCACAGGCGTCGGCGGCGCCACCGCTTTCACAGAATCCGTGGCGCGGCCGCGTGGGCATGGACATGGATGCACATGTCAAAGCATGGCGAAGGAAGCTGCGCCCGCTCGCAGTGCTTAAGGCAAGGCCGCGGCTCGACTGCTGTCTCCCACGCCACTTTCCAGAGCATGCGAATTGAAAAGGCTTCGATTGCGTCACCATTCACGCATTCAATGTAGCCTTAGGAGGCTACAAGCAGGAAAGTAACTTTTGAAGGCTACTTCCGGCGCAGGCTGCCTGCATCGCGGGTGCCCAACTCTTCAACAGCGCCGATACAGCCAAGCCGGCTGCAATACTTAAAACGACACTCAGCAGTGTCCCAAGCAACACGTACTCACTCATTGGACGTTGATCCGCGCCTTTTATCTCGTTGAAGCGCAGAATGCTTTTGGCCGTCAGCAGAAAGCCGATGGCATCCCAACGTTCCAGCAGCACAAAAGTCAGGATCAGGGTTCGCTCGAGGTAACCAATCAACATGCCCGCATTCTTTAACGAGCCGCTGTTGTTGACTGTTGCCAACCAAGGGCGCAGCAGTGAGCTGATGAACATGGATGACGGGCGCATCATAAGCAGATAGGCCAGCAGGGTAAGCAAACACTGGGCGCTCCCCAGCGTAGCAAGATATCCAGGCACCCGGCTCCAATATCCTTCGCCAGTAAGCCACACCGCTGTCAACAGCATGACGTTGGCAGACTGCTCGAGCACAAACGGCCACGCGGACTTCAGCTTGATTCGCGGCACCACCGTGCTTATCAGTGCCCAGCCGAGCGCCACTGTACCGCCTGCGAAGCTGGAAAACCGCCAACCCTCGCGTGCAAGCCAAAACACTGCAAAGACCATCCCGCCGTGCACCGCCGCCATTACAATCCGCTTGACGATGCGCGCCGCCGCGCCGCTCGGATGACGCCAGATTGGCAAAACAAAGTCTAAAAACACATGCAAGAGCAGCAACGTCAACAACATCACCGGCGGTTTAAGCATCGGCCAACTCCTCTACCCAATCCTGAGCACAGCCCAGATAACGATCCAGCAATCGAGCATGCGCCCGTTGTAATGCTTTATTTACACTTATCCTCGACTTACCCAAAGTCTGCGCGGTGGTCTTCTGGTCGACACCTTGAAGCAGATGCACGTAGAAGGTCTGCGCTTCTACTACGGTCCATTCATCGATGATTGCAGCGGCAAACTCCGTCGCCAATCCGATGCGTTCGAGCAAGTGGACATTGCTGCTAAATACGGCGAGGGTCGACTTTTTCATTGTGTCGAGTCCTTGCCCTGACAGCACAAAAGCCTCACCGAAACCAGAGCTGCCCTGCGCCTGACCGATTCCGACCGCCACCCGGGCATCTCTTCTCTCGCCTGGCGCGCTAGACGCAATGAGACCGGCCCGAAGCGCGAGCGCACAATGTAGCGCCTGAGCTGGGCGTTTTGGTACCACCTGAAAACCATCGCCGCGAAACGTTTCTGCCTTGATACCGTAGTGCTGGTTAAGGGCCTTCAGCACGAGCTTCAAGCTATCGACATAAGCTTGAGTATCGTCAGATTCGCGGGACCGGATAAGGTCGCCGGTTAGTACCGCTCCAGTAGCCATGGAAGCTCCGCAATCGCGGTTTTTCAAAGAAGTAGCCATTATAGGCTACTTTCATAAAAGTAGCCCAATTAGGCTACATTAAGCCCTCGGCTAGATTTGGCCCTCTGCTTCACCGCTGTCTGCTGCGTAGTTGATGGGGACGAAATCGGGATTTTGACGTGCAGTGCGCAATGCGGATCTGGAGCATCCGGCAGTGAGACTTCACGCCTCGCAACGTCGCGAGTTGCGGGCGCCGGCTGAACCGCTAATGGATGAAATGACCACAAATCGGCATTGCGCTCAGCCGCGCAAGGAACGACGACTGGCCGCCGCGGACATCGGCGAATTGATCGGCCGCCAACGCGGAGCCGGCGGCGGCACCGATCGCAATCAACACGATCGCGATCCGGCGTAGCCGCCCGGCCCGGCCGACCAGCGTGCCCGACACGCTGCGCCAACTGGCGAGCAAAGTCATGGCGAGTGCAACGATCGCGCAGCACATGGCCGTGTCTTCAGGCGTTGAGCGCAGCGTCCACGGCGGAAGTGGCGAGGCGCACCGGAAACGGATTGCGCCATGGCTCGAAGGCGTTCAGTTGATCGTGCCAGCGCCGCATTTCCGGAAACTCATCGAGCGGCATTGCTGCGTTTTTGAATTCGTTTCCGATGGGCGTCAGTTGCCTTCGTCTTCCAGTTGAGCCATGAATGCGTCGAGCTTGTCCAATGCCGTGCTCCAGCCGGCCTGATGAGCATCGCGCGCGGCCTCGTCGAAGAACTGGGCATGAGTGAGAGTGAGTTCGGTTCCCTCTTCAATCGCGCGCAGCCCGAGGGTCACCTGCGAGCGGCGCTCGGGCATGGTGACCCACTCCCACGTGAAAACGAGCTTGCGGTCCGTTTCGACTTCCAGGTATTCGCCGCGACAGTCGTGCGTTTCGCCGTCCAGTGTCTGGAACACCACGCGAAAACGGCCACCCACACGCGGATCGGCTTCGGCGCTAAGCACTGGACCGGCATCGGGTCCCCACCAGCGCACCATCAGTTCGGGCTTCGTCCACGCTGCATAAACTCGGGCCGGCGGCGCCTTGATACGCCGCACGATAGTCAGGCTCGGCTTTTCCTGGATCATTCCTCATCTCCCTCCACAAAATCGGCAAGCCGGTCGAGGCTCGCGGACCAGAAGCGCTCGTAGCGCTTCAACCATGCCATTGCCTCCTCCATCGGTCCCGCGACCAGATCGACCGATACGGTCCGCCCGTTCTTCGTGCGCGACACCAGACCCGCGTCGCTCAGCACGTCGAGGTGCTTCATGACCGCGGGGAGCTTGAGCGGCAGCGGCCGCGCGATTTCCGTGACCGACAGGCCGGGCTCTCGCTCGAGGCGAGCGAGGATAGCCCGGCGCGTCGGGTCCACGAGCGCGGTGAACGTGCGATCGAGTTGACTGACTGGAGACTTTGCCATATGGTGAACTATAGGTGACGCGTAAGCGGTGTCAAGATTTTTCGTAGATAGCTCGCTTCGCGCAGACTTCTGTTTGCGGCCGATCGGTAGTCCGTTCTAGACTGCGGATCGGCCACATTCGAGGGGACAACCCGGTATGGATATTCTTCAAGCGATGGCGGTGTTCAAGCGTGTCGTCGACGCGTCGAGCTTCTCGAAGGCGGCCGATTCGCTGGAGATACCGCGTGCGTCGGTGTCGACGCTCGTGCAGAATCTGGAGAGCCATCTGGGGGTACGCCTGCTGAACCGCACGACGCGCAGCGTGCAGGTGACCGACGACGGCGCGCTCTACTACGAATACTGCGCACGCATTCTGGCCGAGGTCTCCGACGCCGAATCCGCGTTATCGAACAAGCGGCAAAACCCACGCGGCACGATTCGCGTCGACACGTCCGCCACTTTCGCCGCCAACGTGCTGGTCCCCGTCATGCGCGATTTCAATGCGCGTTATCCCGACATCGTCGTGAAGCTGGGACTGGCCGATCGCAACGTCGATCTCGTGCAGGAAGGCGTTGATTGCGTGATCAGGATCGGCGCTCTCGACGATTCAAATCTCATCGTGCGACCGATCGGCAGGGTTCGCATGTGCATCTGCGCCGCGCCGGCCTATCTCGAGCAGATGGGCGAGCCCGTCACGCCCGACGACCTCGACCGCCATCGGCCGGTGAACTATTTTTCCGCGCGCACGGGACGTATTTATCCATTCGAGTTTGAAGTGGACGGAGCGCTAATCCGAAAACCGGTGAACGGCATATTCGCGGTCAACGAGGGCCAGGTGTACGTCATGTCCGCGATTGATGGATTGGGGATGATTCAGGTGCCGCGCTTCATGGTTGCGAAGGCGATTCAGGCCGGCACGTTGCGTGAGATTTTGGGCGACTACCCATGCCCATCCGTACCACTTTCCTTGCTGTATCCACACCGTCGGCCGAGCATGTGTATACGCGTTTTTAGCGAGTGGGTTCATGAACTCGCGCAGAATAATCCGGACCTCACCGGCTAGGCATGGTTTGAGGCAGACGCTACGCTTCAGCGCCTCGTACGTTCGCTTATGCGCCCATGCCGCACGCCTTACGTCTGCTCGATCAGGCCGTAACGCGCCAGTTCCGCCGACAACGCGTCGGCGCTGACAAACCGGTATCCCTGCAGGCCGGCGTCGAGTGCGCCCGTTACGTTGGCGTCCGTATCGTCGACGAAAAGCGTTTCGGCTGCGGAAACACCCAGTTGCTCCACGCAGCGAAGATAGGTTTGAGCGGCCGGCTTCGCTGCACCGAATGCGGCGGACGCATAGACGTGAGGACCGAACAGCTGCGCGACGGGTGGATTCAGGAAGCCGATATGCTCGGTGAGCAAACGGCAGTTGTTGGTGAGCACCGCGATCCGGTGACGTTCGGCGACTCTTTCGGCGAGCGCGAGCACGTCCTTGTTTGGCGTGATCGATGCGTGGCGCGCGCTCAACCAGTCATCCCGGCTCACGGGATAGTTCAGCAGGTCGCCGAGCGCGCCCAGATAATCGTCGTCGCTGATCTGCCCCGCGTCGGCACGGGCTTCGAGCCCCGATCCCCAGATCGCGTGACGCACGGCTTCTGGCGTCTGGCCGGAGATTGCCGCCAGACGATCGACCCGCGCTGAACGGTCGTAGTGGGACAGAACGCCCTCCATGTCGAACAGGACTAGCGTGATGGGTGCAGTCATGCTGTTGCCCTCGCGTCGAAAGCATTCAGGAAACAAGGAACCGGGGTTAAGCACAGTCTTGTACAGTATGCACGGGAGGCCGACATGTCATCGATTGATTCCACGCTGTCCGATCTGCACGCCAACCCGCCTCGCGCCCCGCTGACCGCCTTCGTGTTTTCCGGCGGCGGCAGTCTGGGGGCGATCGAAGTCGGCATGTTGCGGGAACTGCTCAATCGGGGCGAGCATCCGGGTTTCGTCGTCGGTGCATCCGCGGGCGCGATCAACGCCGCGTATTTCGCGGGAAGTCCGAATCGCGACGGCGTGGCCATGCTCGAGTCCTTGTGGTGCCGGATCCGCCGGCAGGACATCATGCCGTTCTCGATGCTTGGGTTGCTCGACATGGTGCTGCGGCGCCGGCCACATCTCGTGGAGGCGACCGCGCTGCGTATGCTGCTCGAAAAGAACCTTTCATTTATGCGCGTGGAGCAAGCGGCGCTGCCGTTGCATGTTGTTGCTACCGATGTGCTTTCCGGTAACGAGATCGTGATATCGTCCGGTCCGGTGGTGGATGCGGTGTTGGCAAGTGCGGCGATTCCCGGCGTGTTTCCACCCGTACGCATCGACGGTGTGGATCTGGTCGATGGCGGCGTCGCCAATAACACGCCGATATCGGTTGCCATTGCGCTTGGCGCGACCCGCGTGATCGTGCTGCCGGCGGGTTTCGCCTGTGCACTGCGGGCGCCGCCTGCCAGCGCGATTGCTCAGGCCATGCACGCGCTCACACTGGTCATTGCACGCCAACTCGTTCGCGATCTGGAGTTCTACACCACTCGCGCCGACATTTTCGTGGTGCCCCCGCTTTGCCCGCTCGACATTTCACCTTACGACTACACACAATGCGATCGTTTGATCGACCGTGCCGCCGAGACGACACGCGCCTGGCTCGATGGCGGCGGTCTTGAACGCGCTTTCATTCCGGGCGAATTACGCCAGCATTCGCACACGGCGCATTGAGGCCAGCCAACCGGCATTTATTTGCTGGGCCGCTGTCAGAATTTCGCCTCTGTTCCGACCAAGCACAACGCCGACTTTTTGAAGAGAGAATCAGGGTGGATGACATCAATTTCGAATGCACCGCATGCGGCAACTGCTGCCACGATTTGCGCCTGGCGCTGACAGTCAACGAAGCGATCGATTGGCTTCAGCGGGGCGGGAAAATGGAGTTGATATGCGAAGCCATTCCATGGCCGGTCGAGCCTGAGCCTGGCAATGCGCAAGCCGAATACAAACGGGCGCGTTCAACGCCTGCGATGAGCGGAACGTTGCCGGTGCGCATCTCGATCATTCTCGCCGCGGCGTTCACCGGCGCGTGTCCGAATCTACACGCGGACATGCGCTGCGGCATCTATGAACAAAGGCCGCTGGTGTGCCGGATTTATCCTGCTGAAATCAATCCATTCGTTGCGCTGGTACCGGAAAGCAAGGGCTGTCCTCCAGAAGCGTGGCAGAAAACGCCGTTGCAAAGGCAGGGCGTACTTGTCGACGAAACGACCTACCAACTGGTGCAGCAGTCCCGTCGCGCGAACCAGCTTGAGGCGCCGCTGCGCACGCAGATCTGCCTCGAACTGGGGCTGAGCACTGCGGCTCTCGCGAACGAAGGTTTCCTTATCCATGCACCGGAAAGTGGCGCCCTGCTCGCCGCGCTTCAGCGGATTCAGGCGGCGCCGGCATCGCAAGACGCAACGGCCGAGTGGGTGTTCGTTTCGAATCGTACCGAGACCGTGGAGACGCTGTTGTCGGTTGGCGCAACGGGTCAGCTCGTGGCGCCCACGCCTGCCGATACGTTTCGGTACCACGGATTTTTCCCGTCCTCGCCAGCCTAAGCCCCCATCTGCTTTGGCGCCGTGAACTAGACGCCGCTGCCGCCCACTGTCTTGATGCTCTTCCACTGTCCTTGCTGGACCTGGAAGAGCGTGTACGGCGGCTTGATCAGATCACCATAAGGGTCAAAGGTGATATTGCCGGTCACACCGGTGACCTTGACTTTCGACAGGGCATCGACGATTTTCGCGCGATCGAGCGAGTCGGCGCTGTGAATCGCTTTGATCATGGCGAGTGCGGCATCGTAGGCAAACGGCGCGTAAAGCTCAACATCCTGATTGAAGCGCGCCTTATAGCGCTTGCCGAACTCCTGCGCGGCGGGAAGCTTGTCGAGCGCCGGACCGGGTTCAAGATCCTGCGTACCATCACCCGCCGCGCCGGCGATCTGCAGGAAAGCATTGCTCTTCAGCGCACCCGCGCCGAACAGTTGTGCTTGCATGCCCAGCGAACGCATCTGCTTGACCAGCATCGCACCCTGTTCGTCCAGACCGCCGAAGAAAATCAGATCGACGTTCTTGCTCTTGAGCGTCGTCAGGATGGCGCGAAAATCCACCGCTTTGTCGTTCGTGAACTCGCGGTCGACTATGTTGCCGTTCGCTTCCTTTGCGCCTTTTTCGAACGCATCCGCCAGCCCTTGCCCGAATGCCGTACGGTCGTCGATGATGCCGATGCGCTTCGCCTTCATCTGCTCCACCACGAAGTGCCCTGCCACGACACCGCCAATGCCGTCATGCCCCATAGTGCGGAACACGTTTTTGTAGCCTTGCTTGGTGAGTTGCGGATTAGTCGAGCCCGGCGTAATCATCGCGACGTCTGCCTGGTGATAGACCGTCGACGCCGGAATGCTGCACCCCGAGTTGTAGTGACCGATTACGCCCACTACGCCGTCGTCGACCAGTTTCTGCGCGACCTGAATCGCCACGCGGGGGTCCGCCTGATCGTCCTGCACGTCGAGCACAAATTTGACCGGCTTTCCACCGACAACCGGATGCCTCGCGTTCTCTTCATCGAGCGCCAATTGCGCGCCGTACTGCAGATCTTTGCCGACTCGTGCAACCGGGCCGGTCAACGGCCCGACGAAACCGATCTTGACGACTTCAGGGTCGGCCGCCCACGAAGACGACATAGTCGTGACGAGTGCGCAAACGGTGGCACTCAACAGCCAATAGCGACGATTCATGATGCGCTCCTTGCGTGATGTAACGTCGCGCGATGTGTAGGTTGGCCGATCCGATGCGCGACGCGTCGAATCCGTCCTGCGATGCTTGTCGTAACGTGAGACAACCTGTCCGGTCAGAGCCTCAAAAGAAAATCAAAAGCGCGTTGCCGAGTAAGGCGCGAGATCGAGCGGCGGCGCACGCTGTGCGATCAGATCGGCGACGATGCGTCCGCTCACGCCGGCTAGCGTCAATCCAAGATGCTGGTGGCCGAATGCATAGATCACCCGCTCGCTCGAGCGCGAGCGTCCGAGCACCGGCACGCCGTCTGGCAACGTCGGACGGAACCCCAGCCAACTGCTATCCGGCGTATCGAGCGCGGGTAAGGCGCGCTTCGACGAAAACGTCAGCAGATCGATCAGCGAGCGGTTGCGCGTGTCGCCGAATCCCGCCAGTTCGACCGTGCCCGCGACGCGCAGGCCGTCGCTCATCGGCGTCATGTAAAAGCCGCGTTCGGCCCAGCCAACCGGTCGCGACACCAGTTGTTGCGCGCCCGGAAAACGAACGTGATAACCCCGCTCCGTATCGAGCGGGACGGCGTCGCCGCATTGTTTGGCAAACTGGGCGGAACGCGCGCCGGTCGCGATCACCACATGACCGAAGCGTCGCGTGGCGCTGTCGACGGTCAGGGCCGCGCCGTCTGCGGAAGGCGCCACGGCGTGGACGGTGGAGCGCTCCAGCTTCAATCCTTGCTTGGCAAGCTGGCCGTAAAGCGCCTGCAGAAAGCCTTGCGGATCGGAGAGGTGCCAGCTATTGCTGAACAGCACGCCGCGCTCGAATATCGGCGCGAGCGACGGTTCGAGCGCCCGGATGTCGCCACCGTCAAGCACATCGAAGGTGACGCCCAACTGCCGACGCAGATCGAGTGCAGGACGCGCCGCATCGAACGAAGCCGTATTCGAATACAAATAGAGGCACTCGCGTGCCCGAACGAAACGCGCCAGTTCTGCGTCTGCGAGCAGCGGCGCATAACCATCGCTAGCGCGATCGAGCAACGCGGCGAGTGCTGCGGCGCTCGCTTCGTAACGCCGCGGCAGCGAGCTCATCATGAAGCGAGCCAGCCACGGTGCGAGATGGGGCAGATACCCCCAGCGCAATCTGAAGGGACTGTCGTTCGACAGAAGAAAGCGCGGCAAATCGCGGAACACGGAGGGGTTGTTGACCGGAATGCACGCATAGTGCGCGAAGGTCCCGGCGTTGCCGAACGACGCACCCTGCCCTACGCCGGCCGGATCGAACAGCGTGACTCGATGGCCGTCGCGCATCAGCGCCGCAGCGCTCGCGAGGCCGATGAATCCCGCACCGATGATGGCAATCTCCGACATCACTTGCGCCCTTCCATCGAAGCGACACCGAGCTGCGACAGATAGCCCGTCGCGGTGCCTTCGCTCGGCCGGCGTCGTGCCGCCAGCAGATACGCCGCGGTGACGATCGCAAGACTCGCGAGACTCGCCATCAGTTGCGGGCGAAGTGCCGGATCGGCGCCCATCGCCGCGAGCACGCCGACAATCGCCACCACCACCGCATAGGAGAGCCACGGGAACAACCACATCCGCAGCGTTAGGCGTTCTGGCTCGGTGCGCTCGATGCGCCGGCGAATGCTGATCTGCGCGCATGCCGTCGCAAGATAAACGAACAGCATGACCGCGCCGGATGCATTCACGAGGAACAGAAAGACGCCTTGCGGTGACACGATCGCCGCGACAATCGCCACATAACCCACGACGCTGCTCAACAGCACCGCCAGTCTCGGCACTTTGTGTGGCGTCAGCTTCAGCAGCGGGCTGGGTGCGTCGCCGCGCTCCGCGAGACGGAACAATATCCGCGACGATACGTACAAGCCCGAATTCAGCGCGGACAGCACAGCGACCAGCACGATTGCATTCATGATGTCGGCCGCGCCGGGAACGCGCATCGTTTCGAGTGCGGCGACAAACGGCGAGTGTCCGGTGGCGATGCTGCCCCAGGGCACGATGCACGCAATCAGGAACATCGAGCCGACATAGAACGTGATGACCCGCAGGATGACCGAGCGCGTCATGGCCGCGACGCTTTTAGCCGGGTCGTCCGATTCGGCCGCAGCGATGGTCGCGATTTCCGCGCCGCCCACCGCGAAAATAACCGTCGGCACGGCCGCGAAGATGGACATCGCGCCGAACGGCATAAACCCGCGATTGCCCAGCAGATTAGTGACTGCGCTGCCGGCATGGCCGAACCCGAGCAGATACGCCGCGCCGATCGCAATGAACACGATGATGGCCGCGACTTTGATCGATGCGAACCAGAACTCGAACTCGCCGTACGACTTCACTGACAGCAGATTAATCAGCGTCATCACGGATAGCAGCACGAGACCGATGACCCACACCGGCGCCGGAATCCAGCGTTGCAGGATCGCCGCGCCAGCCACCGCTTCCACCGCGACGACGATCACCCAGAAATACCAGTAGAGCCAGCCACTGGTGAAGCCTGCCCAATTGCCGAGGCCGATACGCGCATATTCGGTGAACGACCCGGCGCCTGGCACCGCCAGCGCCATTTCGCCGAGCATGCGCATCACCATCAGCACGACGATACCGGCCACGAGATACGACACGCACGCCGCCGGACCGACCGTGCCGAGCGTGGCGCTGCTGCCGACAAACAGACCCGCGCCGATGATGCCGCCGAGCGCGATCATCGTGACATGCCGTTGGCGGAGTGCGGAGCCGAGCTTTGGCGCGGAAGGGACTTGTGGGGACTGTGGAACACTCATCGGGGAAACTCCTGCAGACAGAATCAGGACACTGCCCGGCGACACCTTGGCACGCACGCCACCAGACAAACTCTTGCGATTAGAATCACACAATATTTTTTTGTGTGCAATTAAAACTCACATTGTGTGGCCCTGGCATTTTCCCTGGATGGTCTATGGCGCGGTCCTTGCAAACATTGGCGTCGCGGAGGCCAGCCGTTCCGAAGCCCCGTTTTTAGGCGTTGCCAAGACGCTTGTCTGGTATAGAATCGGCAAAATTCCGCACAATCGCGGACAAAGCCGTTTTGTATGGAGACATCGGTTCTTATGGCTTCTGGCAAAGACACAACGCGTGGGGCCAATGGGGCGCCGGCGCAGACGAAGCGTTCCACCTATGTCGAGGTGTCCAGCTCGATCGAGAACGAGATTCGCAGCGGCATCTATCCGCCGGGCAGCCGCCTGCCGCCGCAGCGGCAACTGGCCACCGAACTGGGCATCAATGTGTCGACGGTGTCCCGCGCGTACAAGGAATTGCAGTTGCGCGGACTGGTGATCGGCAGCAAGCGGCGCGGGTCGCTCGTGACGGGCGGAGCGATGCCAAGCGTCGAACCTGCCCAGGCGGCCAGCAACGCGGCGATCGACCTGACTGTCAACCGGCCGGCTACGGGCGAATTCCTCAACTGCCTCGCGCGCACGCTGGCGGAATTGCCGCGTGATCCGCGTTACCCGCAATTGCAGGAGTACCAGCCACCGCAAGGTCCCGCCTGGGCGCGTGCCGCCGGCGCCCGCTGGATGGCCGCGCCGGGCTTCACGCCGACGCCCGACCACGTGGTGGTCACGAGTGGTGCCCAGCACGGTTTGTATGCCGTGCTGAACAGCCTGATCGGCACAGACGGCGTGATCCTCGCCGACCAGCTCACCTACTACGGGCTGAAAGCGCTGGCTCCGGTATTCCAGTTCGAAATCGTCGGCATTCCGAGCGACCGTGACGGCCTGCTGACCGACGAGGTGGAACGTGCCTGCCGGCGCATGCCAGTGAAGGCAATTTTCACGGTACCGAACCTGCAGAATCCAACGGTTACGACAATGAGTCTCGAGCGTCGCATGGCGCTCGTCGACATTGCACGCCGGCACAGCGTGGCGATCATCGAAGACGACGTATATGGCCCGCTGGTTTCGCAGCGGCTGCCGACCATCGCGAGCCTGTGTCCGGAACTGACGTTCCACCTCGCGGCGACCTCGAAGATTCTCGCGCCCGGCCTGCGGCTCGGCTATCTGCTGAGTCCGCCAGACAGCTCAGCGCTTTGTGCGGAGGCGGTGCGCACCACCGCATGGATGCCCGCGCCGATGTCGATGCTGATCGCGTCAATCTGGATCGAGGACGGCACCGCGCGCCACATCATGGACGCGCAGCTTGCCGAAATTCGCGCACGGCAGGACCTGGCTCGCGAGTTATTGCCACAGGAACTGCTGCAGACCGATCCCGCGTGCATGTTCGTATGGCTCAAACTGCCCCCGCCGTGGCGTGCCGACGACTTTGCGGCGAATGCCAAGGCGCGTGGCGTGGTGGTGATGCCGTCGTCGGCGTTTGCCGTGGACCGCTCGGAGATCGAGCACGGTGTACGGATCAACCTCGCCTGCGCGACGAGCCGCGATCAACTTGTGAGTGCGTTGAGACTGTTGACGGGCACGCTGAAGGATCGTCCTCGGGCGCTGTTCGGGACGATCTGATGGGTGGCGCGGTGTTGCATTGCACCGCAGAGGCTATGACCTAGCTCTGCGCGAGGCGCAAGCCGACAGCGTGGCGAGACGCTGCACACTCAGCAAGCGGGCGATGCGTTTCAACGCATGGCGCACGCGGCCACGCAGATGCGCCACGCGCATATGCCGCCAGAAACGGTCGGGCACAAAGTCGGCGAAATGCGCCTCTTTCTCCAGCAACGCCTTGCCGCCTGGCAAATGAACGAACGAACAGCAGCGAAACCAGCGCACGTCGCGATAGTTATTGCCGGGCCAATGGCGGCCGACTGCCTGATAGGCGCCGACCTCGATCAGACCCTGCCCATCGTCGACCAGCGCATTCAGCGCCGCGGAAATAAACGCTTCGTCACCATGATGTCTCAGGCGCTCGATTTCGGCGAGATAACGCGCATAACAGGCCCGCGCGCACGGCATCAGCCGGCGTAATGCAGCGGGTGTCGCCAGAAGAAATTCGCCGCCGTACCAGCGCGGATTCCTGAGCCGCCTGTCTGCCACAATTTCCAGATCCGCGACGACACGCTCGCTGCCGTACGGCGGAAAGACCTGATCCGAAATATCGAAGGCGCCGAGGCCCGCTTCAGCACAGCGCTCGATCAGATTGCGCTCGAGCGGCAGCAACGCGACCATGTCGGCATCGAGCAGCAACAGCATCGTGTCGGCCGGTAGAAATTCGGCCACTTGATCCATCAGATCCAGTTTGAAATGCGCAGCGTAGAACGGCGTGTTTTTCGGCAACTCGATCGTCGCCTTCAACGTCTTCAGCGCGGGCCGGTGGGCCGGCGCGATGCTTGAGAGCCGTTGCGCGACCAGCGCCGGCGCGTTGGTCATGATCGTCAGCGTCGGCATGCCAACCTGCCGCAAGCTGTTGTTCAAACAGATCGCCTGACTCACATAGGACAACGGATCGCGATTCCTCGAGTTGGGCCCCGGACTCGCATCGACATCCACATAAACCAGCGTGCAAGGAAAAAGATTCACGGGGCTCCTCACCAGACGTGAGAGACGGTCCGCTTTTTCCAGCGCTGCCGTTAACGTTCGCGAATTGATCCACAGATTCTTTCGTGGGCCAAGCCAGAAGCTCGCGCGAGGTGCGCAGCCGTCGTGCCGCGGCTCGCGCCCTCATGACGCCACACTTGAGCCGGGTGAGCTGATCTGCGGCGATGGAGTCGGATGAACCGGGGCGCAGATATCAGGTATGACGTATCGTTTCACGTCCTTGCATTGCCTTTCCGCCAAAAGCCAGCGCGACGCAACGCGGGTGCCGTCAATCGGCTTTCGACAGGTCGAAAATACGCGACACTACCGGCCGCTTTAGCGCGTGTGTGAACAAGTTACCTGACTGCTGCGCACGATCTTCGCGTCAACTTTCAGCGGTGCTGTCTTCCACGTAGCGCATGCCATGGCTACTGAGCAAACGGTACAGCGTGGCGCGTGAAATGCTGAGTTCGCGCGCCGCGTCGCCGAGCCGGCCGCGATGGCGCAGCAGCGCGAGTTCGATAGCCTGCCGCTCCGCTGTCTCGCGTGCCTGCGCCAGGGTCAGGGGCGCGGTCGCGACGTAGCCCGACAGTTCGAGATCGTCCGCGGTGATCGTGCGCCCTTCCGACATCACCATCGCGCGGCGAACCCGGTTGATCAGTTCCCGTACGTTGCCCGGCCAGTCGTATTGATGCAGCGCTGCGATCGCGTCCGGCGAAAAACCGTATAGCCGGCGGCTCGCATCCTTCCTGTAGCGGTCCAGCGTGTACAGCGCGAGCAGTTCGATATCCTTGCCGCGCGCGCGAAGCGGCGGCTCGTCGATCCTCAATACGCACAAACGGTGGTATAAGTCCGCGCGAAAGCGTCCGTCTTCGATGGCGGCTTCCATATCGACATGAGTGGCCGAAATGATGCGCACGTCGACATCGATCGAACCGTTGCCGCCCAGGCGGTCGATGGTGCTTTCCTGCAGGAAACGCAGCAGGCTCGCCTGACTTTCGAACGGCAGATCGCCGATTTCATCGAGAAACACGGTGCCGCCGTGAGCGGCTTCGACGCGCCCTATTCTGCGCTGATTCGCGCCCGTGAAGGCGCCGCGCTCGTAGCCGAACAACTCGGATTGCAGCAAGTGCGGTGGAATCGCACCGCAGTTGATGGCGACGAACGGCGCGTCACGGCGCGGCGAGCGCGCGTGAATCGCCGCCGCTGTCAGCTCCTTGCCGGTACCCGATTCACCGAAGACGAAGACGGGTGCGTCGGTTGTCGCGACTTTGCGGATGGAACGGAATAACGCGAGCATGGCATCGCAGGTGCCGATCATCTCGCCTTCAGGCGTGGAGGTATCGACGAATGCGGGCTCGCCGAGCGCGATCATGCCGCATGCATGGCCTACCGTATCGGCAATCCTGGCGTTCGCAGCGGGGAGCGTGACGTAATCGAAACAGTAGTCGCGCACCAGCCGGCGTACGGCGGCGTCATCGAGTTCCGGCGCGGCGGTCATCGCCACCCAGCCGATATTCGGCATCGCAAGGCAGGCTTCCAGCGCGGCAATGTCGCGGGAATCGAACACGCTCGACAGGTCGACCAGCCCGCCCGCCAGCGAGCCGTCATCCATGGCTCGCCGTACGTCGCGAACCGAGCCGATGACCTGAACCTCCCAATCGCGCTCCGCGAAGCTCGCCAATAGATCCGGCAAAGGATCGCGCGTGAAGTAGATGACACGCCGCGTAGTGGCCTTCATTTTCTGCATTGTTTTTTGTTTTCCCGCAGACTCTACCCTGACACGTAGTGCGTTCAGGTCTCTCGCTGCTGCGTTGTTCCTGCTGCCCCGCTAACGCGAATGCCTGTCCTCGCGAATCAGGCGCGTACTGGGTGCTGCCATTTCATGGTGTATCGGATTCCGGCAAATCGACGGCGCCACGAACGTACGCTGACGAGAAACCGGAGGCGATAACGAGCGCTGATCATACGCGGCCACACGGTCGCCGCAAGGGGTCCTGACCATATTTATCGATTAAGCTCGGACGCATGCCGTGCGATGTTTTGTCTGAAGAAATTGAGGGGCGGGCTGCTCAGGTAGGCATGGTGGCAGGCCCATTCATGCAGTGTGCATATTCGATGATGCGGCAGGCATAAATGCGGCGCGTGAGGCGCATCGGCGTCGATATCGAACCGGCGCCTCGTGCGATGGCACAGTCGAGTCGGCCTGCCTAGTGCCTCAGCTTCCTGAACAACTTGCGAATCTCCGCAGCGAGCAAGTCAGGCTTTTCCATCGCCGCGAAATGGCCACCGCTCGGCATGTCGGTCCATTGCACGACGTTGAAAGTCCGTTCGAGCCACGTGCGCGGCGGATGATTGATCTCGTTGGGAAAATGGGCGAATCCCACCGGCGGCACGACGCGTTGCCCCTCGGCGAAGCGCATCGGCTGCAGCCGGTTTTCCCAATACATCTGTATCGCCGTGCCAATACTCTGCGTGTACCAGTAGAGCGAAATGTTGGTGAGCAACTCGTCTTTCGAAAACACCCGCTCGATATCGCCGTCGCAATCGCTCCACGCGCGAAACTTCTCGCCGATCCATGCAGCGAGTCCAATCGGCGAATCGTTCAAGGAAGCCGCCAGCGTCTGCGGTTTCGTGGTGTGCATATGGGCATAGCCGCCTTCGAGCGCGGCCCATTCGCTCTTCTCTCGCAGATAGGTTTCCTCTGCGGGCGTGAACGGTGTCTGGGCAGCGCCGCTTGCGGGCTCGTATGAGCTGGGCAAGAAGTTGAGATGAATGCCATCGACACGCTCGGAATGCCGTGCCGCAAGCGCGATCGAAACGCCAGCGCCCAGATCGCCGCCTTGGGCGCCAAAGTGTTCATAACCGAGGCCGCGCATCAGGGCAGCCCACAAGTCCGCCACCTGAAATGCGGACATACCGGGCTCGACGGGCGCCTGCGAGAACGCAAAGCCCGGCAGCGATGGAACGACGACGTCGAACGCATCGGCCGGATCGCAGCCGAATGCAGCCGGGTCGCATAACCGGTCGAGCAGTGCGTGGAATTCGAAAAACGATCCCGGCCAGCCATGCGTGACCACGAGCGGATAAGTCGCCGGGCCGACACCGCGCCGATGCACGAAATGCACGCGCTGCCCCTCGACCTCGGCGAGAAATTGCGGTTGCAGATTCAACCGGCGCTCGGCCTCGCGCCAGTCGAAACGCTCGGCCCAGTACTGGGCGAGTTCGCGCAACCAGGCGGCATCGGCACCTTGCTGCCAGGCGGGCGACGGCGTTGCCGGTGCCCAGCGTGTCGCGCGAATACGCCGGCGAAGATCGTCTATGTCGGCGTCCGGCACGGCTATCTGAAACGGCTCGATCTGCATGTCAGTTCATCCGGCACAAGGGGTGTGGGGATGACGGGCGCTTCGGATCCGATAGCGCTGGTCACGGCAATTCAGCAGGGCTCATGCACCAAGCGGGCATGGCGCGCGCGAAGCAATCTGCATGGTACACAATGCGCGCTTTCCAGGTCAGCGAAGAAATGGGCGCGTTCGCCGATCCCGGCATGGGTCTGAACGGCATATTCATCGCGTCCGCTGTTCGCTTCGCAACACGCTCTTCTCAATCTCCGGATAATGAGACTTCCCTTACTCATTGAGAGGAGCTTGCTGCGATGTCTGCCTATGAATCCAAAGTGCCGCGGGTATTGTTGACGAACGACGACGGTATCGACGCCCCCGGCCTCGCCGTACTCGAAGCAGTTGCCGCCGAGCTCGCGCACGAAGTCTGGGTGGTCGCGCCTGAGCACGATCAGAGCGGCACATCGCATTCGATCAGCCTGCATTCGCCGCTGCGTGTCAGCCGCCAGGGCGAGCGGCGTTTTGGCGTCGTGGGCACGCCGGGCGATTGTGTCGTGATGGGGGTGCGGCATCTGATGCGCGACGCGCCGCCTACGTTGATTCTTTCCGGCGTTAACCGTGGCGGCAATCTCGGCGTGGAAACGATGTTCTCGGGCACGGTCGGCGCTGCGATGACGGGGCTGTTGCTTGGACTGCCGTCGTTCGCATTGAGCCAGACCTTCAGCGACCGAAACAAGGTCCGCTGGGACACCGCCCGTGCACTCGCGCCCGGCGTAATTCGCCAATTGCTCGCGATCGAGCACCACGCACCCACCTGCCTGAACATCAATTTCCCCGACGTCGACGCAGCCTCCGCCGGTCCGCTCACACCGAGCAAACAAGGCGTCGGACTCGTTGAAGATATCGAGGTGCTGCCGCATGTCGATCCGCGGGGCATCGACTATCACTGGTTGCGGTTTCAACGCGGCACACGCGCGAACGACCCCGATAGCGAAACAGCGGTGGTGGCGTCTGGGCGCGTGTCGGTTACGCCGCTCGCGTTCGATCGCACGGACGAGCCCACTTTCGCGCGGCTCGCTGCATCGTTACGCTAACCACCGGTCTGCGCAGTTTCACGGACGCTGCGCGCCGGTCAGGCTCGGTGCGCCGCCAGGTCCCGCCGGGTCCGGATTGCCGAACGCAGGAAGGCTGCCATCGGCTCGGGCGCGGGCGATTTCCGCACGTACCTCTGCGCGTGATTTTGGCCCGCCGTCCGATTTCAATGGCGTGGCGGAGGGCGCGAGCTGAGCGGCCGATTGCACTGTTGCAGCTTGCTCGGTCAACTCGGCGTGCGGACCAGGCGGCGGCGCTAAGTTTGCCTGTGTCGGCATTGACGCAGCAGGCGCGCTGGTTACGTTCGAGCCCCCCCTCACCTGAGCC
Organism: Burkholderia sp. GAS332; assembly: GCA_900142905.1. Lineage (NCBI taxonomy): Bacteria > Pseudomonadati > Pseudomonadota > Betaproteobacteria > Burkholderiales > Burkholderiaceae > Burkholderia > Burkholderia sp. GAS332. Next base: position 1,511,124 of record FSRV01000002.1, on the reverse strand, counting down.
GGAACAGGCGATGGTGAGTTCGCGACAACCGGTGCGCCAGTGCCGCTCGTTGTGCTACCCGCGCTAGCAGTTGCTACTACGGTTTCCGGCGCCCGTCGGGTCTTCGCGTAACTGGATGCACGGTTTGAGTGTTCGTGCGTCGCGAAGTGGATTTCATGAGCACGGCCTGTTTTCCCGGAAGACGGCGACGAAGATCGCACCGATTTCGACCCTTGCTGCGCCCGCTTCTCCCCATGCGCAGTAGCCAGCGCGTGCTGCGTCTGCTCCGCGCGCGCCGCAACTTCTCTTTGCAGCGCGAGAACCTGATCGTCGTCCCGGTGGGTTGAACGGACCACGTCCAGTTGCGCTTGCGCGGCGACAAGATCGTTGCGCTGCAGACTATTGCGCGCAGCCCGGAGGTCCCCGGCAATGGCCGCAGCTGAATCGCTGCGTGCAACAACCGGTCCGGACCTCACCGAACCGGTCACCATGTCGCCACGCGTGTAATGAGCCGACGCGTTGTCGCGCTCCAGGCCGAGTTCGTCCGTCGACAGCCAGCTTCTGTTCGACTGCGAGATATAAGCCGCGATCGCAACCGCACCGACAAAGAGACTTGTGAGAACGATCTTCCTGGGTTCGCTAACCATGACGTCTCCCTCTCAAATCGTGGGCATGCGCGCTTGCGGTATCGCAAACGTGCTCGAATTCATCAGAGGGTTCGCAGCGATTCAATCGATGCCGCCGCATCGACCGCGATCTCGGGCCGGTACAGTGACGTACGAATAAGCGTGCAAGCTGGATGCGTGCTATCTACCATTTATAGTCGCCAAACGTCAGTTCGTCCGCTGCGAAGGGCGTGTTGTCCGAAATCGCCAGCTTGCTGGCCTTGCTTTCCTAGAACGATCGTTTGAACTACGAAGCAATGAAAAGTGGATGTGCATTCGGCGAATGCAGCGCACGCCTACACGAGCGGCCCCTCGGTCTGCTTGCCGCGCACGGCAACCGCAATCGAGCTTCCGACAATCAACGCAATGCCGAGCAGCGACAGGCTGCCAATCGTCTCGCCCCACACGATATAGCCGAATAACGCAGCCCACACGATGCTGGTGTAGTTATACGGCGCGAGCGCGCCGGCGTCGGCCTGGCGAAATGCCATCGTCATCAGCAACTGCCCTGCCGTGGCGAACCCACCGATCAAGGCCATCACCGCAAGTGCTTCGATCGAAGGCGTGCGCCACGCGAAAAATAGCGATACGCCGGTGACAATCGTACCGATCACTGTGAAATACAGCACCGTGGTGCCGGAGTCGTCGGTGGCGCGAATCCGCTTGATCTGAATGATCGATAACGCGCCGAAAAATGCGCTCGAAATCAGCAGGACCGGACCGAGCCAGTTCGAATGTGAACCGTCCGGGCGCACCACGAAAAGTACGCCGACAAAACCGACTGCCGCCGCGAGCGCATCACGCGGCTTGAGCGTTTCCTTCAGAAGCAGCGGTGCGAGAACAATGACCAGCAAGGTCTCCGAATACACGATTGCCACCGCTTCGCTGAGCGGCACATAGGGCAGCCCCGCAAAGAACAGTCCCGACGCGCCGAGCAACGTCAGCGCGCGCAAGGTCTGCCCACGCACATCCATATGCCTGAGACGCTCGACGAGGGGTTTGCCGCGCAGACACACCGCTACCGCAGGCAACAAGCCGAACAGCATCCGGAAGAACGTCACTTCATTGGCCGGATAGGCGAGCGCCACGGATTTCGCCAGGGCGTCGACGAGCGCAAAGCAGAACATGGATACGAGAATCAGCGCAATACTGCGCAGCGGCACGGCTGCATTCCGGACAGCGGTGATGGGCGGCATGAGTTTTCCTGGGAGCGCGCGACGCAGCGCAGCGCTTGGGTTTCGCCCCTCGATGAAAGGATGGCGTAATCGGAAAACGGATTATGCCTGCTGCGCCTCGCGCGATCGACTGCAAAAAACCGTACTCACCCATTCCGCATCCCGCTGCAAAGCGCGGATTCAGCCGTTGCCGCCGTGCCACAGCGTGAGTTTGTTCACCATGACAAGCACGCCCGGCACGGTACGGGCGATTTGCTCCGCTTGTCGGATCTGATCGGCGCTATGCACCGTACCGGTCAAGATCACTGCGCCGTCGCGTGCGCGCACGAACACGCCCGACACATTGAAGCCTGGGGCCTTATCGAGCGCTTGCCGGACTGCGATCGACAGACTGCGGTCAGACGGCGGCGCGGCTTTGCCACCTAGCATTGCCGGTGGCGCATTGACGTTCGAGATCCCACCGTCTGTTTGGACGCAAGCCGAAAGCGCAGTCGTCATGCAGACGGCCGCCAACAGCGCACGTACTAGTTCGCGGTTCATGGTTTTTTGTCTGGCGGAAACTCGAAGCACAACCCCAAACCACTGTATAAAACCACAGTATAATGACCTGCATGAACGGTCCGTCGTTTCGTGTCGGACTATCGCTCCCCAAGGTTTGAATCATGGTGTCCCAGCAAGGCCTGTTTGCGCCCGAGCCGGTGTCCCTCGTCAATGACGAGGAAGGCGGGATTCGTTATCTGCCCGAGTCGATCCCGGCCGTTGCCGCGCAACAGTGGTTCGATCAGGCACTTGAAAATATCGGCTGGATGAGCCAGCAACGCATGATGTACGAGCGGGAAGTCGCGGTGCCGCGTCTGCTCGCCACATTCTCCCGCGAATCCGAAGATCTGCCCGCACCCTTGAGCGAAGCATTTGAAGCCGTCCGCTCGCTGCTCGGCGCGCCGTTCAATCGCGTCGGCCTCAATCTCTATCGCGACGGCAACGACAGCGTTGCCCTCCACGGCGACAGGACGGAAAAGCTGTTGCCATCACAGCCGATCGCCATCGTCTCGCTCGGCGCGAGCCGCCGCATGTCGATCCGGCCAAAGACAGGTTCCGGCCGGATCGTGCACGTGGAGTTGGAGCCAGGCAGTTGCATCGTCATGAGCTACGCTTCGCAGTTCACGCATGAGCACGGCATTCCCAAGGTAGCCGGTGTCACCGGGCCGCGTATCAGCCTTGCGTTCCGCTGCTTCGCCGGCTGAGACTGCTTCCGCACCCTGATTCCAGGTCCACCGCCCGGTCAACGCCATTCGTTGCGTGACTACGCACAAGCCCACTCAGCGCTTCGCTTCTTCCATCGTTGGGTAATCGGTATACCCTTTCGCACCGCCGCCATACATCGTGTCCTTATCCGGCTCGTTCAGCGGCGCTCCAACCCTGAGTCGCTCGACCAGATCGGGATTGGAAATGAACGGCCGCCCGAACGCGATCAGGTCCGCGCGTTTTGCCTTGAGCGTCTTCTGCGCAAGTTCCATGTCATAGCCATTGTTCGCCATGAACAATCCATCGAATGCCTGGCGCAACACCTGCAGATCGAAGCCGCCCGCGACGTCACGCGTGCCGCCCGTGTCGCCTTCGATGACATGCAGGTAGACGAGCTTGCGGGCATTGAGTTGTTTCACCACATAGGTGAAAAGGGATTCGGGATCGCTGTCGGCGATATCGCCGAAGCTGCTGAGCGGAGAAATTCGTACGCCGACGTGCTCACCGCCCCAGACGTCCGTCACGGCATCGGCCACTTCCAGCAACAGGCGCGCGCGATTTTCAATCGAGCCGCCATATTGATCGGTTCGTTGATTGGTCCTGTCGCGCAGAAACTGGTCGAGCAGGTAGCCGTTTGCCGCGTGGATTTCCACGCCATCGAAACCGGCGGCCTTCGCGTTTTGTGCGGCCACACGATATTGCTCGACGATGCCCGCCATTTCAGAGGTTTCAAGTGCGCGCGGCGTGACGAGCGGCACGAAGCCGTCGTCGGTATAGGCCTGGCCTTTGGGTTTGATCGCCGAGGGCGCCACGGGCAACGCATTCCCCGGCTGCAGCGACGGATGAGAAATACGGCCCACGTGCCACAACTGCAGGTAAATATGGCCGCTCTTCGCATGCACGGCATCGGTAATGCGTTTCCACGCCTGCACCTGGGCGTCGTCGTAAATACCGGGCGTGAACACATAGCCCTTGCCTTGCGGCGAAATCTGCGTCGCCTCGGCGATGATGAGACCGGCTGTCGCACGTTGCGCGTAATACTCGATGGCCAGTTCGCTCGGCACATCGGCCTCCTTCGCGCGACTGCGTGTCAGCGGCGCCATCACGATGCGATTGGGCAACTGCAGCGGCCCGAGCCTGACCGGTTCGAACAGGTAACTATCGACATGCGAGGATTCGGCAGACATTGGCGTTCCCTTGAAAAAGATACAACGCATTTTCCTTTCAGCGGTCTCTCACGTCGCACCGAGTTTCGTGAGCAACGCTTGCGCCGCGGCTTCCGACGATGCGGGATTCTGCCCCGTGATCAGATTGCCCGCGACCACGACATGCGACTGCCAATCCGGCCCCTTCGAATATTGGGCGCCGTTCTTCTTCAACATGTCTTCGACGAGGAAAGGCACGACATCGGTAAGGCCGACTGCCGCTTCTTCCGCATTGGAAAAGCCGGTAACCGGTTTATCGCGGACGAGTGACGTTTCGTCCGGCGCCTTCGTATGTCGCAGTACGCCGGGGGCATGGCAGACCAAGCCGACGGGTTTTCCCGCGGCATAGAGCGCTTCGATCAAGGCAATGGAATGCGGGTCTTCGGCGAGATCCCACAGCGGACCGTGGCCGCCGGGATAGAACACCGCGTCGTAGTCCGCGGCCGACACGGTAGAAAGCTTCGCGGTATGCGCCAACGCGGCTTGCGCCTTCGCATCCTTGCTGAATCGCCGGGTCGCGTCGGTCTGCGCATCGGGATCGTCGCTCTTCGGGTCGAGCGGCGGCTGGCCGCCTTTGGGCGACGCGAGTGTCAAATCGGCGCCGGCATCCTTGAACACATAATACGGCGCAGCAAACTCTTCGAGCCAGAAGCCGGTTTTCCGGCCCGTATTGCCGAGCTGGTCATGGGAAGTCAATACCATCAGAATTTTCATGGAAACCTCGCGAGCGGATTCAATTCGCGTTGCACCATGCCATCGAGCGGTGTCGTCGGCTCATGGTGCAACAAGCCGTAGAGCGGAGTCATCGGCTCCAGGCGCTCTGGCAGTATAGGTGGCCATCCGGAACGCCGAAGAGGTTTATCCGGAGGCAGCCCCGCTCACATCGATCCCGCTAGACAACATAGATTTCAGGGTTGTCCACCAATGGCAAAAACTGCCCTGTGCGCCCATCGAGTGCGAGCATCACGCCACTCTCGATGTTGAAAATCCAGCCGTGCAGGCGCACCGTTTTGTTCACCAGGCCCACCGCCACTGACGGATGCGTGCGAATGTTCGCGAGTTGAGCCATCACGTTATCTTTGACCAGGGCGTCGAGACGCTCTGCATCTGACGCGTACGTTCGCGACGCGTTGATCGCTTTCGCCGCGTCCGCGTGACGGAGCCAACCCGCCACGGCCGGCAGATGGTCGAGGTTCGTGCACGTGCAGATCGCCGTCATCGCCCCGCAATTGGAGTGACCGCAAATCACGATATCCTGCACACCCAGCACAGCCACCGCGTATTCGACGGTGGCCGATACCCCACCCGGCTCCGGGCCGTAAGACGGCACGATGTTGCCCGCGTTGCGGATCACGAACAGCGCGCCGGGCTCCACCTGTGTCAGCAGTTCGGGAACGACACGGCTATCCGAGCAGGTCACGAACAGCGTCCTCGGACTTTGCGAAATCGACAAACGTTTGAACAATGCACTTTGCTGCGGGAAGACTTCGCGTTGAAAGCGGATGAGTCCTTCTATGATTTCCTGCACGACGTTCTCCGGATAATCAAAGCCTCAGCCGGCCGGCTCTGCGGCAAAGGTCCAAGGCGTGTCTACGATCGGTTGGCGCGACTATACCGCAGCGCGGTCACTTCGAGGTCGTGCGGAATCGCTTATGCCGCGGATCAGGTTGCGTGCGAACAGCAAGCCGGCCAGCCAATGGGGCGCGCTATTTCATTCGCTGCCACACGACCTTCGACGATCCATAGCCGAAGGCTCCCGGCGTGATGTACGTCAGCCGGTCACCGTCGAGCGTGAACGGCCGCCGCTGAACATCCGCGTCCCAGTTCGGAAACGTGCTTTTTTGAATGTGAAACACGATAACGTGCGCCGCCGGGTCCACCGAATACGTGCCGAAATGCGCGACGTTCCCGCGGGCGATCTTCGAGTTTTCCTCCGGCGTGCCTTGCTGTCTGTCCCCCGAAGAGAATTTAGGCAAGTCGGCACTCACCACCATCAGCACGTAGCGACCATCACTGCCGAAGATGAGTTGCCCCTGCGGATGCGGACCGAGCAATTCGACTTCACTGCCACTCTTGGCCACCGTCAACGAGACGAGCGACCATGATCCCACCAGGCTGTCTGCTGCCTGGGCAAAAGCGCCTCGTATCGGCGCACACAACGCGGCGACCGCCATCGTGATGACGGCGAGGATCTGGTGCCTTGGTTTCATGACGTTCTCCACGCGCGAGGACGTGAAGTCAGACGAATCCGTCGCGCTTCGCAGTGCGGATTGGGCTTGGGTGTGTTGAAGCGTAGGCGGTTTGCTGGGGAAATGCTATCGGAGCAGGCCCGGCGTAGAGACGCCGGACCGTTCTCCTAGGTCAGGATGTGGAACGCTCGGGCCTCAGTTGAAATCCCCGGTTTCGAGCTCCACGGATTGTCCCCCGTTTTTCTCGAGAACCCGCCGCGTAGCGTTCTCTATTCGCGCGCGATTTGCCTCGAAGGTACCGACCAGATCGTGGGCCGATGGTCCTTCGTTGCCAAAATGGTCGTTCAGCGCGTCCAGCGACACGCTGCACCAGACGTCAGCCCCATCGACATTGGCTTCGAAGGCGACGCGCGCCGCTGCCACTACTTCACGGCGTCCGGTGAATTCGATCCTCATAATGACCCTCCATTTGGCGAAAGTACCGCTGAACGCGCAAAGGTCGTGCCAAGCCGCCGCTTTAAAGCCGCATTAGCCTCGCCACAGCGGTTCGTGCTCAGCGCACATTCTCCGCAAGGTGCATACTCGACATCGGCCGCCTTCGGGCGGCCGCGCTTATGCGTCGCGGCGTGCATGTCGCCTGTCACACCGCCAGACGCTTCCAACACCCTAATACTACCCGCCCCATGTCCCGCAGCCCGCAATCATCGCGTCCCTTAGTCATTGCCGCCGTCATGGCTTCGATGGCGATGGTCGCCATCGAAGCCACCATCGTTTCCACCGCCATGCCGCAGATCGTCGCGCAACTCGGCGATCTGCATCTGTATAGCTGGGTCTTTTCGTCGTTCCTGCTGACGCAAACCGCGATGACCGTGGTCTTCGGCAAGCTCGCCGACCTGTATGGGCGCAAGCCCGTCATGCTCGCCGGCATCGCGATCTTTCTGCTCGGCTCGGTGCTGGCCGGCTTCGCGTGGTCGATGCCCGCCATGATCGTGTTCCGCCTGATTCAGGGCATTGGCGCGGGCGCGATTCAACCAGTCACGCTGACCATCGTCGCCGATCTCTATCCCGCGCGCGAACGCGGCAAGGTGCAGGGTTATCTCGCCAGCGTGTGGGCCATTTCAGCGGTGGTCGGGCCGATGGTGGGCGGCTTCATCATTCACAACCTGTCGTGGGCGTGGATCTTCTGGATGAACGTGCCGATCGGCCTTGCCTCGGCAGCCGGCTTCATCGCGTTCCTGCGCGAATCGGAGCGGCATGCCCGTCCGTCGATCGACTTCGCGGGCGCGGCGCTGTTCATGGCGGCGATCGCGGCACTGATGATGGCGCTGACTTATGCAGGCGACGACGACATCGCCAAGGCCATGCTCGCGGGCGGCGCGTTCATGCTGTGCCTGCTGTTGTTCGTGTTTCAGGAGCGCCGCGCGGCTGAGCCGATGATCTCGTTCGCGCTCTGGAGCCACCGGCCGATTGCCGCGTGCAATGCCGCAACCGTGCTGTCCGGCATGATCCTGATGGGCGCCACCACCTTCCTGCCGATGTATGTCCAGGGCGTGCTGCATCGCTCGCCCGTGGTCGCCGGTCTTGCGCTCACGATGATGATGGTGGGTTGGCCGGCGGGCGCGACGCTCGCGGCGAAATCGTTTCACCGCATCGGCTTGCGGCGCATTCTGATCGGCGGCAGCGCATTCGTACCGCTCGGCGCGGTGTTGCTGCTGTTCCTGCAACCTGGCGGCTCGCCGCTCATCGCGGCGTTCGGCTCGCTCATCATGGGCTTCGGCATGGGTACGTCAAGCGTCAGTTCGCTCGTGCTGATCCAGGAGATCGTCAACATGGACGAGCGCGGCAGCGCCACCGCATCGAATCTCTTTTCGCGCAATCTCGGCAGCACGTTAGGCGCGACGCTGTTCGGCGCGGTGCTCAACTTCGGGCTCAGTCACTCGAAGGACGTCGCCGTGGTCACCTCGGATCAGTTGAAAGCGCTGTTGCAGAATCAGGTGACGAGTCTCGCCGACAGCGACATGATCCGCATGGTGCTGCATCAGTCGCTGCACCTGACCTTCATCTCGATCTTCGCGATCGCGATTTTTGTGGTGGTGCTGCTGGGCTTCGTGCCGCCGATCAACCTCGGACCGGCGAAGCAGGTCCCGCTTGAAGCGTTTTCGCCGCTCGAGGACTGAACGCCGCTACGCGCCACTCGCGGGCAATGCGGTGGCGAAGAAATCGATCGCCCGTTGAGCCGTTTGCGCATGTACCGCATCGCGATCGACACCCGGATTGTCCTTGCAGATCCTCGCAAGGTGTTCGACCACATCGGGGAAGCAGGTGTCGAGAAAGGTGTAGTGCGATGCGCCCGGCACCATCGTGACGGTTGCGCTCGGCAACAAGCCCGCGATGCGGTGGATGTTGGTGTCCACCGGCGCGGTCACGTCGGCCTCGCCCGCCAGCAGCGAGATGGGAATGCTGACGTCCGCGAACGAGTGGCTATCGAACGCCTCGCCCAGCGCCGGCGCGATCGCGAATACCGCCTTGACGCGCGGGTCCCGGTACGACTCGCCGGCGCGGGCCCGGGACGCCTTCGTTTCCGGCGAAAGCGTGGCGAGCGTCAAGGCGGGCGCTTGCGGGTCCTCGTGGATTCTGGCGGCTTCCGGCGGATGACAGATGGCATCGGCTTGCGGCCCCCCGCAGAAACGCTCGAAGGCCGGCAAATTGGTTCGCGCGCCCGCCAGTTCGAGAACCGTGTACCCACCGAGCGAGAAACCCACGGCGCCGATCCGGTCCCGGTCGACATGCGGACCCAGCATCGGATCGGCGAGGACACCGTCCAGCACTTCGCTCGCGTCCGTGGCGCGTTCCCACCAGAGCATGAAGCCATCGCGGGTCATCGGCTCCAACGCGTTGTTACCCGGATGATTGGTGCCCGCCACGATATAGCCCTGGGCGGCAAGTGCGGATGCCAGCCAGTCGAGGCTGTCCGCGCTGCCGCCGGTGCCATGCGACAGCACGAGCAAGGGATACTTCGCTCGCGCGCTCGACAGAGGCGCATCCACGATGGCCGGGTGCCCGTGAAAAAGCGGATGACCCGGCTCGCCAAGGTCATGTGCGAGTTCCGGACGTGCCGGATCGGCCGGATACCAAAGGGTCGTCACCAGCGCCTGAGTCCGAGCCCCGCGCCAATCACGCACCACGGCGGGATGAAAGACACGCGCCGCCTCGCCCACATGCCAGGCGGGCTGATCGGCCGGCGCGGCGGCGCCCGCCCACAACAACGCCGCCGAACACGCGAGGGCGGCACAGCATAGACGAAACATGGCTAGTCCTTGCGAATGGGGATCATCAGGTCCGTGACGCACGCGTGCTGCAAACCGGCTAGCGGCACGTTCCGGTACACCTCGACGCACGCGCCACGTTCAATACTACAATCAGAACGACGCGACGCCGGAAAGGCGCGCTTCAAGACAAACATAAAGAAAAACATAGAGAGAAAGGGGATCGCATGGATCGTATGGAACCCACCCTGACAGCGAGGGACCCCGCTTCGGGCACCGCCCTTTTTGCCGATTGGGACAGGACGCAAACCTTCAGCTTGCGGTACACAATCACACCTCACGGCAGCCAGGGCATTTTCTCCGCGAGCCGCTATTCGTTAAGCATAAAAGGCGAACTCTCGTTTTCAGATGACGACATTACCCTGCGCAAATCGAACAGCGCCGAACAACGAAGCCTTCAACGTGCGGATATCTTCGACATTCAACTCGCCAATCGCCGCATTTCTTTCGACCTGCATGGGGCGCAAGGCGTCATTGAGCGCGTCGTATTGAAGGCGCGCAGTGAGGAAGACGTTAGACGCATCGTCGAGCTTCTGCCGGCCTGCATGACGCCCGCTTTCGCGGCTGAGCGTATCGCGCTCACCACGTTCAAAGACAGGCTGGCCGCCCTGACACGGTTCACCTGGGTGACGTATCTGCTGATTGCACTGAACGTCATGGTGTTCGTGGCGATGTGCCGCGCGGGCGTCGGCGTGATGAAAGTGGATCGTCTTGCCATCATCGGCTGGGGCTCCAACTTCGGACCCTATACGCTCGGCGACGAATCCTGGCGCCTGCTCACGTCCATGTTCGTGCATTTCGGCCTGCTACACCTGACGTTCAACATGGTCGCCCTTTACGCCGTGGGACGCCTGACGGAGCGCCTCTACGGGAACCTGCGATTCCTTGTGCTCTACCTGTTCGCCGGACTGACCGGCAGCATCGCGAGCGTCCTCGCGCATCCGACCATCAATAGCGCCGGCGCGTCCGGTGCCATCTTCGGCGTCGCCGGTGGCTTGCTGATTTTCGTGCTGCGCTTTCGCAAAGAACTGCCCGCTGCCATCGCCGCGCGCAATCGTAGTGCGATGTGGGTATTCATCCTCGTCAACCTGCTCGACGGCTTCACGCATCGCGGCATCGACAATGCCGACCACCTGGGCGGCCTGGCCGGCGGCTTGCTGATCGGCGCGCTGCTGGCAAGACCACTCTCGAACGAAGCACGTCAGCGGTACTCGTTCAGAAGCGCGCTGCTGTCGTGGCTGGTGGCGTGTGTCACGCTGGGTGCCTTGAGCTATCCGCTGACGCACTTGAGCGAAGCTAAACATGAGGAGCTTCAATTTTCGAAGCTGCTGGTCGAATTAAGCCCGGAGGAGAAGCAAGCCGTCGCGGATACAGGCGCATGGCAGCACATGAAAATGCGTTCGCAAATGGAACGGGACGCCGCCTCCAACAAGCTCATTGTCGATATCCTCCCCCAATGGGACGCACTCTATACATCGGTCGAGAATGCCAGGCTGCCCGAAGGTTCACCGCGCACCGCGCTACGGCAAGCGATGCTGCGCTACTTCGACGACAACCGCCAGCTCGTCCGGACCGGCGCCCTGATGCTCTCGCATACTCAGGATGCCGATTCGGCGGCGACAGCGCCGCTCCAGGCGCTCAGCAAGGACGCAATAAAACAGGCAGCGCTGATCAAGAAGCTGGCCGCGGCGGCCAACGGGCCGCCACGCTGATCCGAACGACACGGATCCGGACGCGCAACATCACCTGCTGCGCGTCAATCCGTCAATCCGTCAACCGCCGTCCCGGCAGAGCCTCACCACCCACTCATAAACCGCGTCCACCGCTGCGGAGCGCGCCGGCTGGGCGGAGCGCATGAGCCAAAGCGGCGCAAGCGCGAATCCCGGCACCTGCGACAAGACCTCGACACGCCCGCTCGTCAAGGCGTCGGTGGCGGTCAGCCGGGACACCATCGCGATGCCGGCTTCCTGCTCGGCGGCCGCCACGAGGATGCGAGGATCGTCGATCGTCATCGCACGCCGCGTACGCAAACCGCCCCGCCTTAACTCAGGCAACCACGGTGCCCACTCCGGACGCGGCTCATGCATCAGCAACGGCGCTTGCGTCAAGACTTCGGGAAAGGGCGCCGAACGCAAACGGCGCGCGGTCATAGGCCCGCAGATAGCGACCGCCTCCTCTTCGAGCAAAGGCTCGCAGATCACTTCGGGCGTGCGGATCTCCTTCGCGGAAACGATCAGATCGACATCCACACGATCGATCTCGTTCACCTCCTCCCCGGTGATGAGCCAGATCTCGATGTTCGGCAATGCCGCCGAAAACGCCGGCATGCGCGGCATGATCCAGCCCGTCGCAAACTGCGGCGCGCAATAGAGGATCACCGAATCGGGATTGCCATACGGCTCGATGCGATCGCGCCCATCCCCCAGGGTGGTCATCGCCGACGTCACGGTCTGCGCAAACAGCACACCGGCAGCCGTCAACGCGACGCCGCGTCCGATTCGCCGGAACAGCGGCACCCCGGCCCACTCCTCGAGTTGCTGGATCTGATGACTGATCGCCGATTGCGTCAGCGCGAGTTCTTGTGCCGCGCGCGTGAAACTGCCGAGGCGCGCGGCGGCGTCGAAAGCGAGCAAGGCCTGCAGAGGGGGAAGTCTACGCATCGGGTCGTCAAGGTCGGGGAGATATTAGAAATATCGATACTTCCAGCAAGATTCTTCGCTTTTCGCGGGAATATTGCCTCGCAATCATAACGTCAGTTGCTCTCCCCATGCCGCATGCTGCTTCGTCAGACATGAGAAATATTTGTAAGACGGCGCTCATTGGAATTGACCGGATCGACCTGTATGACCCTGAACCTGAACGCTTTGCAACCTGCCGCAACGCCCCCTGCCACCGGCACCGACGTGGCCGGCCAACCCGCTGCCCCCACCTACGCCGGCGTACTGTCCTTCATGCGCCGGCCCTACACGCGCGATCTCACCGGCGTCGACGTCGCCGTATCGGGGATTCCGCTCGACCTCGCGACCACCTTCCGCCCCGGCACGCGTTTCGGCCCGGCGGCCATGCGCGCCGCCTCGGTACAACTGGCCGAACTGGGCGCGTTTCCGTGGGGCATCGATCCGTTTGATCATCTGAACGTAGTCGACTACGGCGACTGTTGGTTCGACGCCCACAACCCGCTCGGCATTCGGGACACGATCATCGCCCATGCCCGCGAGATTCTCGCCACGGGCACCCGCATGCTGACGTTCGGCGGCGATCACTACATCACCTACCCGCTGCTGGTCGCTCACGCTGAAAAGTATGGCAAGCCACTGAGCCTGATTCATTTCGACGCGCATTGCGACACCTGGCCCGACGACAACCCCGATTCGCTGAACCACGGCACGATGTTCTACAAAGCGATCCGTGAAGGGCTGATCGATCCCGCACGCTCGGTGCAGATCGGCATTCGCACCTGGAACGACGACTTCATGGGCGTGCGCATTCTCGACGCGCCATGGGTCCATCGCAACGGCACGCAGGCAACGATCGATGAAGTGCTGAAGATTGTCGGCGACGACCCGACCTACCTCACCTTCGACATCGACTGCCTCGATCCGGCCTTCGCACCCGGCACGGGCACGCCGGTGGCGGGCGGTCTAAGTTCGGCGCAGGCGCTGGAGATCGTTCGCGCGCTAGGCGCCGTGAATCTGGTCGGCGCGGACGTGGTGGAAGTGTCGCCACCCTACGACCACAGCGACGTGACCGCGCTCGCCGCCGCCCATCTCGCCGCCGATATGTTGTGCCTGATGCGCAACCAGAAGCTGCACCGCCATCAGCGCATGTAAGCGCCGCCAACCGCCCTGTTGAAACCACTCTGGAAGACCATCATGCCCCACCCCATCATGAAGTCCAGGCCGGCCATGTCGATGCTGGCAGCGCTGCTGTTAAGCGCGTTCGGCGCACCCTCGCACGCCGATGAAAAGCTGCTGAACCTGTACAACTGGGCCGACTACATCGCGAAAGATACGGTGCCGAACTTCGAGAAAGAGTCGGGCATTCATGTGCGCTACGACGTCTACGACGGCGATGAAACCTTGCAGGCCAAATTGCTGACGGGCTCGACCGGTTACGACGTCGTGGTGCCGACCTCGAACTTTATGGCCCAGCAGATCCAGGCCGGCATTTACCAGAAGCTCGACAAATCGAAACTGCCGAACCTGGCGAACCTCGATCCCAGTCTGCTGAAGCTGGTCGCCGACGCGGACCCCGGCAATCAGTACGCGGTGCCGTGGGCGTGGGGCACCACGGGGCTCGGCTACAACGTGACGCGGGTCAAGAAGATTCTAGGCAACGATGCGCCGCTCGATAACTGGGACATCCTCTTCAAGCCCGAGTATCTGAGCAAGCTGAAGACTTGCGGTGTGTCCATACTCGATGCGCCGACGGACGTGTTTGCTGTCACGTTGCACTATCTCGGCCGCGATCCGAACAGCGTGAATCCGGCCGACTACCAGGCAGCGTACGAAGCACTGAAGAAAATCCGTCCGTACATCACGCAGTTCAACGCGACGAGTTATATCAACGATCTTGCAGGCGACGACATCTGTTTCGCGCTGAGCTGGTCGGGTGACGTGTCGATGGCGAGCCATCGCGCGCGCGACGCCAACAAGAGTTACGAGGTTAAATACTTCATTCCTCAAGGCGGTGCGCCGGTCTGGTTCGACATGATGGCGATCCCGAAAGATGCGCCGCATCCGGAAGCGGCGCTCGACTGGATCAACTACATCGAGCGGCCCGAGGTGCATGCCGGGATCACCAATGAAGTGTTCTATCCAAACGCGGACGCCGCCGCGCGCAAATTCGTGCGGCCGGAAATCCTCAACGACCCGACCATCTATCCGCCGGAGTCCGTGCTGAAAACGCTGTTTCTCCTCAAGCCGTTACCCGCCCCGATCAAACGCCTGGAAGGCAGGCTGTGGGCGCAGTTGAAGACCGGGGGATAACGAACGAGCGTCGGCGGCGTGCGGATCAGTTGCCTTTAGCGTACAACGTCGACTCTGCAAATCCTTCCGCAGCCAGCACCTGTCCCACCAGGATCAGCGCAGTCCGCTCAATAGGGGTGGACTGCACTTTGCCGACGATATCGTCGAGCGTACCGGTGAATTTCTCTTCATCCGGCCAGCTCGCGCGATAGATCACCGCGATCGGACAATCACCGCCGTAATGCGGCCGCAATTCATCGACGATGCGCGCGAGGTGGCGCACGCCGAGGTGAATCGCCATCGTCGCGCGATGTCTCGCGAGGTCGGCGAGTTGTTCGCCTTCAGGCATCGTCGTTTTGCTTGCAAAGCGCGTGAGGATCAGCGTCTGCGAAATATTGGGCAACGTGAGTTCGCAGCCGAGCGTCGCCGCGCATGCCGCGGTCGCCGTCACGCCGGGAACAATCTCATAGGGAATATCGAGCTCGCGAAGTCTGCGGATCTGCTCGCCGATCGCGCCGTACAACGACGGGTCGCCGGAATGCACGCGCGCCACGTCTTGGCCTTTGTCGTGTGCAGCCTTGAGTAATGCGACGATCTGATTGAGGTCGAGCTCGGCGGTATTCACGACCTGCTCTGCACCATGGCCTTCTAACACAGCGGCCGGCACCAGCGACCCGGCGTACAGGATCACGGGGCAGCCGCGCACGAGGCGCTGCCCTTTCACCGTGATCAATTCCGGGTCACCGGGACCCGCGCCGATAAAAAACACTGTCATTTAATACTCCGTGATTCGTTTGGCCGGCATGTCATGCATGCGCCATTTAAGCTAAGGCTTGCAATGCTTTCAGCAAGTCAGCCACGTTGGCAAACTCGCGATCGACTGCCGCCAATTCAGGGCGCCGCAGCATGACCACCGGCAAGCCGCGTTCGCGCGCGACCTCGAGTTTCGCTTCGGTGGCGCTGCCGCCACTGTTTTTGCTGACGACGACATCGAAGGCTTCCGCGCTGAACAGCGCTCGCTCGCCTTCGAGCGTAAACGGGCCGCGTGTCGCCAGAATCCGTGCACGTGCATTGGCTTCGTGTGCGTCGAGGCAGCGTACCGTCCAGAATTGCTGCGGCGGGATCTCGGCGAGATGCGCGAGCGGTTCGCGGCCGAGCGTGAACAGCGGCCGCCTGAACGAAGCGAGCGCGGCCGTGAGTTCGGCCCAATCGTCGACCATGCGCCAATCGTCGCCGGCTTGCGGCTGCCATCCCTCGCGACGCAGTGCCCAGCACGGCACATGCGCGGCGCCGCTCGCTTTCGCGGCATTGGCGCTGATCTGCGCGGCGTACGGATGCGTCGCGTCGATCACGAGGCCAATGCGTTCGTCTTCGATATAGCGCGCCATGCCTTCGCTGCCACCGAAGCCCCCCACGCGCACCCCGCACGACAGATCGTACGGCACTTTGCCAAGCCCCGCGAGACTGTACACGTGCGCGGGACCGAGCTGTCTTGCGATCCGCAATGCGTCGCCGGTGCCGCCGAGCAGCAGGACTCGCATCATTGCGCGGCTCCGATCAGATTGCCTTGACGGTCGATCATGACGGCTGCGGTGAGTCGACGAACGGGCCGTTCGCGCCATTGGCCGGCTTGGTAACATCCAGCAGCGTGATCGGCAGCGCCTGGCGCCACGTATCGAAGCCGCCGAGCGGCTGCGCGTCGGCAAGCGCGATGCGGGTCAGCGTACCGCCGTGTTGCTCCCGCCATGCCACGAGCATCGCCTCGCCTTGCAACGTGACCGCATTGGCGACCAGTCTCCCGCCGTCGCGCAGGCGCGCCCAGCAGGCGTCGAGCACACCCGGCACCGTCACGCCGCCGCCGATGAACACGGCATCCGGCACAGCCAATCCTTCCAGCGCATCGGGCGCGCGGCCGGCCACCAGTTGCAAGCCCGGCACGCCCAACGCATCGCGATTGTGTTCGATGAACCGCTGCCGCTCCGCGTGCCCTTCGATCGCGATTGCACGGCAAGTCGGGTGTGCGCGCATCCATTCGATGCCGATCGAGCCACTGCCCGCGCCCACATCCCATAGCAATTCGCCGGGCGTCGGCGCGAGGCGCGCCAGCGTGATTGCGCGGACGTCGCGTTTGGTCAACTGACCATCGTGGCGAAAGGCGTCGTCGGGCAAGCCCGAGGTCAGCGGCAAACGCGGCGTACCCTCCGTCGCCCGGCATTCAAGCGCGATCAGGTTCAGCGCTGCCACGTCCCCCGCGGACCATTGGTCCGCGCGGCCATCGATACAGCGCTCCAACGCGCCGCCCAAATGTTCGAGCACCGTCATCCGGGTCGCGCCGAAACCGCGCGCATTCAGCAACTCGGCCAGCGCGGCGGGCGTGCGCCCGTCGGCGCTCAGCACGAAGACGCGCGCGCCGTCGTGCAAATGAGCATTCAGCGTCGGCAATGGCCGGCCGACCAGTGAAACGGTAGCGACATCCTGCAACGGCCAGCCGAGCCGCGCGGCCGCCAGCGACAACGACGACGGCGCGGGCAACACCCGCAACTCATCTGCCGGCAACTGCCGCGCGAGCGTCGCGCCGACGCCGAACAGCATCGGGTCCCCACTCGCCAGCACACACACCGGCCCGGCACGTTCCGCCAGCAAAGGCGTGAGATCGAACGGCCTCGGCCATGCCGCACGGCGCGCGGCGAGGCGCGCAGGCAGCATCGCCAGATGACGTTCGCCCCCGTAGACCACCGACGCTTCCAGCAAAGCACGCCGCGCGGGCCGCCCCAAACCGGCGAAGCCGTCATCGCCAATGCCCACCACGGTCAACCACGCCGGCATGCATCCATCCTCATTCTGTATCTTCAAATAGTGCGCTGTGCCACGCCGATCAAAGCGTCCAGCCTCGTTGTGCTGTTCGAAAAAAGGCATAATACAGCCGCCGGTGCCCTTCGGGGCCGAAGAGGGAACACAGTGCCGCTGTGGCTGCCCCCGCAACTGTATGCAGCGAGTCCGCCTGCGCTCCACGCCACTGGTTTCACCGGGAAGGCCGCGGCGGACCATGACCTGCCAGCCAGGAGACCTGCCGGCCAGACTGTTCGTGCCAACCACCATCGGGCGGGGTGTACCGATGCCGCAGCAATGCCCGCTTGGGTGGCGCTCGGGCCGTCGCGCGACGCTCAACCCGGTGTCCGTCTTGAATCAAGCTTCGCCCTCCACTGCTTTGCCTGACGCAGCCCTTGCGCTGCGGGCCTCGGCGTGTCCGGGGCTGCTGCGCATCGTTGCCGCGCGCGACGGTGGGATCTGCCGGATCAAATTGCCCGGCGGCGAGCTGAGCGCGGCGCAAGCTGCGGTGATTGCGGATGTAAGCGAACGGTATGCTGCTGGCGTGGTCGAGCTGACCAATCGCGCGAATCTGCAGGTGCGTGGCGTGCGAAGCGGGCATGAAGCGGCGTTGATCGTGGCGCTGGTCGATGCGGGTCTTGGGCCGATTCGGGCGACCGGCGCGGTGGATGCTTCCAGCTTGCTGCCCGCGACTTCGGCGGATACTTCAGACGCATCTCAGTTCGGCGCAGCGGATGCTTCATATCCGCGAACGACGACTGCACCGCAATTTCCAAGCTCAATATCGACATCCGCTGCGGACGATGTGCGCAATGTGATGGTGAGCCCGACTGCCGGGCGCGATCCATTTGCGCTGTTCGACACGCGACCGCTCTGCGTCGAACTGCTCACCTTGCTGCAAACCGAAGCGCGTTTCGCGGCGCTGTCGCCCAAATTCGCGCTACTGCTCGATGGTGGTGAACGCCTTGCGAGGCTCGATCATCCGCATGATGTCTGGCTGGCGGCCACGCAGGCTGAAGACGGTGTGCGATTTGTATTTGGTTTGGCGGGTTGTCCACCTGGGGTGGCGAACGCGGATGCGGATGCGGATGCGGATGCGGATGCGGATGCGGATGCTGAGGTTGAAGCTGACGCCGATGCCGGTGCTGAGGCCGCCGCCGATGCTGATGCTGATGCTGATGCCGATGCCGATGCCGATGCCGATGCCGATGCCGATGCGTTCCAGCATGCCGAATACGTCGACTCGCATGACGCCCCGCAGCGCCCTCGCACGGATAACACCGGTGCCCTCGGTGCCGTGCTGCCTGCGCAAGTCACAGGCCTTGTCCGCGCGCTGCTGCATACGTTCCTCGATCTGGCCGCCGCCGATGCCACGCGCATGCGTCATCTGCTTGCCACTCATTCCGTCGACACGCTATTGCAGCACGCTCAAACGTATGTCGATTTTCCGTTGTCACGCGACGCGTCGCTTGCAAACTGGAAACGCGCCACGCCTGCCGATGCCACGCTGCGACTCGGCGCGCACGCTCAGCGAGTCGTGGGCCTGCAGCACGTAGGCGGCCAAGCGCCGCTCGGACGCCTCGACGCCGTCACCTTGCGCGGCCTCGCCACACTTTCGCACCAGCGCGGCAACGGCACGTTGCGCATGACGCCCTGGCAAAGCGTATTGCTGCCCGATATCGCCGCCGATGCCGCGCCCGCCGTGCTCGCTGAAATGCACGCGCTAGGCCTCGCCTGCGATCCCGCGCAACCTATTACGCACTTGATCGCCTGTGCCGGTTCCACAGGCTGCGCAAAAAGCCTCGCCGATACCAAAGCCGACGCACTGCGCTTAGCGGACCGCTTACGCGAGGGCGTCGACGTCCATCTGAGCGGCTGTCCGCGCTCATGCGCCGCCGCCCATTGCGCGCCGTACACGCTGCTAGCCGCCGCGCCCGGCCTCTACGACCTTTATCGACGCGACGGCCAGCCGGGTTTCGGCTCGTGCGTCGCGCACCACCTCACGATCGAACAGGCCGCCGACATGCTCGACCCATTGGCACACCCGGCCCGGAGCCCTTTAGATGCTTGATTACATTCGCGACGGTCAGGAGATCTATCGCCAATCCTTCGCGACGATACGCGCGGAGGCCGATCTCTCGCGCATCCCTGCCGACCTCGAGAAACTCGCGGTGCGCGTGATCCACGCCTGCGGCATGGTCGACGTCATTGAAGATCTTCGGTTTTCCGAAGGCGCAGGCGCAGCAGGCCGTGCGGCGCTCGCGCAAGGCGCGCCGATTCTGTGCGACGCCGGCATGGTGGCGCAAGGCATCACGCGCGCACGACTGCCCGCGAACAACGAAGTGATCTGCACGCTCACGCATCAGGACGTGCCCGCGCTCGCGCGTGAACTCGGTAACACGCGCTCGGCCGCGGCGCTCGAATTGTGGCGGCCACATCTGGCAGGCAGCGTCGTCGTCATCGGCAACGCGCCGACCGCCCTCTTTCATCTGCTCGACATGCTCGATGACGGTGCACCGAAGCCCGCGCTAATTCTCGGTTTTCCGGTGGGTTTCGTCGGTGCGGCCGAATCGAAAGCGATGCTTGCTGAAGACAGTCGCAGCGTGCCCTTCGTCGTGGTTCACGGCCGACGCGGCGGCAGCGCGATGGCCGCCGCCGCTGTGAACGCGCTGGCGACGGAGGTCGAGTAAATGAGCGTGCAAGGACGTTTATTCGGCCTGGGCGTCGGCCCTGGCGACCCGGAACTCATCACACTGAAAGCGTTGCGTGTGCTCAAAGCGGCACCCGTGGTGGCCTATTTCGTCGCGAAGGGGAAAAAGGGCAACGCCTTCAGCATCATCGAGGCGCATCTGCACGACGCTCAACAGCATCTGCCGCTCGTTTATCCCGTCACGACCGAAGCGCTCGAGCCGCCGCTTTCGTATGAAGCGATCATCGCCGACTTCTATGACACCGCTGCGGAGGTCGTCGCCGGTCACCTCAACGCCGGCCGCGACGTCGCGGTGATTTGCGAAGGCGATCCGTTTTTCTACGGCTCGTATATGTATTTGCACGACCGCCTCGCAGCCCGCTTCGAGGCAGAAGTCGTGCCCGGCGTGTGCTCGATGCTTGGCGGTGCGGCGGTGCTCGGTTCGCCGCTGGTGTATCGCAATCAGAGTTTGTCGGTACTCTCCGGCGTGTTGCCGGAAGATGAGTTGCGCCGGCGCCTCGCCGACGCCGATGCTGCCGTCATCATGAAACTCGGCCGCAATTTCGATAAGGTGCGGCGTGTGCTGGGTGAGCTTGGGCTCGCGCATCGTGCGCTTTACGTCGAACGCGCGACGATGGGTAATCAGCGCATTGTGCCGCTCGCCGAAGTCGATCCGATGGCGTCGCCGTATTTTTCGCTGCTTGTGGTGCCGGGGGAAAAATGGCAAGGATGACGCCACCCGCGATTGTGATTCTCGGTGCGGGCGCGCTGGCGACTGCTCGGCGTATTCAGACGCTGTATGCGGGTTGCCAGGTGCATGCCTTGCAGGGGCGCGTCGAAGCTGACGTCTCGTACGCGGAACTCCGCGCACATCTGTGTGATCTGTATGCGAGCGGCACGCCGATCGTGGCGTTGTGCGCAGCCGGAATCGTGATTCGCTGCGTTGCGCCGTTGTTGTCGAACAAGGGTGTCGAGCCGCCCGTGCTGGCCGTTGCAGAAGATGGCAGTGCGGTTGTGCCGTTGCTCGGCGGCCTTGCAGGCGTCAACGTGATGGCGCGCGAGATTGCGGCCGCGTTGGCCGTGTCGCCTGCGATTACGACGAGTGGCGAACTGCGTTTCGGTACGTGCGTGCTCAATCCACCTGAGGGCTATGCGCTCGCCGATATCGCGCAAGGTAAGCGCTTTGTTTCGGACCTGCTCGCTGGAGAAAGCACGCGAATCGAGGGTGAAGCGCCGTGGCTCGACGATGCGCAACTGCCGCGCTCTGAATCGGCACGCCTGGCGATTCGTGTGACACCACGTGCGTGGGATGGGCGTGATGATGAGTTAGTGATTCATCCGCGGAGCGTGGTGGCGGCCGTGATCGTGCCGGGTGCTGGTGCTGGTGCTGGTGCTGGTATCAGTGTGGGTGCTGGCTCGCCCTCTGCTACGAACGCGGACCTCGGAGCAAATTCCGGCCCAGATTCCCAGACGGGTTCAGGCGCACGAATCGCTGCGCTAGTGCGCGAGGCATTGGACGCGCATGGTCTTGCGCCGCTTTCACTCGCGGCATTGCTGGCTCCTTCAGCACACGTGACGGACCCGGCGCTGGCCGATGCCGCGGCGAGCCTGAACGTGCCGCTACGTTTTGCTCAGCCGTGTCCGGAGGACGGCGAGCCGCCGAGCAATTTACTGCACGCCGCGCTGCGCGTCCCTTATCAAACCCTGCATGACGACGCGGACGCAGGCGTTGCGCTCGCGTTGGCAGCGTTGGCAATCGACCCCGACACGATTGGCCGTACACGGGGTCGCTTGACTGTGATCGGGCTCGGTCCCGGCAGCGCCGACCTGCTGGTGCCTGCCGCTCGGACAGCGCTGAACGAAGCCACCGATATTCTAGGCTACGAAACCTACGTGAAAATGGCCGGCCCCTTGCGCGCGGATCAACGCGTACACGGCACGGACAATCGCGAGGAGATGCAGCGTGCGCGTCATGCATTCGAACTCGCTAGCGCAGGACGGTCCGTGGTGATGGTCTCGTCGGGCGATCCCGGCGTGTTCGCGATGGCGGCTGCAGTGCTTGAAGCGCTGGAAGAAGGCAGTGCGACGAACGCTGATTGGCGCGCGGTCCAACTCGCCATTGTGCCGGGGGTGTCCGCTGCCATGGCGACCGCAGCGCAAGCCGGCGCGCCGTTGGGTCACGACTTCTGCATGCTGTCGTTATCCGACAATCTGAAACCGTGGACCATCATCGAGAAGCGCCTCCGGCACGCGGCCGAAGCAGATCTGGTGATGGCTTTCTACAACCCGATCTCCCGTGCACGGCCGTGGCAACTGGATAAAGCACTGGACATCGTGCGGGAATATCGCGCTGCGGCTACGAAAGTGGTGCTCGGACGCGATATCGGCAGACCCGGCAGCACACTGCGTACGATCACGCTTGGCGAACTGCGCTCTTCCGATGTCGATATGCGGACGATGGTAATCGTGGGCTCGTCGACGACGCGGGCGTTTGCTAACGGCGTCGACGGTGGCGAGTGGGTGTATACGCCGCGGTGGTATGAGTGAGCGTTATGCTCGCTCGAATCTTTCTTGACCGATTATTGAAGGCGGGCCACCTTTCATCCGCCCTTCAACAAATGACTAAAAGCCGTTGAAAATAGGCTGAATTCTTAGTATTACTCTCGCATTTTCAGACTGACTAAGAATATTCCAAAAGCAGCTTACTGCTTTGTAATAGCAAGCATTCCAAAGATTTTTCAATCCCCACGTTTTCGGACTTATCCGATTTCGTCACCCCTCTTCCTCATCAAAACTCAGCGACTACTTACTTCGAACACGGCAGTCGGCGGCTCTCTCACGAGACGCTGATCGCAGCGTGTCTTCATACGCTGAGGGACAAGCATCACGATGTGGCGGAATCATGCTCGACGCGATGGACAACCCACGAATCCCGCAGCAATTGTGCTGTGCGCATTCGTTTTGCTATCCGGCATTCTGCCCGTCCGGGCTGAAAATCTGTCTCAGTTCGCCGCCGATGCCCTCGCGCATGACGCCAAGCTTGCTAGCGCCGAAGCAAGCTATCGGGCAGGTCTGGAGAGGGAACCCGAAGCACGCGCCGCATTCTTTCCACATCTCGGGCTCACTCAATCCGATTTCAAAAACGCGATTCATGTGCCGGGCCAACGGGCTGCACCCTACTCCACTACCGGCGCGACACTCTCCCTGAACCAGTCGATCTTCAAATGGGACGACTGGCAGGTCTGGCAACAAAGCAAACTTTCCGTCGCCGACGCCGGTCTTGCGTTCTCAAGTGCCAAACAGGATTTGCTGCTGCGCGTCGCACAGGCCTATTTCGACGCGCTCGCAGCGAAAGACAATTTCTCGCTTGCCCAGCAGCATCAGCGCTCCGTGATTGAACAGCTTACGTTGACGAAGCGAAGCTTCGCGTTAGGCGCGGCGACCGTGGTCGATTTGAACGAAGCGCAAGCGGGAGCGGATTCGGCACTGTCCGATCTGGTTCAAGCGCAAAGCACGCTCGACAGACGCTACGCCGCGTTGCAAAAAATCGTCGGCCATCCCGTGGATTCAATCGCCCCCTTCGACGCCGATGCGAACGTTGCGCGGATCACCGCCGACTCGCTCGATCAATGGACAAGCAACGCGACATCAACCGGTCTCGACGTCAGGCGGCAGCAGATCGCGCTTGAAATCGCGCGACGCGATATCAGCAAAGTGAACGCGGGTTACATGCCGACGGTGTCGATCATCGGCAATGCGAGCCATGGCAACGCTGCGTTCATTAACGGACAAACCAACTTCTACACCGGCGCCAATCGCGCGACCTCGGGTGAGATCGGCATCCAGATCAGCATTCCGCTCTTCGACGGGCTGTCGACGATGAGCAAGAAACGCGAGGCTCTAGCGCTCAAAGACAAGGCCCAAGACGACCTCGAGGACGCACGCCGCTCGGCCGCTCTCGACGCTCAGCAGGCATTTCTCGGTGTACGTGACGGACAGGCGCAGATCTCGGCGCTGCGAACCGCGCAGCGCTCGGCGCAGACATCGCTGGAGTCCAACCGCAAAGGCTTCAGGGTCGGCGTGCGGATCAATGCGGATGTGCTCGGCGCTGAAGACAAGTTAATCGGCACACAGCGCGATCTGGCCAAAGCGCGCTACGACACGCTGATGCAGTTCCTGCGTCTGAAGGCTAGCGTCGCTCAACTCGATGAAACGGCGATTGACCAGTTGATTGCAGATAAAGAACCACGTCCCGAGCAAAGAGACGCGCAGGCGAACAATTAAAAATGCCCATGCTAGACGCAATCAAACGACACCTATGGTTCATTGCACTTTTCGGCATTGCCAGCAATGTGCTTGTGCTCGCCCCCACGATTTACCTGTTGCAAGTCTACGACCGCGTTCTACCGAGCCGCAGCCTCGAAACGCTCTCAATGTTGATGATGTTCATGGGCATCGCGCTCTCAATGATGCTCGCCGTCGATCTCGTCCGGCACCGCCTGTTGAGCGATCTCGGCAGGCAACTCGCCGACCGCCTGGACCGCCTCGCGCTGGCGGCTCGCATCGACACTCATGCGCGGCGCCTTTCGCGCCCTGAACTAGCGACCGCACAAGACGTGGCCGCGCTACGCGCTTTCCTGTCCGGTTCGGGCGTCACCGCATTTCTGGACATGCCGTGGCTTGTGGTCTATCTCGGACTGATGTTCCTGTTTCACTGGTCGCTCGGCTTGATCGCCATCGTGAGTGCTCTGCTGCTTGTCGGACTGACTCTGCTCAACGACAGGTTGACTGAAAACAGCGTACGTGCCTATACGACGCGTCAACGCGAAACAGATCAATTGGCTGCGCAGATCAGCCGCAATGCCGAGATTGTGACGGTGCTGGGCATGAATGCAGCCATGATCGACGCCTGGTCGGCGCGCCGGTGTGTCGATCTGGATGCGCAGGTAAAAGCAGCCGAGACCTCGTCGCTGAATCGTAGTATCGGCAAGGCACTTCGTCAGGTTATTCAGGTCGTGATGATGGGTGCGGGAGCATGGCTCGTCATCAACCAGTTCGCTACCGGCGGCGTAATGCTGGCCACGACCATTTTGCTGGGCAAAGCGCTCGCGCCAGTCGAGCAGATGCTTGGCAGTTGGAAACAATTTACGGAGGTGCGCCAGGCGTGGGCCCGGCTGGATGCACTGTATCGCAGTTCGCCCGAACGGCGTGCCGTCGAATTGCCGCGACCGACTGGGCGACTCACTGTCGAAGCGCTCGCTTTCAGCAGTTACAACGCAACCGGCCCGCGCGGCCGCGTGTTGCTGAAGGGAATCCAGTTCGTACTGAATCCGGGCCAATTGCTCGTGATCGTCGGCGCGAGCGCGTCCGGCAAGTCGACGCTGCTGCGCCTGCTCGCCGGATTGTGGGAACCCCAGGCAGGCACCGTACGTCTCGATGGCGCCGATATCGCGCAGTGGCCGCGCGAGGCGCTCGGCCGCTTTCTTGGCTACGTGCCGCAGGACGTGGAGCTGTTCGCAGGAACCGTTGCTGCGAATATCGCGCGAGATCCGAATCCCGCTGCAGCCGACACCGGCGCGATTGTGCGCGCAGCACAGCGGGCATACGTCCACGAGACGATCCTCGGGTTGCCCAACGGCTACGAAACGGAAATTGGCGAGTCCGGCGAAACCTTATCGGGCGGCCAACGTCAGGCGATTGCCTTGGCACGGGCCCTTTATGGCGATCCGAGGCTTGTCCTGCTCGATGAGCCGAACGCCAACCTCGATGCGGATGGCGAACGGTTGTTAAACAGCGCGCTGCTGCAGTTGAAGCGGGACTACGTCACCGTCGTTGTGGTGACGCATCGACAAAGCGTGCTGTCGATCGCTGATCGCGTGATGTTGATGCGCAACGGGCAAGTGGACTGCTTCGGCACGCGCGAACAGGTTGAAGCGTGGGTGAAGTCACGCGCCAAGTCCGCTGCGGCACCGCAGAGTGGAGAACAACGTCGGGAGGCCGCAGCGTCATGAAACTACGCGACGTTTTGAGGCGGCTTCACGGCGTAGCCATTCGCACGTGGCCCGCTGCGACGGATGATGAAAACAGCGGTGAGTGCTTGCGGCTACCGCGTCGCGCCATTGCGTCTGGGTTCGCTGCGCTAGCGCTCGGCGCCGCCGCGCTTTGCGTGTGGGCGACCCTCGCGCCGCTATCGGGTGCAGTGGTCGCGGAAGGTATCGTGCGTGACGACGGCGAACGCAAGACGGTGCAGAACCAGGAAGGCGGTCTCATCAAAGCGATTCATGTGAAAGACGGCGATCACGTGAACGCCGGCCAGGTGCTGATCACACTGGACAACGTGCGGCCCGATGCGGAAGTCGCGGCACTGCAATCGCAACTCGACGACGAAACCGCGAAGGCCGCGCGACTAGCGGCTGAGCGGGATATGAAGCGCGCGATCGCGTTTCCTGCAAATCTGAGTGAGCGCTCGTCTGATCCGCGCATTGCCGCGTTGTTGCAGCGTGAACAAACGCTCTTCGATTCCGAACGGCAGACGCTTACGGACCAGTTGACGTTGCTGCAGCAGCAAGCGACTCAGACGCGTCAAGAAATCGCCATGGAGGCAGCGCTGGTGGGTACGAGCGAACAGAGTCTCAGCATTTCAAAGCAGGAGTTGCAGGTCAATGAGCAGCTTCGCAGCGAAGGCTACGTCACCGAAACGAAAATGATGGAGCTAAGGCGTGCCGCTGCGGATTATCAGTCACGTCAGCAACAGAATGCGGCAGAGCTGATTCGCTCGCGACAGAAGCAAACGGATCTCGAATTGAAGATCGCCACGTTGCGTAACGACTATGTGAAATCGGCGGATAGCCAGCTCAAGGACACGACCGCAAAGATTCTGCAGATCACGGAACAGTTGCGGCCGGCACAAGACGTCGATGCGCGCACGCGAATTGTCGCGCCGGTTGCCGGTGAAATCGTGGGCCTGAGGGTGCACACGATCGGCGCGAGCATCGGGCCGCGTGAGCCGATTCTCGATCTGGTGCCGACGGGGGTTCCGCTGATCGTCGAAGCGAAAATCAAGCCGGACAACGTGCGGGAGATCGTGCCGAACAGCAAGGCCGATGTGCGGCTGACGGCTTATAACCCGCGGACCTCTCCTGTGTTGGCAGGCAGGGTGACTTATCTGTCTGCCGACTCCTTGAGCGACAAGGACACGCGGCAACCGTTTTACCTGGCGCATATCGAGGTTTCACCGGAGGCGGTTTTGAAGGCGAACCGGTTGGCGAAGGAACCGATTGTGCTCGGGCCAGGGTTGCGGGCGGAGGTTTTTATTAAGACGCGGTCGAGAAGCGCTTTTGATTATCTGTTTGAGCCGATTTGGGACGGCATTCAGAAGTCGATGCGGGATTGAAACCACGCTCAACGAATACAGCTACAAAGGGAAATCCATGAAAAGTTGCTTCTTAAACGCTCACGCCTTCGCACTGCTTCTATTTCTATGCGGCTGCCTGTCCAAGCCGGCAACCGAGCATCAGTCTAACTTCGCCCGCACCCCTGCAAAATTTCTTTCTGACATTAATAAAATTGCCGAGCACGGAGATATGAGTGATTACCAATTCGTAGGTGAAAAGCTTCGCCTCAAACTCACTCCGAAGACAACCGAGAAAATTTACAGTCTCTCATCCGGCACATTTATGGGCGTGGCGCACGATCTGGATGTAGCTCCGGAATCCGCAGAAACGACACTGAGCGGGGGAAGAGCTATTCCCTCATATCGAATGTTCGACCCCGTGGGCCAACATTTCACCAGAGTCATTGTGAACGAGGAAATCAATGTCGAGAAAATGTGCGTAACCGTGTCGCAAATCGCTCTCGCTTTAGGTGAAGAAAGGCCAATTCAGGACCCTCACGCATCCAGCATCAATTTTAAATACCTCTTCAAAGGAAAAAACACTATCGAATTGATCTTGTCTTTTGACTCGCCAAAAGCGACTTGCGCTAACCATATAACATTTTTCCAAAACCGTCAGTGAGCTAAAAATCTTATGCCTACTACATTAACCATCACCGGAAATGAGTCTTTCTGGGGCGGCGTCAAACTCTCACCCGGCGCCATTGCGCTCATAAACAAGAGTCCCACACTTGTTTCCCAATTGCTCCAATATGGGGATCAGGTCAACAGTCATCAAATTAACGCTATGGCGGTTGGAGCAGGTGATGGGACATTTTTTGATTCGGTTCGTGGCCAAATCATCTTCGCCAGTAACTATCAGACGTTGATCGACTCAATAATGGTCGGGAACCTAGCACATGAAATCGGTCACTTTGAAAACGTCAGTGCAGATTCGAGCTTCACCGTACAACATCAGACCGCCATTGGTGATCCCAACGCTTATGCAATCGATGCAATGATAGGCTTGCATCGCGAAGGCGAAGCTGTCGACAACAACTATGTTGTGCAACAGGAAATAAAGGCCAACGGCGGCCCCCTGATTTACTTAGCCGGCGAGCTCAATAACGGCACGAGCACGGGTTTACAAAAGCTGCTTGACGCCCAGCATTCATACGATGTGGCATCGGGGCTCAGCGCCACAGTCGATAAGAATCTGATGATTGAGCAGGCAATGGGGGTGTACACAAATCTTCCGACGAGCAACACTCAACAGAATTACTTCGACTACTACGGAAGTTCGCGCGGCGCTCATGCGCCGGCGCCGGGAACCGTTACAGGTGCGTCCTTCACAGATCCGACCGGGAACGGCAACATCACATCGGTGAGTGAAACGTTCTCTTCAGGTGATACCGCTACGCAGACATTCACTGGCAATGCCATCAGTGCGTCGGTCGTCTCAGATCAGTTTGGCCAAATCATCTCCCAGACGACGTACTCCCATAATGCCGACGGTAGCTATATAGCCAACATCTATGACGGCCAGGGACACGCAACGGGACAAGATCAGTTCCACAGTGATGGATCCGAAGTCGCGTATCAGTTCAACAGCAACGGTACGCAGAATGCTACTGTTCTTAACTCTGCCGGTCACGAGACGGAGTACGCCACTTTCGGAACCAACGGCGCCAAAACCCAAGACCTCTTTTACGACGCCACCACCGGCCACCTGACCCAAGAAAACGACTTCAACGCCGATGGCAGCCAGACCGACCACATCATCAACAGCGACGGCACACAGAACGCCATCGTCTACAACGCGGGTGGTCACGAAATCGAATACGCCACCTTCGGCACCAACGGCGTCAAAACCCAGGATCTCTTCTACGACGCCACTACCGGCCATCTGACCCGCGAGAACGACTTCAACGCCGACGGCAGTCCGACCGACCACATCATCAACAGCGACGGCACGCAAAACAGCGTCGTTTTCAACGCCAGCGGTCATGAGACTGAATACGCCAGCTTCAACGCCAGTGGCGTCAAAACTCAGGACCTGTTCTACAACGCCACGACTGGACAGCTCACACAGGAAAACGACTTCAATGCCGACGGCAGCCAGATCGATCGCGTCTACAACACCAACGGCACTCAGACCGCAACGGTGTTCAATGCGGGCGGTCATGAAACCGAGCAAGCCACCTTCGACGCGAGCGGCAAGATAAGCAAGGACCTTGTCTTCGACGGGAAAAGCGGCGCAGAGCTCCAGGAGACCGACTACAACGCGAACGGAAGCGGTGTCGCGCACATTTTCAACCCCGACGGCACGCAAAATGCCGCAGTCTTCGATCCATCGGGACACATCTCCGAGTACGCAACGTATGGAACGAACGGCACACTCGCCACCGATATCTTCTACGACGCCAACGGTCACGCCACGCAATACAACGAGTACACATCCAATCAGACCACCGTCCACCAGTTCAACGCGGACAACACGCAAACGGCGACGGTCTACAACGCCGCAGGCCAGGAAACCGAATTCGCCAAGTTCGACACAAACGGCCACAAGACCGATGACTACTTTTTCAACGGTCCGACCGGTCGGGAAACGCAATATGACTCATATGGTAGCGACGGCAGCATGGTCGAGCACCTGTTCAACAGCGACAACTCGCAGGACGCAATCATCTACGATGCTTCCGGCCGCGAGACGCAGTACGACGCTTTCAATAGTCAGGGACAGTTGACCGGCTTCACCGACTTCACTTACACAGTTGGTGGTGGATATGACGCGCTCGCATATGGTCCGACCGGCTTCGAAACCGGTTGGGCGGATTACAACGGGAGCGGCTCGCTGATATCGTCCAGCGGCGGGCAGTACAACTTCTCGCTGGACGATAGCTACGGGGAAGGATCTGGCGACTGGGACTTCAGCGCCCCGGTGTATGACGACGGTTACGCGTCAGACTTCGGCTTCTACTATTGAAACCGCGACCGTTCGCGGAGCGAAACGAAACGAAACGAAACGAAACGAAAGCACCGTGCCCGTTCCAATGCACTGGACGAGTGGGCACGGTCTACTTCCGTCGCCTCATCCCCTCCCCACCGCCTCCATTTGCACCCCATCCGCCCGCGCAAGGTCCTCAAGAATCGTGAAGTGATTGCACCCGGCGACGGGCACAAACTCGACCTGCTCGCCCGCTTGCCGGCACGCCGCCGCATATTCCTCTGAATGCCGGACCAGCTCCGGCAACTCGGCCGTGCCGACAGTGACAGTCATCGGCACACCTTTGCCGATATGCCGCATCGGGCTATAAGCACTGATCTCTGCCTGCGTCAGTTGCAGCTTCTCATTGAGCCATGACATCGCAATCGGCTCCAGGTCCACCAACGCGCTGATCGGCATGGCGTGCACGACCGACTTATGCGTGCGGTAAAGCGCACTCAGTTGCCCACCCGCGGAATGCCCGGCAAGGCAAACCGGACCGCGCGTCCCGAGTCCATCGCGATCGGCCGCCAGCGCCGCCAGCAGCGCATCGATTTCACCGACGATCTGCGTCATCGATGCCTCCGGCGCCAACGTGTATTCCACGAGCACGACATTGAAGCCGCGCCCTAGCGGCCCACTGGCGACGAACGCAAAATCCTCCTTGTTGCGTGACTGCCAGTAGCCGCCGTGTATGAACACGAAAATTGGCGCGTCAGGCCTTCCGCAAGGAAACCAGTCGAAACGTTGCCGCGGCCGCGGGCCGTAAGCCACATCACGCCGGCACGGCACAGTCGCATACAACGCCGCGCTGCGCGCCTGAAAGCCGAGCATGCGCTCGGCGACGTCGGCCACCGCCGCGACGTTGTCGTAGGCCGCACGCAGCGCCGCTTGATCCATGCCGCGATAGAGTTGAGTCATGATGTCCCCGAGTCATTCACCGAAGTCAACGCGTCGCACGTCCCCTACGCCGCCACTTTCAAATCCTCGATTGCCCGCTGCCTGACACCCAGATCGTCCCAAAGCTCTGGATGGCACGTGAACACCAGAATCTGGTGCCGCGTAGCCGCATCGATCAATGCGCGCTTGATCGCATCGCGCCGCGCGGCATCGGTATGCACAGCGGCATCATCGAGCATCAGCAAGGTGGGGCGGCCCGACGCCTTCAACAGATCCGCATACGCCAGCCGCGTCAAGATGCCAAGTTGCTCGCGTGTGCCGAAGCTCAGCGCATCGAGCGTATCCGCACGGCCATAACGATCCAGCGTCGCGGGACTCAGATCGTCGCCGAGTGCAATCGTCGACTGCGGGAAAATCCGCTTCAGATAGTGTCCGAGCCGTTCGGTCAACGGCGCACGCAGTTGCGCCACCGCCGCATCGCGTTCGTCGACGAGCACTTCGTCGAGCAGACTCAAAGCACTCGCCCGCAAGCTGAGTTCTTCCTTGCGACGTGTGGCCTGTTCGACTGAAGCGTTCACTGTAGCAAGACGTTCCCCGAGCCCGGACGCACCAACCGTCTCCAGCTGACTGCGCAACTGCGCGATCCGCAGTTGCCGTTCGTGCTGCTCGTTGCGCGCAAGTTCCGCCGACGCCCGATAGCGCTTCGCTTCAGCCGCCGGATCGTCGAGACGCGCGGCTTCCAGCTCACGCTCGCGACCTTCAAGCTGTTTCTTCAGCGCCTCGACTTGCACTCGCTGCTCGACAATCTTTGTCTGCCACAGTGCGCGGTTGCGGCAGAACGCCTCGTCGCCCAGTTGCGCCTCCTTGCGCTGGAGCTGCACGGCGAGCGACTCCGTCGTGGCCGTAGCAGTCGATCGCTTCTCCGCCGCTTGCGCCAATACTTTTCTGGCGGCTTCCAGCGCATCACGCGCGATGTCGGCGTTGCGACGAGCCTCGTCGAGCGGTGGCGCGGCGGACACATCAGGCAAGGCCACCAGCCGTCCATTAGCCGATTGCAATCGCGCAGCAGCCGAAGCTAACGCAGCCCGCAGCGCGTCGATACCCTGCGGCGCATGCACCTCAAGAATCTTCGCCTGACTTTTCTGCTGCGCGACCAACGCCTTCCACTGCTCGTGCCTGGCCTCGGCTTCACCCAGCGATGCCACGCTCAGCGCCTGCAACAATTGTGCATGCCGGGCCTCTAGCGACGCCAACTCAGACAACTGCGCCGACAGATCGGACACGCCCGGGATCACACGCAATTCGCCGAGTTCACCCAGACCGATCAGCTTCTCCTCGTCGAGCCGCAGCACGCCCTCGCCGCTCACCTTCGCATCGCCAACGGTAATCGCGCCATTCAACCGGTATTCGATACGCGTCATCGCCGCTTCAGTACGCGCGCGCAGCACGATCAATTCCGCATCGAGCGATTGGAGCCGCTTCAATGGCGCCGCATCGATTTCGACCGCCGCTGCTGCGCGCGTCGCCTCCAGCACGGCCTCGTTTGCCTTGCTGGCGGCTGCGATAGCCGATTCAAGCCGCTCACTCTCGGTGCGGTGCAGAGCGATCTGACTGCGCAAATCGCCCGCGGTTACCGCGGCGTTCGCCAGTTCGTGCGCGCGGCTGGCATCGGCATACGCCTGTTCGAATTGCGCCACGCTCGCCTGAGCCTGCGCATGCTCGTTCTGTAGCGCCGACACGTTAGCTCGCGCGGCGTCGAGTTGCTGCCGCTCGCGCGCAACGGCCGCCTCCAATTCTGTTGCGGTCTGTTCCTGCTGCACCGACAGCGCCAGTTCCGCATCGCTCAATTTCAGAGACTGCGCCAACCCCTGACGACTGCGCTCGAGTTCCGCCGCGGCATCGGCGCGTTGTTGCGCCTGCACGGCTTTCTGCTCGTGAAGCTCCCAAGGGCGCTTGCGTTGCGCGTCCTCAAAGGCTTCCTGCTGCGTAGCAAGGCGCCCGATGTTCTCGTCGAACTGCTGACGCTGCTGCTCCAGATCGTCGCGTTCGACAATCAGCGCCGCCAAGGCCTGTTCGGCCTCAGCCAAGGGTCCAGTGGACTTCTGCGTACGCGCCGTGAGCAACTGCCGAAGCTCGCGCTGCACCGCCGCGATCAGCGCATCCTCACCCGCCGATTCATGGCCGCCCGAGAGTTGCGACAGCGCATCGCGCAGATACTGCGCCGCGTGCCCCGTGGAATCGCGCACCTCCTGCGTGCCACCTTGTTGCACCCACAACAAACCGGGGACGCCCGCGTTTTCCGCCTTGAGCGGGCCACGCGCAGCGCGCGAAAATCCGAGCAACGCGGCGAGCTTGTCTTCGGCTTCATCTTCGCCGAACACCGTCTGACCGATCTTCAACTCGCAGCGCTGCCGGGTGACGAACTGCTTCGACAGCCGGCACGCTGTGCCGCCCATATCGAACGTCACTTCAACCGACGGCTGTCCGCTTGCCTTACCCCAAGGCAACAGGTCTTTCAGATGCGAAGCCTTGTAGCGCTCGAGGAACACCGCTCGCACGGCTTCGGCGATCGTGCTCTTGCCGGCCTCGTTCGGGCCGGTAAACAGATTGAGTCCGGGCTGCAGATCGTCGATAACGAGCCGGCCGGTGAATTGCTTGAACTCCTGAATCGCGATACTTTCCAGCTTCATGCGGACCTCGCTTCGCGCGGCAGTTCACGTTGAAAACGCGCCAGAAGCAACAACGCCTCCGCCGCGCGCTTGACCTGGTGCGGGTCGGACTGCGGGTCCTCCTGCAAGCCGCGCAGACGCGCCACCACCTTCGCGAGGTAGCCGCTCTGTGCGCCGAGTTCGGCGAGGTCGTCAGCGGTAGGCAGCACCTGCAGGCCACTCAGATCGACGCGTAACGCACGCACCCGCGCGCGGGTCTCTTCCACCGCGACGTGGATCGCTTCGGCTTCAGCCAGTGCGGTCGTGCCGCTTACCGTGACCCGCAGCACGTCGTGACTGCCTAAGGCGCCGAGGCGCAGCTTGAGCGAATCCACGTCGGTCGGCACCGAGATCGTCTCTTCCCAACGATGCCATTGATATTTACCGACCCGCACCGCTTCAACGGCCGGCACGGCGCCGGGCTCGGTCAGCGTGACGTCGAGCATGAAGCCCGGATCGTTGGCGCGGAAGCGATCCTGCTCGTGCGTACCGGCGTACCAGGTGCGCTCGTCGACGCGCAAATGGCCGTGCCAGTCGCCGAGCGCGAGATAGTCCAGCCGCGCGCTCGCGGCACGCGTCGGGGCGATCGGGTTCGACGAATCGATGCCCTCCTGCAGAATCCCGCTCACGCTGCCATGCGCGAGCCCGATGCGGTGATAGCCGGGCGGCGTCTCCGCTGTGTCGAAGAAGCCCGTCGTGTCGTCGTAGGTGATACGTTGCGTGAGCGGCGCGCAGAGCAGAGCGCACTGGCATGCGTCGAGCGTCACCACACCGGGTTCGAGCACCACCCGCACGTTCGGCGCGACGCAGTTCAGGCGCTGCGCACGGGTCCACACGCTCTCGACCAGCGCGGCATCGTGATTGCCCGGCAGCATGATCCACGGCCCGGCGAACGCTTGCAGCGCGCCGAACAAACGGCGGATCACCGTGTCCGAGACGGTCTGCAGGTCGAATACGTCGCCGGCAACCAGCACGGCGTCGACCTTGCGCGCCGCCGCTTCCTCAGCGATCCGGCGCACGGTTTCGAAGCGCGCCTCCGCGAGGTACGCGGCTTCGTCCGGCTCGAACTGGCCGAATTGCGTGCCTATCTGCCAGTCCGCGGTGTGCAGAAACCTGATCACTGTGCCTCCATTCTGTTCAATTGCATCGTCACTCAAGAGTCATTCCGCGCTGGTTCGGCGCTCGTTCGGTGCGCATCAGGCAGCCAATCAGCGCCCGCGCGAGGTTCGCCCAGCACGCTTCCAGCGCTAGCTCAAGCCACTCGTCCGGCCAGCGCCTCGCAGTCTAACCGCAGATGTTACCGCGCCTACGGGTCAAAGAATGTCCCAAGCCGGTGCCGCACGCCCCGAACAGCGGCGCTACACTCGCGTTTCTGGACGAGCACGCCAATCGCGACGCAACATGCCAATCGAATTGAACCCCGCTGCCCTGCTGCCGATGAACAAAGAGACCGAACTGAAGAAGGCCAAGCGCACCCCGTTACTGCTGCTGGCGGCCGCCGCTTGCGTGTTCCTCGTGACCGCCTTCATGCCGCGCGGCCTCTGGGTGGACGGCATCAAAGCGGTGGCCGAAGCCGCCATGGTCGGCGCGCTTGCCGACTGGTTCGCCGTGGTCGCGCTGTTTCGCCGTGTGCCGATTCCAATCGTCTCCGCGCACACCGCGATCATTCCAAAGAACAAACACAAGATTGCCGACAACCTCGCGGTGTTCGTGCAGGACAAGTTTCTGGACGTGCCGTCGCTGGTCGGCTTGATTCAGAGACACGACCCGGCGCAAAGCATCACCGGCTGGCTGACGACGCCGGCTAACACCGCACGCCTGGGCGGCTACGTGGTCAAACTGACGGGCGGTATTCTGGACCTGACCGACGACGTGCGCATCCAGGTCTTCATCAAGGACGCGTTGCGCGACGTGCTGGCCAAAGTCGATCTGTCGCAATCCATGGGCGCGATTCTCGACACCCTCACCAAAGACGGCCGTCATCAGGAACTGCTCGACGCCGGCATCGAACAGGTCGTCACGCTGCTCCACGAACCGCAGGCGCGCGAGTTTATCGCTGAGCGCATCGTCGAGTGGGTGAAGAGCGAATATCCCAAGATGGAGATGATCCTGCCGTCGGCATGGCTCGGCGAGAAAGGCGCCGAAGCGATCGCCAACGCGGTGAACCGGATGCTCGAGCAGATCAGCGAGAATCCCACGCATCAGCTTCGCCAGAAATTCGACGACGCGGCGCAAAAGCTGATCGTCAAACTCAAGAGCGATCCGGCGTTCCTGCAGAAAGCCGAGGAGCTGAAACGTTATCTGGTGGAGGGCGAAGCGCTCAGCGCGTATGTGAAGGATATGTGGGGCGAATTGCGCACATGGCTCAAGCGCGATCTGCAAAGCAGCGATTCGGCCCTGCACGCCAGAGTGATGGCGATGGGTCAATGGGTCGGCCGCGAACTGGCGCACGACCCAGCGCTGCGTCAGTCGCTGAACGACCACCTGGAAGAAGCGGCGCGCGCCATGGCGCCTGACTTCGCCCAGTTCCTCACGCGCCACATCAGCGATACAGTAAAGAACTGGGACGCGCGCGACATGTCACGTCAAATCGAACTGAACATCGGCAAGGATCTGCAGTACATCCGTATCAACGGAACGCTGGTGGGCGGCTTTATCGGCTTGCTGCTGTATGCGAGTTCGCAGCTGTTCGAACTGTTGCGTTTGCACATGGGCTAAGGGATGCGGCCGCCACGCGTCAAAGCGCCTACAATCCAGGCATATGAATTGCTCTGGCGCTGTATCTGACCGCCGCAGCGCCCTCCGCGCGCCCTCGGTCACAGCGGCAGCGCCACAACATCGAAACGTCTGCTTATGAAAATATCATTACCGCCGCATGGCCGGCCGAACCGCGTCTACCCGCCGGGCACGCCCAGTCTGCATGGTTTGGCGTCGATCATTACCGGCGTGGTGGTGGTGTGCGCACTGTACTTCGGCCGCGAGGTATTGATCCCGATCACGCTCTCGGTGCTGCTCAGCTTTCTGCTCGCACCGCTGGTGCAGTCGTTGCGGCGCTTGCACATGGGTCAGCTGCCGTCGATCTTTATCGCCGTGTTGTTCGCCCTCGCCACCTTGCTGGCGGTCGGCGGCCTGATCGGAGCCCAACTGGTGCAACTCGCAGGCGATCTGCCCCAGTATCAGGTGGCGATCGAGCAAAAGATCGAGACGGTGCAGGAGAAAACCGTCGGCCGGGCCGATTCGCTGATGAGCCGCGCCGCCGCCACGCTGCAACGCGTCGCGCCGAGCAAGCCGAGCCCGCCGCGCCTCACCGGACGCGCGGCGCGCAATGCGCCCGCCGTGCCGACCCCGGTCGAAGTGCACGAGCCGTCGCTCACGCCGATGCAACTCGCGCAACGCGCGCTGTCACCGGCGATTGCGCCGATCGAGACCACCTTCATCGTGCTGGTCGTCACGATCTTCATCCTGCTGCAACGTGAAGATCTGCGCGACCGTCTCATCAGTCTGTTCGGCTCGCGCGATCTGCACCGCACCACCACGGCGATCAACGACGCCGCCGGGCGGCTGAGCCGCTATTTCGTCGCGCAACTGGGCGTGAACCTCAGTGCGGGCGGGATCATTGCCATCGGTCTGGCGATCATCGGTGTGCCGGGGGCGCTGCTGTTCGGCGTGATTGCTGCCTTGCTGCGTTTCGTGCCGTACATCGGCATCTGGATCGCCGCGATTCTTGCCGTGTTTCTCGCCGCCGCCATCCAGCCGCAATGGACTATGGCGGTCTATACGCTGATCCTGTTCATCGTCGTCGATCTGGTGGCGGGGCAAATTGCCGAGCCGCTGCTGTACGGTCATCGCTCCGGGCTGTCGCCGCTGGCGGTGGTGGTGGCGGCGATCTTCTGGAGCTGGCTGTGGGGGCCGATCGGCCTCGTACTGTCCACGCCGCTTACACTGTGCGTCGTCACGCTGGGCCGCTACGCCGATCGCCTGAACTTCCTCACGGTGCTGCTGGGCGACCAGCCCGCGTTGACGCCCGCGCAGACCTTCTATCAGCGGATTCTGGCGGACGATCCGCACGAAGCCATCGTGCAGGCCGAACGCCTGCTGCGAGAGATGTCGCTGATCGATTACTACGACAAGGTCGCGCTGGAGGGCCTCAAGCTTGCGCGTAACGACGCGTTGCGCGGCGTCTTGATGCCCGAGCAGTTGGCGCGGATCAACGACGCACTGGTCGATATCGTCGAAAACCTGGAAATCGCCGACGGACTGCCGGACCGCCTGTCGCGCACGGAACCGGCCGACTCGGCTGGGGCGATATTGGCGTCGGCATCGGCCGACCTTTCGGAGCGTCACGACGGCCCCATTTCGGATCGTCTGCAGTCGCGCCATGAAAGTGACAGGGCGTCGGTGCTGTGCGTACCCGGACGCGGCGCATTCGACGAGGTCACCACTGCGATCGCCGTCCAATTGCTTGGCCGCCAGGGACTCGCGCCGATGATGGCCACGCACTCGGGTTATCGCAGCGCGCATGCCGACGAACCGAGCTTCAAGGACGCGCCGATCATCTGCATCATCTCGCTCGACGCGCCAGATTCGCCGCCGTATCTGCGCAATATGCTGCGGCGTACGCGGGAATGGCGGCCGAGGGCGACGCTGGTGGTCGGCATTGGGGGCGCGCCCGAAGGCGGCCCGGAGATGGGCTCGACCGGCGCTTCGCATGCGGCGCCGACGTTCCGCGCAATGATCGAGGAATGTTTGGTGGCCGGGAGCGTGCTACACACGCGCCAGTCTTCGCAGGCGGCTGGGGCGGATTGAGGTCGTCTGCGTGATTGAATAAGCAAAGCCGCGAGGTGAACGGCACCCCAAATCGTTGGACGGGTGTCCAACCTTGCGGGGGCAGTCCAAGGTGATGGAGCCGTCCGCGGCTTTTTTTCCAGCTGTGATGCGCCAGCGCGATGTACCCAAAATGAGGACAGCCACGCGCGCGCCCTCCTTCATACTTCACCTATCGATTTGCACCGCCTCCAGAGCGCACTCAAGCGCCGGCGGGCAATCCATCGGCATCGAAGATCCAGGAGACACGCATGAGCCACAGCTTCAAACCCTATCCGTTCACGCCTCGTCACTATGCGGGCGTGGTGCCGCCGCTGCTTGACGGGCGTGACCCCGTGCGGCGCGCCGTTGCGATTGTCGGCGGTGGTCCGGTAGGCATGACGCTGGCGCTTGCGCTGGCTCGCCAGGGCGTGCGCTCCGTGCTGATCGAAGCCGACGACGGTGTCTGCACCGGCAGCCGCGCGATCTGCATCTCGCGCCGAAGCCTGGAGATTTTCAAACGCCTGGGCGCTGTGGACGGCTTCCTGCAAAAAGGCCTGCCATGGACGGGGGGCCGCAGCTTCTACCGCGATGCCGAAGTGTTTCGCTTCGCCATGCATCAGGACGACGAGCAATCGCTCCCGCCGATGATCAACATCGCGCAATACCAGATCGAACAGTTGCTGCTCGACGAAGTGGAACAGCATGCCGATCTGATCGACATCCGCTGGCAAACCCGCGTGACCGGGATCGAACAGCAGGCGGGCGATGGCGCCGCCGGTGCTACGCTCGACCTGAGTACCGGCGACACCAACTGGACAATGCGCGCGGATTGGGTCGTCGCGTGTGACGGCGGCCGCAGCACGATTCGCGAGGCGCTCGGACTCAAGCTCACGGGCACGACGTACGAAGGCCGTTACGTGATCGTCGATATCGAACTGAAGAGCGAGCGCGCCACCGAACGTCTCGCCTATTTCGATCCGCCCTCCAATCCCGGCTCGACGGTGCTGGTGCACAAGCAGCCCGACAACGTCTGGCGCATCGACTACCAGCTTCGCGACGATGAAGACCCGGAGGCGGCGGTCCGGCCTGAAAACGTGATGCCACGCGTGCAGAGCGTGCTCGACTCGATGGGCGAAACGGGCGAATGGTCGCCGATCTGGATCACCGTCTATAAGGCCAATGCATTGACGCTCGAACGCTACCGCCACGGCGCAGTGCTGTTCGCGGGCGATGCCGCGCATCTCGTGCCGATTTTCGGCGTGCGCGGCGCGAATTCCGGCATCGACGACGCCGACAATCTCGGCTGGAAACTCGCCTGCGTGGTGAACGGCATTGCGTCGGACCGCCTGCTCGACAGCTACAGCGACGAGCGCGTTTTCGCGGCGCGTGAAAACCTGAGCTACGGGATGAAAAGCACGGAATTCATGGCCCCACCCTCGTTCGCATTCGACCTGATGCGCTCGGCCGTGCTAGGACTTGCCGAGCGTTATCCCGCCGTGCGGCCGCTGATCAATCCGCGGCAGACCCATGCGATTGCCTATACCCAGTCGCCGCTCAATCAGGTCGCGGCTGTTGCATCGGGCGCGTTCGCCAAAGGGCCCGCGCCGGGCACGGTACTGCCGGAGTGCCGCCTTCAACGCATGTGCGACGGCGTCGCGATGGATATCCATCTCACCGATCTGCTTGGGCCCTGCTTCACCGCGCTTCGCTTCGGTGCGGATGTAACGCAAGACGAAGCATGGCAGCAATTGCACTATGCGCTCGGCGAACACAGCATTCCGTTCAAAGCGATCACACTGGTCACGGGCGATGCGCCGCGCGCCACCAGTCCGCATGTGATCGATCCGGCGGCCCGCTTGCACCAGATGCTCGACGCGACGCCCGGCACCGTCTACCTGATCAGGCCGGATGGTCATGTGCTCGCGCGCTGGCGCAACGGCAATGCCGCGAACGTGCAAAGCGCCGTGACGGCCAGTCTGACGAACTGACGCAAGAGGAACCCAAACCATGACCGATAGCGAACTCGACCTTGTCTACACGACGCTCTGCAAGACACTGACCTCTGAAGGCGAAGCGCAAGCGCCCTTGTATCTGGCACGCCTTGCGTTGCTATGCATGACGGAACTCGACGACACGCAGCGGGCGTTGTCGTTGATCGAGGCGGCGAAGCTGCCGCCGTCTTCCGCAGTGGCTGCGTAAGGCCGCAGGAATACGACGCCACGCCGAAGAAGTAAGACATAAGATAAAAAAAACCGCCCCGTTGACAACCCGGGGCGGCTTCTTTTCGTACCACCGTTCACTGTCGCGGATACAAGCCCAACGTGCTCGCATGCAGGCGCGCAAGCCCAAGCAATGCGTCCGTGTACGGCGTCGGCACATCGGTAAGCTGCCCCAGTTCACGCACGGCGGCCACCAGCGCATCGAGTTCGACCGCCTTGCCGGCCTGCACATCCTGCAGCATCGAGGTTTTCATCGCGCCGAGTTTGAGCGTGACCTCGTGGCGATCGGCTGGCGCCTGTTCGATTGGAATACCGAAGCGCGCGCCGATCTCCTTCGCTTCCAGCATGATGCTCGTCACAAAGTTGCGCACCAGTTCGTCGCTGAGAATCCGGTCAGTGGTTGCGCCGGTGATGGCGCTGATCGGATTCATCGTCATGTTGCCCCACAGCTTGTACCAGACATCGCGCTGAATCTGCTCCGACATCGACGCATTGAAGCCCGCGGCGACCAGGGTGGCGGTCAGCGCTTTGACGCGTTCGCCCGCCTGCCCCGACGCCTCGCCGACGATCAGCCCATTGCCCTGATGATGCCTGATGACGCCCGGCGATTCGATCAGACAGCTGGCATGCACCACGCAGCCCACCGTCTGTGCAGTCGGAATCGCCGCCGCGATCGCGCCGTCAGGATCGATCGACGTCAGCCGCTTGCCGGCGAAATCGCGGCCGAGCCCGTCGCAGAACCACCATGGCACGCCGTTCATCGCTGTCAGCACGATCGTCTGCGGGTTCAACAGCGGTGCGATATGCGCGGCCACCGACGCCATGGCCGGACCCTTGACCGCCACCACGACGAGGTCCTGCACGCCGAGATCCGCCGGCTGT
Organism: Burkholderia sp. GAS332; assembly: GCA_900142905.1. Lineage (NCBI taxonomy): Bacteria > Pseudomonadati > Pseudomonadota > Betaproteobacteria > Burkholderiales > Burkholderiaceae > Burkholderia > Burkholderia sp. GAS332. The sequence goes on along the minus strand of FSRV01000002.1, from coordinate 1,468,979 downwards.
TCGCTCGCCTTGACCTTCACGGTGTGCGTCACGCCGCCTTCGATCAGACGCAAGCCATGCTGCTGCAACGCATTGAGCGTCGCGCCGCGCGCCACCACGCTCACGTCGTGGCCGGCCTGCGCAAGCTTCACCCCCATCCAGCCACCGATCGCGCCGGCACCGTAGATTCCTACTTTCATCGCTTCAATCCTTGCGTTAATTCCCGGGTCAATCTTCGCCTCAATGTTCGCGTCAATCCTCGCGTCAATCCCTATAGCTCGCGTCGATGCGATCCACGCGCCGCACTAACGCGTCGAATACATCCTGTCCCGCACCGTGACGCGGATCGAACTGCAATGCGTCGCGCGTGCAGCGGATCGCCACTTCTTCCGGCACCGGCCGCGCGCGGCCCATCGAGAACGTCGCCATCTGGATCTCGCACGCACGGTTGAGCGTCCACAGAATAGCGAAAGTCTGCGGCAACGTATGGCCCCATGCAAGCAGGCCATGGTTGCGCAGGATCACCGCCTGTTTGTTGCCGATATGGTCGAGCAGACGCGGCCCTTCTTCCGCATGTATCGTGATGCCTTCAAAGTCGTGATACGCAACGCGGTCATGCAACTGTGCGCTATAGAAATTGGTCTGCTCCAGGCCATTTTCGAGGCAGGCCACCGCGACGCCAGCTGTGGTGTGCGTGTGCATCACACAGTGCGCATCGGGCAAGCCTTCGTGAATCGCCGCATGCACGACAAAGCCTGCGGGGTTCACCGGATACGGCGAGTTGTCGAGCACGCGCCCTTGCGCGTCGATCTTCACGAGATTGCTCGCCGTCACTTCGCTGTAGTGCAGGCCGAATGGATTGATCAGGAAGTGGCGCTCACCGCCGCTCACGCTCGCCGGCACCCGCAACGTGATGTGGTTGTAGATCATCTCGGTCCAGCCGAGCATATCGAAGATGCGATAGCACGCTGCCAGTTGCACGCGCGCCTGCCATTCGTCGGGATGCATCGCGGTGGACTTCGGTGGGCTCGCCGGTTGTAGTTCAAGAGTCGTCATCAGGGTCTCCGTTGTTGTCGTTCGTTATGTTTGGTCGTTGAGGGTCACAGGCGTTATGCGCCCGCCACCACCGCCGCGATCGACGACGCCACATAGTCGGCGTTGCGCGCATTCAATCCGGCGACGCACATACGTCCCGAACGCAGCACATACACGGCGTATTCGCTGCGCAACCGCTCGACTTGTGCCTCGCTCAAACCCGTATAGGTGAACATGCCGCGCTGCGCGACGTAACGCGCGCGCATCACTTCATCGACGCGGCCTGCAAGGCCTTCGTGGATCGTGCCGCGCATGGCGAGAATCCGTTCGCGCATGGCGGCGAGCTCCGCTTCCCATGACGCACGCAAGGACGTGTCCGACAGCACATTGGCGACCAGGCGTGCGCCGTGCGTCGGCGGATTGCTGTAATTGGCGCGCACCGTCGACATCAATTGCCCGAGCACGCGAGCCGCCTCTTCCTTGCTTTTGCATACCACGCTCAATGCACCGCAACGCTCGCCGTACAGCGAGAAATTCTTCGAAAACGAATTGGCGGCAATCAACGGCACACCCGCATCGGCGAGCAGGCGCACGCAGGCGGCGTCCTCCTCAAGGCCCGCGCCGAAACCTTGATAGGCCATGTCGACAAACGCAATCAGCTTGCGTCGCTGCAAAACCGGCACCAGTTCCGCCCATTGCGCCGGGCTCAGATCGACGCCGGTCGGGTTGTGGCAGCACGCGTGCAGCAGCACGATGCTCTGTTCCGGCAAGCGGCCGATCGTGTCGATCATGTCGGCGAAACGCAGGCCACCGGTGTGTTCGTCGTAATAGGGATAGGTGTTGACCGTGAGGCCCGCGCCTTCGAACACCACGCGATGGTTTTCCCAGCTCGGATCGCTGATCCAGATCTGCGAGGCCGGGAAATAGCGCTTCAGAAAATCCGCGCCGACCTTCAGTGCGCCGGAGCCGCCTATGGTTTGCAACGTCGCGATCCGCCCCGCTGCACGCACTTCGCTGTCCGCGCCGAATACCAGCGCTTGTGCTGCGTCGCGGTAAAGCGGCAGGCCCGCCATCGGCAGGTAGGAGCGCGGGCCGATCGAACCGAGCAACGCGGTTTCGGCTTGCCGCACCGCGTCCATCACCGGCAGCTTGCCGGCGTCGTCGAAATAGATGCCGATGCTCAGGTTGACCTTGTTGGGCCGCGGATCGAGTTGAAAATCCTCGTTCAGGCTCAGAATCGGGTCGCCCGGATAGGCGGGAATGTGGTCGAACATGGCAATTCCTTGAGTGGAGCCCCGCATGTGGCCTGGCTGTGGCCTGCGTATACCCTGGATGTGGCCCTGGATGTGGACTGTTGCAGCCGGGTCGTAGCCGCGTGGGCGAGACGAAAGTCTAAGCGGGTTTCCAGCTTCGCGTCGACCAGGACGAGTCTCGATCAATAGCTCGCTACATACAATCAATCGATTTTTCACGATTAGTAAGTTTTTCTTTAGAATCGCCTGATGCCACTCACACGCGTCACCATCCGTCAGTTCGAAGCGTTTCTCGCCATCGTCGATTTGCACAGCATCGGGGCGGCGGCGGAACGGCTCGGGCTGACCTCGTCGGCGGTCAGCCAGTTGCTGGCCGAACTGGAAACGGAACTGGGCTTTCGCCTCTTCGACCGTACGACGCGGCGCGTCAATCTGTCGAGCGCGGGGCAGGATTTTCTGTCGTCGGCCGAATCGGTGTTGCGCTATGTGCGCGCCGCCGCCCAATCCGCCGACGACATCCGTAATCGCGCGGCCGGCATCGTGCGCGTCGGCGCGCCGCTGGTGCTCGCCGCAACCGCGCTGCCGGCGGCCATCGCCGAGTATGCGCGCGACAAACCGAAAGTGGTCGTGCGCATTTTCGACACCGTGGTCGAACAGTTGCTGGAGCGCGTGGAAAGCGGCGACGTGGATCTGGCGATCGGCCCGGATCGCCAGAGCGGCACGCGGGTGCGTTGCGATCCGGCCTTCGCGAGCCCGTGGGTGATGTGGTGCGCCCCGACCCATCCGTTGAACGCGCGGCGCCGGGTGCAGTGGCAGCATTTGCGCGACGTGCCGATTGTTGCCACCGGCCGCGATCACGAGCGCGCAGTCGCACAGATGCTGGCTAATCTGCCGGTGGAGGCCCGCATCATTCCGGTGGACGTGGTCGACAACGTCACGACGGCGTTCGGCCTCGCTTCACAGGGGCTTGCCGTGACGCTCGCGCCCGCCTACGTCGCGCCGCTCGCGCGAACCTTCGGCCTGGTGATGAAGCGGATCGTCGATCCGGAGACCATTCGCGAGGTCTGCGTGTATCGCTCGACCGAACGCGCGCTGTCACCGCCCGCGGACGGTTTCGCGGAATTCATCATGCCGTGGCTCAAGCGCTGGGATCGTGAGACGCAGGCCGATGCGCGGGTGAAGCGCGGGTGATTGCCAGGGTGAGTTCAGTTGCGCTTCGACGGTTCTTCGGCGGGTGGGCTCTTCTTCGGCCGCCCATCATCTGCGTCATAGCCAACCTGCGGCCATAACGTCGGCGCACCGGATCAGGACCGCTCAGGCAGCAGACATAGCGCGAACAACTGGCGCTGGCTGGAGATCCCCAGCCGCGCGTAAGCGCGCTTCTGATACGTAATCACGCTGGTCGCCTTGATGCCCATTTGCTCGGCAATCTCGGCGGCGTTCGCGCCTTCGAGCGTGCCGCGCAGCACGTCGATCTCACGCGGCGTAAGCGCCGGGCAGGCACGTCGGACGCGTGCCAGCATCGCGGCTGCCGTGCCTTGCTGATGCTGTCCGTTGAGGGCGTAATGGCTTTTTGCGGCGTGCGCGAACAGATGCGCCACGCTTTCCACATGCTCGAGTTCACCTGGCTGAAACATGCCGTAGGCGCTGTCACGATACAGATTGATCGACAGCCAGACACGTTCCATAGGTTGCAGGAGCAACGATAGCCGGTCGGACACGTTGGGCTGCGCGTAGCACGCCGCGCGATAGGCTTCGTTTTCGATTTCTTCGCTTTGCTGCTGGTGCAGCACTAACGCTTCGTGCGGCTGCCTGGCTTGCGGGCGGCCGACGATGGCGCGGTTGCCGTCGAGCGCATAAAAGTGCGTAGCGTAGCGGTCGGCGACATCACGCAAAAACCGGCCGCCGCGATGGTCGGCGGCGGAGACGGTGCGCGGCCGCGCGTCGAATTCGTAGGCGAAGATCGTGCACTGCGAAACGGGAAGCGCGTCGCCAACGGTTTTCAGAATGCTTGCAGCGAGCGCGTCCGGGTCGGCATGTGAGATCGACATGACCAGGTCGGTAACACGCGCCGTGTTGATGTGCCCGCTGCGGGGCGGTGTCGATATGCGCCAGGAACGCATGATAAAGGCGAGGTCGCAGAGCGTGGGTTTCGGTCTGGCAAGCGTAGCACAATGGCGCATTGCACCTGCTGCTGCGCGGCGCTGACGGGCGGCGCAGTTCGCCTGGCGCCCCCAGAGTCCACGCGAACCCTGCTACGGACGAAAGAGCTACAGCGCCCCCAGTTTGACAGCAAGGAAATCGACCAACAGCCGCGTCCTCTGCGGCAGCCGCCGCGTTTTCGCCCACATTGCGTGCAACGGCAACGGTGTCAGCTGATAATCCGCCAGCAAAACCTCAACCCGTCCTGCCTCGACCCAATCCTGAATCTGCCAGAAAGCCGCGACCCCGATCCCCATCCCGCCCAGCACACCGGCGTTCACGGCAGCCACCTGATTGCTGTCAAAGCGCCCTGCCACGCTCACCGCAATCTCGTTTCCGGCGGAAGACGTCAACACCCACCGCCCAGGATGCGGCACCCCCGTTCGAACGACACAATCGTGTCGCGCCAGATCCCGTGGATGCGACGGTCTGCCGTGTTCGGCAAGATAAGCCGGCGCGGCGAACACCACCCGCCGCAGCGTGCCGATCCGGCGCGCCACCAGCCGTGAATCAGGCGTTTCGCCGATGCGGATCGTCACGTCCGCACCGGTTTCGACGGGATCGCGATACTCGTCGCTCAGATCGAGTGACAACTCCAGTTGCGGATGACGCTGCAAAAACTCCGCGGCCAGCGGCGCGACGAATTGCGGTCCGAATAGCGTCGGTGCATTGATCAGCATGCGGCCGGTGAGCCGATGCGCTTCCTCGGCCAGTTCGGTGCGCGCCAGTTCGAGTTCGCTCAGCGCGCCTTTGACGCGCTCGTAAAAGCGCATCCCGGCCGCGCTCGGTTGCGAAGTGCGTGTGGTTCGCACGATCAAGGTCGATCCGTGCGACCGCTCCAGCACCTGCAGCGACCGGCTGACGGCCTGCAACGAGCGGCCAAGACGGCGCGCGGCGCTTGTCAGACTGCCCTCCTCGACGATCGCCACCAAGGTTTCCAGATCGCGCAATGCATCCATCGCCGATTCTCCCGTTTTTCGTGAGGATGTATCCAATTCGGTGCGAATTGTGTTTGTCTGACGTGAGAGTAGCATCGATTCACCTTCACTTAAGCGCCAGCCCGACGATGGACTCTCCCACAATCCCATGCCCGACCGCAGCCAGAACGGCTACACCACCGGCACAAAGCGTTCCGACCGCCCGCTTCGCGGCGATGGTCGCGGTCGCCGTGCTGCCCCTGTATGCGTCACAAACCTTGATCGGCCCGCTCAACGTCTCGCTGCATCTCGGCGCGTGGACCACGCTCGTCACCGCATTGACGTTGTTCGGCTATGCGGTCGGCCTCGTCGGGCTCGTTCCGCTGATCGACCGCTTGCCCAATCGGCCCTTGATTGCGGCGACGCTGTTCGCGCAGATCGCGTGCCTCGCGCTGGCCGCCATCGCGCCGCTCGCGCCGGTGTTTCTGGCGGCATCGTTCGCTGTCGGCGTAACATCGAGCGTCGTGCAGATGCTGGTGCCCGCGGCCGCGTCGCTCGCGCCGCCGGCTTCGCGCGGCAAAGTCGTCGGCAATGTGATGAGCGGTCTGATGCTCGGCATTCTGTTGTCGCGGCCGCTTGCCAGTGTGATCGGTGGCGCACTCGGCTGGCGTGCGTTTTATGCAGCCGATGCTCTGCTGCTCGCAGCCGTCACGCTCGCCGTGGTGCCGCGTTTGCCGGATAGCCGCCCGCATGGCGCGCCGCCCTATGCTGCGTTGTTGACATCGATGGTGCGGTTAGTCGCGCAAGAGCCCGTGCTGCGCCGGCGGGCGCTATACCAGGGCCTGCTCATGGCCGGCTTCAATGCGTTCTGGAGCAGCATTGCCATCGTCCTGACGCGCGCGCCGCTCGGTCTGAACAGCACCTCCGTCGCGCTCTTCGCGTTAGCCGGCGGCGGCAGCGTGTTCATCGCACCGTTGGCCGGCCGTGCCGGCGACAGAGGCTGGTCGAAGCCCGCCAGCATGCTTGCTCACGCGGTCGCCATCGCGGCCGCGCTGACGGCGGCATTGGCGTTGACCTCCGGCGTGTCGCGCGCCACATCGATCGCCATGCTGGCCGTCGCTGCATTCTTTCTCGACGGTGGTGTGATTGCCGATCAGGCGCTGGGCCGGCGCGCGATCAATCTGCTCGCGCCCGAATCGCGTGGCCGGGTGAACGGACTCTATACCGGGCTCTTTTTCGTCGGCAGCGCGATAGGCGCCACCATAGCGGGGCCGGCGCTCGCGCATTGGGGCTGGCCGGGGGTATGTATCGCCGCGTTGGCTTTTTTTGCCGCGGCAGCGGGACTGCATCTGCGCGACAGTTTGCGCGGCGCATGATCGATCTTACAAACGACTGAGGAGCATGCTCATGACATCCACACGCACCGCGATGCGCTATCGCAGCATCAAGATCGACGGTCTCGACATTTTCTACCGCGAAGCGGGACCACGCGATGCGCCGGTGATTCTGCTGCTGCACGGGTTCCCGTCATCATCGCGAATGTACGAGACGCTGATGCCGCTGCTCGCGCAAAATTACCGGCTGATCGCGCCGGATTACCCGGGTTTCGGCCACAGCAGCGCACCCTCGCCCAACGCTTTCGAGTACACGTTCGACCACCTCGCCGAGGTGATGACAGGTTTCACTGATGCACTGGGACTAAAGCGCTATACGCTGGTGATGCAAGACTACGGCGGTCCGGTGGGGTTCCGGCTCGCGCTGTCGAACCCTGAGCGGGTTGAGGCGTTGGTGGTGCAAAACGCCGTGGCACACGAAGCCGGCCTCGGTCCGTTATGGCAAACGCGCAAGGCCTTCTGGAACGATCGTGCAACGCATGAAGCGGCGCTGCGCGCAAATCTGCTTTCGTTTGAGGCGACGCGGTTGCGGCACGTTGGACGTAGTCCGAATGTCGATCGTTACGATCCGGATACCTGGAATGATGAATTTGCGTTTCTATCGCGGCCCGGGCAGATCGATATCCAGACTGAGCTCTTCTATGACTATCGGACGAATGTCGAGCGGTATCCACTGTGGCAGCGGTATCTGGAGGAGCGTCAGCCCCCCATGCTTGTGGTGTGGGGCAAGTACGATCCTTCATTCGAAGTGGAAGGTGCTCACGCGTATCGCGGGAATGTGCCCAGCGCCGAAGTCCATGTGCTTGAAGGTGGGCACTTTGTGCTGGATGAAGCAGTCGATCAGGTCGCGGCACTGATGGTTCACTTTCTTGGTGCACGGCCGGCACGCTAGTACGTCGGCTTTTCCTTGGGCTGCGGCCTGGTTGTATGCGCAACGAGTGAGAAAGACACTCAGTCGCCCAGTCAACCACCCGCGCACCCAAGTCATCACCGCAGGTTGTCCCAAGGCTCGAACACAGAAACACTGCGTCAGAAGCGGTAATTGATGGAGATATCGGCCACACCGGTGGCCCTGCTGTGCGTAATCGGACTATTGCCCGCGCTGCCGACCAGCTGTTCGAATGCACCGTCGGCAGTGGCAAACCAGTGTTTGTCGAACAGCCACACGGCGCTAATGCCGAAACCCACCGACTTGAAACCCGCACTCGCGTGATACTCCGAGTATTGCGAGTGCGCCGCCTGATTCTGATTCACACCGTACCAGGCATTCATGTAATTAGAGTCCGCGAGCGTCACGTTCGGTCCAGCGAACCAGAAGAATTTTTTGGTGCTGCCCGGCATCGGCATATAGGCGCCGAGGTCGCCGATCCACCCATTCGAGCCACCGAAATAGCGCCGGATGTCGGCGCGCAGCACGAGCGGGAAGTCCTTCGAGACGACATATTCCCCGGAGAGTTTGGCGCCCGGCGCCGGATTGATGTTGCCGAGGCCGTTCAACTCCTCCGGATCGTCGTGCCCGCGACGCCCGAGATCGTAGACGGCCGCGAGACTCGCGCGCCAGTTCTGCCCCTGCGCGAAGTTGACCCCAAGGCCTTCGCCGCTCGAGAAGAAGAACAGGTCCTTGTAGCGCACGTCGATGCTAGGACCGGTCATCACGTGATACCGGTCGGAGCCCTCATAACGAGGCTGGAACGACGTCGCCGCGCCGACTCGCACCTGCCAGTCCGGAATATTCGGCTGCCACAGCTTCTGCAGCGGAATACCCACGGAGTACTGCCATTCACCCAACGGTGAAGGGGTTTGGGCCAAGGCCGAATCCGGCAAACCGCCGATCCCGCCGAGGGTCACGGCGACCAGAGATGCTGCCGCGATGCTTGCTTGTTCTTGGCGAATCTTGCCGATCCGCTTTCTACGGCTGATCAACACCAGAAGCCTCCGTTCTCGCGTATCGCGAAGGGGTTGAGGTTCTCACCCGAAGTCCGCAATGGCGTGCAAACATCCGGGCCACCGCCGCATTGCTACGCGCGGCATGTAATTCTTTCAGCAGACGACACGCATTGCCCGGCAAAAACGCACTATCCAAACTTGGTGTCAGTCAATAAGTTGGGCTTTTAGACGAAAAGATACGTGCGAACGATTGGCTGACGCACGCTCCCGTGCAAAATGCGGGCCTGGTCGCCGGCGAACCGGCGCAGTTCCAGTTGAGTTGGATCGTCTCGATCCGGTCGGATAGCAGAATAGCAAGACAGACCGACGGACGCTGGCAAGCGTGCAGTGGCGAAGATGAGAGGCAGAATACAGCCGCAAAAAAACGGCCGGCGCAGCGCTATGCGGCGCCGGAACAGAATGATTGGCGCCGGCACGGCGCCCACCGCGTTGCAGCGCCGCTTAATTAGTTTGCTTTTTAGCGCTGCCGGACTGCGCCGATTTATAGCGCCGGCTTACTGCGCCGCTTCGACCAGCACCGGTTTGTCGCGATAGAGATTCGGAAACAGACGCTTCAGGTTTGCGACCTTCGGCATATCGTTGATGGCGATATACGCGGAGTTCGGATGCAAGGTCAGGTAGTTCTGATGGTAGGACTCGGCAGGATAGAAGCCCTTGAACGGCTCTGTCTTCGTGACGATCGGCGCCGGAAAGGCGTGCGCCTTATCGAGTTGCGCGATGTAACTTTGCGCGATGTGCCGCTGTGTGTCGTTCAGTGGGAACACCGCCGAACGGTATTGCGTGCCGCTGTCCGGCCCCTGGCGGTTCAACTCGGTCGGATCCTGAATTACCGAGAAGTAGACCTGCAACAACTGCCCGTAGGTGACCTTGGTGGGATCAAACGTGACCTGCACGGATTCCGCGTGGCCGGTGTCGCCGCCGCTAACGGTCTCGTACTGCGCCGTGTCGCGCTGGCCACCTGAATAACCCGCCACCGCCTTCGTGACGCCCCGCACGTGCTGGAACACGCCCTGCACGCCCCAGAAGCAGCCGCCCGCGAACACGGCGGTTTCTTCATGCGCGGCGGTGGCGGAAATCGGCTCGTCGAGTGCGGGAGGCGCAATGACAACCCCGGCTTCCGACGAAAATGCCATGCGCTGCGCCAACAGCAGCGCCAGCGCGCCGAGCCCAACCGACAGCGCGACGGCCGCTACGCGCGAGCGGGCCGGTTTGCCGATGATACGTTTCTCGATGTTCATGATGTCCGTCCTGATTCGATCAACTCGTGCCGCTGGAGGCGGGCGTGAAAGTTAAAGCGAGGCCGTTCATGCAATAGCGCAGGCCGGTCGGTTTGGGGCCGTCGTCGAAAACGTGCCCCAGATGGCCGCCACAGCGCCGGCACAGGACTTCGTCGCGAGTCATGCCGAACGACTTGTCGGTCCGTGCGATGACCGCGTGGTCCAGCGGCTGCCAGAAACTCGGCCAACCGGTGCCGCTATCGAACTTCGTCTTCGACGAAAACAGCGGCAGTGCGCAACCGGCGCACGCGAATGTGCCCGCGCGATGCTCGTCGTTCAGCGGGCTGCTGAATGGACGTTCCGTGCCCGCTTCGCGCAGCACGCGGTACTGTGCGTCCGTCAGGAGCTTGTGCCATTCGGCATCGCTGTGCTTGACCTCGAAGGCGGCCGCCGCGCCCAACTCGGCTGCGCCTGCCGTGCGCCATGCCGCGGTGCCGCCGGCGAGCGACGCCGCGCCGATTAATCTGAAGAATGTCCGTCTGCTGCAAGTCATGATGATCGTCCCGGAAAGTCCGTACCGTTCACCCGTTCAGGCGCTGATCGCGCCGCCCGCGAGTGGTCCTGACACTTAGTCGACCAGCTAGGGGATTTATGACAGCATGCGCGTCTTTTTGCGTGACGGCGGCGGCTACAGCGGAAATTTCGTGGTCGACAGGATTTCTTTGAGCACCATAAACGAGCGGATTTGCCGGACACCGGGCAGATAGAGCAACTGCTCCGCATGCAGACGATTGAAGCTGTCGCTATCGCGCGTGCGGATCGTCATGAAATAGTCGAACTCGCCGGTCACCACGTGGCATTCCATGCACCCCGCCACCTTCTGCGCTGCTTTCTCGAACGCCGCAAACGACTCCGGCGTGGACCGGTCCAGCACCACGCCGATGATGACCAGCATGCCCGCCCCGGCCGCCTTCGGGTCGATCAACGCGACGACGCCGCGAACCAGCCCCGATTCCTTTAGCCGCTCGACGCGCCGCAGACACGCTGGCGCGCTTAGTTTCACTTTGGCCGCTAGCGCGACGTTTGAAATCGACGCATCGGTTTGCAACTGACGCAGGATCGCCCGGTCGATGCGATCGAGCGCGTGGAGCGGACCGGCCTCCGCGGATGCGGTTGCGGCGGCTGGTGCGGTCTCATCGATCTGGATACCACGAACTTTTGTTGTGCTCATCGGTTTCAATTCGGCTTTTTATTAAGCCATTCTCTATTCGTGATTTTCAAAAGTATGCCGAACGCAATTTCTTTGCAAGCTCATTTCTTGGGCTTTTCCCTACCATTTGTTTAGCGCGACGGTTTGCTGCTCGCGTCGAACCCACCTTTCCGGAGCTGCCATGAACCTGCAACGATTCCCTCGTTATCCGTTAACTTTTGGGCCCACGCCGATCCAGCCGCTGAAGCGTTTGAGCCACCACCTGGGCGGCAAGGTGCATCTGTACGCGAAGCGCGAGGACTGCAACAGCGGCTTTGCCTTCGGCGGCAACAAGACGCGCAAGCTTGAGTATCTGATTCCCGAGGCATTGGCGCAGGGTTGCGACACGCTCGTGTCGATTGGCGGGATCCAGTCGAACCAGACCCGCCAGGTGGCGGCGGTCGCCGCGCATCTGGGAATGAAGTGTGTGTTGGTGCAGGAGAACTGGGTCAACTATTCGGACGCCGTGTACGACCGGGTTGGCAACATCCAGATGTCGCGCATTCTGGGCGCTGACGTCCGGCTGGTGGCCGACGGCTTCGACATCGGTTTTCGCAAGAGTTGGGAGGACGCATTGGAGAGCGTACGCGCCGCGGGCGGCAAGCCGTACGCGATCCCGGCCGGCTGCTCCGACCATTCGCTGGGCGGTCTAGGTTTCGTCGGCTTTGCCGAAGAGGTACGCCAGCAGGAGGCCGAACTGGGCTTCAAATTCGACTACATCGTGGTGTGCTCTGTGACCGGCAGCACCCAGGCCGGCATGGTAGTGGGTTTCGCCGCCGACGGCCGCGCTGAACGGGTAATTGGCATCGATGCATCGGCGAAACCGGCACAGACGCGCGAACAGATCACGCGAATCGCGAAGCAGACCGCGGAAAAAGTCGGCCTTGGACGCGACATCACCAGCAAGGACGTAGTACTGGACGAGCGCTACGGCGGCCCCGAATATGGATTGCCAAACGAGGGGACGTTGGAGGCGATCCGCCTATGCGCACGACTTGAGGGCGTGCTAACCGACCCGGTGTACGAGGGCAAATCGATGCACGGGATGATCGACATGGTGAGAAACGGTGAATTCCCGGAGGGCTCACGGGTGTTGTACGCGCACCTGGGTGGCGTGCCGGCGCTGAATGCCTACAGCTTCATTTTCCGGGATGGGTAAGCCGCCGGTAGGTCCGAGAGCGAGCGGCGGACGGCGAACCACGGATGGCGGCCGATATACGGTGCACGATTCGTAGTTCGCGGCGGAAGACGGAAGGCGGATTCGCCTGCGGCACCAAAGTCTGTCGCCGCTCCTCGAAATAGCGTTGAACGGACGATGCCAAAAACGCAAACACGGCGGGCGGTTTTTGAACTACGAGTCGGCGCGCGCAGCGCCGCCGGAAGTATGACGCCCTTGTCACCAAGGCCGAATGTGCGGGAACACAGATTCCAGATGCACCACTACCGTAACTGCGCGAGGGACCCGCTTAGCAGGGGGTTCGAGCCGCTTTCTTTTGCCTACTTTTCTTTGCGGCAGGCAAAGAAAAGTAGGTGCCGCCCCGCACAGGGGCAACGCAAATAGACCACTAACAAATCAAGGAAAGGCCAACACCGCAGGCATCCAGAAACAAGCGCCGCGCAGGCAAAAAAATCAAGCCATTAACCCCTTCCTCAAATGCTCCCGCAAAAACTCAACAAAGACACGAATCGTGACAGAGCTCTGGCGATGCTGCGGATAGACAGCATAAACGGTAGCTGCCGAAGGCAAAAACTTTTCCAAAACTGTCACTAGCAAACCGCTATTAATCGCATCAGCAACAATAAAATCAGGAAGCCGAACAATCCCCAACCCAGCCACCGCCGCATCGCGAATCAGCTCCCCATTATTAGCCCGCAGCGGCCCATGCACCTCAACCCCCTTCACAACACCATCAAAAACAAAATCCCAACTCACCGCCCCGCCATGCCCATACAACAGACATGAATGGCGCGCCAGATCGGCAGGCACAACCGGCGCGCCACGCCGCCGCACATACCCCGGACTGCAACACGCCACCATCCTGACATCAACGAGCTTCTGCGCGATCAGCGTGGAATCCGGCAACGTGCCGATCCGGATCGCCATATCGAAGCCCTCGCCGACCACATCGACGGTGCGATCGCTCAACTCCATATCGAAACGCACATCGCCATGCTCGCGCAGGAAGCTCGCCACCAACGGCGATAGATGCATCATCCCGAATGACATCGGCGCGCTGACCCGCAACAGTCCACGCGGCCCGGCGCGGCGCAGCGACATGGCCTGCTCGGCGTCTTCCACCTCGCCGAGAATGCGCCGCGCGCGCTCGTAAAACTCCTGACCGAGTTCGGTCACCGCCAGCTTGCGCGTATTGCGGATCAGCAGTTGCACGCCGAGCGTCTCTTCCAGCGCCATCACGCGCCGGCTGACGAACTGCTTCGACAGCGCCAGCCGCTTGGCCGCCGCGGTGAAGTTATGGGCGTCGACCGTGGCGACGAAGATCCGCATGTCATCGAGTTGCATTATATTGTCCACCTACACGCGACAGTGTTTCGCATTTGCATCCAATTATAGCCATCCTGATTGACCCACACTGTCATTCATGGATCGCGGACAAACATCTGGCCGGATCGCACAACAGAACCAAGGAGAAATACGATGCTCGAAATCAGACACGCCAATCAACGCGGCCGCGCGGAGCACGGCTGGCTCAGCTCGCGTCATACATTTTCCTTCGCGAGCTATCACGATCCGAAGCAGAACGGCTTTTCCGACCTGCTCGTGATCAACGACGACCGGGTCGCACCGGCGCAAGGGTTCGGCACGCACCCGCACCGCGACATGGAAATCTTTTCGTACGTGCTGGAAGGCGCGCTGGAACACAAGGACACGATGGGCACCGGCTCGGTGATCGTGCCTGGCGACATCCAGTTGATGAGCGCGGGAACCGGCGTCGCACATAGCGAATACAACCATTCGAAGAGCGAGCCCGTGCACTTCATGCAGATCTGGATTGCACCGGCACAGAAAGGCACGGCGCCGCGCTATCAGCAACGTCACTTCGGCGCGGACCAGAAGCGCGGTGTGCTGCGCCTCGTGATGTCACCGGACGGTGCGGACGGCTCGCTGGTGCTGCAACAGGATGCACGGGTCTATGCCGGTCTTTTCGACGGTGACGAAACGGCACGCCTCGAACTGGCCAGTAATCGGTATGCTTATATTCACGTGGCGCGCGGCAGCGTCACGGTGAACGGCGTCGAACTTGGCGAAGGCGACGGCGCGCGGGTCCGCGGCGAAGAAGCCCTGACCTTCACGCAAGGCCGCGACGCGGAAGTGTTGGTGTTCGATCTGCGTAACATCGAAATGTCGGAGTTGTGGGCTTAAGCGGCCTAATCCTGTCGATAGACATGGCCGGCTTAAGCGTGGCTCGCCGCGAAGTTTTCGCCGAGCCGCCCCCTTCCTTACCTACTGAGAAAAATCATGCGCTATACGCTATTTGAAAACCAGAAAGACGCGGTCATTCTTGCCGCCCGCATCCTGTTGATGGTGCTGTTCGTGATGTTCGGCTGGTCGAAGCTGACCGGATTCTCCGGCACCGTCGCTTATATGACGTCGACCGGCGCGCCGGTGCCTGAGTTGTCGGCGGTCATCGCCGTCGTGATGGAGTTTGTTGTGGGCATTGCGCTGGTGGTGGGCTTCTATACGCGGCCGCTCGCGTTGCTGTTGGCGCTCTATACGCTCGGCACGGCGATCATCGGCCACCACTACTGGAACATGACGGGTGCGGAGCAGTACGTCAACATGATCAACTTCTACAAGAACGTCAGCATCATGGGTGGACTGTTCCTGTTGTGTGTGACCGGGCCCGGCAAGTATTCAATCGACCGGCGTTAAAGCCACGCTGCCGGAGTTCGATTAGCTCGATAAAAAAGCCGCCCGGCATGGCCCGGGCGGCTTTCGCTTTGCATGAAGCAGTCCACGCTAGCCGGCAAACTGCGCTAACACGCGCTCACGAATTGCCGGCCGGATATTCGACTGCGCCATATTGCCTTGATAATGCGCGACCACGCGCGGGTTCATCACGCGAAACCACAGTGGCGGCACATACGCGAACATGATCATGGTCGCGTAACCGGAAGGCAATTGCGGCGCGCCCTCGAAATGACGCAGCGCCTGGTAGGAGCGCGTCGGATTCGCATGATGATCGGCGTGACGCTGCAACTGGTACAGAAACAGATTCGTCACGATGCGATTGCTGTTCCATGAGTGCTGCGGCTGGCAGCGCTCATAACGGCCGCTCGCGAGTTGCTTGCGGCCGAGCCCGTAGTGCTCCAGATAATTGACCACTTCGAGCAGCGAGGCGCCATACGCCGCCTGAATCAGCAGAAAAGGAATCACCGTTTTGCCGAACATCGCGATCATCGCGCCCCACAGCACCGCCGTCATGGCCCACGCGTGCAGGACTTCATTGCGCCATGTCCAGGGCGATTTGCCGAGGCGTTCGAGCCGATGCTTCTCGAGGCGCCACGCCGACGCGATGCTGCCGAACACCGTGCGCGGCAGAAAACGCCAGAACGATTCGCCGTAGCGTGCGCTCGCCGGATCGGGCGGCGTTGCCACGCGCACATGGTGTCCACGATTATGTTCGACGAAGAAATGGCCGTAGGCGACCGGCGCCAGCGTGATCTTGGCGAGCCATCGTTCGAAGCCATCGGTCTTGTGGCCAAGCTCGTGCGCGGTATTGATCGACACGCCGGTCGCCGCGCCCAGCGAGAGCGCAAAGCCGAGATAGTCGTACCACGTCAGAACATGCGTGCCGACGATCCACAGCGCGCCGAAGAACGACACGTATTCGATGAAGGTGGCGAGATAGACCACGCGACGGTAATAGCGCTCCCGTTCCAGCGTGGGGACGACTTCCTCGGGTGGATTGCTCGGGTCGTCACCGATCAGATAGTCGAGCACCGGAATAATGCCGAACACGAAAATCGGCCCGAACCACCAGAAGATATGCCAGCCGGTCTGCAACGCCAGATTGGCGGCGTGCAGCGGCAAGGTGATGGTGAGTGCGCCGAGCAGCCACAAATAGCGCTTGCCGTCGACCCACCGGGCGGGGGACGCTTGCGATGTTGCCATTGTCTCCCTCCTTGTTTTATGTCGTCTGGTATTAGCAAGCTGTGCGCTTGCTAGCCAGTACGCATGCCGCCAGGACCTTGCCCGACTCCCAGATTTATATGGCTCGACGGGCGGGATAGCCAAGGAATTGGCCTAGGTGGGAGGCTCCAAACAAAGGGGGGCGTTGGTGCGGTATTGGGGGTGGGCGTCGAGCGGGTGATTGAAACGGGTGTTTGCCGAATTGCTGCAGCGCACTTCGAGGGCGTCGGCTCCGCTGTCAGTCGAAATGACGAAATGATCAGGCCCGCATTGACGTGGGCCCGGTCTCACCATAAACAAAAACGGCGGCCCAAAGGCCGCCGTCCACCACTCACACACGCATATCAAACTGTCGCTTCAGCGTCTGCTTCGTTCACTACTTCGTCTACATCACTGCTGCGGATCAGGTAATCAAACGCGGAGAGCGATGCCTTCGCGCCCTCACCCACGGCAATCACGATCTGCTTGAACGGAACCGTGGTCACGTCGCCGGCGGCGAACACGCCCGGCACCGACGTCGCGCCGCGTGCATCGACGACGATCTCGCCATGCTTCGACAATTCGACCGTGCCCTTCAGCCATTCGGTATTCGGCACGAGACCGATCTGCACGAACACGCCTTCGAGTTCGATGCTCTTCGTTTCGCCCGAACGCAGGTCCTTGTAGACCAGACCATTGACCTTCTTGCCGTCGCCGGTGATCTCCGTGGTCTGGGCCTGCGTAACGATCGTTACGTTGGCGAGGCTGCGCAGCTTGCGCTGCAGCACTTCATCAGCACGCAGTTGCGCGCCGAATTCGAACAACGTCACTTCGCGCACAATACCCGCGAGGTCGATCGCCGCTTCGACGCCCGAGTTGCCGCCGCCGATCACCGCCGCGCGCTTGCCCTTGAACAGCGGACCATCGCAGTGCGGGCAGTACGCCACGCCGTGGTTACGGTACTCGCGCTCGCCCGGCACGTTGATTTCGCGCCAGCGGGCACCCGTCGCCAGAATGATCGTCTTCGCCTTCAGCACGGCGCCATTCGCCAGACGCACTTCGTTGATGCGGCCCGGGATCAGCGCTTCAGCGCGCTGCACGTCCATGATGTCGACTTCGTAGCTCTTAACGTGCTGTTCGAGCGCCATGGCGAACTTCGGTCCTTCCGTTTCCGTCACGGAGACGAAGTTTTCGATGGCCAGCGTATCGAGCACCTGGCCGCCGAAGCGTTCTGCCACGACACCCGTCGCAATGCCCTTGCGCGCCGAGTAAATCGCAGCCGCTGCACCTGCAGGACCACCGCCGACGATCAGCGTGTCGAACACCGGCTTCTTTTCCAGTTCCTTAGCCGCACGCGCACCCGCATTGGTGTCGAGCTTCGCGAGAATTTCCTTCACGCCGCTGCGACCCTGGCCGAACACTTCACCGTTCATGAACATGGTCGGTACCGCCATGATCTGGCGCGCTTCGACTTCGTTCTGGAACAGCGCACCGTCGATCGCCACGTGGCGGATGCGCGGATTGAGCAGCGCCATCACGTTCAGCGCCTGGACAACTTCCGGGCAGTTCTGGCATGACAGCGAAAAATACGTTTCGAATTGATAGTCGCCGTCGAGACTGCGGATCTGCTCGATCACCGCATCGTCGAGTTTGACCGGATGGCCGCCGACCTGCAACAGCGCGAGGACGAGCGACGTGAATTCGTGCCCCATCGGAATGCCGGCGAAACGGATGCCCGTCTCCTTGCCCGGCTCGCCGATCGAAAACGACGGCTTGCGCTCGGTGTCGCCGCGACGTTCGATCACGGTGACGCGTTCCGACAACGTCGCGATATCGTTCAGCAATGCCAGCAGCTCTTGCGATTTCGCACCGTCGTCCAGCGAGGCGACGATCTCGATAGGCCTGCTAACCTTTTCGAGGTAGGATTTCAACTGAGTCTTGAGATTGGCGTCCAGCATGGCTATTCGATTCCGTGACGAGGGGTGTTGGATCCCGGGCGCCGCGCGCATCCGGATAGGAGGCGCGCAGCCCGGGCACGCGCGAACCGCTGTAAGAAGCGGTCCGCACGGCGGTGCGCCGTGAGGCGCTTACTGCGAGAGGCTTTTAGACCTTAGATCTTGCCGATCAGGTCGAGCGACGGGGTCAGCGTTTCAGCGCCCGGCGTCCACTTGGCGGGGCACACTTCACCCGGGTGAGCCGCGACGTATTGCGCAGCTTGCACCTTGCGCAGCAGTTCGCCAGCGTCACGGCCAATGCCGTTGTCGTGAATTTCGGCCAGCTTGATTTCGCCTTCCGGGTTGATCACGAACGTGCCGCGCAGTGCCAGACCTTCTTCTTCGATCAGCACGTCGAAGTTGCGCGAAATCGCCAGCGTCGGGTCAGCCAGCATCGGGTACTTGATCTTCTGGATCGTGTCCGACGTGTCGTGCCATGCCTTGTGCGTGAAGTGCGTATCGGTCGACACGCTGTAGATTTCAACGCCGAGCTTCTTGAATTCGGCGTAACGATCGGCCAGGTCGCCCAGTTCGGTCGGGCACACGAAGGTGAAGTCAGCCGGGTAGAAAACGAAAACCGACCACTTGCCCTTCAGGCTTTCTTCAGTGACGGTCTGGAAATCGCCATTGTGAAAAGCCTGCGCCTTGAACGGTTTGACTTGACTGTTGATGATCGGCATTTGCTGAGTCCTCTTTCGGAGTGGTTGGAAAGTGGAGTCAGTATGTCAGACGTTACTTAATAGGTAAAGTGGTGTGTTTTAATTATTGTGATAGTTTATTACTATTTGAATGTCGACCGGCGGCTATTGCATCGCACCAATCTCTGGTCAGTCCCTTAGGAGCCGCCAAAGGGTTGTTCGGCCGATTCCCAGCGCCCGGCTTGCCGCAGCGCGATTTCCGCCGACCTGTTCGAGAGCGCGTATGACGTCCTCGCGGGTGGGTGAGCGACGGGCTGGGGCGTCCTGGATGGCTGGGTCGTGACCCATTGCGCCATGCCTGTCCGCGGCCGTGTGCCGCATCCGCCCGAACTCCGGAAACACCGCCTGCAGATCCTGCCAGCCCTCGCCGGCCGAATCGCTCAGATAAATCGCGGCGCGCGCCAGCAGATTTTCCAGCTCACGCACATTGCCGGGCCACGCATAATGGTCGAACAAAGGTGTGAGGAATGCCAGCACGCGTTCGAGCGCGGCACCCGACAGCCCATATTGCAGGGCACTGCGGTTCAGTAAGTGCCGCGCCAGTTGCGCGACATCGCCACGCCTTTCGCGCAGCGGCGGCAATTCTATCTGAAGCAGATTCAGCCGAAAATACAGATCCGCGCGGAACACGCCCTGCTCGACCAGCGCATGCAGATCGCGATGGGTGGCGGCAATCACCCGCACATCGACCGGGGTCGCGCGCCCGGAGCCGAGCTTCATGACTTCGCGCTCCTGCAACACCCGCAGCAGCCGGCTTTGCAGCGCCGCCGGCATCTCGCCGATTTCGTCGAGGAAGATCGTCCCGGTGTGAGCGATTTCGAAGAGACCCGGCTTGCCGCCCCGCCGCGCGCCGGTGAACGCCCCTTCCTCATGACCGAACAGTTCGCTCTCGATCAGGCCCTCGGGCAGCGCCGCGCAATTGAAGGCGACAAACGGATTGCCGCGCCGCCGGCTGGCATTGTGAATCCCCTGTGCGACCAGTTCCTTGCCGGTACCGCTTTCGCCGCTCAACAGCACGGTGGCATCGTGAGCCGCGCCTGCACGCGCGAGCCGCCGCACCCGCTCAAGCGCCACCGAGTTGCCGACCAGATCGTCCAACTGGTGCCGCGCGACCAGATGCTTCGGCCGCTGGCTGGTGCGCAGCGAGCGGTCGATTCGCTGCGCAACCAGCGCGTCCTGCACCGTGACCACCGAGCCGGATCGCACGCCCTGCTCGACGATCGGCACGCAGTTGACGATCAGCGCGCGGCCGCCGATCTGCTCGATACGTTCTTCGACTGGCATGTCATGCTCGAGCGTCTCGCGCAGTAACGGGCCGACTGCGTGTGTCAATTGCGCCGGGACGTCCTGTTCGCGGTCGAGGCCGAGCAGATCGAGCATCGCCGGATTGACGGCTTCGAGCTGACCGGCGTCGTCGAAGGCGGCCACGCCGTCGCGCAGATGGGCGACGATCGTGTTCAGCCGCACCCGTTTCGATTCCTTCTGGCGGCTCACGCGCGCCAGTTCGACTGAGCGCTCGAACGCCTCTTCGACGGCGCCCAGCGAGTACAGAAAGACACTCTCCAGCCCCGCTTGCTGCGCGAAATCGCAGGCCATGCCGGGCCCAATGATGACGCTGCAGCCCTCTGCCGCGAGGCCCGCAACCGCGAGCCGCACTTCGTCGATCGAGCGGTAGGCGCGCTGCTTCAGGCCGACGGTCAGCCACGTGCTCAGGTCCGCGAGTTCATGCGAGATGATTTCGTGCAGGACCAGGCCGATCCTGGCGCCAGGCCAGCTCGTCGTAGCGCGGGTGATCGCGCTCAGCACGTCGAAGCCGTTCACCTTGACCATGACCACCGGCACACTCAGGTTGTCG
This sequence comes from Burkholderia sp. GAS332, assembly GCA_900142905.1. Classification (NCBI taxonomy): domain Bacteria; kingdom Pseudomonadati; phylum Pseudomonadota; class Betaproteobacteria; order Burkholderiales; family Burkholderiaceae; genus Burkholderia; species Burkholderia sp. GAS332. Next base: position 1,448,108 of record FSRV01000002.1, on the reverse strand, counting down.
CGCAGGTAGGCGCCGTTCGATCCGGCGGCCAGCACGACATCGACCGAGCCCGCGTCTACATAGGCCTGCAAGGCCGTGACGGCAGCGCCGTAGCCTTCCCGGACCGAAAAGAACCGGGCCTGCCCGGTGTAGCGAGGCGCGACCGTCTCGCAAAGCGATTGCAACCGGCTGATACTGACCAATGCAACGCCTGGGCGGCCGGCATGGGGATTGGCAAGGGACGACGTAAAAGTGGACACCGCGACGCTCCGCTCGTAGCTGAAACGTTCCATGAAACGTTTCATGGAACATATCGACATTCTGCCATGAACCACCGCGCGCTTTCCATTTCACCTAAGCGGCTGATTCTTCGGCACAAATCCTGTGAGTCGGCAAATGGCATGCTTCCTGCGAGTTCAGCGCTGCGTTTTACACCCACTTTCCCCTCTGGAGACACATCGTCATGAGCACTTCCGCTAATCGTCGCGCCGCGTTCCGCGCCAAGGTCAACCAACGCCAGGGCCTGCTCGTGCCAGGCGCCTTCAATGCGATGAGCGCGCGCGTGATTGAAGACGCCGGCTTCGAAGCGATCTACATCACGGGCGCGGGCGTCACCAACATGTCGCTCGGCCTGCCCGATCTCGGCTTCATCGGCCTTGCCGAAGTCGCCGAGCATTGCGCGCGGATTCGCGACGCGGTCGCGCTGCCGCTGATCGTCGACGCCGATACCGGCTTCGGGAACGCGCTGAACGTGCGCCAGACAGTGCGCGTGCTCGAACGCAGCGGCGCCGACGTGATCCAGTTCGAAGACCAGATCATGCCGAAGAAATGCGGCCACTTCGCCGGCAAGGAAGTCGTCAGCACGAGTGAGATGGTCGGCAAGATCCGCGCGGCCGTCGATGCCCGCGAAGACGGCAACCTGCAGATCATGGCGCGCACCGACTCGGCCGCGGTGCACGGCATCGAAGACGCGATCGAGCGCGGCCATCGCTTCATCGAGGCCGGCGCGGACATTCTGTTTATCGAAGCGACCGAATCGCTCGCCGACATCGAACGTCTGCCGGGGCTGTTCGACAAGCCGCAACTGATCAACATCGTGATCGGCGGCAAGACGCCGGTGCAATCGCGTGAAGCGCTCGCCAAGCTCGGTTACGGCATCGTGTTGTACGCGAACGCGGCGCTGCAAGGCGCGGTGCTCGGCATGCAACGCGCGCTCGGCACGTTGAAGAGCAATGGCCGGCTCGATGAGGACGCCACGCTCGTCGCGCCGTTCAGCGAACGCCAGCGTCTGGTGAACAAGCCGCTGTACGACAAGCTCGACCGGGAATACGCCGCAAAGGATTGAGCTGCATAGACAGCGCGCAAGTCCAACACGACAAGAGACGAGGAGACCCGATGTCCATTGCCCCCGACACGAGCCGCGAGCGCGGCGTTGATACTGTCAACACCGCTGCGCCGCCACGGATTCGCTCGATTGTCGGCGGCCTGGCCGGCAATCTGATCGAGTGGTACGACTTTCTCGCGTACAGCATTTTCTCGATCTACTTTGCCAACTCGTTTTTCCCCAGCGACAAACCGACCGTGCAACTGATGAACACCGCGGCGATCGCGGCGGTCGGTTATATCGCGCGTCCGCTGGGCAGTTGGTTGATCGGACTGTATGCCGACAAGCGCGGCCGTAAATCCGCACTGACAAAGTCGGTCCTGGCAATGTGCGTCGGCTCCCTGATGATCGCGCTCACCCCTGGCTACGCGACGATCGGCGTATTCGCGCCGATCGTGCTGATTCTCGCGCGTCTGCTGCAAGGCCTGAGCATGGGCGGCGAATACGGCACGAGCGCCACCTATCTGAGCGAGATCGCACCGGAAAACCGGCGGGGCTTCTATCTCGGGTTTCTCCAGGTCAGCGTCGTGGCCGGGCAGTTGTGCGCGCTGGCGCTGATGCTGGTAATGCAGCGCTGGCTGCTGACCTCGCAGCAGATCGAGGACTGGGGCTGGCGCATTCCGTTCGTGATCGGGGGCGCGCTCGCGCTCTTCGCGTTGTACATGCGCCGCAATGTGACCGAAACCGAAGCGTTCGCGCAGAGCAAGCGGCAGGACGGGCCGTCGGTCGCGCAGGAGATGTGGCAGCATCGGCGCCAGATCGTGCAGGCAATTGGCATCACGGTGGGCGGCACGGTCGCGTTCTATACGTACACGGTGTATATGCAGAAGTTCCTGGTCAACTCAGTCGGGCTCAGCAAGGAAAACTCAACTTTCATTTCCGCGGCGGCCCTGCTGCTCTATATGCCCTTGCAGCCGCTCTTCGGCTTCGCTTCCGATGTGTTCGGCCGGCGCCCCGTGCTGATCTGTTTCGGCCTGTGCTGCACGCTGTTTTCGGTGCCGCTCTTCACCGTGTTGAGCCACACCAAAGACCCTTTCGTCGCGTTTGCGCTGTCGTTCGCCGGGCTCGTCATGCTGAGCGGCTTTACTTCCGTTCACATGCTGGCGAAGACCGAACTGTTTCCGGCGCGCATCCGCGCCCTCGCCGTCGGCTTGCCTTATGCGCTGACCACTGCGATCCTCGGCGGTACAACCGAGTTTGTTGCGTTACGATTCAAGGCTAGCGGTCATGAGTCATATTTCTACTGGTACGTCACCGTATGGGCCGCGATCTCGTTGATTGTCTATATACGGATGCCGGAAACACGTTTTCGAAAGGTAGTCGCAAAAACATGAAGTCAACACGCTCCCTGAGTACGCGCCGGCACGGCGGCGGCGTCAGCGAATCCACGCGCAGTGCGATGAGGAAGACCCAATGACCGGCGGCGGCGCACGCAATTCGCACGTCGGCTGGCTGCCGTATATCGTGGCCGCCACCTTCTTCATGGAGTATCTCGACACCACGGTGATCGCCACGGCGTTGCCGCAGATGGCGCACTCGTTCGGCGTCGGGCCGAACAGCCTGAGCCTGGGGATGACGGCCTATATGCTGGCGCTGGCGATTTTCATCCCCGTGAGCGGCTGGGTCGCCGACCGCTGCGGCTCGCGCACGGTGTTCTTCAGCGCGATCGGCGTGTTCACGGTGGCTTCGGTGTTGTGCGGCTTGTCGCAGAACGTGGCCGAATTTACGGCCGCGCGGCTGCTGCAAGGCATGGGCGGCGCGATGATGGTGCCGGTCGGCCGTTTGATCGTGGTCCGCAGCACGGAGAAGAGCCGCATGATGCAGGCGATCTCGACCATCACCTGGCCGGCGATTGCCGCGCCGGTGATCGGGCCGCCGGTGGGCGGCTTCATCACCACGTACGCGAACTGGCGCTGGATCTTTCTGTTGAACGTGCCGTTCGGTCTGGCCGCGATGGCCGTTGCACTCGCGCTGGTGCCGAACCTGCGCGGCACCGAACGCAAGCCGCTCGACGTCGTCGGCCTCCTGCTGAGCGCCACGACGCTGACGGCGATTCTGTACGGCGCTGAACTGGCGAGCCAGCCCGGCGAGAATCCCTGGGTGGCCGGCGCGGTCATCCTCGGTGGATTGCTGATGGGCGTGCTGGCGTTTCAGCATGCGAAACGTCACCCGCATCCGCTGATCGACGTATCCACGCTGAAAATCCCGACTTTCTCCGTGACGGTGGTGACCGGTTCATTCACCCGCATTGGCATTGGTGCGGTGCCGTACCTGATGCCGCTATTGTTCCAGGTCGGTTTCGGCTTGTCGGCGTTCAAGTCGGGGCTGTTGTTGCTCGCGAGCGCGCTCGGCAATCTCGGCATGAAGGCACTGACCACACGCATCCTGCAGCGCTACGGTTTCCGGATGGTGTCGATCGTCGACGTGACGCTGGCCGGTGTTTTCATCGTTGCCTGCGGGCTGTTGACGCCGAACGTGCCGCTCGTGCTGGTGTTGTTCGTCGTGTTCATTTACGGTGTGGCGCGCTCGATGCAGTTCTCGACGCTGGCCACCCTCGCCTACGCGGACGTCGCACAGCCGCAGATGAGCGCGGCGAGCACGCTTTGGAGCGCCGCCGCGCAGATGACAATCGGCTTGGGCATCGCCTTCGGCGCCGTCTCGCTGCGCGCGGCAGCGTTCTTCAACGGAGAGACCACCGGACGTGTATTCACCCTGGACGATTTCCGCCTGGCGTTTCTGTTTGCCGGTGTGCTGACGCTGGTGTCCGTGACCGGCTACCTGGGTCTCGCGCGCGACGCGGGACAGAGCATCGGCGGCGGTTCACGCGGCGTCGAGGACCCGGCGAAAAGCTGAGCGCAACGCGGGCTGGATGGCGAGGTTTGAAGTGGGAGTCGAAGCAGAAGTAGAAGCAGCACTGCCCAGCCGGCGCGGCTCCTTTGATTGCCTAATAACCAGAACACTCGGAGGGACGCGGTGCAAGCAAACGAGCTGACGATTTCGAGCAACAAGGCGGATCTCGACATAGAGATGATCTACGCGTTCCTCTCCCAGGAGACTGCATGGGCGAAGGGCATGCCACGCGAGACGTTCGACCGGGCGATTGCGGGGTCGCTCTGTTTCGGCGCGTATATCGAAGACAAGCAGATCGCGTTTGCCCGGCTGATCACGGACCAGGCGACCTTCGCCTACCTGTGCGACGTCTTCGTGCTGCCGGCGTACCGCGGCAAGGGATACGCGTCGGCGTTGATGAAGCACGTGTTTGCCAGCCCGTCGCTGACCGGTTTGCGCCGAATCGTGCTGGTCACGACAGACGCTCATCACGTCTACCAGCCGCACGGCTTCAAGGGGCTGGCGACGCCGGAGCGCTATATGGAAGTGCACAACCCGGACATCTACAAGACGGCATGAGCGAAGCACGGGCGGCTGGTCACCGGGCCGCTCGCGCTTTGCTCCGTGGGCACAAGCCGCGCGCCCCACTCGCCCAGGTCTGGGCAAACGAGATCCATCTGATCGCCTATAGCGGTTGCGGCACTGTCATCTGGACGCCACGTTCGACAGGTAATTTCCTGCGACAACATAAAACGTCCCGACCCAATGCCACAGTCTTCCGCCGTGCGAGACCGCGACTGTCACAGCCCTGCTATAAAAGGCGGCCGCTGTGCTTAAAGCCGCCTCCGCCAGCGCGTTGCTCAACGCCTTTCTCATGGCGCTGCAGATCGCTATCGGCTTAACAGCGCATTCGGATGGGCTGTTAGCGGATGGCATCCACACCTTGAGCGACCTGGCCGCCGACAGCGTCGTGCTTATCGTGTTGTACCTCAGCACGAAGCAATTGAACGCAACGCCGCGTGAAGGAGACGGCAACACCTCGCAAGCCGTGGCGTCCCTCCTGATCGCTGTCCTGTTGATTGCCACGGCAGCCGAAATGCTCTGGCACAGCATCGGGCAAACCGCCACGTTAAGCGGCAACACGACGATGCTGGTCAGCGCGCTCGCCGTTAGCGGCTTCGTCACGATCGCCAAGGAAGCGCTGTTCCGCTACATGCGCGCCGAAGGCCGGCGCACCGGCTCGGCGATTCTGCTGGCCAGTGCATGGCATGCGCGAATGGATGCGGTGTCGGCGCTGGTCGCCACCCTGGGTGTGGCCGGGAGCATGGCGGGTATGCCGATGCTCGACCACGTGGCAGGCGCGGCGATCGGCCTGATGATCATGCGCATGGGGTGCCTCAGCGCACGCAGCGCATTGACGCAACTGTCAGCCGGCGCAGCAGAAAAAGTCGCCGCACGTCCCGCGGCCGAATAACGCGTGTCTCAGCCGTAGGCCCGCTCGCGCATCCACTTCGTCATGATCCATTTGTCACCGCCGAGCACCGGCGCGCCACCGTGCAAGGTCAGGGGATCGAGTTGACGCTGCCCATTCATATAGCGGAAATACACCGCGCCGCCTTGTGTCGCCGCGACTGACATGCCTGCTTCCGGGAAAATCGTTTCGCCGCCGTCGGGCACGTCGTTCAGATAGATCACGAGGGTCGCCACCCGCTGGCCGCCCTGGGCGGTATGCACCGCGCTGCCGGGCTGATCGGGCGGGAAATAATCGAAGTGCGGGCGATACTCGCCGGTCGTGCCGTAATGCAGAATCTGCAGCCCTTCGCCGTTTTCAACCGGCCAGTTCATCAGACTCGAGATGCGCCGGTCCATCTGCTCGATGAACGGGTCTTCGCCGCGCTGATACCAGATGCCTTCGCTGGTGCGGTTGCGGATTACGTCTTCCTTGCCGGTGTCGGGATTGACCGTGGTTGAGCGTTTCAGCCGATGACGCGAGCGTTCGATCATCTCCTTGCACTCGTCAGGCGACAGCACATCCGCGAACACGATCACTTGCGGCCGCTCGCAGCGCATCACCACGCGGACGTCGCGATCGTGCGCGCGGATCACATTGCCACGCGCAACCGGCGGCTCGTCGTATTGGTACGTTTGCGGCGCGGCCTTGTCCAGCGCGGCCTCGGATGCCGCGGGAACCGGGACCGCTGCGTCGGCCGGATCCCTGCCGAACGCTTTGTGCACCTCCGTGCGCGCGGCTTCCGTGGTGAAACCGGCGTGCACCATCGCGTCGACCATCGAGTCGATGCTGCAACCGCGCGCTACGTTGCTGCTCAGCCAGCCTTCCCATGACGCATCCACTACCGGCATAGAATTCCCCCTGCTTGTCCATATCACGAAATACTGCATCAACTGCCCGGGTCATAGCAAGGCTGGGGGATTGCGCTGGGCTGACCTGTTATGCGCGGTGCGGCTTGCCTCGATAGAGGTCGAGACCTTTTCTCGCTTGTGCCCTGATTGCACCCTGCACGAAAGGCGTCCAGCCGAGCAACGCGCCCTTGATTCCCAAAGCCTGACGGGTCCAGCGCCAAAGGTCGAACGTATCGCGATGTTCGGCGATGCGACCCTCGCGAAACACGAAGCGGGCGTCGATCCGGTTGACCACCGTGCGGTCCGTCTGACTGAACGTGTAACGGGCCACCCAGTGGGCGCGGCCCTTGAGCTCGTCCGCTTCGACGCCGTCAAACGTCAGCGAGAAGTCCTGCGCGCGCGCCACCAGCATGCGCCACATGTCGCGCGCCTCTTCGCCGCGCAGCTCGCCAAAGGCCGGATCGCTGAAGACCACATCGTCGGCATAGCAGGCGGCCATTGTTTCGGCGTCGCGTTGCTGGAACGCGGTGTAAAAACGCTCGATCAGTTCGGTGTTGGGATGGCTCATCTTCTTATGCAGTGCGTGCCCGGTTGTGGAAACGGCCTGGAAAGGAGCGCGCCAAGGTTTGAGCGCGCCCGAGCAGCACACAATATCGGAAAATGGGGCGCGGAGGGGATGAAGCAGCTGGGACGGCTTGGGCCGCCGAAGCGGTTGAGCGGTTGAGCGGTTGAGCGGTTGAGCGGTTGAGCGGTTGAGCGGTTGGAGCGGCTGGAGCGGCTGGAGTGGTTGGAGCGGCTGGAGTGGTTGGAGCGGCTTGAGCGGCTTGAGCGGCTGGAGAGGTTGGAGCCGCTTGAGCCGCTGGCGGCGGCGCAGGCTAACCGTTCGACGCGACCCGACGCACCTGCACAGCTTCACCCTTGCGCCCCAGCAGCCAGATTCCCGCCGCAATCGACACCGCCGCTGCGCCAGCCAGATAAAGTGCCGCAGCAAAGCCGCTGGCGAAGCTCGCGTGTGCGGCCGACGCCAGCTTGGCCCGCAGCGCAGGCCGCAGAGGCGCGGTGGCCTGCGCGATATCGCCGGCCAGCACGCGTGACATAAAACCCGCATCGAGCGCAGCCCTGACATCAGGCGTCATGGGCGTGCTGGCGAGGAAGGCTGCGTGGGTGCGCGCCGCGAGTACCGCGCCCAGCACCCCCACCGACGTGACGATGGCCGTGAAGCGCGTCGTCGTGCTGATGCCGGACGCCATGCCGGTTCGGTCAGGCGGCACGCACGCCATGATGGCCTTTTGCGTATCGCCATTCATCATCCCTGCCCCCAGCCCGGTCACGACCATGCCGAGCGCCACCAGCGCATAGCGTCCGTCGCCGGCGACCAGCGCCGTCAACAGATTGCCGCCCCCGATCAGCAGCAGCCCGGTCGACAGCAACGCCATGCCCGGCAAGCGCCTCGCGAGCGTCGCGCCGATGTACGGCCCGAGCACCATCGCCAGCGCGAACGGCAGCATGCCGACGCCTGCCATCACCGCCGACAGACCGAACGCGTTCTGCAGGTAGAGCGGCAAAACCGTCATCATCACCTGCGCGCAGGCGGCGTACCCGAACATCGCGAGCACGGCGGCGACAAAGCGTGGCTGGCGGAACAGCGCAAGATCGACCATCGCATGCGCCCGCGAGCGTTGCACGTGGACGAATGCACCAAACAGCAACACGCATGCCGCGAGCCTCGCGCCCGTTGTCCAGCTCGCGAGTCCGTCGGCCGGCACCTCGATCAACGCCCAGATGCCGAGCGCGAGCGCAAGACCGAACAGTATGCTGCCGGCAACATCGAGCGGACCGGGTTCGGGATTGCGCGACTCTCGAATCGAGCGTGACGCGCACCACGCGAGCACGGCGCATACGGGCAGATTGAGCAGGAAAATCCAGCGCCAGCCCAGCCACTGGGTAATCACACCGCCGACGAGCGGCGCCACCGTCGTCGCGAGGCCCATGCAGGTGCCCCACACGGCCCATGCCCGCACGCGCGCGGGACCTTCGTGAAAGGTATTCGCGATCACGGCGAGCGCCGCGGTGAGCAGCATCGCGGCGCCGACCCCTTTGACCGCGCGCGCCACGTTCAGCATTGCCGCCGATGGCGCCGCCCCGCAACCCAGCGACGCCAGAAAGAACACGGCGAGCCCGAGCAGCAGCATCCGCTTACGGCCGACGCGATCGGCGAGACCGCCCGCCGGCAGCAAACACGACGCGAAAGCGACCATATACGCGCTGACTACCCATTCGACGTCGGCGAAACTTGCGTGAAACGAGCGCGCAATCGACGGCAAGGAGACCGCCACGACATTGGTATCGAGCACGATCAACGCACAGGTCGCCGAGGCGGTGGCCAGCACGAACGCGGGATTGACGGGTTTTAAGCCGTTGGAACCGGACGGCTGCGCAGGCAGTGTGGGACGGGCGGACGTGGATGACATACAGACAGGGCGGAGTCGAATCGAAGTCACTCGATAGTAACGAGGCGGCTATTGCCTGTCATTGCCATAGAATCACAGAATAATTAGCTCGTGCGGCAATACTGAAAATCATGCGAAAGCTCGAACTCCGCCATATCCACGCCTTCGTTTGCGTTGCGAAGCATCTGCACTTCTCCCGCGCCGCGGATGAATTAGGCATCACGGCACCGACGCTAACCAAGCTAATCCAGGAAGCGGAACGGCTGCTCGGCGTGCGGCTCTTTCATCGCACCAAGCGGTCGGTGGCATTGAGTGCGGCAGGCAGTGCCTATCTTGCCGAAGCGCTCAGCGCGCTCGATCACCTCGCGCGCGGCGAAGAGCGCGCGATACTCGCCGAACGCGGCGAGTTGGGAAGGATCGAAGTCGGGTATGTGGCTTCGGCCGCCTATGCCGGCGTATTGCAACGGGCGGTCGGCGGTTTCCGCACCCAATATCCGGGCGTCGACATCTCGATTCGCGAGGTGCCGATGGACAGCGCGGCCGAGATGCTGCGCGACGGCCTGCTCGACGCAGCCTACGTGCGCCCGCCGATGCCACTCGTCGACGGCATTCAGGCGACCACCGTCCACCGCGATACATTCGTCCTCGCCCTGCCGGAAAGTTGTGCACTGGCTGACTTGCCGGACATCAAGCCGTCGCAACTGCGCGACCAGTGTTTCGTGTTGCCGGAACAGGAATCCGGCACCTTCGAGGTCGCCCGGCGCGGGCGTTTTTCGCCACGACTGGGGTCACGGCCCGGCACGCTCGCGGCGGTTCTGGCCTGCGTATCGCTCGGCGGCAATGTGGCGGTCGTGCCGCATACGCTGGCGGGTTGCATCGCATTGCCGGGCGTCGTCTACCGAAACATCGCCGGCAAACCCATCGCCTCGGAAATCGCCATTGCCTATCGAAAGTTCGAACGGACGCCCGCCGTGCAGGCGTTTCTGGCGTTCGCGCGCACCCGCTAAAGCCGCCTGCGCTACCCTCACGCCGCCTTTCGTTATATCCTGTCGAATATCACGGTCTGCTTCGCGGAGCGTGGCGGCCCGGCCGCCGCCGCGCTCCACGAAGCGAAACAAGCAAGCAGGAGCCAGCAGCGGTGCCTAGTCGATCCACAGCGCGATCCCCATCGCAACCCCCATTGCGATCCACCTTGTCCGACCCGGCGGGACGCTTCCCGAAAGGGCTTTCGTCGACCATCGTCGCAGTGAAGTCGGCGTCCGAGCGTGGCCGAGCCGAGCTGATCCGCGATGTCGTCGACGCTTACCGGCGTCTTTACGGCAGCGTGCAGCGCTTCGTGCTGATGCTCACGGACGACCAGTTGAATTTCGCATCGGTGGGTACCTCGGGCTCGCACTCATTGAACCAGTTGCTGTCGATCCTCGCCGAGCAGGCCAAGGCGGCGGCTTTCGTTCGTCTGCGCGATCTGAAAGCGTCGATCGAAGAAGCGCGCTCCGCCGAGCAGCTTCGCGACGCAATTTTCTCCGATGCGTTCAGCAACGACCTCGCCGCGTTACGCAAGGTGGTGGCGGAACTCGAACGGCTCGACGCTGCCTTTATCGGCCTGTGCGTTGGGCATGTTCTGGATCGTCATTGCATCACATGAACGTTTTTTTGCGCCCATCGTTATATATTCCCGTATATATCGCCAGCAGCACCGGCGTGGCGAGCGTGTCCAGCACGCACCTTCAGCCAGCCTGACGCCAGAACCGGATTCGAGGTCCTCATGCACACGCCGCCGTTTCGTCTCGCCCAGCCATCGCGCCTCAAACTGTCCAGCGACGAGATCGCCGGCACGGGCCTGAGCGCGGCCGATCCGTGCTGCACGCCGGCCAAGGTATCGCTTTCGAACGCCAAACGGCGCGCGCGCCTCGCGGAACTCGACGGCCAACTGCATTGTTCGATCATCGGCACCTGTCTCAGCACGCACGAACTGCGCAAGCTGGTACCTAAATTCACCGGCCTCGATCGCCGGGATGCGAGCGATCTGGAGATTCATCACTCGGCCGTCGAACTCGCGATCGAGGGCGGAGCGGGCGCCAAAGCGCTGCATAAGTTGCTCGACGAGCACTACGCGGCGGCAATCCGCCGCTTCGACAAGGCGGCCGACGGCGTCGAGTTGCTGAAGCTCTGGGAGGAAGCACTGAAAAGCGGTGACATCCCGCCTGCTTATTGGGCTTTGATGACCCATCCGCACGCGACCTTGCACGTGCGCCAGAAAGCGTTCGGCGAATTGCACATGCTGTCGCATCTGGTCGGCGCGGCAAATCGCGCGGACATCCGCAGACTGGTTGCGCTCGAGGCGGAAAACGCCGAGTTGAAAGAGAAAGTCGAGCGGCAGCAAAGCCGCTTGCAGGAGATCAGCACGCAGCGCGACGCCTCGATCGCCGCGCTCAACGCGCAGCTCACCGCCTTGGCCACGCGCCAAACGCCGGCGGATCCCACCGATCCCGAAGCCGAGCTATCCAGGCTGCGCGACAAGCTGGCCGACATCGACCAGCGGGTGGCGCTGCACACGAGCCGCCGTGCGGCCGCTGAACAGCGCGCGCTCCAGGAACAAGGTGCGGCGCTCGCGTTACGCAAGAGCCTCGATCAGACGTTGGCGCTTCTCAAGCTGGTGCAAAGCGAATGCGACGCACTGGAACGCGCGACTGTGGATACAGGGGACAGCCAAGGCGCGGGGACGCTGCAAGCCAACCTCGACACCGTGCGTGGCAAACGGATTGTGTATGTGGGCGGCCGGCCCGGTTCGAATGCCGCGCTCAAGCGACTGGTGGAAGCGGCCGGCGGTGATTTCGTGGTGCACGACGGCGGCGTGGAGGATCGCAAAGGCCTGCTTGCCGCTGCGTTACCAGGTGCGGATATCGTCGTGTTTCCGGTCGACTGCGTCGATCACGATTCGATGAATACGCTCAAACGGGTTTGCGAACGCCATCAGATCGACTATCACCCGCTGCGCACGGCGAGCGTGGCGAGCTTCGTCGAACTGGTGGGCCGCCTGCGCCCAGAGCATCGTGCCCAGCTTGGCAATCCGCCACCGCCGGCGTTTTGCCTGCGCCACGGCTGAGCTTTGAGGCCTGAGCTTTGAGGCCTGATCTGTGAGGCGTGATCGGTGAGCGCCACGTTCTGATCGGTGAACGACGAACCGGGAGCCATGATCTCCGAGCCCTGACCGTGAAGCGCATGACCTGCGTGAACCCCAAACCGGCCAGCCCTCCACCACTCAGGAGCGAATCAGTTTGGTCAACTCGGCGATCTGTTTCGCGCAGCTTCGTTGCGCTTCGACTTCGACCTCTCGGTACAGGTGAATAATCCGTTCGCCCACCGGCGTCAGCGTACAGCCTCCACCGCTTTGACCGCCCTGCTCCGAGTGGGTGGCGGGCGCTTTGAGCGAGCGGTTCAGCTCGTCGATCAGCAGCCAGGCGCGCCGGTACGACATGCCGAGGCTGCGCGCCGCCGCCGAGATCGAGCCGTATTCGCGCACGGCTTCGAGCAGTTCGACTTTGCCCGGCCCGAGCGCGACGGCATCGCCGTTGCGGATGCGCATTCTGAAGCGCACTTCGGGGCGCGGCTTGGCAGCCTTTGTCGCGGATTGTGTCGCGGGTCTTGGTTTGGTTTTCGCGGTATCAGCCATGCGCGAAAGGATACACGAACCGCCTCGCCCTGCCACCCTGGCTGAATGGGTCCTCAGGGGTGGTCCGGAAAGCAATGCCCGTAGTCCTCGCAGCCCGGGCAACCGGGCGCCGGGCCGGGCTGAAGCCCTAAAGACAGCGCGCGTTGCTGGGCGAGAAATTTCTTCCAACGCAGATTGTCGACATTCAGCCCGACGAGCGTCGGGAAATAACGCGTCAGCATCCATGTGACTTCTTCACGGCCCGCAAGGCCGAGGTCGCGCCACAGGTGATCCGGCCGCAAGCACGCGTGAGCGATGATCGAGGCGAGGCAGTGGGCGTCGTTCGCGTCGACGGTCGAACCGGAATACGTGAGCAGCAACGCACGCAGCGTGTCGACGAATGCCGCGTGTTCGCTGGTGTCGACGGGCGGCAATGCAGACAAAGGCGCTGGCACGGCTGCGAGCGCGGCGGCGTGCACAAAGTGCCGCGCCAGTAGCGCGCGCCACACCGGCTGCGCCAACCCCAACAGCGCGAACTCGTCGCGCACGTCGCGCGCGGCAATCAGCCTCGCGAACAGTTGCGTATCGGGCAATGCGGCGTCCGTGGCCGCGGCCAGCCACTTTGTCGTGCGCTCGGCGACCCGCGCATCGAGCGGCGCACGCAGCGGTGCGGGGCGGGACGCAGTAACGCTAACAGCAGGCGAAAGCGGTTCGTCAGACATGGCGGCAACGCGATGAAGAACAGCGAACCATATTACGCCAGTCGCTCGAATCCCCTACGCCAAAGGCTTCAGAACATGCGCCTCGATACGCGCGAGGCGTTTGACGTGGCGCGGCGCGGGCAGAATGTCCGAGCCGGAAAACAGAATCGGCGCGCCGTCTTCAGCATCGAGCGCGCGGCCACCACATTCGTACGCAACCAGCACGTTCTCGCCAATCGGCGTGTTGAACAGTTCATGCCACGAGAATGTCACGACATAGCCATCGTGTCCCACCGCCACGAACACGGTACGCTTGAACTCGCCCGGCACGTCGTTCGGCAGACCCGCTTCCGAGATCAACGTCGTCAAACGCACGCCGCGGTAAGAATCGACGCTGCGGATGAAACGGTTCGTCGTGTAGCAGCGCAGATCGAACGGCGTGGTCAGCACGCTTTCGTAAGCCTTGAGCCGCTCGAGGCCGAAAGACAGCGGGCGCTGGAACCGTCCGCTCAGGACGAGCGCGCCAACGACCGCAGGCGCGGCAACCACATTCACACTATCCATCTGCGCTTATCTCCAGCATTGAGGCCTGAGCGGCTTGTTCACTCGTTATGTCCGTGTGTATATTACGCTGCGATGGCCGCCACGGCGCAAAAATGCCTCGATACGCACTATATCGGCAGGCATATCGGCCACTCCGCCGGTGTCATCCACATCAATAACAATTCACGGCTTGCATCGACAAGCCGGCTTCGCGGCCGGCCGTCAACCCGGCCGCTCAGGAGATCACATGCGCTTCTCGCCCTACTTCTCACCCGCTTTGCTACGCACCACCCGTCTCGCTCTCGTCAGTTGTGGTTTGGTTGCCTTGTTGGCAGGTTGCGGTGGCGATGACGTCACCGCTGTCCCGCAACGTGTCGCCGTCAGCGCTTCGCCGAACGGCATCGCGGTGCGCGCGGCGGATGGCGCCGTCTTCATCACCGACGATCAAACCAACGGCGTGCTCTCCTCACCCGACGGCCGCACCTTCGCGCATTACGCCGGCGTGCCAGTCGTGGCCGGCCAGGCAAACAGCCTGAGCCAATTGAGCTTTGCCGACGGCGGCGCGCTGATGATCGAACGCTTCGGCTTCGGCACCGCGAGCGCGGTGTTCAGCATCACGGGGGTGGACACGATTGCGCCGCTGAGCGGCCCCGATCCGGCGCGACGCCGCCTCGGGCTCATCTCGATCGGCTCGAATCGCTTACTGTCCACGTGGTTTATCAAAAGCGGCAGCACGCCGCCACAAGGCGGCCTGAGCCTCATCACCTACGATCCGAACGCCCATACGGCGGTCGAACGCGATCTGTTGACGGGTCTCGGCAAGCCGGTCGGCGTTGCCGTGTCGGGCGACACCGTGTACGTCTCAGATCAAGCGAACAACAACGTCGTCAAATCGAGCCTGAGCGCGCTGCTCGGCGGATCGCAGGCGGTGACGGCGGGCACGACGCTCGCGCAGATCAACAGCCCCGACCTCATGGCCGTCGACGCGAGCGGCACCCTGTACACCAAGTGCAACACCACCGGCCTCTGCCGGATCGCGCCGGACGGCACCATTAGCCTGCTTGCAAATGACTTTCAGGACGCGCGCGGCATGGCCGTAGACGCACCCCGGCACCTGCTGTACGCCATCGACCGCGCCGGCAGCACGGGCGGCACCAGCTACGTGCGGATTTTCCCGCTCAATTGATCACACGACGCGCGTCGCGTCCCACAACGCAACGCGCTGGCGTCGTAATATAGCGCTCTTAATAACGTATCGGGGTTAGTGACATGATTCGCAAGCTGCTCGCATCTTTCGTGGTCGTCGCCGGCGTGGCGACGGCCGCGCCCGCCTTTGCGCAGGACGACACGGTCAACGTGCTGTACGCCGGCTCGCTCGTCAATCTGATGGAGCGCAGCGTGGGCCCGGCCTTCGAAAAGGCCACCGGCCAGCACTTCCGCGGCTACGCGGCGGGTTCGAACAAGATCGCGAACGAGATCAAGGGCAAGCTGCGCCGCGGCGATGTGTTCATTAGCGCAAGCCCAAAGGTGAATACCAGCCTGATGGGCCAGGCGAACGGTGACCACGTCACGTGGTACGTGAACTTCGCCGAATCGCCTTTGATGATTGGCTACAACCCGCAAAGCAAGTTCGCGGCGGACTTCAAGAACAAGCGCTGGGATCAGGTATTGCAGGAGCCGGGCATCCGTATCGGCCGTACCGATCCGAAGCTCGATCCGAAGGGCGCATTCACCGTCGAGATGATGACCAAGGCCGCCGAGCTCTACCATCAGCCGGACCTCGTCGAGAAGACACTGGGCGCCGCCGAAAATCCCGCACAGGTTTTGCCTGAGGAAACCCTGGTGGGCCGCCTGCAATCCGGCCAGCTCGATGCCGGCTTCTTCTACTCGACCGAAACGTCCGACCTGAAAATCCCGGCGATCCAGCCGGCGCCCGAATTGCAGGCCAAAGCGAGCTACACGCTGACGATTCTCAGCGATGCACCGAACCGTGCGGGCGCGAGCAGCTTCGTCGACTTCCTGCTGAGCGCGCAAGGGCGCGCGCTGCTCAAGCAGCACGGCGTGGATGTGATCAAACCGACCGTTACCGGCAACGTGCAAGCGATGCCGCCTTCGGTACAAGCCGTGATCGACGCCGCGCAATAAGGTGGTGAAACAGGCGGTGAAACGGTCCACCGCGCGGCCGCTGCTGTGGCTGGCGGCGCTGCTTGCCGTCTATCTGTGCACCCCGTTTATCGCGAGCGTGCCGCAACTCGGCGCGGCCGATTGGCCGAATGTCGACTGGCAGGCGGTGTGGTCGGCGGTCGGCATCTCGGCGGCGAGTGCCAGTGTGGCCTCGCTCGTAATTCTGCTCGGTGGCGTGCCGCTCGGCTATTTTCTGGCGCGCTCGAGTTCGCGCAAGATGGCGCTGCTCGGCTTCGTCGTGCAGTTGCCGCTCGCCTTGCCGCCGCTCACCAGCGGCGTCCTGCTGCTGTTTCTGCTCGGCCCCTATAGCTGGGTCGGCCAACTCACTAACGGGGCGCTGACCGATTCGTTTGCCGGCATCGTGCTCGCGGAAACCTTCGTCGCCGCGCCCTTCCTGATCATCGCCGCGAAATCGGCGTTCGCCGCCGTGGACCCCGTGCTCGATGACGTGGCCGCAACGCTCGGCCATCATGCGGGCAGCCGCTTCTTCCGTGTGATGTTGCCGGTTGCCTGGCCGGCGATTCGCGCCGGACTTGCGCTCGCATGGTTGCGTGCGTTCGGCGAATTCGGCGCGACTGTGATGGTGGCCTATCACCCGTATTCGCTGCCGGTGTATACGTACGTCGTATTCGGTGGCCAGGGCCTGCCGGCGATGATGCCGCTGCTGCTGCCGACGCTCGCGATTGCGATTGTCTGCGCGGCGCTGTCGATTTATAGCCTTCGGCAAAAAGCCGCGCTCGAACAAACCGAAAACGGCGACGACGCGCTGGAACCCGGCAGGGATCTAACGGCGAGCCGTGGCGAGACGTCCGATCGCCGCCTCGCCTTTCATTTGCAGCGCCAATTGGGCGCGTTCGAACTCGACATAGCGTGGACGCCAGCGACGCGGCGGCTTGCGATCATCGGGCCGTCGGGCTCCGGCAAGTCCCTGGCATTGCGCCTGATTGCAGGGCTTGAGTCCAACGCGTCCTGTTCCGTCCGGCTCGGCGCAACTGACTTGAGCACGCTACCGCCCGAGCGTCGCCAGATCGGCTATATGCCACAAGACTACGGTCTGTTCCCGCACATGACGGTAGCGCAGCAACTCGCGTTTCCCGTCGATGCCGACGCAGCCAGCGCGCGTTACTGGCTCGATCATCTGGGCCTCGCGCAACTGGTGGCGCGCTTGCCGCATCAATTGTCGTTCGGGCAGCGGCAACGTGTGGCGCTGGCACGGGCGCTCACGCGTCATAGCGAATTGTTGCTGTTCGATGAGCCGTTCGCGGCGCTCGATACGCCGCGGCGGCGCCGTTTGCAGCAGTCGCTACGGGCGTTGCAGCGCGAGATTGCGGCGGTGACGATTATCGTCACGCACGATCCCGACGAAGCGGCGCTGCTTGCCGACGAGGTGCTGGTCGTCGAACAGGGGCGCGTACTGCAGGCGGGTGCCATCGATGCGGTGTTCGAACGGCCGGCTTCGATGCGCGTGGCTGAATTGCTCGGCTTGCACAACGTCGGCGAAGGTTGGATGACGGCGCCAAGGCAAGTCGAGATTGGCAATGGATTGGCGATCGCGACGGACGATTGCGGTGCTGCAATGCCTGCCGGGCAACGGGTGATGTGGCGCATCTCTTCCCACGCCGTGGTGATTTCGCCCAACGGCGCTCATACCGGCGTGGTCGACGCGGTCGAGTTACGGCGCGGTGAGCGCTATGTCCGTTTGAATATCGCAGGGGTGCGGTTCGATATCGCGAACGAAGATGCCCGGCTGCGGGAAGGAAGCCCTTGCCGGGTTGATATTGATGCCCGCGGCGTTTCGGTCTGGAATGTGAGCTGACACGTTTGTTTTAGGTTTGGCAGCGGCATGAAGATTTAGCCGTCAACGCGGCTAAGTCTTCATGCCGGACTAACCCTCGCCCGCGTGAGCCCGCTTCCTGACCTCGGAAAACGCGACGTCGACCAGCAATTTTCCAGAATCAAACACCGTGATGAGCGCTTCGTCCCAATCGCCTTCAACGGTACGGTCATCCCAAGCCAGCGGCAGCGTCGCTGTCCGATACTCGCCTGTGTGACGATTCAACAGCAACGTCAGCCGCCCTTTCATCGAGCGCTTACCGGCATCCGTGACGGGGTCCTTGTGTACATCGTGCCATTCATCCCCAAGCCGGATGGCCGAACACTTCATGGCGAACCGCTGCGTATCGCGATTGATCTGCTGCAGCAACGCGCCGCCCATGCCGAAGACGATGTTGTCCGCCGCAAAACCGGCTTCATCCATGCTCGCGAGGATCGTCTCAATCGAATCCGGATTCACGCCGTCGCCCTGAATCACGCGCACACTGTTGAGCACGCGCCGCCCCTTGCTGTTCACCGTCGAACCGAACGACGCCTCGAGCGCCCGCAGGGTCTGCAGGACAATCGTGCGCGGATCGCCGGAATCGGGCCGGATTACCAGGGTGCCGCCGGAATCGAGCACCGCCTGCTTCAACGCCGTGCCCCATACCTCGAGCGCGGCGAACAGGTCGTAGGAATCGGAGACGACCGAAACGATTGCCCCCGGCTTGCCGAACGTCGCGATCATGTTGCGGAACGCATCGGTTTCACGCTCGCGCCCCCATGACGTGATCGTGCTGTGTTCCGCGGCCGGCACCGAAAACGCCGCCATCGCTTCGTTGTAGTAGTGGTTCGCCGCAACCACCCCAAGCACCGTATCCGAGCCCATGAAACTGACGAGATGCGCCGCCCCGCCGATCGCCGCCGACTCCGCACTCGAGACGCCGCGCGCACCGAAATCGTGTAGCTTGAAAGGCAATTGCGTGAGATCGTCGCTACTCTTCTCCAGATAAGCGCGGATCGTTTTGCGCAGATGCCAACTTTGCGTCGCGACCGTGATCGGATACCACACGCGCATCAGCATCGTTTCCAGATACGAGGTCAGCCAGAACACCTGGGGATCGTCACATTCGACTGTGACCAGCACGTTGTGCGTGGGCACGACCGAGCCTTCCGGCACCGCGCGAATCCGCACCGGCAGATAACCCGCATAGTGCTCGACGATGTAGCGCCAGCCGGCTTCGTTGAACGGCTCGCCGTGGCCTGCGAAAAACGCCTTCGCCTGCCCGATCATGGCCTCCGTAATGGGGCGGCACAGATATTCCTTGATCAACATCTGAAGGCCGAAGAACAGCGTGCGGTCATAGCGCCCGCCGCGCGACTCGATGTATGAAAACATCGCCGACGCTTCCGGCGGATATTGCAGATAGTGCGACGCCTTGTACGAATCCGTGTTGAGGATCGGATTGGACAGGATCGACGCCATGTCGTTGAACGGCTTGATATCGTTTTGCATGGATGATGCTGCGCTCTTGCGGCTCTCTCAAGGGTAATCAGGCAGGCTGGGGGGCTTGCCCCTTACGCCGTAGGCCAAACTACACCATAACGCGTCAAAACACGCCGGGAATCACCCGGCGCCGCACCTTACACCTGTAAGCCCGATACTGTTCGTCGTGGGACAGGAGCCGCTCCTCCCGCACAATGCGCCCAACCTGCAGCGCAAACTGGCACCCGTAAACAATCATGTTCTGAAGCCCGAAGTTCGCCAGCAAAAACCCGATATCCGTCATGAAATACCCTAGGTACATGGGGTGGCGCACAATCCGGTAAGCCCCGTGAGACACCACCCCGCGATTGGCGGGCAAAATGCCAAAGGACCTGCGCAGCGACACCTTCGCGAACAGTTGCCAGCCAATGCCCAGCAGTTGCAACGCCGCGCCGGCCACCTCCGGAATGACCTGGACGCCGGGCGAAAGCCGCACGGCAAGAAAATAGAACGTCCCACCCACCGAGCAGATGAAAGCGAAAGGCGTCCAGTCACGTTTGATGGGCACCCGCGCAAACAGCGACAAACCGAGGGTCATGAACGCGCTCACCACGAGCAGCAACAAGGTGACGCGGGTGGGCGCCGCGAGCCATCGCCGGACCGCCGAGTAAGTAAAGATGCTCAGCATGAGCGCCGCGGCGCTGCGTGCGAGGATTTCGATCGCCGCCTCGCGCATGCCGCCAGCTGGCGTCACGCCGTCTCTACTGTCGGCGCGAGGCGCTGCGTGCGCCGGGCCGTCGATCGTGTCATCCTGGAGACAACCCTCAGTATCGAATTCCCGCGAGGGTGTGGTCTTTGTCATGGGATGCTCATTTCGATATGCGAATTATTTTTCAAGCCTGCTGCGTGAAGGCCTACGGTCCGTCAGTGCCGCAGCGTAGCAGTCGCATCGGCCTGATGTCCATATCATGCCACGGGCGCTAGGCTCTAATGCTGGCGAGCGAAGCTCGGCGGCCGGATTGGCTCAGTGACCGGGTTCCAGCCGGGGCGGCACGTCCGGCCGCGTCGCGAACAGGCGGCCGAGCATGCCTTTGCGGGGCTCGGCGATGGCCGGCCACAGCATGTCGGCGAGCAGGCAGATGCCTTGCGCCAGCGCGCTGTCGTGGGCGGAGGTGACGAGCGGCACGCCGCGGTTGAGCGCCTCGTTGGCCTGCTTTTCGTCACGCGGAAGCTGGTGCGCGACCTTCGCGCCGAGGGTTTGTTCGAGCGTCGCCAAGTTGATGCGCGCGTTCTTGTCGTATTGATTCACCACGACCCGCACCCTGTTGGGCGGATAACCCAGTTCCTTGAAAATATCCAGCATCCGGCGCCCGCCGTGCAGGTAAAGCGGGTTTTGCCGCACCACCATACAGATTGCATCGCTGTAATCGAGTGCGTGGATCGTCAGTGAATTGAGGCTCTGGCCGATGTCGATCAGCACCGCGTCATACCGCTCGCGCACCAGCATGAGAATTTGCTCCAACTGCGCGGGCAGCAACCCGGCGGCCTTGAGCGGGTCGCCGGCGCCCGCCAGCACGTCGAGGTTCGCGTGGACATGCATCACACAGGCGTCCAGCAACGCGGCGTCGAGGCGGTCGATCTGCGAGCACAGATCGGCAAGCGTCACGGGCGGCGGCTTGTCGGCCATGAGCAGGCTGGCATCGGCGAATTGCTGGCTGAGATCGATCAGCAACACGCGCCGGTGGCGCAATGCGGCAAGCGACCAGGCGAGATTCACGGCAATCAGCGTCGTGCCGCTGCCGCCCTTGCACGAGGCAAGCGAGACAACCCGCCCGGCACGGCGCACGCCCGCGCTTTTTTTCGCGGCGATCTGGGTGAGCACGGCGGCGATCTCGCCAGCATCGAGCGGCCATGGCAACACATGGCGCACGCCGACGCGCATCGCCGCGGTCAGCAAGGCGGTGGACGGCGCCGGCGTGACCAGTATGCAATTCAACGCCGGCGAGCAGGCGAGCGCCTCTTCGACGCCGTCCAGTTCGCGCGCGCTCAGATCGACATCGTCGACGATCAGCAGATCGGCACTCCTGATTGCGTCGGCGTGCATGCGCAACTGCCGCACCGTGCAGTAAGCGGTGCGCAAGCGATACACCACACCGCTTTCCGAAAGGTGCGCGGCGATCTGCGGCGCACGCTCCGCGCAGGACGAAATCAGGAAAATGTCGATCATGTCGGGGCTCCATCGGCCCGAAGCCTTTCAGTTGGAAAGGCCGCGTCAGTCAATGAGAGTCGACGCTCAGACGTAGTCGTCGGGGTCGGATGGATAGGTGTCCGCACCGCGATTCTGGCCTCGTTCGGGCGAAACAGGGAGCTCATAGATCGCGTCGCGCAGCACGTCGTGCTGAATCTCAGGCTGCGCTTTGCGCTTTATCGCCTCGGCAATCACCAGCGTGAGCAGATCCGCCGACGGCGCGGCGAACAATGGCTGCTGCCGCGCAAAGTGACGCCGATATGAGAGACCGGCGCCACGCGCCTCGGTATGGTGGGCCAGCCGCGAAGCGGCCGGCTTGCTGATTGTTTTCATGACAACCCCCGAATGGTGAACCATTTCAAGGCCGCGTCCGGGTAAGCCGTGCCCGCGCTAACGCGTGAGCACGGCACCCCGGGTTCACCTCGTAACCGATGCCCCTCTATGGAGGCTCTGACCATTCCTCCCCGCTGCTTTCGCGCCGGCCGATCCTGACCGTACGCGCCCCTTCCCTGTTCTGCCTGTCGTGTGCTCGCGAGTTGCACGAGCACGATATCTGTCGTTATGACGATCAACTTCGTCCATCCACCCCGAATCCGTCCAGTTTGACGGAAAAAGTGGCGGGGTCCGCGCTTCACGTCGTCCGGTGACGAATGGCCGATACTTCGTATCGATCATTCGCCCCGTTTTTTTGACGTCTGCTTTTTCAGTGGCCCCGCCGCACCCTCGTAAGACACATTGGCTACCCCGGCCGTGCTTACGAAGCTTATGTTTGCCGCCCGGCTCCGGCTGCTTTCCCCGTGCTTCCGGAACCCGGTGGCAATGCATTCGCTTGTGAAGCTCCTAATGCAATGGCTGTGCCATGCACCCTCAATCCCTTGCCGCGCGGCGATTGTTGCTGCACCGCACCGTACCGGACCCTGCCTTGCGTCACAGGTTGATTCGAATTCGACACACGACGGACTCCCCCGTTGCTGCGTTGCAGAGGGATCGACCTGTTTGCGTGACCGGACGCGATCCTCATCGAACCGTGTCCGGCCGCGTTTTGCGGCGTGCCCCGGTCAAATGTGCCGATGCTTCGGGACCCGAAACAGCTATCGCAGCTCTTGCCCAATGTGTCGCAAGCTTGAGACATCGTGAGTCGAAGGTGCGGTGTCCTCGGCGCGAAGACGACAATCCGGTTTGCAACGCTCTGTGGCCCACCACGCATAGCCGGGGTTGACTGGTTTTTTTTGACCGGGAAGTACAGACGTTGCTGCGAGAGAATCGTTTCAGAATCCAGATTTGTTTGTATGGCGCTCGAATGCGCTTTCGCTTATCGTTAGACCATGCGCCACGTAGAGCGCCTATGTCAGACCACCGAGCTATAAAACGGCATATTTGTGATTCGGGGATGAAATAGTCAGGCGGTATCCGTGTTGAACGCCGTTCTACTACCTGTGCGATGTGTAACACCCTGTGGCTCGCACGGCCGCATCATGCCCCCCGCCATTGCCGCTACCGCGAAATTGTCATTGCCGGTCTGTCCAGTACGTCAAAGAGCCGTTATGAGAGTAGCAACGATCCGGGGGTAACATGAATACGACTTGCACGCCTGTCGAGACCGAACGCACCGTTCTATACGTGTCGAACTCGCCCGATCAGGACCTCGCCAGCTTTCTGGCCGCATCGGGCTGGCAAGTGATGCACGCGAGGAACACGGCGACTGCCGAACGCCTGATCGAGCGCGGCAATATCAAGGTTGGCCTCGTCGAATTACCCAGCGACTGCACGTCCCAATATTTGTCCGTGCTGGCCTCCTGCATGCGGCGCGTCGAAACCAATTGGGTCGCGCAGATCGCGCCGGGCCAGGCGGAAAACGAACTGGTCAGCCGCTTCATCCTCGACTATTGCTTTGATTTCGTTACCCGGCCGTGGCTGAACGACCGGCTCGTGTTCGCGCTCGGCCACGCGCACGGGCTGTCGAGCCTGCGGCACGCGCCCGTCGCGCCGGAGCCATCGCTCGGCCGGCACGGCATGGTTGGGCAATGCGAGGCGATGCAGCAGCTATACCGGCGCATCGACAAATGCAGCGCGACCGAAGCGCCGGTGTTCGTCGCCGGCGAATCGGGCACCGGCAAGGAACTGACCGCCCGTGCGATTCATGAGCGCTCGCCGCGCGCCGGCCAGGCGTTTGTCGCGATCAATTGCGCGGCCATTCCGCCGAGCCTGCTGCAAGCCGAATTGTTCGGCCACGAGCGTGGTGCCTTTACCGGTGCGTTACAGCGCAAGATCGGCCGGATCGAAAGTGCGAACGAAGGCACCCTGTTTCTGGATGAAATCGGTGACATGCCGCACGAGTGCCAGGCCGTGCTGCTGCGCTTCCTGCAGGAAGGCACCATCGAACGGCTGGGCGGCAATGGGCCGATCAAAGTCGACGTACGGGTGATTTCAGCGACGCACGTCGATCTGGACCGAGCCGTCGAAGACGGCCGCTTCCGCTCCGACCTGTATCACCGCCTGTGCGTGCTGCGGCTTATCGAGCCGCCGTTGCGCGAGCGCGGCGGCGACATCAAGCTGCTCGCCAACTACGCGCTCAGCATGTACCGGCAGGACGGCGCGCGCAAATTGCGCGGGCTGTCGAGCGACGCGATCGTCGCCATGTCGAACTATGCGTGGCCGGGCAACGTGCGCGAGCTGATCAACTGCGTGCGCCGCGCCGTGGTGATGAGCGAGGGCCGCTTTATCACGGCAAACGACCTCGGCTTGCCGGAAGCCGACAACGGGCCGGCAGTGACGCTGGCGGAGATCCGCAGCAAGGCCGAAAAGGACGCCATCGAGCACGCGTTGCAGCGGCACGGCTATCGACTATCCGAGGCCGCGGCCGAGCTCGGCATTTCGCGGGCCACACTGTATCGCCTGATCCATGCAAACCGGCTGCATCAGGAACCGGCGGCCGGGCGCGCGTCGAGCGCCAACGGCGCGGACGACGAAGCGGAGCGGCACGCGCAATCGCTGGTTTGATCTGGCGGGCTGCCTGAGCGGGCAGACCGCCGCAGACATTACCGTACTGATTGCCGCGCACATTGGCGCTGCAATCAGCGCCGGACAACCACCTATCGGATCCCGCCTGGCGTTGCTATGCTGAAAGCCGTTCATCCACGCGGGAGTGGACTTGGCCGATCAGCACGCTCCGGCGCAAGTGCGCCGCCCCTCCTCCGTCCTCCCCGCCCAGGCGAGCCCGTGCGACGCGCTCGCCATCCGCGCGCAGCCTGCTAGCTTCGAACACCCGTGCCGGCGCAAAAAGCTCGCGCTCGCCGCGACCATCCTTGGCTCGAGCATGGCGTTCATCGACGGCTCCGTGGTCAACGTCGCGCTGCCGTCGATCCAGACCGAACTGGGCGCGAGCGTCGCGGCGATCCAGTGGGTGGTCAACGCCTATCTGCTGTTTCTCGGCTCGCTGGTGCTGGTGGGCGGCTCACTCGGCGACAAGCTCGGCCGGCGCACCGTGTTTATCGCGGGGATTGGCTTGTTCACGCTGGCCTCGATCGGCTGCGGCCTCGCGCCGGGCGTCGGCGCCCTGATCGCGGCGCGTGCCGCGCAGGGCATCGGCGCGGCGCTGCTGGTCCCGAGCAGCCTCTCCATCATTGGCGCGGTGTTCGACGATAAGGAGCGCGGCAAAGCGATCGGCACCTGGGCCGGTGTCGGTGCGATTACGTCGGCAGTCGGGCCAGTCGCAGGCGGCTGGCTCGTCGATGCGTTTTCATGGCGGGCGATTTTCTTCCTGAACGTACCGATTGCGTGCGCAACCATCGCGCTGGCGATCATCGCCGTGCCGGATAGCCGGCAGGAAGACAATCAATCCAACCCGGACCCCGCGCTCGCGGGGCACACGCTGTCCAGGCTCGACTGGCTGGGCGCGGTCGCAGCCGCCGTAGGGCTCGGCGCGTTGACCTACGGCCTGACCCGCGCCTCGGCGCACGGCTTCGGCGACCGTTGGGTGCTGGCGTCGGTCCTCGGCGGCCTGCTCGTGCTGACCGGCTTCGTCGCGCTCGAAGCGAAGACCCGCAATCCGATGATGCCGCTCGACGTGTTCCGTTCGCGCGACTTCGTCGGCGCCAACCTCGTCACGCTGCTGCTCTACTTTGGGCTGGGCGGCGCACTGTTCTTCCTGCCGTTCACGCTGATCCGCGCGTATGGTTATAGCGCGACCGAGGCAGGCGCCGCGCTGCTGCCGCTACCGGTGACGATTGGCCTGTTGTCGCGTTTCACCGGTGGCCTGACAGGCCGTTATGGTGCACGGGTCCTGCTGGGCGTCGGGCCGGCAATCGCGGCGATTGGCTTTGCGATGCTGGCGCTGCCCTGGGTACGCGGGGAATATTGGCGCGGCTTCTTTCCAGCGCTTGTGGTGCTCGGGCTCGGCATGACGATCACCGTCGCGCCGCTGACGACGACCGTGATGACGTCGGTGTCCGCCGCGCGTACGGGTGTCGCCTCGGGCATCAATAACGCCGTCGCCCGAGTGGCGAGTCTGCTGGCGATTGCAGTACTCGGGATTGTGTTCGTGTGGTCGCACGACGCAGCGCTCGACGCGCGGCTCGATGCGTTGAATATGCCGCAGGCGGTGCGTCTGGCAGCGCGGCTGGCACAAACCGGTATGGATGCAGGCGCAGCGCCATCCGCCGCCACGCAAAACGCTTCGCAGGCCAAAGTGATCGAGGCTCAAGCCGATGCGTTGGGTGCGGCGCTGCGGGCGGTGGCGCTGGTGTCGGCGCTGTGTGCGCTGGCCGGCGCGGCGCTGGCGGCTGTGACGATCCGCTCGAAAAGCGAGCCGTAGCGTTGTGTGCCATCCCATCGACAGTTCAGCATGCAGTGAAACGTCGCGGTCAGCCGGTCGCCATACTGGTGCTCAGGTGCTTATTACTATCACCCTTACCCGAACGGGAGCTTGCACATGACGATTACCTGTTTTATCCGTTACCAGATCGACCCATTCCAACGCGATGCCTTCAACGAATACGCGCGCAACTGGGGCCGCATTATTCCCCGCTGTGGCGGTCACTTGATCGGCTACTTTCTGCCCCATGAAGGCACCAACGACATCGCCTGGGGATTGATCGCATTCGACAGCCTCGCCGCGTATGAAGCCTATCGGGCGAGGCTGCGAGCCGACGCCGAGGCGCGCGAAAATTTCAGGTTCGCGCAAACGCAACGCTTCATTCTGCGCGAGGAGCGCACCTTCACCGAGGTGGTCGAAGGCACGCTCGGGGTGGCGGCGACGGACTCGGTGGAAGCAACGGAATAGGCGCCGCCGCCGGGCAGGCAAGCTTTCTGCTACCTGACGTTACAATTCGATCCGACTGGCCAAACTTTCGCACAACCACCGAAAGCACCGAAAGCCGCCGCGGATGGAACTTGTACGACTCAGCCCGTGTCGGTTCAAGGTCACGCCGCTGAACCGATCCACGGGCCCCGGCACCGTTGTACGCACCTGGTACCCCGCCTTACACCCTATGCGCAAACTATTTCACGCCTGGTTTCTCGTTTTTCTCTTCCTGAGCGCGTCGCCGGCCTTTGCCGCCGCGGCGCAACCCGCCGCCGCATCCGCGGCATCCGGCGCCGCGCTCACCCTGACGCCCGAACAGGCCCGCCAGGCCCTCAGCGTCCTCAATGACCCCACCCGTCGCGCGCAAGTCAGCGACACCCTGCAGGCGATCGCCGCCGCGGGCGCCCTTAGCGCGCCGCCTGCCTCGGCGGCTGCGGCCGCGGCGGCACACGCCGCCAGCGGCGCCGCCGCGCTCGTTCCCGCCGCGTTCCAGTCCAATGGCCTCGCCTCGCAACTGGCGCGTCAGGGCGCGCATTGGGCCGCGCACCTCGGCACGTCATTGCGCAGTTCGGTCGCCGCGTTGCTCGACGTAGCGTCGGTGCGTGCGTGGTGGCATTGGCAATCGACCAACCCGCAAGCGCGTAGCGTGCTGGGTCAGGTCGTAGGGTCGCTGCTGGCGGCGCTGCTGCCCGCGCTCGTGCTCGAATGGTTCGCGCGCCGCCTGTTGCGCCGCGCGTACACGGCCCTCGCCGCGCGCCGCGAACGTGGCGATGAAGACGGCACCGCGCAGGCAGCGACGACCGGAACGTCCTCGCCCACGCCTGCCGCAACCGGCAAAGCGCCCGAAGCCAAAGTCAAGCAGAGCGCCATCCATCACTTGACGCTCCTGCAGCGTCTGCCGCGCGCGCTGCTGACCATGGTGCTGCGCCTGTTGCCGTTGGCGGTATTTATCGGCGCGGCGAGCGCGCTGATGTCGATCGTCACCGACGACGGCACGCCGCAAGACCGCGCGCTCGATTCGCTGATCGATATCTACGTGCTATGCCGCCTGATCGTGATAGCCAGTGGCTTCTTCCTGCAGCCGACTGCCCCGCGCCTGCGTCTGTTGCGCATGAGCGATGTGTGGGCCGTTTTCGTGCAGCGCTGGATCGTGCGGATCGTCGCCGTGGTCGGCGCCGGCTCGGCGATCGCGGAGATCGCGCAATCGCTCGGCCTGAACGACGCGGCGCATCTCGCGCTGATGAAGGTCGTCGCGCTCGCCGGCCACATCATGATCTCGATTCTGATCCTCAAATGCGCGAAGCCGGTCGGCGAATTGATCCGCAACCGCTTTGCCGCGAGCAAATCGCTGCAAATGTTCGGCAATGCGCTCGCCGATGCGTGGGCATGGTTCGCGATATTCGTGGTGATGGCACTGTGGTTCATCTGGGCGCTCGACGTGCAGAACGGCTATCGCACCCTGCTGCATCTCGGCGGCTTTACGCTGGCGATCCTGGTGGGCGCGCGGGTCATCGCGATCGTGATCTTCGGCGCCATGGCACGGCTATTCCACGTAGAGGGTGACGCGGAGAAGACGCTCGTGCAGCAGCATGCCTACCGGTATTACCCGTTGCTGCGGCGGGTCGTCTCGTGGATCATCGGCATCGTTACCGCGCTCGCGCTGCTGCAGGTATGGGGCGTCGACGTCGGCGAGCTGTTCCAGACCGGTTCGATCGGCCATCGGCTGGCTTCGGCGATCGTCACGATCGGGGTGGCTGCGGTGATCGCGTTGGTGGTGTGGGAAGGCGCCAACGTGGCAATCGAACGGCGGCTGGACCGCTGGACCACCAGCGGCGACCTCGTGCGTGCCGCACGTCTGCGCACCCTGCTGCCGATGCTGCGCAGCGCGCTCTTTTGCGTGATCGCGCTAGTGGTGGTGCTCACCGGCCTGAGCGAACTCGGTGTGAACATCGGGCCGCTGCTGGCGGGCGCGAGTATTTTCGGCGTGGCGCTCGGCTTCGGCTCGCAAAAGCTGGTGCAGGATTTCATCACCGGCATGTTCCTGCTGATGGAAAACGCCATGCAGGTCGGCGACTGGGTCACGCTCGCGGGCGTGTCCGGTACGGTTGAATATCTATCGATCCGCACCGTACGGTTGCGCGGCAGCGACGGTTCGCTGTACACCGTGCCGTTCAGTTCAGTCACGACGGTGAACAACACCAATCGCGGACTCGGCAATGCGGCGGTGAAAGTGAATATCGTGTTCGGCGAGGATGTCGATCTGGCGATCGCCACGTTGAAGGAAATCGGCGCCGCGCTGCGCGAAGACGAGAAGTTCAAGGACGGCATCCTGTCCGACTTCAGCTTCTGGGGCGTGGATGGTGTGGATGGCTCGGCGGTCACACTGGCCGGCCAGATCCAATGCCGCGACACCGCGCGCTGGGGCGTGCAGCGCGAATTCAACCGGCGCATTCTCGACCAGTTCAGCGCGCGCGGCATCGCAATCGCGAACCCGCAGCGGCATTTGCTGACGTGGGACCCGCTGAGCGAACCGGCCAAAGTCGAATCGAACGGTGCACCGGATGACGGCCCCAAGGGCGCAGCGAAGGACCAGCCGCCGTCAACGCCGCCTGCCGCTGCTTCGTTGAAGGCGGCGGCCAGAACAGCCGACGCGCCGGTGGAAGATCAAGTGCCCGTCGACCCTAAGCCGGCCGGCGGCCCAGGAACGCCAGCAAATCCTGGTTCAACTTCTCCGCATGCGTGAAGTACAGACCGTGGCCGGCGCCTTCGTAGACGTTCAGTGAAGCGCCCGCTATCAGCGCCGCGGTCGGTCGCCCGGTCAGCTCGAGCGGCGCAGAGGCGTCCCGGTCGCCATGCACGACCAGCGACGGCACCCGGACGCGGGCCAGCTCCGCGCGGAAATCGGTGATGGTCTGAACATGGGCGAGTTCGAGCATGGCCTGATGCGAGGTTTGCAGCATCATGCGGATTGTCCAGTCGAGCGGCGCGCGCGACACGCCCGGGCCGAAGTAAGGTGCGGCATTGGCCTCGATCCAGTCGGGGAAGGAACGGCTCAGCGCGGCGCGGCCTTGCTCGAATAGTGCGGCGTCGATCCCGTTCGGGTTGTCTTCCGTTTTCAACAGATACGGCGTGGCTGCGGGCGCGATGAACGCAATTCGGGCCACGCGCGCTGAACCATGCCGCGTCAGATAGCGCACCGCTTCGCCGCTTGCGATCGAATGTCCGACTAGTGTCACGTTGCTTAGATCGAGCGTGCTCAACACGCTATCGAGATCGTCGGCAAGCGTGTCGAAGTCGTAGCCTCGCCCTGGATCGCTCGAACGGCCGTGGCCGCGGCGGTCATACGCGACGCAACGGCAGCCGAGGCGCGACAGCGGTTCCATCTGATAGGCCCACATGTCGGAGTTCAGCGTCCAGCCGGACAGGAACACGAGCGGCGTGCCGTGTCCCCAGTCGCGGTAGAAAAGACGCGTGTGGTCGGCGGTGCGGATGATGTTGGGGTCGTCGGTGAGATGCGGTGCGGTCGCGTTCATGGAAGCCTCTTTACCTTGGGTTGGGATCGTTGTGCCGTGACGCCACTTTGCCTGGTGGCGGTAGGCAGGTCGATTACCTGACAGGTAAAGAGAACGGCTTGCGAGCCGTCGGTAAGCCGCTTATTGCACCCGCTTATTGCACCTGCCACCAGCGCGGCAACAACCGCTGCACTTCCGGCCTCCGGTAGCGGTCGTCGATCAGATGCACCACACCTTGGTCCTGCTCCGTGCGGATGACGCGGCCGGCGGCCTGCACGACCTTCTGCAAGCCCGGATACAGATACATGTAGTCGTAGCCCTTGCCGAACTTCGCATCCATCGTGCGGCGCATCTGCTCGTTGACGTCGTTCATCTGCGGCAGGCCGAGCGTTGCGATGAAGGCGCCGATCAGCTGCTGACCGACCAGATCGACGCCCTCGGAGAACGCACCGCCTAATACCGCGAAGCCGACACCCTGGTTCATGGTGCGAAAGCGCGCGAGGAACGCGTCGCGCGCCGCCTCGTCCATGCCCGGTTCCTGCGCCCATACCGGCAGTTCCGGATGACGCTCGCGCATCAACGCCACCACCCGCTGCAGATACTCGAAGCTGCTCAGGAACCCGAGATAGTTGCCCGGCTGCGCTGCGTACTGCTTCGCGATCAGATCGACGATGGGCACGAGCGAACGTTCGCGGTCACGCCAGCGCGTCGATACATTGCCCGCCACGCGCACCTGCAATTGCTCGGCGCGGAACGGCCCTTCGACGTCGAGCCAGTTCGTCTGCTCCGGCAGACCCAGCGTGTCGCGATAGAAATGATGCGGATTGAGCGTGCCGGAGAACATCACCGTGGTGCGCGCGGCAGCGTAGCGCCCTGCGAGGAACGGTGCCGGAATCACATTGCGCACGCACAAGGTGGCGCTGGTTTTGTCGCGTGGCGCGTAGCGGTCCGCGGTGAGCGTGATGTCGAAAATCGAATGCTCGCCGAATTGCTCCGCCAGCGCGACGAAATGCATGGCGTCGAAGAAAAACCGCAGTGACGCTTCGTCGATTGAAAGCGGTGCTTCGGCGAGTTGGTCCGTCACCGCGCCGATCAGGTTCTGCGCGGCCGAAAGCAGTTTGCCAGGTACGTCGGCGTAGACCTGATAGGTGTCGGTCTGTGCGCGCTTGACGGCGCTCCATTCGCGCTGAAGCCGTTCAAGCGGCTTCTTCAACGTCGCAGGCGCGGTTTTACGCGCGAGCCGGAACGCCGCCTGATCGAGCGACGCGCTGTACATGCGCCGTGCCCGGTCGAGCAGGTTGTGCGCCTCGTCGACCAGCACACCGACGCGCCACTGATTGATCTGCGTGAGCGCGTACAGCATCGCGCTGCTGTCGTAGTAGTAGTTGTAATCGCCGACCACCACGTCGGACCAGCGCGCCAGTTCCTGCGCGAGATAGTACGGACAGACGTCGTGCTCGCGCGCCGCTTCACGCACCGACGCGCGGTCGAGCCTCGGCCCTGCCAACGCCGCGCTGCGGGCCGAGTCGAGCCGGTCATAGAAGCCGCGTGCGAGCGGACAGGACTCGCCGTTGCAGGCCTTGTCGGGATGCTCGCAGGCCTTGTCGCGCGCGACCAGTTCAAGGGTTCTCAGCGGCAAGCGCGCAGCGGACGGCTCGGCGCTTTGATGGAGCGTTTCGATTGCATCGAGCGCAAGCGCGCGGCCCGGCGTCTTGGCCGTGAGGAAGAACACGCGGTCGATCTGATCCGAGGCACACGCCTTGAGCAGCGGAAAAATCGTCGCCAGCGTCTTGCCGATACCGGTAGGCGCCTGCGCCATCAGCGGCTTGCCGTCACGCGCCGCGCGATACACCGACACCGCCAACTCGCGCTGCCCGCTGCGGAATTGGCCATGCGGAAACTGCAAGGCGCTGAGCGCGGCGTTGCGCGCGGCGCGATGGGCCTCTTCCTGCACGGCCCAATCGAGAAAGCGCTCGCATTGCTCGACGAAGAAAATCTCCAGTTCACGCGCGCTGTGCGTTTCAGTCAGCAAGGTTTCCTTCTGACTGCCGATATTGAAGTAGACCAGCGCGACCGTCAATTCGGCGAGCCCGCGGGCCCGGCATAGCAGATGGCCGTACACAAGCGCCTGCGCCCAATGCAGCGTGCGGTGATTGGCGGGCATCCGTTCGAGCGCGCCACGATGGGTCTTGACCTCTTCCAGCCGGTTCGACAGGCGGTCGTAACCGTCGGCGCGGCCACGCACGGTCAAACCGCGATGTGTGCCGGTCAGTGTGATCTCGGTTTCATAGCCGCCCGCGCGACGGCTGGCGACCGTCACGTGGCCGGCCATGCCTTCCAGCGAAGTCGGCGCCGGCGTGAAGCGTAGATCCAGATCGCCCCGCCGCGCGGTGAATTCACACATCGCCCGTACAGCGACGATGTAGCTCACGTGCGAGCCTCGGTGGCGGCTTCGTTTGTGGTCACCGCCACCTCGACTTCTGACACGACCCCGTCTTCATCGGCCCATCTCACGTCAAGCACACGCACCGGCATGCCGTGCTGCGCGCAGTACGCGAGCCAACGGATCTGGTTGTCCTGCAAGCGGTCGCCAGGCCCCTTTACTTCGATCAACTCATAACGGCGCTCGCCCGGCCAGAAACGAATCAGATCCGGCAGCCCTGAGCGGTTGCCGCGGATGTCACGCAGCAGACGCTCGAACCATAGTTTCAGATGCGCGGAAGGCAGGCAATCGAGCGCCAATGCGACCAGTTCCGGCGTCAGCAAGCCCCAGAATACAAATGGCGATTGCAGACCTGCCTTGCTTTGCAGATGCCGCAGAATCGTCTCCCGATAGGCACCGCTGTCGAGTTGCGCGAGACACGCGGCGAATTGCTCGGCGCGGCGCGCATGAAAATCCGGCGCATGCAGATCGGCCGGCCCGCGCTGGAACGGATGGAAAAACGCGCCGGGCAGCGCCGCGAACACCGGCTCCCAGCACAGCAAACCGAACAGCGAGTTGATCAGCGCGTTTTCAACGTAATGAACCGGCGCTGAGTCGCAAGTCAAATGATCGCGTGCGACGTATTCGACCGGTTGTGACGCGTCAGGCTTCGGCAGCACCAGTGTGCTGCGCTCGACCGGCCGTGCGGCAGGCACACGCGCCACCCGCTCGCCGCGCTTGCGCTGCAAACGCGGCAGCATGCGCGCGACGCGCTGCGCTTCCTCTTCGCTTTCGGGCGAGGCAGCGGCTTGCGTAGCAAGGGCGAAGGCTTCGTCGAATTGCTCACTGCGTTCCAGCACACGCAAGCGCCGATGGCGCGCCCCAGGCCACACACAACGCGCATAGACGGCAAGTGCCGCGGGCCAGTTCTGTTGACGCTCGCAATGCTGGCCGAGACGAAACAGCAGTTTCGCGCGACGCGTTTCGAGCCAGGGGTTCGAGGTGTCGATCGCGGCGATCGCGGCGACGAGTTCGTCGATCGCGTCGGCTTCAGCATCTCCCGTGGGCAGCCATTCGAGCGCTTCGCGGCACGCATGCAACGCAAGATAGACGTCGACGTCCCCGCGCTGCTGGAATGCGCGCGACGACGGCGCGAACGCAACCTTCTCATACTGAAACACACCGAGATCGGCCAGCACGAACTCCGACCAGTCCTGCTGCAGATTGCCGAAGAACATCAGGCGCAGACGCTCGCAAAGCGGTGCGATGGCGACGTGGAAAACGCGGTCGGTGGTTTGGCTGTGCCATGTGGACAACGGATGCGTAGCGGTGCCTCGCTCCTCGCCCTCGCTCTCACCTTCGTAAAACGGCCGCAGCGTTTCCAGCAGATCGGGTTTGCGCAAGCCCTTCGCGCCGGGAATCAACGCGATGGTGTCCGCAAAGATCAACAGCAACTCGGGACGCGTGGTGAGCGCAAACAGATCGTCGAGCGTCAGACCCGGTTCGGTGTCGACCCAGCCGAGCGCTGCCAAGGGCGCAACGGCCTGCAAAGGGCAACCGATTTCATCATAAGAAAGACGGCTGGCACGGAACAGCGTGCCCTTCCTCATTAGCATGCGAACCAGCAACGCGCGCGAGGGCTGCGGCAAAGCGGCGAAATCGCGCAGGAAGCCATGTTCGTGCGCGTCCAGCAAATCGTCGTAACGCTCGGCGAGCCACGCCAGCGCACGCTCGAAGTTCAGCAGGTAATAAAGGACATCAGAACGGAGGTCTGACGGAGCATCTGTCGGCACGGGGTTTTCACGAAACCTGTATGTTTATACAGTAATGATATCAAAATCCGTGGGACGGACAGCTGACAACTGCTTTGCCGAAGGTGGCGCGAGGTCCGGCGGTTGTCAAAGTGTCGCCAGAAGCTTCAACGCCGTCGACTTGAATACCGCGAAGGCCTCCGCGAAGGTCGGCCTCACCGCCCCGTAAACAAGTGGCAGCAGCACTTGCTCATATTCACGTTTCGTCTGCTCTTCTGTTTCCGCGATCGCCAGGGCCGCAGTCATGGATTGCTTCGGATCTTCGACAAACGCGGTGTGATGGTGAAACTCTCCGCGGTCGTATTCGACGCAGTCCTTGAAGTGAGCCGCCGCTCGATCGACGAATGCCGCGTTCGAGCCGACGATGCAGTAGGTGTCGTAGATGTGACGCACCAATGCCTGGTCCCACTTTTCCCGCACACCGGCCCGGTGTTCCGAGTGACGGCGCAAAAACGACAGAACCTTTTCCGCGAGCGTTTCTTCGACAGCGACGCACGGCATACGAACCGGCACCCCGTCGCGACTCGCCAAACGTTCGATCAGATACCCGATCGGCTTTTGCACAACGGCAAAGCTCGGCGTGCGCACCGTAAATTCGAGGCTTAAGTGAGGTCGCAAGCTGGTGTGAGCGGTATAGCGCGTTTTGTAATTCCAACCGGACGCGAAGTAACGGTTCGCGTTGAGCGCCAGCTTTTCCGCGTCGATGATGTGGAAGCCCAATGCTTTCATCGTATCTATAACAGCATTTTTTAGCTTGCTGAGATGGGTCTTCACACCGTTTTGCGAGAGCCCGTGATCCGCATTCAGCACCACCTTCAGATCGACGTCCTCGGACATCCGCTCGATCAAGCCATGCGCTTTGGACAGGCTCGTGCCGCCGCAAAATACGAACTGAATGTGCTGATGCTGCAGTTTCGCCAACGCGTGCAAGGCGTCAGTGACATGGACATCTTTCTCGAGAATGAAAGCAGAGAGGTTTCCGGCCAGCCCCTCTGCCGTGATCGAATCAATAAGCTCTTTCTGTTCTGCCGAGATTATTTTCATACTGAACAGTTTTGTTGCCGAAACCCAATTTCCGCACTATGCGGCGATTGCCGGTATTGATCACGGTTCCGGCCGGCAATTGAGTGGTTTTACCAGCGTTGTATAACTCGACTTGCCTGCTTGGGTAGACTTCGACACCCATCCTGGTCAGGGCTTCCTCGGCTAGGATTTCAACTGGCTGAACAGGGATCGGCGCGCCTGACAGCACGCTGCGCTTGGCTTTTGCATACACGCCGACGCCGAGTTTGACGATGACCCCGCTCTCAAGCAACTTGCGGAGCGCACGCCCAATCTGGGCTTC
Source organism: Burkholderia sp. GAS332 (assembly GCA_900142905.1). Lineage (NCBI taxonomy): Bacteria > Pseudomonadati > Pseudomonadota > Betaproteobacteria > Burkholderiales > Burkholderiaceae > Burkholderia > Burkholderia sp. GAS332. The sequence goes on along the minus strand of FSRV01000002.1, from coordinate 1,412,087 downwards.
ACTGCCAAGACGAGCGAGCTCGGTCCGCAGGAACACGTCGGACGCCCGCTTGGCAATTGCTATCTTCAGCCGATCTTCGAGCACCATGACAAACTCCGCTCATCAAGTTATCCTAAAATATTACATAACCTAATGATTTTTATAATAAAATTACATCTAACATCGATCACCGGGTTAGTATAACACACGCTTGGAAGAGAACAAGCATTGCGCCCGGAGCCCAAGCCGACCGCTAGATCCCTTCCGACCCTGCCACCCACGCCACCGTCAACGACCGCACCCCCTGCGCGCCGCGTATCAGCACGCCTTCGATATCCGCCGTGGCCGAGGGGCCGGTGACCAGCGCCGCATAGCGTGCATCGCGGAAGTCGTCGCGACGGTACACGTCCTGCAAGCCGTCGAGCAATTGCGCCGGATCGAGCAGCACCACCAGATGCTGCACGATGTACCCCAGCGCGTTGACGACATACTCGCGCTCGCTGAACCACACCGAGCCCGTTTCAGCAACGCCGAAGCGCGCCCGCACCACCCCCACATCGATATCCTGCAACGAAGCCGGTTCGGTTTCGGCCGTGATCACACGGGTGCCGGGCACTTCGGGCGTCGCCGACGCCACCGACGCCGCATCGCCGAACCGCTCACGGATCAGTGCGAGCACGTCACCCGCAGCCGACGCTTCGACACAGGTGCCCCCCATCGCCTGCAATGCCGTCGTGAAGCGCGCCCGCAAATCCCCGCCCACCGTAGTAAACAGCGGCACATCAGGCCGTGGCCGCGCCGGCGGCTGCGACTCACGCACCTTTGCCAGAAAAGCTTCACGCGTTGCCATTGCCATCTCCCCGATTCTTCTTGTACCAGGCGTGGAAGGTCAGCTTTGGCGCCTCAGGCAGCTCACGCTGCCGGCCCCAGATATTGAGCGGGTTGTACAGCACGAAATTCGGCAGCCGCCGCAGCGCGCCGCCCATCGACGACACTGTCGCCCGATACAGCGTCGGACTCACGAGCAAGCGCCCTGCCATCTTCAGCACTTCCTGCTTCACGAACGGCACCTCATGACGCTCGGCGATCACCGTGCGCCATTTGTAAATCTGCTCGTGAATATTGATCTTCACCGGACACACATTCGTGCAACTGCCGTTGAGCGTCGACGCGAACGGCAACGCGCTATAACGCTTCAGATCGAAGGTCGGATTGATGATCGCGCCGATCGGCCCCGAATACGTGCCGCCATACGACAAGCCGCCACTGCGCCGGTACACCGGGCACGTGTTCATACACGCGCCGCAGCGAATGCATTTGAGCGAATACCAGAAGTCCTCCATCGCAAGCCGCTCCGAGCGGCCATGATCGACGAGGATGAAATGCATCTCGGTGCCCGGACGCGGCGCGCGAAAATGCGAGGTGTACTGCGTAATCGGCGAGCCGAGCGCGCTGCGTGACAGCATGCGGATGAACACGCCGAGGTCCGAGACCTTCGGAATCAGCTTCTCGATACCGATCGACGCGATATGCAACGGCGGCACATTCGCCGACAGGTCGGCATTGCCTTCGTTGGTACACACCACGACCGTGCCCGTCTCCGCCACCGCGAAATTACATCCCGTCATGCCGGCCGTTTTCTCGCGCACGAAGTACGGCCGCGTGTTCATTCGCTGGCTTTCCGCGAGGTAGTGAATGTCGCTGTTTTGCGGATCGGTGCCGATGGTTCGGCCGAACAGTTCGGCCACGTCGCCTCGCAGTTTATGAACCGCGGGCACCACCATATGGCTCGGGTCCTGATGATCGAGCTGCTGGATGCGCTCGCCGAGATCGGTCTCCATCACCGTGATGCCGCGCGGTTCGAGATACTCGCGCATCTTGCATTCGTCGGTGAGCATCGACTTGCTTTTGACGAGCGTGGTCATGCCACGCTCGGACATGATCGTGTGAACCAGCGCATTGTGCTCTTCAGCCGTCGCGGCCCAATGCACCACGACGCCATTGGCTTCAGCCGCCGCGGCGAACTGTTCGAGGTAGTCGGACAGATGCGACAGCGTGTGTTCCTTGATGCCCGATGCCAGCTCACGCAGCGTCTCCCACTCCGGGATGCCGTGTGCCTGCGCATCGCGCTTCTCACGCAAATCCCACAGACGCTTGTCGTGAAACGCGACGTGCTCCGTCTTCCTGATGAAAGCGCCCGCGGCTTTCGCGTGATCGATCCGGCTCATGCGCGTGCTCCGTTAAGGACCTGCGCGATATGGATGAAGCGTGCGTCGGCTTTCATCCGTTCCGCGCAGCCTTGCTGGTGCATCAGGCACGACATATCGCCCGATACGATGTATTCCGCGCCCGCATTGAGGTGATCGCGGACCTTGTCCTGCCCCATGCGCACCGACACCGGTTCTTCGGTCACCGAGAAGGTGCCGCCGAAACCGCAGCATTCATCCGGCCGCGACGGCTTGACGAATTCGATGCCTTTAACGCCTTCGAGCAAGGTGCGTGGCTTCGAAAACGGTACCCCGGCAATCTCCGAAACCGACGCTTCCTTCAGATGCCGCAACGCGCTGCAACTGTTATGCAGGCCGACGCGATGCGGAAACTCGGCCCAGGGAAATTCGCGCGCGCCGACCACGTCATGTAGAAATTCGACGAGTTCATAGGCGTTGGCGCGGACCTTCCTGACCTCGTCGGTCTGCTCGAGCGCGGTCAAATGCTCGCGTACGTGGTGGATGCAACTTGCCGACGGCCCGACGATGTAGTCGTAGCCGGCAAAGTTACGCGCAAACACGCGCTCGGCACCGGCTGCCTCGGTCTGCGCACCGCTGTTGGCCATCGGCTGGCCGCAGCAGGTTTGCTCCTGCGGATAGTCGACCTCGATGCCGAAGCGTTCGAGCAATTCGAGCGTGGCGATCCCCACTTCGGGATAGAACGCGTCGATGAAGCACGGGATAAACAGGGCGACTTTCATAAGATCATTGAAAAGAAAAACGGTAGCCGGTGATTCACTCACTCTAGTGCGGGAATCATGGCGGCGCAGGCGTTTCCCGCCGACGCCATGGCGTCTGGCCGGTCAGCGTGGCCGCTCATTGCAGTCGCGCATTGTGATCAGTCAGTCAGACTGGTCATGTTGGTCTGACCACGAATTATATAGGGAGGGCGCCGGACGGTGTCAACCGGAAATCGCTGGTGGGATGGGCTTCGTGGGGCGCTACGCGGCAGCGCAGGTGTGCGATCCGCCGCTCGCGAGGCGAGCGCGAGCGGGGCTCAAAAGGTCAGACAAACCGGAAGATCAGATGCCTGGCAAACTCAGGAAATCACGCTCGGCGAAGGTTTCGCCGCGTCTTCCTTGTACATTTCGCGCACATAGGTCAGATGACGCTCAGCGGCTTTGCGCGCCTTTTGTGCATCGCGCGCGATGACCGCGTCGTAGATGGCTTGATGCTGGCTCATCAACTGTTTTTCCATCGCGTCGTCGTAGTCGATCAGGCGATGGTACTGGCGCATGCCTTCGCGAATCAGCGTATGGATACCGTGCATCACATGAGCGAGCGCAATGTTATGCGTGGAGTCGGCAATGGCGAGGTGAAACGCAGCGTCCAGTTCCGCGAGGTTCACGCGGTCTTGCGACTGGGAGCCGGCCTTCAATGCTTCGAACGCTTCAGTAATTTTCTGCAGATCGGCCGCCGTGGCACGCTCCGCGGCATACACCGTCGAAATCGATTCGAGACCCTGGCGCAGTTCGAGAATATCGGCACTGGTACGCGGATTTTGCAGCAGCAGCTCGGCGAGCGGCTTGGAGATAATCGGCGCGGTGACGTCGACAACCGTGAAGCCGCCCCGCCCCGAGGTTTCGATATAACCGTCGGCTTCCAGCCTGATCAGCGCTTCCCGCAACGACGGCCGCGACACACCGAGCTGCGTGGCCAGATCGCGTTCGGCCGGCAACCGGTCGCCGGGCATCAGCGAGCCGTCCGAGATCAGTTGCTTGATCTGGTCGGACACCACGTCGGAAAGTCGTTTGCGCGTGAAGGACTGGATCGGGAGAAATGGCATGGGCAGCGCGGGTGAAGCCTGGATTGATGAAGCCGGGTTGGCGAAGGCGCAGACAACGGCATGGACGCACCGCCGAACGCGCGCGCCAAAGTGGACGAATTATACCGTTCAACGACTGGCCGCTGCTTACAACGCTAGCTCGCGCCCGCCCCGTAGAAGCTCGCCAGATCCCGCTTGAGGGTATGCAACGCGGCATCGTCGAGATAGATCATGTGGCCGGTCGGATAGTAGGTGATGTGCACGTTGGCGCGCAGTGGCGCATCGACACCCAGATGCGCGAGCGCGTACTCGGTCGCATAGAACGGCGTGGCGAGGTCGAAATAGCCGTTCAGCGACATCACGCGCAATTGCGGATTCTGGCGCATCCCTTCGGCGAGATCGCCCGCCGCATACGGCTCGTTCAAGCGTTCGCCCCACCACTCGCGATGTTTCCAGTCCCACTGCTTCAACGCATCGTCGTTGAAGACGCGATAGCGGTCGGCAGGCGTGAAGTGCAGATCTTGCGCAAAATGCTGATGCAGCGCGGCGTCGAACGCACTCGACACGCTGCTCACCGAGGCGTCGAAATCGGGACGCTCGGACACGCCGTCATATTCGAGTCCTTCGAAACGGGCGTCGAAACGGCCGACGCTGCGCGATTGATCGCGCAGCAATTGATTGCGGAAGCGCGACGGATAGAGACGCAGGCGGCTTCGTTTCACGTAGTCGACGTCGAGCCCGGTGAACTGCGCGACACGTGCGGCAATCTCGTCGCGCTGTGCGTCAGGCAACGCGTCGCCCTGCGCGAGCGCTTGCGCATAAGGCCCGCGTGCGAACGCGCGGGCCTCGTCGAGAAAGGCCGGCAGACTGGCCGGCTTCGGCACGATCTTGTCGTGGTACCACGCGATCGCCGCGAAGCTCGGCAAGTAGCTTTCGCTCTGGAAATCGGAGCCGGGTGAAAACGCCGCGGAATCGAGCACCGACGACATCAGGATCACGCCGTTGAGCGCGATATTGTCCTGCCCCAGCCGATACGCGAGCATCGCGGCGCGCGCGGTGCCGTACGATTCACCGAGCAGGTACTTCGGCGAATTCCAGCGCTGGTTCACCGTCAAATAGCGTTCGATGAATTGCGAAAACGCGTCGAGGTCTTGATCGACGCCCCAGAAGTCCTTTCCGGTGCCGTGCCCAACGACCCTCGACAAGCCCGCGCCCACGGCATCGATAAAGACCAGATCGGTGGTGTCGAGCAGGCTATCGGGGTTGTCGTCCAGCACATACGGCGCGGGCGGTGTGATCGCGGGACTCGCCGTGCGCACCCGCTTCGGCCCGAACGAGCCCATCATCAGGAACACACTGCCCGCGCCCGGTCCGCCGTTGAAGAGGAACGTGACGGGGCGCGTCGAGGGTGCTTTGGTGGCGACCGTGTAGGCGACGTAGAAAACGCTCGCATTGGCCTGGCCGGTTTTGTCGCGCAGCAGCAGGTTGCCGGCAGTCGCCGTGTAGTCGATCTTGCGGCCGTCGAGCCGGATCGAATGCTGTGTCACCGCGGTGCTTTCCGGCGGCACGGGGATCGCCGGTGTCTCGGGTTTGGCGCTGTGTTGCGAGTTGTCTTGCGCATCGGTCTGGGCGGCTGCGGCAACCCTTGGCGGACGGCCGGTACGCGATGGATTGGCGCGTGACGTCTTGACTGGCTGACCGTTCGCATCGACGGCTTGCCCCAAAGTCTCTGCCTGAGCGCTGGGCACGCCGGGCACGCCCACCGAACTGGCCGGCGACGTGGTTGTTTCAGGGCTCGCGGTCGCAGCGGATGAGTCGTCCAGTTCGGCCGCCGCGCACATCTGACTGAATGTCGCGATGATGGCGAGGACGAGCGCCATCGCAACCAGCGCGGCCGCCATGGATCCGGCCATCAGTGACCGGCGCAACGCGAGATAGTAGCGAATAGCCATGCGGTTCCTGTTTGCGCGTCGATAGGTGTCGATGTCCCGGTCGTCCAGGTTAAGACGAACCGGGCGAACGATTCTTAATGTAAGCATCGACGACGTCAATCGAAAACTGGCTGCCACGCGCACCTCTCCCACGCCGCATCGTTTCACCGGGGAAAACGAAAGCCATTCGAAATACTTAAGAAAGCGGCTCCGCTATCGTGACGCCGCAAGAGCATCGCCTGGCGTTCAAGGCTGAGGCAGTTTTCCTTTTTCCGGACTACGCCTGCGCGCGCACCGGCAATCCGCCGACGAACGCGGCTATCCGTTCGCACGCGTCGATCAGGCTCGCTTCGTCGACCACGAAACCCAGCCGCACGAAGCCGTTCGCGGTTTCGCCGAAGGCGCTGGCGTCGAGCAGCGACACGCCTTGTGCGCGAAACAGTTGCCAGGTGAAATCGACCGTGTCGAGGCCCGTGCCACTGACGTCGACCATCATGAACATACCGGCTTCAGGCAACAGGCAACGCAAGCCGGCCACGCGATGCAAGCGCTCGAACACGACATCGCGGCGGCGCCGGTAAACCTCGCGCATTTCGGCGACGATCGGCGTCTTGTTTCGCAGGGCCGTCAACGCGGCCTGCTGGATGAAACCCGGCAAGCCATAGAGCATGGCCAGCGCGAGCCGCCCCATATGCTCGATCAGCGTGGCAGGCCCGATCGCCCAGCCCACACGCCACCCCGCCATGGCATGCGATTTCGACAGACTGCCGAGCGTCACCGTGCGTTCCGCCATGCCGGGCAACGCAGCAATGCTCACATGTTCCCGCTCGAAGGTGAGATCCGCATAGACCTCGTCGGACAGCACCCATAGGTCATGCTCGATGGCGAGCCGTGCGATGCGCACGAGGTCGGCACGCGGCATCACCACGCCGGTCGGATTGCAGGGTGTGGCAAAGAAAATGGCCTGGGTGCGCGGCGTGATCGCCGCTTCGAGCGCGTCACAGTCGAGGTGGAATGCCCGCGCGGCATCGACCGGCACGGGCACGAGCGTGGCGCCCGCGGCGCGCACGCAGGCCTCGTACGTGAGGTACATCGGCTCAGGGACGATCACTTCGTCGCCCGCTTCCAGCAGGCACAGCGATGCGGCGAACACACCGTTCTGCGCACCCGCCGTCAGGATCACGTTGGCCGCGCTCACGTCGCAACCGGTGGTGTGCGCATGTTCTTCGGCAACCGCCGCACGCAGCGGTTCGCGCCCGGACACGGCGCTGTAGTGCGTATCGCCGTCGCGCAACGCCTCGATTGCACGCTCGACGATCGGCGCGGGGGTCGCGAAGTCGGGGTCCCCCACGCTCAGCACGATCACGTCTTCGCCATTGGCCAGCGCCTGTTGTGCGACACGGTGGATCTCCCACGCCGACGTACGCCGGCCCTGCAAACGCTCGACCAGATTCGAGTACTTCATTGACTCACCCCGTTTCGACTTGAGCCGCCAATGTAATGGGGCGCGTGCGAAACGTCCAGATACGAAAAAGAGTCACGTGAGCATGTCGTCTCACGTGACCGTTCAATGAAGCCCCGCTTTAACCGAGGCGAAGTACGCTTAAACCTGGCGCCGCAGTTCCGCCGGCGGCACTTTCATCATATGGCGATATTTCGCCACCGTGCGCCGCGCCACCAGCACCCCCTGATCCGCGAGCATCCTCGCAAGCGTCACATCCGACAGCGGATCGTGCGTGTTCTCCGCGGCGATCATTTCCTTGAGCAGCGCGCGCACCGCCGCGGCCGAACAGGTGCCGCCGCTTTCCGTGCCGAGTTCACGCGGGAAAAAGTGTTTGAACTCGAATATGCCGCGCGGCGTCGCCATATATTTGTTGCCGGTCGCACGCGAGATGGTGGACTCATGCAGACCGAGCTCCTCGGCCACATCGCGCAGCACCATCGGCTTGAGCGCGATTTCACCGTACTGGAAGAAGGCCTTCTGATACGCGACGATGCATTCGGCCACGCGTTGAATCGTATCGAAGCGTTGCTGGGCATTGCGGATCAGCCAGCGTGCTTCCTGCAATTGCTGTGCGAGCGGCGAGCGGCTTGCGCCGGCCGACTGCGCGAACAACTCGGCATACATGCGATGAATGCGCGCGCGCGGCTGCACGGCCGGATTGATCGACACCACCCATTTGTTGCGCACCTGACGCACGATCACGTCCGGCACCACATAGTTGTCTTCAGTGCGGCCGTAGCTGTTGCCCGGCTTCGGGTCAAGCTTGCGCACCAGCGCGCAGGCCACCCGCAGTTCCTCGGCGCTGCAGCCGATCTGCTTTTGCAGTTCAGCCTGTTCGCGGCGCGCGAGGCGTTCGAGATGCTGCTCGACGACCAGGCAAGCGACATCGCGTCCCGGCGTATCCGGAGATAACGCGTTCAATTGCAGCGACAGACATTCGGACAGCGAGCGCGCGCCGAGACCAGGACGATCCAGCGATTGCACGAGGCGCAGCGCCACCAGCAATTCTGCTTCGGTCAGTTCAGGTTGGAGCTCGACGCTAGCCGCAAGATCGGAAAGCGACTGACGCAGATAGCCGTCGTCGTCGAGCGCCTCGATGATGAAGCGGGCCACTGCACGGTCGCGATCGTCAAGTCGGTAGAGGCATAGCGAATCATGCAACTGCTCGCGCAAGGTCGGTTGTGAACGCGCCCATTCGGCAGGATCGCTGCTGTCGGCGTCGCCGTTCTGGCGCATCGAACTGCGGCTGCTGTAGTCGCCCGAAAAGTCGCCGGGTATGTCATCCTGCCCCGCGCTCTCAATCGTGTCGCTGCCGCCGGTATCAGCCGGCAACGATTCAGGTTCGGCGGTAGCGGCCGCGGCCGTGTCCGTGGCGGGCATCTCGCCGGCGTCATCGCCTGGCGTTGCAGCGGCGAGCGCGACGTCTTCCGTGTCGGTCGAGTCGTACTCGAGGAACGGATTGGTGTCGAGCGCGGTGCGCAACTCCTGCTGGAACTCCAGAGACGACAACTGCAACAGACGCACGGATTGCTGCAGACGCGGCGTGAGGGCAAGAGACTGCCTTGTGCGTAGTTCAATGGAAGGCATTGTAGTGAGGTCCCGTTAGTCGCTGAGAAATAGCACGTGGCCTCAATAGAGCAACTGTCATACCAGTTCACCCAACATCCTGTTTTTTCTAAGTTTTGCCTGTTCAGGTCCGCTACTTGCGCAGCAGCGCGAGCGCCATTTTTACAAGAACCCGGCAATTTGCGGTCGCGAGCCTTTCGGGTTGCCGGACGGCGCGCCAAACCGGCCCCCCCCGTTCCTCCTCAGCTTGAATGCCCGCGCCGGAACGGCACCTCCCGCTATTCCTCAGTCTGAATGCCCATGCCCTAACGGCATTTCCCGGCATCGATCACCTGTGCGGCAAGCCGGGCACATACCTTGCGGGTCAACACGATGTGGACGGACGTGGGTCTTTTCACGCGAATAGGTCGCAGACAACAAGACCGCATTTTTCATCAACATCCGAAGGAGAAACCATGAAGACCATCCAACTTTTGAAGACCGCAGGCAGCATCGCTTGCGTTGCTTTCGCGCTGAACGCCACGGCGCAGACCAGCGCTTCGGCCCCGTCGGCAGCATCCGAAACCATCGGCCAGCACGTCGACGACGGCACCATCACCACCAAGGCCAAGGCCGAATTGCTCAGCGCGAAGAACGTCAAATCGACTCACATCCATGTGAAGACCCGCAAGGGCGTGGTGTGGCTCACGGGCTCGGTGCCGTCGGCCGACGACAAGGCCGCTGCGGGAGAAGTCGTGAAAGGCGTAGACGGCGTCTCGAGCGTGAGGAACCATTTGAAGATCGTGGCGGAATAAGTTCGGCCGATCAGATCGAGGGGAGCCGGCTTCGGCCGGCTCTTTTTGCTACTGGCAATTACCCCTTGGCCGCGGCGTACTGATCACGCAGATCGCGCACACGGTCATGATTTTGCAGCACGCCCTGATACTGACGCTCGACAATTGCGCGTACATCCAGCGGCAAATCCTTTTCAAGCGCATCGTGATAACGCTTCTTCGCGACGTCTTCGCCCTTTTCGCATTCGGCCAGGATGTCGTGGTCGCTGCGGTGCGTCACCGCGGATTTCACGTCGACCCAGCCGCGATGCAACGCACCGCTCACGCTGCCGCCGGTTTCAGGCTTGCCGCCCAAAGCTTGAACCGCATCCTGTAGTTCACGCGCGCCGCGCATACAGTCCTCGACGCGCGACAGGAACATCGTTTTCAGTTGCGCGTCATGCGCGTCTTCTGCTGCCTTGCGAAAGCCCTTCTCGCCATCCTTCGACGTTTCGACCAGATCGTTCAGCACGGAAACAACGTTCGTAGCCATTCAATACCTCCAGGGGTTTCGTTAATCGTGGAATCCGCCGCTATGCACTCCAAGGTAGCAACGGGGTTCACGTGACCCTGCGCATGCGCCGTGCCCGGCGCGCTCGCCCGCCGACGCCGTGTCTGACAGTGACGGCGAGCATCGACACGCGTTCGCAATCTTGGCAACGCGCGTAAATGTTGCCCGCCGTGACGACCCCTTTGAATGCAAAACGGCCCGACATTCGTCGGGCCGTTTTGCTATTTACCGCCTGTTTGCTCAAACGACAGCGCTCGCTCAAGCATGCCTCTCGCTGAATTCGTTGAGTGGCTCGGGCGTTCTGGTGGGATCGAAGTCGGCCCAGCGCCCCTGCTGCCAGCGCCCACTCGCGCGCTCGATCGCGAGGCCCCCTGCTTCGCGCAATACGCGAGCGGCGTCGAATTGATTCTCGGGGCACACATGCACGGCAACCAGTACACCGGAATCGCGCATTTCTTGATGAAATGGCAAATGGTGGCCCGCGTGGCCGCTTTCACGGGTGCGCGCCATCGCCCCGACCATCGAGCCGATGTACGCGCCGACGCCGGCCGCGATCAGCGAGATGAGAAGCGGCGTCGAAAACGCTGCAAATATCGCGACGCCGACCACCGCACCCACGACCGCACCAATGGTGACCCCCATTCCTGCACCCTTCGGCGCATCCCGCGCGCCCGGATCGGTATGGGTATCGCCGCCGATCGGATAACGCGCGTGCTGACCGCGTGGATTGACGAAAAAGAGCGTGACGTCTTCTTCGACGAAACCTGCGTTGAAGAGCTTTTGCGCCGCATCTTCAGCGGCCGGGAAAGTCGTAAATCGTGCTGCGACGATGAGTGACATAAGGCCTCCTTACATCGTTGATTCGCGTTTTGCGGACCACGCCGCCGTACAACGCCGCGCTGGAAAATGCGCGCACGGGCGGTAGGCATTCGCCCGGACTACGCGGTGGTGCCGCGATCGGGTTCCATGCCTTCCACTCTGAACAGTCCACTATGCAAGACTACGCCATCGCCGTCGTTCCGGTCGAGTGCTTCCGCGCAAACCGAGCGGATGCGGTTGCGACCCTTTTCGAAAGCAGCCATCAGGGCGGATTCGAGCGCGGAATCAGCGCCGAAATGGTCTTCCAGCGCCTCAGCGGTAATCGCGCACACCACCGCTTCGCCGTCAACGCTCGCCATGAAGCGCACGGTCAGATTCGTTCCGTCGAAGACCGGCTCGTCGTCGGAAAAATTGATAGGCATAAGGGACTCCTCATCGGCCGGCCTCGCCGGGATCGCAGTCAAGACGATCCCTTCATTGCGCCGGCAAGTTGCTGCGCCATCGCGAGGTGATGTTTGATGGTCGGCAATGCATGTGTAGCCGCTGCCTTCAGCTGCGAGTCGGTGCCGCTCTGACTCTCCTGCTGGAACAGGTCGACGGCTCGCTGATGGGCTTCCAGCCCGATCTGCTCGACGTAGGCCTGATCGAACTCACGCCCCTTGAGTGTCTGCAGTTTGCCGACCAGCGCGGCATCGGCCGACGGCGCCGTGGCCAGCCCCTTCTTCGCGGCGATTGCGGCCATGCCGTGCGAGAGTTTCGTATGGTCCGTGATCATTTGCTGCGCGAATTTCTTGACCCGCGGATCGCTCGAGTTCTTGAGCGCGATTTTGCTTGCCGCGATTTCAGTGGCGTCGGACTGTGAGGCATCCTGCACAAACTGCTGATCGGCTGGCGAAAGCTGCGTGCCGCTCATCGGCGCATCGCTCGCGGGAGCATCACTGGCTTGCGCGTACACCGCGCCTATCGACGCTGCGCTCAGCCCCAGCGCAACCGTCATCACCTGTATGGAATAGCGGAATTTCATGCATTTTCTCCCTGGTCAACCTATCCACCGACGCATGCTGGGCGACGAGGCGCAGCATTTCAAAACCGCTCTAGCGCCCCCCTCTTAATGAGCAAAGAACGTGCCTATGACTTCCGCTCTTCGTCGGGGTACAGCATACGTGGCACCCTCCCATCCGATAACGAAACGGAGCTTTCCCAAGGACTGTTCAGCTCGCGCATGCCGCAGCGCGCGACGCCCGCGGTGGGCATCGCCTTTGCTTACAGGCAGTCATCGGCGCAAAGCGCGCCTCATGCTTGAAACTTCTACCTCCAACAATGGCCGCCACGACCCACTCGATTCGACGCCGTCCAGAACGCACTGAATGCGCTGACGACAACCCGGCGCAACAAGCCGTTCCCGCGGTCATGCCACCGGGCTTGCGCCACGCCGACGACAGCAAGCCCGGCTACACCCGCAAGCGTGACAAAGACGGCTTCGTCTACGTCGACCTGAAGGGCAAGCGCATCGACGACGAAGAGGAAATCAAACGGATCAACGCGCTCGCCATTCCGCCCGCCTACGAAGACGTCTGGATCTGTCCCGACGCACGTGGCCATATCCAGGCAACCGGACGCGATGCGCGTGGCCGCAAGCAATACCGGTATCACCCACGCTGGCGTGAGACTCGCGACGCCGATAAATACGAACGCATGGCGGCGTTCGGCCATGCATTGCCAAAGATCCGCGCGCGCGTCGCACGCGATCTGAAACTGCCGGGCATGCCATGCGACAAGGTCATCGCCGCGATCGTGCAGTTGCTCGACACCACGCTGATTCGCATCGGCAGTGTCGAATACGCGCGCGAGAACCAGTCGTACGGTTTGACGACGCTACGCAAGAAGCATGTGAAGATCGAAGCCGGCCAGTTGCGCTTCCAGTTTCGCGGCAAGAGCGGGATCGAACACGACGTGACCGTGGATAATCCACGCATCAAACGCATCGTGCGGCGCTGCGCCGAATTGCCTGGCCACGACCTGTTCCAGTATCTCGACGAAGACGGCATGCGCCGCACGGTGGGGTCGGCGGACATCAACGATTACTTGCGTCGCGCGAGCGATGCCGACTTCACCGCCAAGGATTATCGAACGTGGGCGGGCAGCGTCTATGCACTGGCCGCGCTGCGGCGGCTGATGTGCAGCAGTGCAACGGAAGCGCGTAGCCATATCGTTGCAACCGTCAAGGATGTGGCGGCGTTGCTGCGCAATACGCCCGCGGTTTGCCGGCGCTGCTACATCCACCCTGCGGTAATCCGTGCGTTCGAGGCAGATGAGTTGCAGGGCTTGCCACCCGGCCAGGCACGCCGTGGACTGAGAGTGGATGAAGTGGCATTTGCCGCGCTGCTCGCGCATGCGGAAAAACGTGCGGCGCAGCTGGCGCGCAAGGCTGGCGCCAAGGGTCGCAAGATGCGGGACACGGCGGTGACGGACAGCATTAACGGTTCGCTCACCAGTCTGCTGAAAAAATCGCGGGTGGTGCGTAAAGAAGCCGCTGCACAGACTGATGCCAAGGGTGGTGCGCGAACCGCGCGGCGCTCGGCTACGTCACGCGAGGTCGTGCCATCGCATAACGCCAAGCAGGCCGCTCGCTAGGCAAAACGGGCAAAGTTGAAAGAGATGGGCTGACATCACTGCCGCAGTGTTCACCTAGCCATGGAATCCTCGGGCGGCAATTCTGTCTTCGCGCAATGCGAATGCACGCCCTATTGCGTGAATCTCCGACCTGACTTATTGGCTAGCGCCGGAGGCCGCTGCCGCTGCGGCAGGCATACTCGCCGCCGCGTCAGCAGCGGCAGCCGCACCGCTGCTCGTATCCGCAGTACTGCCAGTGGCCGCGTCGCCATTCATTACGCCGCTGCTGGCCAGCGCAGCACTGGCGGCAGTGGCCGTATCCGCACTGCCGCCGCTATCGGGGCGTTTGCAACCGGCAGCCGTGCTCAATAGCACGATCGCTGCCGCCATCAGCGCCTGCCTACCGGCACCCTGCCTGGATCGCTGTTTCATGACTCTCCTCCGTCATCGGTTCGGCGAAGCCGCGTCGGCGTCGTGCGAGTGCGGATTCGCCGCCCATCGTTGGCGTCATTGCGCGTTGGTATCACTGCTCGCACCCCCGTTGGTCGAATCGGCCATCGGCTTCTTCGTCTTCGGCTTCATCGTCGATTTCGATTTCGACGTGTGCTGCATTTTCGTGCCGCCACTCATTGCGCCCGACGCTGCGTCGCCACCCGCCGTCGGCGCCGGGGTTGCCGCACCGTGCCCGTTTCCCGAGCCGCCGTTACCGCTGTTGCCGCCGTTACCGTTGCCACCGCCCGCTTGCGCAAACGCGACGCCCGACATGGCGATCAGTGCCGTTACCAGCAATGCCTTTGAATATTTCATGGAGCTCTCCCTGATTGAATGGGCGGCGTTTGCCGCTTGCAGCGTGAGACTGTCTGATTCGTTGACAGCGCCGTATTGCCCATCCATCGCCATCGCTCAAGCTTGTCGAATGAAGTGGCCACGGCGATTCGCGCTGTGCCTCAGCAGTTCAGCAAGGGCTATGCCGCACGGCATGGTGTTCCATGCAGTCGAAATAGTTTCAAGCGGGGCAGCATCCTTTACGTGTCATTTCCAGCGCGCCGCCTGACCACGGCACCGCCGTGTACCGACATCACTGCTATAGCGGCGCTGAGAATTGGAGGAACGCCGGTTGCTCAGTCCTCCACACATCAAACCGGTAAAGGAGAAACATCATGATCAACCAGACACAGACCCTGGGCGGCATGCGCCAGGAACAAGGCGCACGTATCGTCGGCGACGGCAGCGCGAGCGCCGACGGTCCCGGCCCGGACGTCATGGCGGCAGCCACGCTCGACGGCAACAAGGTGATCAGCAGCGACGGCGAGGACATCGGCAAGGTCAAGGACATCATGCTCGACGTCGGCTCCGGTCGTATCGCCTATGTGGTGCTGTCGAGCGGCGGCTTTCTCGGCATCGGCGACAAGCTGCTGGCGATTCCGTGGAGCGCATTGACGCTCGATACGCAGCAGAAGTGCTTCGTCCTCGATATGGCAGCCGAGCGCGTGAAGAACGCACCGGGGTTCGATAAGGACCATTGGCCGTCAATGGCTGACCAGACGTGGGCCACGTCAGTCCATCAGTATTACGGCAGCGAGCCGTACTGGGGCCGCGATACTTACAATCGGCGTGACGACCTGGGCGTCGGCGACATTCCGGCGGGGTCGTCGGATGCGCCGGAGGCTGGCGGGCTGAAGCTGTAAGCCGCACACCCGTTGCGGGCAAATCCGATTCGTTGCAGAGTCGAGCCATACCCGCAGCAATGCGCCGGCATGCTGCCACCACGACATGCCGGCGCGTTTCGCTTGCAATAAGCGACGGCCAGGCGAGCGGGTACGCAAGCCAGCCCCAAACGGAGGCTCATGCACGAAACACTGTGGTTTCTCATTGTCGGGGCCGTGCTCGTATTCATGGGCGTGGCAGCAACGACACTGCGGCGGCTGCCCGTTAGCGCCGCCATGTTCTACCTCGCCATCGGCTACGCGCTCGGGCCACCCGGCATGGACCTGTTGCGCCTGGATATGGTCGCCGATGCGCATCTGCTGCGAATCATCACCGAAGTCGCGCTGCTGGTCTCGCTGTTCGCTATCGGCCTGCGTTTGCGGCTCGGCGTATTCGAGAAGCTCTGGACCGTGCCGCTGCGTCTCGGTTTCCTCGCCATGCTGGCCACCATTCCCCTGCTCACGCTGTTCGGCGTGTATGGTTTGCATCTAGGCTGGGGGCCGTCCCTGCTGCTCGCTGCGATCCTCGCACCGACCGATCCGGTGCTGGCCCACGACGTCCAGGTACACAATCCCGGCGATCACGATCTCCTGCGCTTCGCACTTTCCGGCGAAGGCGGCCTGAATGACGGCATTGCACTTCCTTTTGCCGTGCTCGGCCTCACGATATGCGCGGCGCCCGCAGCTCACATTGCCGACGCGCTGACCTTCACGCTCCTCAGCGGCATCGTATGGGGCGTGGTCGGCGCAATTGCGATCGGCGGCCTGCTTGGCGGGTTCACGACGCACGCGGTCACCTGGTTGCGTACGCACCACGCGCAGGCGCTCGGTCTGGAGGGCTTCTTCGCGTTGGGGCTGATCGGACTCTCGTTCGGCGCCGCGCAACTCGCGCATACCTATGGCTTCCTGGCGGTGTTCGCCGCGGGCGTCGCGATGCGCCGCGTCGAACACCGCGCGAGCGGCGGCGTTTCAGCTCAAAAAGCAATCGGTAAAGTCGATTCCGAAGACGTCGAAGCGACGGCGGCGAACCCGAGCAAAGCGCATGCGTATATGACGGAGTCGGTGATGGGTTTCACGATCGAACTCGAACGCATCGCCGAGGTCGCGGTGATGGCGATGGTCGGTAACGTGCTCGCCACACTGCAAGTGCCGCTTTTGACGTGGCAGACGGTGGCGCTCACGGTTGCCCTGTTCGTGTTGGTGCGGCCGGTGGCGGTGGAGTTGTCACTGGTGGGGTCGAACGCGACGCCTACCCAGCGGCGTTTGATGAGCTGGTTCGGCATCCGCGGCATCGGCTCGTTTTACTACCTGGCGTACGCGCTTGAACTCGGCGCGGCGGCCGACGTCACGCCCCTGGTGCCGCTGGCGCTTGCGGTCGTCGCCGCTTCGGTCGTGATTCATGGTGTCTCGGCTACGCCGCTGATGACCTGGTATCACAGGCTGCGCAGCAGCGAAAACTAGCGGTGCCCGCCGCTGACCTCGCTAGAATACGACTCCTCCATGCTGCAACGGGCACCTCGCCATTCGATGACCTCTCCCAAAGATTCAAGACGTGAAGCGCGCACGAACGCCGCCAACTCGCTGTTTGTTTTTCTCAAGTCGCTGCCGCTGGGCGACCGGTTGGCCGAAGGCGGCGTGATGGCCGTGCAGGCGGTAGCCGGCGCCAGCCTCGCTTTCGCCATCGGCCAGTGGCTGCATACCGAACAAGCCTTCTGGGCCGCGATTACGGCAATCGCGGTCAGCCAGCATAGTTATATCGACACCCGCAATCTCTCGCGCGATCAGTTCATCGGCGCGATGGTCGGGGGCGTTTGCGGCCTCATCGGCGCAACGCTCGGCGGCGGCAATCTCGCGGCTTACGCGGCCACGGTTGCCGTGGCCATCGTGACGTGCTGGATCGTGAACGTAGGCAGCGCGGCGCGTCTGGGCGGCATTACGGCAACCATCATGCTGCTGGTGCCTGGCATGGGTTCCCCGTGGGACAAGGCTCTGCTGCGCCTCGGCGAAGTGACGCTCGGCACGGTTTGCGCTTTGCTGGTGACCTTGATCATGTCGAGGATAGAAAAGCGCTGGTTCGGCAGACCCGACAAAGCCTAGCCAGCTTTCTGATCGTGCTCTTGCCGTTGCCGCCGGTAACGCCCCGGCGTCACACCGACGCTCTGCTGAAACGCCTTGCCGAAGGCGGCTTCCGATTGATACCCCACGGCCTCACCGATCTCCGCGGCGCTGCGCTGCGTGCGCAGCAACAGATCGCAGGCGATCGTCATGCGGATCTGCGTGAGAAAGTCCATCACCGTCATGCCGGCGCGCGCGTTGAAGTGGCGTGCGTAAGTCGCGCGGGACATCGCCGCGAGTTCACCTAGCTCCGCGATCGTCCACGCCCGCTCGGGGGCGCTCAGCATGCGTTGCACAGAAGCCCCGAGGCGCGCATCGGCCAGCAGGGCCAACACGCCTGAACTGGTCGCATGCTGTTCGCCATGCCTGCGCAAGGCCATGGCGAAAAGTGCGTGACTCAATGCGGTGACGATCGTGAGCGCGCCGGGCTGACGGTGCCCGGCTTCGGCTCGCATTAGTGCAATCAGCGTCTGCAACGCACCCAGCGATTGCTTGCCGCCGAGCGACACATGAAAGGGGTCGGGCAGCGCGTTGAGCAACAAGGCGGAGGAACCCGGTGCGTAGACGAACCGGCCGCAGAGAAGATCGAGATCGGCGCCCACGTCGCGCTCGCCATTGGGACGGTGGGTATCGGCGCCGCCATCATTGCGGCGCAGCGGCAGCATGCCGTCATGACCCAAGGTCAACGGTGCCGTGACCGCCGCACGTCCCGTGTCGCGCACCCGGTGCGCGGCGCCACGCGGAAACAGCATGAAATCCCCCGCGTGCAGCGCAATCTGCGCCCCACCCGCCGTCTCGACCACGCATGTCCCGCCGAGCACCAGATGAAAAGGCGCAATACCCGCCTCCGTCGGCGCATGATCGATCTCGAAGCCACCCGTGAGCAGGCAACGCAGATCGAGGCTGGCTTGCGGCCGCGCAAGGTCGATCAGTCGGCTGAGCGTATCCATGAGACGATCGCGCTAAAAGTTGAGCGAATCGAGTATTCAGGATATCGCGGCACAGCGCAATACTTTGTCCCACGGCACCGGCAACCGCCGGCGCGTTGCGAACCAAGGAGCACTGTCATGTTGAACTGGATCGATTACCGCAAGGAACTGTTCGGCCGCATCGGCGAGATCGCCAAACTGTCGCCGGACACCGTGAAGGCCTATCAGACGATGTCGGGCGCCGGCCAGAAGGCTGACCTGCTCGGCGCGAAGACGCGTGAGCTGATTTCGCTCGCGGTGGCAGTGACCGTGCGATGCGACGGCTGTATCACCGTGCACACCGCCGAAGCGCTGAAACACGGCGCGACACGTGAAGAGATCGCCGAAGCGCTCGGCGTGGCGATCGCGGTGAATGCGGGCGCCGCTATGGTGTACTCGGCCCGCACGATGGACGCCGTGGCCGCATATCAGGCGGACAGTAAACCGGCGGCGTGAAGGAAGCGGTTTGACGATGCTCAGTGAGCCTGGCTTTCCGTCAAACAGGCTCACTGTGGCTCCGCTGGCCGGCACCCCGCCATGGGGTTCCGGCGGGCCGCTACCGATTACCCGCCACGTAGCCCGCCGCGTGCCCGCCCCGCCTCGGCCGCGGCAGCGCTCTGCACGCGTTATACCGGATGACGCGCCTCTTCGAGCTGCTTGCGGCGCCCTTCGCCCTGGCGCTCCAGCATCCAGCCCGGGTACTCAGCCGGCAGCGTGCTGACCTGAGCGAGCTTTGCAAGCTCGTCGGCGGTCAACGTGACGCCGGTGGCGGCGATATTGTCGTCGAGTTGCTCGATTTTCTTCGCGCCGACGATCACCGAGGTCACCACGCGTTGATGCAGCAGCCACGCGAGCGCAATCTGCGCTACCGACACCTTCTTCACCTCAGCGATATCGCGCATCACGTCGATGCAGTCGTAAGCGCGCTCGCGATTGACCGGCGGAAAATCGAACGTCGTGCGACGGCTGCCTGCTTCGCCCTGCTGCTCACGCCCAAATTTGCCGCTCAGCAAGCCGCCCGCGAGCGGACTCCACACCATCAGTCCAAGACCTTCGCTGTGCAGCATCGGCACGAGTTCGCGTTCGAGGTCGCGGCCCGCCAGCGTGTAGTAGGCCTGCAGGGTTTCAAACCGCGCGAGGCCTAGGCGTTCCGCAATACCCAAGGCCTTCACGATCTGCCACGCGGCCCAGTTCGACACGCCGACATAGCGCACATGGCCATGCTGAACCAGCGTATCGAGCGCGCGCACCGTTTCTTCGATCGGCGTGGCCGGATCGAAACCGTGGATCTGATACAGGTCGACGTGATCGAGTTGCAGGCGCTTCAGGCTCGCCTTGACACCGTCGATGATGTGATAGCGCGAGGCGCCGCGTGCGTTCGGATATTCTGCCGTCTGGCCGAATACTTTGGTTGCGACCACAACTTTGTCGCGCGGCACTTTAAGGTTCTTCAGCGCCTGGCCCGTGATCTGTTCGGACAAACCCTCGGCATAGACGTCGGCGGTGTCGATGAAATTGATACCCGCGTCGAGCGCCCGGCCGACCAGCCGCTCCGCATCGCCCTGCTGCAGATCGCCGATCTGCTTCCATATACCCTCGCCACCACCGAAGGTCATTGTGCCGAGGCAGAGCTCTGAAACAAACACGCCGGTACGGCCTAACTGGTTGTATCGCATCGTCGAAACTCCATCATGGATTCGTGGATGAGTGAGCCGTACAGAGTACTGCACCTGGCAAGTTTCAGCAGGACCCGGTGTGAGTCTTAACCGGTCACGCGGCGAACGGATGTTTCAAACTCCTTACGGGTCGCACAGGACTTGCGGATGCACTTCTCCCTCCTCGAAAAAACACCCGGCTCCTCCGCAAGCGAAGCGCCATGCGGGTCTTCGGCAAGCGTCGGCGATTCACAACATATTCGTAAGTTATGCGAGGGGCATTTGGAAAGTTTCGGTAAGGCGTGTATAAGTCGGACCATTCCGCTCGTATGGTGTCGTGCCTTCACAAAGGACCACGCGTATGAAGAAGAAAAAAAAGTTTGGAATCGGCCTGGGCAGCGTCGTGCTGCTCTCCAAAGCACTTACCCCTTCCGCGATGGCCGCGTGCAGCACTACCGCACCGCCAAGCAACACCACCGTCACCTGCACGGGCAGCATCCCTGCCGTGATTGCGCAAACCGGCAGCACGGGTGTGACGATCAATGCCGATAGCACCACCTCAGGCAATTTCCTGCGCAGCGCCAACCCGGTCGTCTTCAGCGTCGACACCAATAGCGCGATCAACAGCAGTGGCAACCTCTCACTGACGGGCGGCGGCGGGTCGGGCACCGTGCGCGGCGCCGTCCTGCTCGGCGTGAATAACGGCAATCAGATCACCAACGCGAGCGGCGGAGCCATCACCACAAGCGGTGCCTATAACGACGGCATGGCCGCCAACGGCAGCGGCAACACGCTGACCAATCGCGGCACCATCACCACCAGTGGCCCCAACGCTTACGGCATGACAGCCGCGTGGGGACAAACAAACGTCGGCCAGCTGAGCAACACGCTGATCAACAGCGGCACGGTGACGACCTCGGGCAGTAACGCGCGCGCGGCATCGATTCTGGGCGGCAGCGGCATCATCAACAACAGCGGCACGCTGTCCACCACCGGCGCGGCCAGTCCAACCGCTTATCTGCAAGGCAATAACGACCAGTTGACCAACAGCGGCACGATCAGCGCGAGCGGCAGCGGCTCCGACGCGGTGTTTTCGAACACGGCGGGATCGAGCTTCGTGGCGACGATCCAGAACCTCGCGGGCGGCAGCATCATCAGCCAGAACGGCTCCGGCATCCGCACGCTCAACGGCAATAGCACCATCATCAATGCGGGGCTCGTGCAAAGCGGCATCGGCACGGCGATCACGATGGGCAACGGCAACGATTCGCTGATTCTGCAAACCGGCTCCGTGATCAACGGTACAGCCGACGGCGGAGGGGGAACCAACACGGTAACCTTGCAAGGCTCGGGCACGGCGTCGAATGCGTTTACCAACTTTCAGACCTTGCTGATGCAAGGCGTGTTGTGGAACTGGACCGGTAGCGGGACCTTCTCGCTCGCGCATGTGCAGACCGGCACGCTCAATCTGACCGGCACACTCGGCGCGAGCGCAACAGCACTGGTCGATAGCGGCGCGACCTTGCAGGCGAACGCGCAGAACCTGCCCGCCAGCGTGACCGACAATGGACTCGTGCGGTTTGCCCAGGACAACGCGGGCACCTATGCGGGGTCGATCAGCGGCACGGGCGCAGTCGATAAAACCGGCGCCGGCGTGTTGACGCTCGCACCGGCTTCGGCGACCGGCAACACCTACTCGGGTGGCACGACAATCGATCAAGGGACGATCGCCGTCGGCGCGGACAATGCGCTCGGCGCGACCACCGGCGGCCTCACGTTCAATAGCGGCACGCTGCAATTGACGACGAGCTTCGACCTGGCCGGCACACGTGCAATCACGTTGGCCGCGGGCGGCGGCACGATCGACACGCAATCGTTCAATACCACGCTCACGCAGGCAGTGAGCGGAACCGGCGCCTTGACGAAAGCCGGCAGCGGCAGCTTGCTGATGACCGGCGTGAGCACCTATAGCGGCCCCACCACGGTCGCCGCGGGCAGCCTCGCGATCGGCGACGCCGCCCATGCCGGCGCCGCGCTCACGGGCGGTGGCGCCACCACCGTTGCCTCAGGGGCGACGCTCGGCGGCTATGGCAGCGTGACGGGCGCAGTCACGAACAACGGCACGCTCGCGGTGGCGAATGCAGTGCCGTCGTTGGCAAGCGAGGGGACCGGCGCGTTCTCGATCAACGGCTCGCTGGTGAACGCCGGGCTTGTGCAGATCGGCGGCCCGGCCGGTGCGGGTGTGGGCAACCAGCTCAATGTGACGGGCAACTATGTCGGACAGAATGGCACCATCGGACTGAACACTGTCGTCGCCGGCGACGGCGCGGCATCCGATCGCCTCGTGCTGAGCGGCGGAACCGCCACCGGCTCAACGCGCCTGCAAGTCACGAACGTCGGCGGCCAGGGTGCACAAACGGTAGCGGACGGTATTCAACTGATTCAGGCGACCAACGGCGCCACCACCGACGCGAGCGCCTTCACGCTGGCCACACCGGTGAAGGCCGGCGCGTATTCCTACTATCTCGCCAAAGGCGGTGTGAGCGGCGGTACGACGGACAACTGGTATCTGCGCAATACGGTCGCGCCGCTGCCCAACGGGGTGACCTCTCCGCCGCCGGTCACCACGCCTGGCCAGCCCGTCACTACGCCTGGTGAGCCGCCCGTAGCCGTCCCCGGCGAACCGATTGCGGCCGAGGGCACGCCGCCTCTGCCGGTCGCGCCGCCCGCGGGCTCGGGCGCCATACCGTTGTATCGCGTCGAAGTGCCGGTCTACGCAGCAGCGCCCGGCGTCGCGCGTGAACTCGGCCTCATGCAGATCGACACATTTCATGACCGGCAAGGCGATCAGGCCTTGTTGAACGAGAGCGGCACACTGCCCGCCGCCTGGGGCCGCGCGTGGGGCGGCCATAGCGTGCTGAGCCAGAACGGTGCGGTGAATCCGCAATTCGACGGCTCGGTGTATGGGATCCAGGCCGGGCAGGATCTTTACGCGGATCACAGCGCGAGCGGCCAGCGCAATCACTATGGTTTGTTCGTGGGTTTCGCGCGGGCGACCGGCGACGTCGACGGCTTTGCGCTCGGCATGCCCAATCTCGCCGTGGGCCACCTCGCGATCAACGCGTATAGCCTCGGCGGCTACTGGACACATATCGGCCCGAGCGGTTGGTACACGGACGCCGTACTGATGGGCAGTTCGCTGACCGTCGATCCGGTCTCGCGCGACGGCCTCAACACGACGACGCACGGCAACGCGGTGACCGGTTCGCTCGAAGGCGGTCTGCCGATTCCGCTCGGCGCGGGGCTCACGCTCGAACCGCAAGCGCAACTCGTGTGGCAACGCCTCGCGCTCTCCGATTTCAACGATGGCGTATCGAGCGTCGGCTTCAACAGCGGCAATACTTTCGTCGGACGAATCGGCGCGCGCCTGCAAGGCCAGTTCGATGCCTTCGCGATTGCCTGGCGGCCGTATCTGCGCGCCAGCTTCTTACGCACGTTCGGCGCCGACGACAAAGTCACCTTCGGCGGGGGGACCGTGATTCCGGGCACCGTTGGGCAAACCGCGGCGCAACTCGGCGCGGGCGTGGTCGGCAAATTCAGCACGTCGGGCAGCGTATTCGCGACGCTCGGCTGGCTGACGAACCTGGGTGGCGCGCATCAGAGAACGGTGACGGGCGATGCGGGGGTACGCTGGGTCTGGTAATTCTGCGCAGCGCTGCGCGTTGGGTGCGGCGCGGTCCGGTCCGCACCGGTAGCGATTGCCACCACGTTCCGGGCGATCTCTACCACCCAAGCTTCGGCAAAGCAGGTCAAAACCTGCCAGACTGGTCACTGATTTTCGTAACAGGCCGGCGTTTGCCGCCCTCTGGATATGGCACGCCGCGTCCCCATCTATGCCAGCATGACTTCGGCCTCGACATCCGCCACCGCCGTGGGCACGCCCTCTGATTCTTCGAGCTTGGATCCGGCATTGGGGACGACTTCAGATACTGTCTCGCGCCCTGCTTCGAAACCTGCTTCGAGCCCCGGTTCGCGCTCTTTAACGGCCAGCGCGCTGGATGATCTCCATCCCGCGGTCGCCAACTGGTTCCGCAAGGCGTTCCCCACCCCCACCGACGCCCAGGCTGCCGCGTGGCCGCAGATTCGCAGTGGGCGTTCGACCCTGGTCGCCGCGCCCACCGGATCGGGCAAGACCCTCACCGCGTTCCTGTCCGCGCTTGACGAACTCGTCTGCCAAGGCCTCGCCAACGGCGGTGTCTTGCCGGACGAAACGCTCGTGGTCTACGTCTCACCGCTCAAGGCCCTCTCCAATGACATCCGCCTCAATCTGCAAATGCCGTTGCAAGGCATCGCCGCGGAGCTCGACGCGCTCGGCCTGCCGCCGCTAGACATCCGCACCGCCGTACGCACCGGCGACACCACGCAGCAGGAGCGCAACGCGCTGAGAAAACGCGCACCCCATATTCTCGTGACCACGCCGGAATCGCTGTACGTCCTGCTCGGCTCGGATTCCGGCCGCCGCATGCTGTCGACGGTGCGCACGGTGATCGTCGATGAAATTCATGCGCTCGCCGGCAGCAAGCGCGGCAGCCATCTGGCGCTCAGCCTAGAACGGCTCGACGCGCTGTGTCAGCGGCGCTTGCCGCGGATCGGCCTGTCGGCGACGCAAAAACCGGTCAGCGCCGTCGCGCGCTTTCTGGTGGGCGGCGCAAGCATCGAAAGCGGCACGCCCGCGGACTGCGCTATCGTCGACGTCGGTCACATCCGCGAGCGCGATCTCGCGCTGGAGATTCCCCCCGTGCCGCTCGAAGCGGTCATGCCCAACGAGGTGTGGGAGCGCGTCTACGACCGCCTCGCCGAACTGGTCGCGATGCATCGCACCACGCTGATTTTCGTCAACACGCGCCGCATGGCCGAGCGCGCCGCGCGCCATCTGACCGAGCGCCTGGGCAAGGACGTGGTCGCCGCGCATCACGGCAGCCTCGCCAAGGAGCATCGTTTCGACGCCGAGCAGCGCCTGAAACGCGGTGAGTTGCGTGTGCTGATCGCCACCGCTTCGCTGGAACTGGGTATCGATATCGGCGACGTCGATCTGGTCTGCCAGATGGGTTCGCCACGCGCGATCGCGCCGTTTCTGCAACGGGTGGGTCGCTCGGGCCACCATGTCGGCGGCATGCCGAAGGGCCGGCTGTTTCCGGCTTCGCGCGACGATCTGATCGAATGCGCGGCGCTGCTCGATTGCGTGCGGCGCGGCGAACTCGATGCGTTGCGGATTCCGCGCGCACCGCTCGATGTGCTCGCCCAACAGATCGTCGCCGAAGTATCGAGCGCCGAATGGAGCGAAGACGCCCTGTTCGAGAGGATGCGGCGCGCGGCACCTTATGCCGACCTAAAACGCGAGCAATACGACGCCGTGTTGCGCATGCTGGCCGAAGGTTATACAAGCCGCAATGGCCCCCGCGGCGCCTATATTCATCGCGACGCGGTGAGCGGCACCTTGCGCGGCCGGCGCGGCGGCAAACTGGTCGCCGTGACCTCAGGCGGCACCATTCCCGAGAACGCCGACTATGCGGTGGTGCTCGAACCGCAGGCGATCAATATCGGTACCGTCAACGAGGATTTCGCCGTAGAGAGTCTTGCCGGCGATGTGTTTCAACTCGGCAATGCGTCATACCGGATTCTGCGGATCGAGAGCGGCCGGGTGCGAGTCGAGGACGCCCAGGGGCAGCCGCCGAATATTCCGTTCTGGCTCGGCGAGGCGCCGGGGCGCAGCGATGAACTGTCGTTTGGCGTCGCGCGCTTGCGTGAGCAGATCGGGCGCTTGCTCGATGGGAAGGACGCCGAGGGCGACGCCGTAGCGTCGCAAAGCAAGCCGCATTCGCCACGGCGCAAGTCCGCACGCGCAGCGTCGAGCACAGATTCAGATTCGAGCGCTGCTCACGGCACGACAGCACTGACTATCGCCGAAGCGACGCAGTCTGAAAGCCAGTTCCTGACCGCGCGCCTCCAACGCGCAGTTGGCTGGCTCGTCGACACGCTCAATCTCGAGGAAGCCGCCGCGCGGCAAATCGTCGACTATCTCGCGCGAGCACGCGCCGCCCTCAGCGTATTGCCGACGCAAAACACGCTGGTCATGGAACGTTTCTTCGACGAGTCCGGCGGCACGCAACTCGTGATCCACGCACCGTTCGGCAGCCGAGTGAACCGCGCGTGGGGCCTCGCGTTGCGCAAGCGTTTTTGCCGGAACTTCAACTTCGAACTGCAAGCCGCCGCCACCGAAGACGCCATCGTCCTCTCGCTCACCGGCAGCCATTCGTTCGTCCTCGACGACGTGTGGCGCTACCTGCATTCGAACACCGCCGAGCATCTGCTGATCCAGGCGCTGCTCGACGCACCGCTCTTCGGCGTGCGCTGGCGCTGGAACGCGACCACCTCGCTCGGCTTGCCGCGTTATACCGGCGGGCGCAAGACGCCGCCGCAATTGCAGCGCATGCGTAGCGAAGATCTGCTGGCCAGCGTGTTTCCCGAGCAGGCCGCGTGCCTGGAGAACATCGTCGGTGAACGCGAACTGCCGCATCATCCATTAGTGGACCAAACCGTCGACGACTGTCTGCACGAAGCAATGGACAGCGAAAGCTGGCTTGCCTTGCTGCGTCGTATCGAACAGGGCGGCGTGCAACTGATCGCCCGCGATTTGCCGGCGCCATCACCGCTTGCCGCCGAAATCCTCAATGCCAAGCCCTACGCCTTTCTCGACGACGCGCCGATCGAGGAGCGCCGCACGCAAGCCGTGCTGAACCGCCGCTGGACCGATCCGTCCAGCGCGGACGACCTCGGTGCGCTCGATGCCGACGCGATCGACAGCGTGCGCGACGAAGCTTGGCCGCAAGCGCGCAGCGCTGACGAGATGCACGAAGCGCTGAGCGGCCTCGCCTGCATCACCGAGGCCGAAGCGCGCAACGGTGAAGGCTGGCCGGCATGGCTCGCGTCGCTGGCCGGATCCGGCCGCGCGACGCGCCTGCAAATCGCCGCCGACGACGCGCTGTGGCTGCCCGCCGAGCGCCTGACCTGCTTCCAGGCGCTCTACCCTGACGCCCCGTGTGAACCGCCGCTCACCGCCCCGAAGGGCTACACCGACACGTGGAGCGCGGACGACGCACTGCTCGACGTGCTGCGCGCCCGGCTGACCGGCTTCGGCCCGCTCCCCGCACGCGCGATCGCGCGGGCGCTGGGGTTGCCCACGGCATCCGTCGAACTCACGCTGACGCGTCTCGAAGCGGAAGGCTACATGATGCGCGGCCGCTTTTCGCCGGGCGCAACCGAAGAAGAATGGTGCGAGCGTCATTTACTGGCGCGGATCCACCGTTACACGGTGAAACGCTTGCGACGCGAAATCGAGCCGGTGGAACGGCACGACTTTATGCGTTTTCTATTCGAATGGCAGCATTTGACACCGGACACGCGCAGCGAAGGACGCGACGCATTGGCCGCCGTGCTCGACCAATTGGAAGGTTTTCAGGCCGCGGCGGCCGCATGGGAAGAAGACATTCTGCCTGCACGCGTGAAGGCGTACGCGAACAGTTCGCTGGACGAACTATGCCGTGCCGGTAAGATCGTCTGGACCCGCCTGACCGAGCGGGCACGCAATGCGGCGGGACCGGTGCGCAGCACGCCGATCGTGCTTTTACCGCGCGCTCAGGTGCGCGTATGGCGCGCGCTGATCGACCCGTCGAAACAACCGGAGCTATCGGCCCGCGCGCAAAACGTCTACGACACCTTATCGCAACATGGCGCGATGTTCTTCGACGAATTGCTGACCGAGGTAAGCGGCTTGCGTATGGAACTGGAGAACGCGCTGGGCGAGCTGGTCGCCGCCGGCCTCGTGAATTCCGACAGTTTCGCGGGCTTGCGGGCGTTATTGAAGCCCGTCGCCAAACGCAGTGCCTATTCGAGTAGCCGGCGTGCCAGGTCGAGCGCATTGATCGGAGGAATGGACGATGCAGGACGCTGGGCGTTAGTCAGCCGGCAGCCCGTTGTTACCGCAGCGGAAACTTCGCCGGCGCGCCGTCAGCAGGTTGCCCCCGAAGTGCTCGAGCATGTCGCGATGACCTTGCTACGCCGCTATGGCGTGGTGTTCTGGCGCTTGCTCGAACGCGAAGCTGAATGGTTGCCGCCGTGGCGGGATCTGTTGCGCGTGTATCAGCGGCTCGAAGCGCGCGGCATCATTCGCGGCGGGCGGTTTGTGAACGGCCTCGCGGGCGAACAGTTTGCTTTACCGGAAGCGATTCCATTGTTGCGGGAAGTTCGACGGCATGCGAACGACGGTGCTTTTGTGTGTGTCGCAGGCACCGATCCTTTAAATCTTGCAGGTACGTTGCTGGTCGGCGAACGGGTGCCCTCTGTAGCGGGAAATCGGGTTTTGTATCGGGATGGCGTCGTTGTCGCGACGCTTGTGGCAGGCGCTTTCTGGTTTGCCCCCTCGGTGGAAACGATTCCTTCGGAGCGTGAGCACGCCCGGAGCCTGTTGGCCCGGCGGTTTTGAGGCAATTTTGATGCGTTTTCGAGGTTTCGCGCCAGCGCGCACCTTGAAGCAAAGCCTAAAGCCGAAGGCCATCCCAACCGTTAATGTTTATAAGCCTGAATATCAGCCGCTTAGCTACAATGGGGCCAGTCTTTAAGTATGATGAAGACTGTTTGCCGCGCGGGCCGCCTTCACGGCGGGCTCTTCGGCACACACCGGCCCGGGGATCTCATGAACGACGACCAACACGATCAGGTGCTATATGCCCAGTTCGGCACAAGCAGCCCTTGCTGGCGTTTGTCGAACGACAGCAACGCGCTGGAACTCACGCCGGTTACCGGCGACGTGCCGGCCAATGTCGCCATTCCGCTGAATCCCCAACAAGCCTCGCAAATCCGTTGCCTCACCGGCATCACCTCGCACATCGTCCTCGACGTACAGCTGTTCGGCGAACCGCTACGCCTGCATCTCGTCGGTAAAAAAATCGCCAGCAATACGTGGGCCGGCACCGCCTCGGCCTATAACGATACCGAATCCGTCGCGCGCGATCTGGTTCAGGGCCTCGCTTTCGCCGAACAGGTCGTCTCCGAAGTCAATTCGGTCGTGGTCATCGTCGACAGGCACGGCCGTATACAGCGCTTCAACCGTCTCGCCGAGGAACTCACCGGCTTCAAGGAAGAAGACGTCATCGGCCGCAATGTGTGGGCGCTCTTCATGTCCACGGAAGCCGGCGCGGCCTCCAGCCAGAACATTGCGAGCTTCTTCAATCGCGGCGTCTCGTACGAAGTGGAGCGGCGCGTGAAAACCCTCCACGGCGAACGGTTGTTCATGTTTCGCAACAAGTTCGTGCGCAGCGGCAGCGGCGTCGAAGAACAATTCCTGATCTGCTCAGGCACCGACATCACTGAAGAACGGCGCGCGCAGGAACGGCTCACCGAACTGGCGAACACGGATTCGCTCACTGGCCTCACCAATCGCAACGCAATCCAGGACAAAATCCGTACCGCCATCGGAGCGGCGGCCCCGGGCGAATCCGTCGGTGTGCTGTTCCTGGATCTCGACAACTTCAAGCGGGTCAACGACCATTACGGCCACGCCTTCGGCGACCAGCTGATCTGCGATGTGTCGGCGGCCATCCGTACCTGCCTGAACGAAGACGATGCGCTCGCGCGCCTTGGCGGCGACGAATTCATCGTGCTCGGCGCCAAAGGTACCACCCGCGATCTCGAAGCCACCGCGCAGCGCATTCTCGAACGCCTGCGCACGCCATTCAGCGTGGGGCTCGTCGAGGTCTTCACTGCTTGCTCGATCGGCATTGCGCTGTATCCGGAACACGGCGACAGCCTCGAATCGCTGATCCGTTCCGCGGACACGGCGATGTACGTTGCCAAAGATGAAGGCAAGCGCACCTATCGTGTGTTCTCGCCCGGCATGAACCGCAAGGTCGCCGAGTACATGTGGCTCGACACCAACCTGCGGCGCGGCATCGAAGAGGGCCAGCTGACGCTGCACTATCAGCCCAAGCTCGTGCTCGCCACCGGCGCGGTGCAGGGCGCGGAGGCGCTGGTACGCTGGAACTCGGTGGAGCGCGGGCAGATCATGCCGGCTGATTTCATCCGCTATGCGGAAGAGTCCGGACTAATCGGCGTGCTCGGCCGTTGGGTCATGGAAACCGCGGCAAAACAGGCCGCCAAATGGAAGGCGGACGGCTACAACCTGCGCATCGCGATCAACGTGTCGGCACGGCAACTGGCCGATACCGCCGTGGTGCAGCATTTCACTGAAGCGCTGCAGTGCGCGAATCTCGATCCGTGCCTGATCGACCTGGAACTCACTGAGAGCTGCCTGATCGAGGACGAAGCGGCTGCGATCGATCTGATCAAGCAGTTCCGCCAGATCGGTGCACAGGTTCATCTGGACGATTTCGGCACCGGCTACTCGTCGCTCTCGCAGTTGGGCCGCATTCCGCTCGACGTGATCAAGCTCGATCGCAGTTTCGTCCGCTCGATCAATGCCGACACCAAAGCGCAAGCACTCGTGCGCTCGATGGTGGCGGTCGCGCAGGAACTGAATTTCAAGGTCGTCGCCGAAGGCATCGAAACCGAAGCGGAAGAGATGTTCATGAGGGGGCTGGGCGTGGACTACGTGCAGGGCTTCCTGTACGGTAAGGCCATGCCGGCCGCGGAATTCGAACGCTGGTTGCAGGATCGACAGAAGCTCAGATTGATTGCCTGAGCTTCCGGGGGCCCTATTTAAACGCGGGCGCCCTCGAGCGCCCGCTGATTCGACTACACATTTATTGCGGAAAACGGCAAGGCCGACCGCTCACGGCGCGGCTGCGATCACCTCGGCAACGGCTGCCGTCAGCTTCTTGCCATACGGCACGTGCAGGAACTCGTTCGGCCCGTGCGCGTTCGACTTCGGCCCGAGCACGCCGCACACCATGAACTGCGACTTCGGGAAGCCCGACTTCAGGACGTTCATCAACGGTATCGTGCCGCCCTGCCCCATGTAGGCAACGTCTGCGCCGTAATGCGCGCGCGACGCGTCGTTCAGCGCAGTCGCAAGCCACGGCGCGAGATCGGGTGCGCTCCAGCCGCTCGCGGCGCCCGCGTCCGGCTTGAAAGTGACCTTGGCGTTGTAAGGCGGATCGAATTCGAGCAGCGCCTTCAGTTCGGCGACGGCCTTTTCCGCTTCGATCAGCGGCGGCAGGCGCAGCGACAGCTTGAACGCCGTGCGCGGGCGCAGCACGTTGCCGGCGTCGGCCAGCGCGGGCAAACCGGCCGCGCCGGTCACCGACAGCGACGGACGCCACGTCGAGTTGAGCAAGGCTTCTTGCGGATCGGTCGTGGTGGGCAGCACCTGACGGCCGTCCTGGCCGCAGGCCCACGGCAGCTTCTTCCAGACATCGTCGCCGAGAATCTGGGCGGTCGCTTCCGCTTCGCGCAGACGGTCCGCCGGGATCGAGACGTGGAAACCCTTCGGCAACAGCGTGCCGTTGGCGGAGTCTTCGAGGCGGTCGAACAGTTGACGCATGATGCGGAAGCTCGACGGCGCAATGCCGCCGTAACCGCCCGAGTGAATACCTTCGTCGAGCACCTGGACTTCCAGGTCGCCGGCGACCAGTCCGCGCAACGAGGTCGTGAGCCACAGCTGATCGTAGTTGCCCGCCCCCGAGTCAAGACACACGACGAGCCCGACTTTGCCGAGCCGCTCGCGCAATGCATCGACGTACGGCAGCAGATCGTAGCTACCCGATTCCTCGCAGGTTTCAATCAGGCCGACGCAGCGCGGACGCTCGATGCCTTGCGCGTCCAGCGCGGCCAGTGCCGTGAGGCTCGCGTAGATCGCATAGCCGTCGTCGGCGCCACCGCGGCCGTATAGCTTGCCGTCTTCGAGCTTCGGCGTCCACGGGCCGAGGTCGTTGCGCCAGCCGTCGAATTCAGGCTGCTTGTCGAGGTGACCGTACAGCACGATGGTTTCTTCGCTGCCCGATCGGGTCGCGGCCGTTTCGAAGAAGATCACCGGTGTGCGGCCCGGCAAGCGAACCACTTCAAGTTTCAGGCCGCGTACGGGTTGCTGCTCGGCCCATTGCGCCGCGTCGGTAATCACGCGCTCGAGATAGCCGTGCTTGACCCACTCGGGATCGAACGCCGGACTCTTGGCCGGCACCGCGATGTAGTCCGTGAGCGCAGGCACGATCTCGTCGTTCCATTTGCGGTCTACGAATTCGCGTAGCGTGTCCTGGTTGATGCGCTGAGTTTGCTGGGTCGTATCGTCGGAGATCATGGTGGCGGTTCTGTTCAGTCGAAACGACAATGATAGTCCTGATGCGCGATGCGCTGAACCCCTCGCCGTGCATATCATCCGTTGAACGCCGCTGAACACCGCTGAGGGTCACCTGCCAAGGCACGCACATCGGGGTTGGGCAGCGCGGTGTGAACGCGACGGTTCGCCTCGACCCTGCGCAAAGAAAGCAATCGCGCGACAATCGCAGCATACGTCGCGTACAGGGGAGCCAGACTATGGGTAGCAACGTCGTGGTTCAGGTCATCGCCGCGGTGCTCGCGCTCGCGCTGTATTTTCTGCCGAGCATTCTCGCGGATCGGCGCAAGCGTTATGACGTGCTGACGCTGGCGCTCTTCAATGCGTGTCTTGGGTGGACCGGCTTTGGCTGGCTGCTCGCGCTCTATTGGTCGTTGCAGCCGAACCCGCCGAAGAACGTGGCGGGTGAAATCGTGGAGACGCGCAAGCTCGTGCGGATGCGGGCGTTTTCTTCGGCGCTTCTGGTGCGCGTGCAAAGGCGCGCTACGGCGCGTGACCGCATGGAGAAATAACAGGAAGAAATGTCAGGCCGCCCGGCCCATCCTGCCCCACACCACGGAACCCGCGGGAATCGAGCGCGGTTCGGCCCGCACGCTCTCGTGCGCGAACATCTCGCGGCGCAGTTCGCCGTTTTCGTCGAACCACTCGCAAATCAGCCAGTCGCCAGGATTGAGCGCCACCGGTCCCGCGTAGGTTACGGTCATGCGCGAACCGCCTTCCTTCAACGTGACGACGTCGCCGACATTGAAGCGGGCGGCGGGCGGTGTTTCGAATGCGTCAATGGTAGCGGTCAGCATATTCAATCCCCTACGGAACCCGTTGAGCGGAATTAAGTCATCGCATCGTGCTTTGCAACATTGAACCATGCCGAAGGAAAACTCTAAAAAGTTGGCCAAGATTAACAATCGAAATTAACCACGGCAAGTGCTTTTTATTGATACCGTTTTCATCGGGACTGGAATAGGTTTAGCCACCCGGCCGGTGATGTAAAAACCGGGAAAACCCTGTACAGCAACGCCAGACGGACTTCCGTGTGGCAGCGCACGATAGAAAAACTTACGGCAGCAAACCCGATCCGCAAGTAGAAAATGCGGTCTGGATTTGTCATATCTAAACAGCCTCCGAGAAACCCCCATTCGGGTTTATTCCGATCACCCGCAAGCGGAATTACCTGTGAACGGAAAACTCATCGGCAAACGCACCCACACCCAAACCAGTATGGTTTAACGCGCATAATCGTTTTCAGCGGCCGCCGTTGAAAACGATTACCCACTCGCTATTTTCAAACCGGCTGTGCAGCCCGGCGCAATGCCAGTTGTTGATGCCGCACCAGCAACACGCTCAAACCGATACACACGAACATCAGACACGCGTTGATCGCGAGGCTGTACTGGAACGCGTGCGCATAGGCATCCGGTGTCTCACGGCCGCCGATCACGCCGAAAAACGCACCGCTGATTGCCGCCGTGCCGAACGCCGAGCCGATCTGCAAGGTCGACGACACGACACCCGAGGCGAGCCCTGCCTTCTCCGGAATGACTTCCTGCAGCACGATGCGCATGATCGACGGCAGCAACAGGCCGTGACCGACGCCCGCGCACACCAGTCCGCAATAGAACGGCAGGTCCGGCGTGGCGGCATGGGTCGCGGACCATCCGGTGACCGTGAAGCCGACTGTCATCATCGAGAAACCGAGCGCCAGCACATGGCCGCCGATACGCTTAACCACTGCGGGCGACGTCAGCGGCCCGATCACGAAGCCGATCGCGAACGGCATGATGGCCATGCCTGAGGCGAGCGGCGTCCAGTGCAAGCCGGTTTGCAGAAAGATGCCGTAGGTCAGGAAAAACGCGCTGTTGCAGTAGAACAGGAACGCGAGCACGAGACCCAAGGCAAAGGCCGGGTTGCGGAACAATTGCAGGTCCACCAGCGGATGGCCGCCGCCGCGCTCGACGCGCCGCTCGGTCGCCACGAATAGCGCGAACGCGGGCACGGCGAGCGCGAACATTACGAAGGTCCATGCGGGCCAGCCGGCTTCACGGCCATGTGTCATCGGATAGATGACCAGCAGCAGCACCACCGAGAGCAGCGCGACACCCTTCAGGTCGATACCGGTGCGCGTGGCCGGCTGATTTTCCGGCACGAACTTCCAGGTGCCGATGAAGGCCACGATGCCGATCGGAATGTTGATCAGAAAAATGATGCGCCAGTCGAGCCCGAACGGGTGATAGGTAATCAGCGCGCCGCCGCCCAGCTGGCCGACGATCGACGACAGCCCGAAGACGAAACCGTAGAGACTCATGACCTTGGTCTGCCGATGCAGCGGCACGACCGCGCGGATGGTCGCGAGCACTTGCGGCGCCATGATCGCAGCCGCGATGCCCTGCACGATCCGCGAGATCACCAGCATGTGCCCGCTGGTGGCGAAGCCACACAGCGCGGAGGCGACCACGAACGCCGCCATTCCCGTCATGAACATGCGACGCCGGCCGAACAGGTCGCCGAGGCGTCCGCCCGTGATCAGCAGCACGGCATACGCGGATGCGTAGGCGGACACCACGAGTTGCAGTTGCGCGTCGGTGGCGTTCAAGCCGGTGTGAATCGACGGCAGCGCGAGGTTGACGATGAAATAGTCGAGCGGCGCGAGGAAGGCGCCAACGAACAGCACGGCGAGCGCGAGCCCCTGGCGTTCGAAGCCGGACGCAGCCTTCTTGACGGTGGCGGCTGCGCTGGCGGCCACCGCACCCACACCTGGGCAGACGACAGTTCCAGCTCCACCTGCTGCAGCCCCCGCCGCGGGCTCAACGAATGCCGCCGGAGCGGGCTTCATAGCTTCGCTATTCATGACTGCTCGTTCAAAAATTAGGTAAAAAAATTAGACGAGCGCGCGCATGGCGACGTCCACGATACCGATCAGTGCATCTTCCTTGTGGGCGACTCGCCCCAATACACGCAGCCCTTGCATCACGCACAGCAGGAAATCGCCAACCGCTTTTTCGTCGAGCGTGGAATTGAAGGCGCCGCTCGCCTGGCCACGAATCACCGACGCCGCCAGCAAAGTCGCCATGCGACGCTGGATTGCCGCGACGCGGGTGCGCAGTTCCTCGTCGTCAGCTTGCATTTCCAGCGTGGTGTTGGTGATGAAGCAGCTGCGCTCGCCAGTCAGCGCGCAAGCGACCCGGGCGTAATGCAGCAAAGCGTTGCGCAGCGCCTCTTCCGCCGGCACCGGCGCGTTCAGCCGCTCGGCCAGCCGCGCGACCGAACCTTCCGCGTAATGATCGAGCGCGGCGAGCATGATGCCGTGCTTGTCGCCGAATACGCCATACAAACTGCCGCGCAACAGGCCGGTGGCCTTGCAGAGGTCGTCGATCGAGGTGGCGTGGTAACCGTGGCTCCAGAAAACCTGGCTCGCGCTCGCCAATACGGTATCCGTATCGAACTCGCGCGGCCGGCCACGGCAGCATGCCTCGCCCGCTTTTTTCGCGGATTGATTCGAATTGCCAGATTGCTTCATGTGACGGATATTATGACTAACCGTTCAATAAAGCAAGGTGAGTTTGGACATCGACACTGTTCGGCGAAGTCAGGCACCCACCTCTTGAATCAGCGCGTCGGCCGGCAGCGCCTTCACTGACGCGACCACGGCCCACGCGCCGACCTGTGCCTTCGACGCTCGCCCGATTGAAGGAAGCGCCTCGTGCATGCTCTGGATCTGAATCTGGATCGAAAGGGGCGCCTATTTCCCCCACTTCTGCGCGGCGGCCGTGAAGAGCTGGTTCATCTCGTTGCCACTGGCGGCCTCTTTCGTGTAGTTGAAGGTGCCGTGATCGCGCATTTCGTGCGCAGCACGGAGAAACGCCCCCAACGCCGCGCGCGCCAACGAACCGCCCACACTGACGCGCCGCACGCCCAGCGAGCGCAGATCGTCGAAACTGAGCAGGACGCCCTGCAGTCCCATCAATACATTGACCGGCCGGTCGAGCGCGCCGACCAGGGTGGCGATCTCTTCGCGCGTCTTCAGGCCGGGCGCGTAAAGCACGTCCGCACCAGCCTCCTGATACGCCTGCAGACGCCGGATCGTATCGTCGAGGTCGGGCCGGCCCACCAGATAGTTCTCGGCACGCGCCGTCAGCGTAAAGGGAAACGGCAGCGTGCGCGCCGCTTCGACCGCCGCGCGCACGCGCTCCACCGCGGCCTCGAACGGGTAAATCGGTTCGTCCGCGCGACCGGTCGAATCCTCGATCGAACCGCCGACCACGCCCGCCGCCGCGGCCTGCATGATCGTTTCGGCGCAGTCCTCCGGGGCGTCGCCGAAACCGTTTTCCAGATCGGCGCTGACCGGCAAATCGGTTGCGCCCGCGATTTCCGCGAGATGCATCATCATCTGCGCGCGGCCGATGGCGTTATCCGGCAGGCCACGCGAAAACGCGTAACCCGCGCTACTGGTGGCGAGCGCCTTGAAGCCGGCCTGCGCGAGCAGCCGCGCGGTGCCGATGTCCCACGGATTCGGGATGATGAAAGCCTCGCCTGCTGCGTGATATGACTGGAATTGCCGTGCTTTTTCGGTTTGCGTTGTCATCGACGGTCCCATTGAAGACGGCGCCCGGCGTTTCGCGCTCACGCGCTGCCGGATCGTCGTCATGTTCGTTAAATGGCAAAAGAGGGAAGTGAATAGAAAGCAGCAGCCGGCGGCTTGTCTACCCTGGCCAGCCGGCCCTGCATGCGTCTGCAGTGGACGAACCGCGTACTCAGGTTTCGAGTTTTGCGTCCATCGTGATGGTGGCGTTCAACACCTTCGAAACCGGGCAACCCGCCTTGGCATCCGCAGTGGCCTTCTCGAACGCGGCCTGGTCGCCGCCGGGGATTTTCACGGCCACATCGAGATGCACCGCAGTAATCGAAAAGCCGCCGCCGTCCTTGTCGAGCGTGACGGTTGCCGTGGTGGCGATACGTTCAGGCGTGATGCCGGCCTTGCTCAGTTCGGCCGATAGCGCCATCGAGAAACAACCCGCGTGCGCAGCCGCAATCAGCTCTTCCGGATTCGTGCCGATGCCGTCCGCGAAGCGCGTGGCAAACGAGTATTGGGTGTCCTTGAGGACGCCGCTGTCGGTGGAAATCGAGCCCTTGCCGTCTTGCAGGCCGCCTTGCCAGACTGCTGATGCCTTGCGCTTCATCGCTCTCTCCTGTTGTGCCCTGCTTCGCGCCGCTCCTCAACCCTACGTGATGCCGCCCGCAACAGTCCAGCCCGAATATTCGGGGTATCGGCATCGGCTGTGAGTCCCAAAGGGGAACTGCCTTCGGAGTGTGCCGCGCGGCGCGAGAGGCGCGGGCTTGGACCGAACTTCATGATAGGCGCTTCCGTGTGCCAGTGTCGTGACGACACCGGCATCCGGTTGGCTGATGCGCGCGACGCAAACCGTGCCGTGGGCAGTACAGCGCGCATAGCCGGCGAATAGCAGGTGGCTCAGCATGAGAAGGCGCAGCGCCGCTGCGGCGGAGATGGCGGCAGCGGCGCTTTGCAGTGGAAGGGTTGGCAGGATCGTTGTAAAAGGCCCCGGTCCGGAGCAAAACCCTGCTGTGCGGCCGCTACTCGGCGAACGGCAAGCTAGCCTGCCCGACCGCGCGCATGTCGAACACGTTCAGTGTCATTGCCACGAGGGCGTAGTAGCCGAGCAGGCCCACCAGATTGATCACCACCTGATGGCCGAAGCGCCCGACCGCCTTTCTATAGGTCGTATCCGACACCCGTTTGGTGTCATACAGTTCGCTCGCGAAGTCATAGATCAATGCGTCATCGGCGTCCGCGCAGGACGGGCGATGCCCCTGGCGGATCGCCTCGGCATCCGCTCCGGCCACACCGGCTTCCAGCGCGATCGGATAGTGGATGTACCACTCCGCCTGCGCCTGCCAGCGCGCCGCGGTCACCAGAATCGCCAACTCCGACAAGCGCAGCGGCAAGCCGGTGCGATAGCGGCAGAACGCGCCGAGCCGCTGCGCCTGCTGCGCCAGCTCTGGACTATGAATCCAGCCCAGAAACGGCCCGTTCAGATTGCCGCGCGGGCCGGACAGGATCTCGTCGAGCACGGCCTTCTGTTCGGGCGTGGCATCGGACAGTTCGAAGTGAGGCAAACGCTCGGTCATCGCAAATCTCGCAGAATTGGAAAGGGTGTCAGATGGCGGCCAGTGCGCCCTCGATCGCATCCGTCAACCGGCTGACGATCTCGTCGATGTCACGCGCGGTGCAGATGAACGGCGGGGCCAGCAGCACATGATCGCCGATCTTGCCGTCGACCGTGCCGCCCATCGGATACACCATCAAGCCACGCGCGAACGCCTCACGCCGGATCGCCGCGTGCAGTTTCAGCTTCGCGTCGAACGGCGTCTTGGTGACGCGGTCCTGCACAAGCTCGACGCCGACAAAGAGCCCTCGCCCACGGACGTCGCCGATATGCGAATGCTGCGCATAGTGCTCGCGCAACCGGCCACGCAACTGCTCGCCGCGTGCCTGCACATTCGGCAGCAGACGGTCGTCGGCAATCACGCGTTGCACTTCGAGCGCCGCGGCGCAGGCGGTGGCGTGGCCGATATAGGTATGCCCGTGCTGAAAAAAGCCCGAGCCGCCGACGATCGCCTGATAAATCCGGTCACTGACCAGCGTCGCACCGATCGGCTGATAGCCGGCGCCGAGCCCCTTGGCGATGGTCAGGATGTCCGGTGCGATGCCGTCTTCCTCACACGCATAGAGGTAGCCCGTGCGCCCCATCCCCGACATGATTTCGTCGAGAATCAGCAGCACGCCATAGCGATCGCACACCGCGCGGATTTTGCGGAAATACTCGCGCACCGGCGGCACGGCGCCGGCCGTTGCGCCCACCACCGTTTCCGCAACGAATGCGGCCACCGTGTCGGCGCCGAGTTCAAGAATCTTCTGTTCGAGTTCGTCAGCGAGACGTTGCGCGAACTGTTCTTCGGTTTCGTCGGCACGCTGCTCGCGATACGCGTAACACGGGCTCACGTGGTGCGCCTCGATCAGGATCGGCAGAAACGGCTCGCGCCGCCACGCATTGCCGCCAATCGCCAGCGCGCCCAGCGTGTTGCCGTGATAGCTCTGACGACGCGCGATAAAATGACGGCGCTGCAACTCGCCCTTCTCGACGAAATACTGCCGGGCCAGCTTCAGCGCCGCCTCGATCGCTTCCGAGCCGCCCGACACGAAGTACACGTGTTCTAGCCCTTGCGGCGCGCTCGCCACCAGACGATCGGCGAGTTCCTCGGCGACCTGGGTCGTGAAGAACGATGTGTGCGCATACGGCAATTGCTGCGCCTGCCGCTTGATCGCGTCGATCACGCGCTGATTGCTGTGGCCGAGGCACGAGACGGCTGCGCCGCCGGAGGCGTCGATATAACGCTTGCCGGTGGAATCGATGATTTCGATGCCGTCACCGGCGACAGCCACCGGCAGTGACTGCTTCGGCGAGCGATGGAATACGGTGGACATAGTTTTCACTTTCCTTTCTATGGCGACTGCCAATCAGGCGCCGGTCGGCGCGGACGGCTTGCATGCGATGACGGTGTCGAACACGCATTGGCCCTGTCGATAGACTGCCATCGAGACCCCGTCGCTGCCGATGTTGAATAGCGCCGTGGCGAGCGTGTTTTCGTCGTCGGGATCGAGCGGGTCGTCGCGGTAGATCGGCAGGCCTGAAGGCGCGCGATCTTGCAACACATCGAGCAATGCGGCCGGGGTGACTGGACCGGCGAGCGTGGTCAGCAAATGTTCGACACGCGCCTGCCGGTCACGCGAAGAATCGGTGACGATTTGCGCCTCAGCTTCGCAACCGGGATGAATCAGATGGTTCGCATGGCCGGCGATCGTGGACACCGTTTGCACGGAACATCGCCGTGCGCTGGCTTCGACGCTCAGGAGACGCCCATCCCCGGCACAACCAAGCGTGTGATGAAAGCCGCTCGCAGCCGGCGTGTCGCGCAGGATGCGCAGCGCCTCGTCAAGCGAGGCCGCATCCAGCACCGCGCGCGAGAGAATCATGCGTGGCACGCCCGCTGCCGGTACGCGAATGCGCAGATTGTTGATGGCCTGCACGAGACCGGCGCGGTTGGCCGCGAAGGTGTGCCCCGGCAACGATCCAGGGTAATAGAAACTGATGAAACCGGGCTTGCCGGCAGGTTGAACCTCGACCAGAGCGCAGCGCTCGCGCAGAAAGGGATCACCGTCTTCATTGTGTGCAATGAAACGCGCATTGCCTGCGACGGCGGCCAGGGTGGTGCAACCGTCCGGCGCGTTGTGAATCAACTCGCCGCGGCAGTTCCACAAAAATATATCTTCCGCGGACCAATCCAGTCCTGCCGCCATACCGTCCAGCTCGACCAGCAGCGCAGGACAATGCGCCTGGGCCGCCTCACGCAACTGCTGGACGAACGGATCGCCGCGCCAGCGCCGAACCGCCCGCCACGCACTGCTCTGTTCCATATAGTCGGCGAACACCGGTCTGGCGAGTTCGCCTAGCCGGTAACCGATGTCATACGGCTCACCGCCCACCTGAAAGAGACTTAAATCCTGCCTGGACACCACGGTTCGTACCTATTCAACAATCGGTACGCATTTATACTTCCAAACAACATTTGTTGTCAAACGGTGCGATGATGAACCAAACGGAGCGGCCATGCTCCGTGGCAAGCCGCAGCCTGCCTCAGAGGACAAGCATCAAGGCACGTACGCGCCCTTTTCATGCAGCGATTGCTCGGCGATGGCAAGTTGCTCGACCGCTCCCGAGCCTTCCAGCGCGAGCAGATGCGCGACCAGCGATTCAGAAATCGCCGTGGCCGCCACCAGCGAAGGAAAGAACGACGGGCTCTCGTGCGAAAAGATCAGCACCTTGTCGGCGTTCAACGCGATCGGCGAGACCGCGCTGTCCGTGATCGCGATCAGCTTGCTGCCTTTTTCCAGCGCGGCTTCGGCCACGCGCGCCGCTTCAACTGAATACGGCGCGAAACTGATGACGATGGTCGCGCTATCACGCGCGACCGTGCGCAGTTGCATCTCCAGCGTGCCCGCCTCGCCGTTGAGCAGCGACACCGACGAACGGAACAGCCGGTAGCCGTAGACAAGGCCGAACGCCACGGCATAGCAGGAGCGAAAGCCTGCAACATGCACATGCGGCGCGCGCCGCAACAGACGCGCCGCTTCCACGATCACGCGGCCGTTATGCGCAGCCGTAACTTCAAGATTGTGTTGTTGCGCGACCAGCAGGTCGTTCGCCAGTGCATCTTTCGATTTGACGAGTGAACGGGCGCGGCTGGTGAGCGGCTCGGGCCGCGTACGCACGCGCGCGACGAACAGGTTGCGCAATTCGTTCCAGCCGGGAAAACCCAATTGCTGCGACAGCCGCACCAGCGAGGCCGGTTGCACCTGCGCCCGCTCGGCCACTTTGCGCATCGACGAGACCGCCACTTCGTCGGGATGATCGAGCAGGAACCCTGCTCCCATCTGGAACTGCGGACTCAGTTCGGAGAAGCGCGCCCGGATCAGGGCGGCGAGCTGGTCGAAACTGTCTGGCATGCGGTGTACCGGGCGAGCGGTCGATAAGGATGACAACAAATGTTACCACCCGGTGCATCGCATCCAACAGAACTTCCAGCGTGCTGCCGACGGGGGTCTAGAGAAGCGCGACCACCCGCACGTCGCCCTGCTCGGCCGCCGACGCGACCACCTTGTCGCCGATCCGCCGGAACGTGATCGACACCGACGAATCGCCCACCTTCAGGTCGCCGACTTCGAGCCAGTCGATGCCCTCGGGCAGCATGGGCTGTTCGATGACCACTTCGCGCCGGGTCGCATCGATCGTAATGCCCAGACACGCTTCCAGCATCATGAACGGCGAGCCCGCCGCCCAGGCTTGCGGCAGACAGGCGACCGGATAGGCAGTGGGCGGCTCGCCGCGCCGCCGCGGGAAACCGCAGAACAGTTCGGGCAGGCGCATGTCGAAATTGACCGCCGCCTGGAACAGCGCCTGCAACAGCCGCACCGCCGCTGCCTTGCCGCCGTATTGCGACAGGCCGCGTGCGCAGAGCGCGTTGTCATGCGGCCAGACCGACCCGTTGTGATACGCCATCGGATTGAAGCGCGCCTGGCTCGCGGCCAGCGTGCGCACGCCCCAGCCGGTGTGGAACAGCGTCGAGTCGAGCGCGCGCACC
The DNA here is from genome assembly GCA_900142905.1 of Burkholderia sp. GAS332. NCBI lineage: Bacteria > Pseudomonadati > Pseudomonadota > Betaproteobacteria > Burkholderiales > Burkholderiaceae > Burkholderia > Burkholderia sp. GAS332. The sequence continues at coordinate 1,369,318 of FSRV01000002.1, read as the reverse complement.
ACCGCTTCGCCGCGCTCGCGCGAGGGCAGACCGAAGGCCAGCAAATGGCCGGCATTCGATGCCATCACGCGGCACAGTTCGCCGTGGCCGTCGAGCGCGATGCCATAGAAGCCGGACTCTTCCATCCAGTACTTTTCTTCGACGCACTGACGGATTTTCTTCGCACGTTCGCTGTATTGCTTGGCCGCATCGTGCAGGCCCCGCAGCTTGGCGAAATGAGCCATCGTGTCGAATGCCGCGCTCGCATACGCCTGCACTTCGACGAGTGCGATAGGACCGTCGGGGAAGCGGCCATCGGCGTGGAAGACCGAATCGTGGCTGTCCTTCCAGCCTTGATTGGCGAGACCGCCATCGGACTCACGCTGATAGTCCAGCAGCCCATAACGATTCTTGTCGCAGACGCCCGAGACCCATTGCGCCGCGCGCTCCAACGCCGGCCACAACTCGTCGATCAGGGCGAGGTCCCCCGTGCGTCCCGCATAGGCGCCGGCCAGCACGATGAAGAGCGGCGTGCTGTCGACGCCGCCGTAGTACAGCGCGAACGGCACCTCGCCGGTGGCGGCCATTTCACCCTTGCGCATCTCGTGCATGATCTTGCCGGGCGCGGCGTCACGAAACGGCGAATTGTCGCGCGCCTGATGTTCGGCGAGAAAGCGCAGCACGCCTGCGGCCAGATTCGGTTGCAGCCACAACGTCTGCAACGACGTGATGATCGCATCGCGGCCGAACGGCGTTGAAAACCAGGGGATGCCGGCGTAGGGATACGGCCCCGTGGCGAGATCGGTCGTCAGCAGGCCCAGGTCGGCAAGCGAGCGGTCGATCCACGCGTTGAAGAGCGGATTGCTCGACCGCACCCGCGCGGTGACGCGGCGCCGTTCACGCATCACCAGGTGGGCGTCGACCAGTGCGGCGCGCACCGCAGCGCGGCCGACGCGCGGCCGCTCCGCATCGATTTGCGACAGATGGGCTTCGCTCACCGCGTGCGTGGGTTGCGCGACGCCCGCGGCCGGTTTGTCGGCTTGCGCGACGACTTGCACCGAGACAGACAGATAGATCGACACGCACGCTTGCGCCGGCAGCTTGACGGTGTAGTCCGCACGATCGGCGAAGAGCTTGTCCGGCTCCGGCGAGAAGGCGATCTGCACATTGCGCGCCACGTCATCGAGACCGATATAGCCGAGCAGCACCTCGCGATTTTCGACGCGTGCCGGTTCGACACGGCCCTGTTTGTCGCGCTTGAGGCCGCGCACTTCGAACATGTCGCGGAAGTCGCTTGCGAAGGAGATGGACAGTGGTACGACGGCGTCGCTCGTGCCGTAGTTGGTGAGTTCGATGGCTTCATTGAGCACGGTGCCGGAGAGCACGCGCACGCGTTCGACGTGGATCACGCCTTCCGGTGTGCTGTCGCCGCCGAGCGGCGGCAGGGGGCGGTTGGTCAGATGTGCGGTGAATGAGGTGTTGTCGCTGCTGACGCTGCCTGACAACAACGAAGGCGCGCGGCCGCCGAAGGTGAGGCGCAGGCTCGAGAGGACGCGGGTGTCGTTGACGAACAGGCCGTCGTCGTGGCCGGTGATATCGCCGAGGGGGTCGTTGACGATGAAGGTGTCGCCAGACTTCAGCACGTGCTGGGTAGCGCTCGCGACGTTGAGGTTTTCTGTCGGGATGAACGCGCCGTCCGGCTCGGGTTCGCGGTGGTCGATTCCGCCCGAGTGGGACAGGCCGCCGAGGGCTTCTGGCTGCTGCATCAGGGTCACTCCTATGGGGTTCGGTTTTTCGCTTTCGCGTTGAGGTTCGGGTTTGGTTTCGGTCAGCGCTGCGTGCTGGCTCGTCGCTTCCGATTGTAGAGGGTCTGTTTGCGTCAGACGAACTTATCACAAGGGAGTTTCGGTTTTTTGTTTTTGGCACGGGACGTGCAGGTAGGTTTGGTTTTTTTGCCTGCGCGGCGCCTATTGGCTGTGCGCTGGCGGCGTTGGCCTTTCCTTGATCTGATTGCCTGCGCGGCGCTTATTGGCTATGCGCTGACGGCGTTGGCCTTTCCTTGATTTCTTAGTGGTCTATTAGTGTTGCCCCTGTGCGGGGCGGCACTTACTTTCTTTGCCGCCGCAAAGAAAGATAAGCAAAGAAAGCGGCTAGAGGCCCCTGCTAAGCGGGTCTCTCGCACAGTAACGGTAGTGGTGCATCTGGAATCCGTGCCCCCGCACATTCGGCGGTAGTGACAAAGCACTCATCAGCTCCCACTCCGCACTACGTGCGTCGCGGATGGGTCTGCATGGGAAACCAAGGGCTTCGTTTGGGTGTGGTGGGAGCCATCGGCTTCGCCTCGGCGAGGCGTATGTGCTCTTGCGAGCGAGATCCACTCCGAATGAAATGTCTGGCGGTGGCCGCGTAATGACGCGCTAGTGTTCAGAGAAAAACACGAGCGCCAAACGCAGCGCACGGGTTTAAGAAATGCGCTTCGGCGCGCGCAGCGCCGCCGGAAGTATGACTGCCTTGTCACGAACGCGGAATGTGCGAGAGCACAGATTCCAGATGCACCACTACCGTGGCTGTGCGAGAGACCCGCTTAGCAGGGGGTTCGAGCCGCTTTCTTTTGCCTACTTTTCTTTGCGGCCGGCAAAGAAAAGTAGGTGCCGCCCCGCACAGGGGCAACGCTAATAAACCACTAAGAAATCAAGGAAAGGCCAACACCGCAGGCAACCAGACAACAACCGCCGAGCAGGCAAAAAACCGAACCTTTACCGCTTGGCAAGCGCCCGAGCCTCACGCTGAGTCTCACCCACGAACAACTGCCGCGGCCGCCCAATCTTCTGCTCCGGATCGGCAATCATCTCATTCCACTGCGCAATCCACCCAACCGTACGCGCCATCGCGAAGATACACGTGAACATCGCGGTCGGGATGCCCAATGCACGCTGCACAATCCCCGAATAAAAATCAACATTCGGATACAACTTCCGCGACACGAAGTAGTCGTCTTCCAACGCGATCTTCTCGAGCGCCATCGCCAGCTTGAACAGCGGATCGTCGTGCAGGCCCAACTCCTCCAGCACTTCATAGCAAGTCTCGCGCATCAGCTTCGCACGCGGATCGTAATTCTTGTAGACGCGATGACCAAACCCCATCAGCTTCACACCCGAGTTCTTGTCCTTCACCTTCGCAATGAACTCAGGAATGTTGTCGACCGAACCGATCTCCTCCAGCATATTCAACGCAGCTTCATTCGCACCACCGTGCGCCGGTCCCCACAAACAAGCGATACCCGCTGCGATACACGCAAATGGATTCGCGCCCGATGACCCCGCCAACCGCACCGTCGAGGTCGACGCATTCTGCTCGTGATCCGCATGCAAAATCAGAATACGATCCAGCGCGCGCACCAGCACGTCATTGACCTCATACTCTTCCGCCGGATTGGCGAACATCATGCGCATGAAATTCGCGCTATACGACAGGTCGTTCTTCGGATAAACGAACGGCTGCCCCACGGTGTACTTGTAAGCCATCGCCACCAGGGTCGGCAGCTTCGCAATCATGCGGATCGCGGATACGTCACGATGCTGCGGATTGCTGATGTCGAGCGAATCGTGATAGAACGCCGACAACGCGCCAACTGCAGCAACCAGAATCGCCATCGGATGCGCGTCACGGCGAAAACCGCGGAAGAAGAAATGCATCTGCTCGTGCACCATCGTGTGCTGCGTAACCGTGGTGACGAACTCTTCCTTCTGCGCCGCATTCGGCAGTTCGCCCTTCAGCAGCAGGTAGCAGGTTTCAAGGAAGTCGGCGTTTTGCGCCAGATTGTCGATCGGATAACCGCGATACAGCAGCTCGCCTTTGTCACCGTCGATATACGTGATTTCGGAATTGCATGCCGCCGTGGACATGAAGCCCGGGTCGTACGTGAACTTGCCCGTCTGGCCGTACAGCTTGCGGATGTCGATGACGTCCGGCCCGAGTGTGCCCTGATAAATGGGCAAATCAATCGTTTGATCGCTGTCGGAAAAACTCAGCGTTGCGTGTGTCTTCGAGTTCATCTACACGTTCCTTTTACTTTCATATCGCACACATGCCGGCATGCTGGATCGTGGGATCATCGCTTGGCATGCTCAGGCTCCGCTTCGCATTCTACGGTCCGCAAGGGCTTTGATTGCGTCGAATGGCAGCAACAATCCATCTCGACTGACGCAACATTCATTGCCTGAAAAATGGGCAAAGTCGCCTGAAACACGCCGAAATAAACGGAAGTGCGCCGCTCGAAAAGGCGCTGCGTCCGCTTGGCGACGTTGCCTGCTAAATGAAAGTTCGTACAATTACTGCAACAATGTTTTGCGGCAGTCAAGCTGCATAAGCAACGCCGCTCTGCGATACTGAATCCGTGTTTTGCTTCCCCTGCGAACACATCGCTGTCTTTGGCCCGCCGTCCTACGGCGGGCTTTTTTCATCAGCCAGAAGATCAGGAAGGACCCGATGAACGCCTCACTCGAAACACTGTTTCCGGATCACGTCCACACCGACGACAACATCGTCAGCGCGCTGAATCACCAGGACATCGTCGTGGCGTTGTCAGCAGCACTGAAGACGCAAGACGTGGCGGTGCTGCATATGCTTTACCCGCGTACCGACGCACGCACCCATAACAGTCTCGACGCACTCGTCAATGTCCTGCACGGCCATGGTCTGCACGAAGTCGCGGATCTGATCGCGCAGGAAGCGCACTATCTGCTGTTCAAAGACCCCGTGAAGGCATGGAAGGCCTTCCACGAAATTCGCAACGACTCGCTCGCGATCGGCGTGCATCTGTATTACCACGGCCTCGTCGGCGAAGCAGCGGAACGCGCGCTCGATAAAGACGCGCATCGCAAGGCTTAAACGGCATCCAGCGATCAATCGCCCGTGCTCGGCCCCATACGCGGGCGCGTGCACAACGCGGTCATCGCGCGCTGATCAAGCGTCGACTGAGCGAATGAACTCGTCGACGTAGCGATTGAACGCTGCCGGATGCGCAAGATTCATCCCGTGCGAGGCGCCACGTACCGTTTCGCGGCGCGCATCCGGCAGCCATGTTTGCAGCGCCGTCGCCGTGCGGCGGAACATGTCGGGACTCTTTTCGCCGTCGATCAGCAGCACAGGGCAGCGCACTTCGGCCGCATGCTCGGGTACGTAAGCGGGCAACGGGTCGCGGAATTGACGCGCGAGTGTGTGTGCATTGTCGGTCGCCATTTTGCGAAAACCCGGCGTGCTCATCGCCCAGAAACCGGGGCGGCTCACCGAATCGACGAACAACTGCAAGCCGGCTTCCACCTCGCCTGTTTCGATCAACTGCGCCGCTTTCGCACGCAATGCGTTCACGGTCTCCGGCAAACTCGCGGGCGGTCGTCCGGCGATCTGCAACGGACCACCCGGGTCGGCCAGCGTCAAGGTGCGCACGTACTGCGGATGGCGCCGTGCGAAATGAAATGCCACGCAGCCGCCGCGCGAATGCCCTACTACGTGCGCCGGCCCGGCGCCGAGACGATCGATGAACTCGGCCACATCGTCCGCATGTTCGCTCCAACTGAACGGCTGGTCGGGCTCGATGTCCGTCACCGGCCAGTAATGCGTGAGACTCACCGAGACGCAGCGGTACTGCTTCGACAAACCCGCCAGTTGCGGTTGCCAATAACGGTAATCGCACAGCGAGCCATGCACCAACAGCAGCAGTTCGCCCTCCCCGGCTTCCACGTAGGGCATGCGCAAACCGCTATGCAGTTCGATAAAGGACGGGGATGCCGGTGAGGACGAGGCGGAAACAGATTGATTCACAGGTGGTTCACAGACGGCGCGGCAGCGCCTGAATACGGCGGTGCCGGCTGAAAATGGATTCGAGGAAGAAAACGTGTTCGCGTCCCTGAAATTGGGACGTGGCGCGTATTGTCACACAGCCATTCAGTATGCGCCGAGGCTTGTTCGGCGCACGTGTCGCGACTTATGCCGGGTGCCTCGCGATCTCGTGCATCGTGCCTCGTACCCCATGCGGCTCGCCTCGTGGCCGGTGCAGCGCGCCGGCCGGCCCAGGCGCCTAGCCCGGCTCCCGGTTACCTGCCATGCGAACGTCCCGCATCCAATCATTCGTAGGCGCTGTCGTCGAGCAAACCGGCGGCTGCCGCCGCGCCCGCGCCACGCACCGCGCACGTGAGCGGTTCGTCAGCGACGCGGACGTCGAGCCCCAATTCGCTGGTCAGGCGGCGGCCCAGATTGCCGAGCAGCGCGCCGCCACCGGTCAGCACGATGCCGCTGTCCGCGATATCGGTCACCAGTTCGGCAGGCGCCGTTTCAAGCGCGCGTTTCACGGCGCCGATCACCTGACGCAACGGGCCCTCGATCGCATCGGCGATATCGTGGTTGCTCAACTGAACCGTGCGCGGCAAGCCGTCGTCGACGCTGCGTCCAGTCGCGTTCATATGCTCGACCGGCACGTCGCGCACGGCCGAACCGATGCCCTTCTTGACGTGCTCGGCGGTCTGCTCGCCGAGCAGCACGCCATACAGGTTGCGCACGTAACTGACGATCGCCATGTCGAAACTGTCGCCGCCCACGCGAATCGAGCCGCTATAGGCGAGACCGCCGAGCGAGATCACACCGACTTCGGTCGTGCCGCCGCCAATGTCGACCACCATCGAGCCGACCGCTTCCGATACCGGCAAGCCCGCACCGACCGCCGACGCCAGCGATTCGCCGATCAGGCTGACCTTCCATGCGCCGGCCGCCACGGCGGCCTCCCTGATAGCGCGACGCTCGACCTGGGTCGCGCCCGCCGGCACGCACACGGTGAACGCGGCGCGTCGGCTGAACAGCGGCCGCGGGCGGGCCATGTCGACGAATTGCCGGATCATCTGCTCGGCTGCGGAAAAATTGGCAATCACGCCATGTCGCATCGGCCGCACGGCTTCGACGTTGCGCGGCGCTCGGCCGAGCAGTTGGCGCGCTTCGGCGCCCACTGCCGTCACGCGTTTTTGACCGGCGGCAGGCTCTTTCTGGAACGCCACGACGGACGGCTCGTTCAGCACGATGCCACCGTTGTCGGTATAGATAAGGGTATTGGCCGTGCCGAGGTCCACCGCCACGGAATGACGGAACAGTCGATCGAAAAGCGGGTAATGCGGCGTCGGTCTGGCCATAGGAAGGCTCTGATGTGTCGTTATCCGCCCTTGCCGGGCAGTTTGGAAAATGCGCCCCCGGTAACCCGAGCCGCTGGACACGCCCAGATGGGCGTTGCGCGGTCCGCGCGGCGGGGGTGATTTTCATGCTAATGAGCAGTTAACGGCAAGCAGATCAGAATCTTTAGGGCCACTTTTCAATCGGGGCTGTGTCAGTCACGCGACAAAGCGCCCATCGCATGCTCCAGCGCCTGTTTGCCGAGCTCGACACCGTCCGCGTTTATCGTATGACCAATGCCGGGCAAGACGTAGGCGTCGACCGTGTAGCCGGCGTTGCTGAATGCATCGGCGGCGGATTCCAGTTCCTCTACCGGGATCACTTCGTCGTCTTCACCGTGCACGAGCGTAAGCGGGGTGCCGTTCTGCGCGACGATCACCGAGGCGAGCCGCCCGGAATACGCGACAACGGCCGCAGCGCCTTCCGCACTCGTCGCCAGGTGATGCATCGCCATGATCGAGCCTTGCGAGAAACCGACTAATGCAAGCCGGTCGAAAGGAACTTGCCAGTGCGCCAGCTCGGCTTCGAGCATGCGCCGCAACGCCGGATAGGCGGCCGCGACACGGGCCTCCCGATTGCCCGCGTTGACGTCGCTCAGGCTGAACCACTGCCGTCCGCCGAAGCCGCCGTCGAAAGCATCCGTGCCGTCGAGCGAGGTGAACGCCACGTCCGGCAGGCTCTCGCTCCAGATGTCCGCAAGCGGCATCAGATCGCGCGCATTGCTGCCCACGCCGTGCATCAGCACCACCAACGCCTTGGCCGGCATTGTCGCCGGCGCGCGCCGCCAGCCGTGTTCGAATTGCTCCCAGGCCATATTCAATTCCTCTCCCTATACTCGTTGTACGCTCGGATCGTGTTTCCGCACGCGTAGCCAAGCGCGCCGCAACATGCTGCTTTCATGCAGGCCCACGTCGCTTCGCGAAGCTCCATGCAGCCTCAGCCGCGAGCATACGCTGCCGAATCTGTTTCTGCCGTCGGACCTGTATGGGCCGACGACGCCAAAACGTGAATACGGTTATGCTTTTGCGAGCATTCGAACGGCTGCCCGGCTCATAACCCGGGCAGCGAAAAGAACATCGTATGAAACATGCGTAGCACCGCGATCCGGAGAATCCTTTGAGCCAGCCCCCTTCCGCGCCTGCTGCCGCGCCGCCCGCACCACCCCCGCCGCTGCAGGGCGGCAAACTGGTTCTGGCGACCCTTGCTGTGGCGCTCGCCACCTTCATGAACGTGCTCGACACGTCGATTGCGAACGTCGCGATTCCGACCATTTCGGGCAACCTCGGCGTCTCGGTCGATGAAGGCACGTGGGTCATCACGGTGTTCGCCGCGGCCAATGCCGTTTCGATTCCACTGACCGGCTGGCTCACGCAACGCATCGGCCAGGTGAAGCTTTTCGTCGGCGCGATTCTGATGTTTGTGCTGGCTTCGTGGTTGTGCGGCATTGCGCCCACGCTGCCGATCCTGCTGGTCGCGCGAGTGTTCCAGGGTGCGGTGGCCGGCCCGCTGATTCCGCTCTCGCAAGCGATTCTGCTCGGCTCGTATCCCAAGGAGAAGTCATCGACCGCACTCTCGCTCTGGGCCATGACGGCGACCGTCGGCCCGATTGCGGGCCCCGCGCTCGGCGGCTGGATCACGGATAGTTACAGTTGGTCGTGGATCTTCTACATCAATATTCCGGTCGGCATTTTCGCGGCCGGCGTCACGTGGATGATCTATCGCACCCGCGAGTCGGCAACCCGCAAGCCACCCATCGACGTGGTCGGGCTCGGCCTGCTGATTACATGGGTCGCGTCGCTGCAGATCATGCTCGACAAGGGCAAGGACCTCGACTGGTTCTCTTCGCCGGTGGTCGTGATTCTCGGCGTCACCGCGGTAATCAGTTTCGCGTTCTTCCTTGTGTGGGAGCTGACCGAGGAGAATCCGATCGTCGATTTACGGCTCTTCAAGCAACGCAATTTTCTCGGCGGCACGATTGCGATTTCAGTGGCGTACGGCGTGTTCTTCGGCAACCTGGTGCTGCTGCCGCAATGGATGCAGGAGTATCTGAACTACCGCTCGGTGGATGCCGGTCTCGTTACTGCGCCGCTCGGCGTCTTCGCGGTGCTGCTCGCGCCGGTGATGGGCCGCGTGCTGCCGCGTTCGGACGCGCGCATCATCGCCACGCTCGCGTTTATCGGCTTTGCGATCGTGTTTTATATGCGCTCGAAGTACGTGATCGAAATCGACACGTGGCACCTCGTGCTCCCCACGCTGCTACAAGGCATTCCCATGGCGCTGTTCTTCGTGCCGCTGACGGCGATCATTCTGTCCGGCCAGCCACCGAACAAGATTCCGGCAGCAGCGGGTCTGTCGAATTTCGCGCGGGTGTTCTGCGGCGCGGTGGGTACGTCAATCGCCGGCAACGAGTGGAACAACCGTACGGTACTGCACCACACCCGGCTGACCGAGCAGGCCAGCGTCGACAACCCGCTGTTCAACCAGCAGATCGATTCGACCCAATCGCTGCTGCACCTGAATCCGCAGTCGGCGCACGCGCTGTTCGATTTCACCGTGAACACGCAAGCCGCGATGATGGGCCTGAACGACATCTTCTATGTGTCGGCGATCATTTTTATTCTGATCATTCCGCTGATCTGGATTACGAAGCCGGCCAAGGGCGGCGGCGGAGCGGATGCGGCGGGAGCGCACTGATTGCGGTGTGTTTCGGACCAGCTTGCCAGTAGAATCGCGGCTTCAACGGTCCGAGCCCCATGAACTACGCATCCATCCTCGAACAGATTCATCGCGATCTTCAGCCTTATCTGGGTACCGGCAAGGTCGCCGATTACATTCCCGAACTGGCGAATGTCCCCGCCGACAGTTTCGGCATGGCGATCGTCACAGCCTCCGGCGAAGTGTTCCGCACCGGCGCCGCCGACACGCGCTTTTCCATCCAGAGTATTTCCAAGCTGTTCGCCTGCACGATGGCGTTCCGGCTGCTCGGTGACGAGCTCTGGCAGCGCGTGGGACGCGAGCCGTCCGGCAATGCCTTCAATTCGCTGGTCCAGCTCGAAGCCGAACACGGCAAGCCGCGCAATCCGTTCATCAACGCGGGCGCGCTGGTCGTCACCGACGTGTTGTGCCGACGTTTCGTGCAGGCCGAAACAGCGCTGGTCGAATTCATGCGGCGGCTCACAGGCGAAATCAGCATCGACTACGATTCGCGCGTCGCGCTGTCGGAGTTGCAGCACGCCCACCGCAACCGGGCAATGGCGCATTTCATGGCGAGCTTCGGCAACATGGAGATGCCACCGGAAGTGGTGGTCGACGCTTATTGCCGGCAGTGCGCGATTTCGATGAGCTGCGTCGAGCTGGCGAAGGCGGCGCTGTTTCTGACCAATCATGGGGTGGTGCCGGCCACCGGCGAGCGGATTCTCGACACCAGCTCGGCCAAGCGGCTTTCTGCGTTGATGCTGACCTGCGGGACCTACGACGCGGCGGGCGATTTCGTCTATCGGGTCGGCTTGCCGGCGAAAAGCGGCGTGGGCGGCGGGATCGTTGCGGTGCTGCCGGGCGAGATGGCCGTGTGCGTGTGGTCCCCAGGGCTGGACAGCAATGGCAACTCACTGGCGGGGGTGCTGGCGCTGGAATGGTTGACGACTTATACGGGGCGGTCGATTTTTTGATTCGGAAAGCTTCGGCGCTACCGGCTACCGGCTGCCTGCTTCCTGCGCGTTTTGACACCCCGGCGGGATCTGGCCGCAGCAGGGGCATCGCCACCAGCACTGGCGATGCCCCCACCACAAGCAATTCAACCGCCCATCAAAATCGCGTCTGCATCCCCACGCGCCCGATGAACTGGCTCGGACCGCTCGAGGTGCCATCCGGATCGAGTACGCCGCTGATCAACGCCTGCGCGCCCTCGTTGGTCCGTTGATAGACCCCCTCCACATAGACCAAGGTGCGCTTGGACAGATTGTGGTCCAGGGTCGCCGTGACCTGGTGTGCGTGATTGTTGTTCAGATACGCATCGCCTTTCATGTACATATAGTCTGCGCCGATCTGCCAGTCTGGCTGGAACAGCCAGCTGGCGCCCACTTCGCCTTCTGCGATAGCGCCGCCGTTGGACGTGTTACGTACCGTCGTCACCAGCGCGGTGGTCGTGATATCGCCAAATCGATAATGCGCGCCGACGCCCCAATTGCGAATGCCGACCTCAGGCGCGCCCGAGTTCAGGTACTTGACTTCGGTGTACGCGGCCCCCATCCCGAACGGCCCGTTATCGTAGTTCGCCCCCACGCTGACCGAATTGCCGCTGCCAAACGATCCGGGCACTCCGCCGAAACCGTAGAGCGCGCCGAACCTGAAGCCACCAATGGAAGGTGACTGATACTTGATCGAACTATCGACTGTCGCACCAGCCATCCGGTCCCAGTCGAACTGCTGGGCGAACGGCGGATTGCCCGGAATCGCAATCTTGCTGAAGGGGCCAGCCCGGAAGTTGTATAGACCGCCGACTTCCATCGCCGCGTCGTCGTGACCGAAAAACAGTGAATCCGTCATGAAGTCGTACTGGTTGCCGAGCGTCACACTGCCATAGCGGTCACTCACCAGGCCGACATACGCATTCCGGCCAAAGATGCCCTCGCCCGAGAGGATCGAGCCGGTACCGAGCGTGAATTGGTCGACGAGGTCGAACACGGCATGCAACCCTCCACCCAGATCTTCGGTGCCTTTGAATCCGAGGAGGTTTGGTGTGAAAATGCCGTCGTCGAATTTCACGTTCTTGTTGCCGCCTTCGTTGCTCACATAGGACACGCCGGCATCGATCAGTCCGTAGAGGGTCACGCTACTATCTGCCGGCACGCTTTGCGCGCGAGCCTCGGCGGCGACGAAGACCGAAAGAACGGCACACCACAGCGCAAGGTACTTCATTGATTTGTCTCCTTAATCTGATTTTTGAGTGTAAATATTCAGTATGCCTACATATTTATTGTGATTATCTTTCGGACCGCAAGACTCGCAGTCCGACATCAGCTCACGGTATTTGAGTTGCCGCTACTGGGCGAGTACAGCTGCGGTACCTTTCGCGCGTCGGCGGGGAGGGGTCTCAATCAGCGCAAGCGAGACGAATGCACCGCATACCAGCCCGATCAAGGCGAACTGCAACGTGAACTGGATGCCATAGTGCTGTGCAATGAAACCCGCTGCAGCAGGCGCGATGCCGCCGCCGAAGATTTCGCCGGTGCCCGACGTGATGCCGATGGCCGACGCCACCAGGCCCAGCGGCGCCGCCTCGGTGGCGATCGGGCCGGTGAGCAGGCCCAGCAAGCCAAGCGCGAAAAACGAGACGATGAACAGCACGATGAACAACGTCACTGGGTTGGCGCCGATGCGGGCGAACACGTAGAGGGAAATTGCCGCGCCGACGAAAGCGATCACGGTGGTCGGGCGACGGCCCACGAAGTCCGAAATGCCGGCCAGCCCGAATTCGCCGAGGAAGCCGCCGAAGCCAATCGCCGAGACGACGAAGCCCATATGCTCGGTATCGAGGTGAAGATAATCGACGAGGTAGTTAGGCACCATCGCGCCGATCACAAAGATGCCGGCCATCGCGCACAGCGTGGCAAGCATCGCCAGCACGACGTTGCGGCTCTTGAACAGTTCGCTCCAACGCGGCTGACCCGGCGAACCGAAGGCCGCCAGATTCACCAGTTCGTTGCGCGGCTGATCGCGCAACAACAATGCGATCAACGCCGCGACGATCAACCCGGGAATCGCGGACACCGCGAACACCCAGTGCCATGACGGGACCACGCGCAGCAACTGGGTGGCGATGATGGGCGCGAAACCCAGACCCAGCAGCGCGAACATACTCAACTGCAGGCCCTGATTGAAACCGCGCCGCGACGGATGCGAAGCCTCACCCACCGCCGCGACGCTGGTCGGCGTAAAGGCACCTTCGGCCACCCCCATCACCGAGCGAATGAGCAGGAGGCTCAGAAAGCCGCCCGCAAATCCGGAGAAACTCGACAGCAGCGAGAACATGATCATCGCTGCAATCATGATCTTGCGACGGCCGATCTTGTCGGAAAGGCGCCCCATCGCAATGGAGCACACGCCCCACGCGAGACTGAGAATGCCGATCAGCGACCCCAGTTGCTGATACGACAGCCCGAGGTCTTTCATCATGTGCGGAAACAGCGGAGCGATGATCCAGCGGTCGAGCCCGACCAGTCCGAATCCAATTGAAAGCAGCACGAGCGTCGTGCGCTCGTATCGGCTGTCATGCTGAGTGGCGTTCTTATTCACGTGCTTGCCTCCTATTGTTCGTATGTAGAACTGCACTTCGTTTATCGAACTTTGTGAGCCCCGATCGTAGGAAGATCCGATAAGCATGTCAATACAAGATTCCCCTTGTTGTACACAACAAATCTCCAGCCACATTAAATTTGTGAGTGTTAACCCGAAATTCATGAGTAAAACGTTGAATTATTGAAAGCTCTGTATACAATCTGTATTCACTACACCGCTATTCCGACATCGGATGGCGTACCCGAAACTGCAACCTCGAACGAGCCGCACCATGTCAGACAGTGAAAATCTAGCGGTCGACGGCAAAACCTCCTCCCCCGCCTCGCAGACGGTCCGCGCGTTGCTTGGACTGCGCGAACTGATCCTCGGCGGCGAGCTGAGCGCGGGCGACCGGATTTCCGAGTTATGGGTTGTCGAACGGCTTGGCGTGTCGCGCACGCCGGTGCGGGCCGGCTTGATCCGCTTGCAGGAGGAAGGCCTGCTCGAGCCGATTCCGTCGGGCGGCTTTGCGGTGCGCTCGTTCAGCGAAACCGAAATCCGCGATTCGATCGAAATGCGCGGCACGCTCGAAGGCCTGGCCGCACGGCTCGCCGCTGAACGCGGCATCACGCATTCGATGTTCCGCGATCTGCACGAATGCATCGACGAAATCGACCAGTTGCTGGTCGGCGAACTGACAGAAGAGAGTTTCTCGGGCTACGTCGATGCGAATGCCCGTTTTCACCGACTGCTCTCAGCCGCTGCCGACAGTAGCGTCGTCGAGCGGCAGATCGAGAGGGTCGCGACTTTGCCGTTTGCATCCGCCAGCGCGTTCGCCGTGGTGCAGTCGCTGGACCCGCGCGCGCGAGAGACGTTGGTGGTGGCGCAGGCACAGCATCGCGCGGTGCTCGAGGCCATCGAGAACCGCGAAGGCGCCCGCGCCGAAGCGCTGATGCGCGAGCACTCGAAGATCGCGCATCAGAACCTGAAACGCGTGCTGGAAAACCAGCGGGCCATGACGAAGCTAATCGGCGGCAACCTGATCCGCCGCAACGCCCGCTAATTCTTGCCGGACGGCAGCGCGTGCAGGCGGTATGCCGGCGCACCACCGCCGCCCCTATCTAAAGGCGTTCCGATACGCCACGGAGGAGATCGATGTTTTTGAAGAATGCCTGGTATGTCGCCTGTACCCCGGATGAGATCGCAGACAAACCGCTCGGCAGGCAAATCTGCGGCGAACGCATTGTGTTTTATCGCGCCGGCGACGGTACCGTCGCAGCGCTGGAAGATTTCTGCCCGCATCGCGGCGCGCCGTTGTCGCTCGGCACTGTGCGCGACGGTCACCTGGTCTGCGGCTACCACGGTCTGACGATGGGTGCGAACGGCAAGTGCGTCAGCATGCCGTGTCAGCGTGTGGGCGGCATTCCGGCGATTCGCAACTTTCCGGTGGTCGAACGTTACGGCTTTGTCTGGGTATGGACCGGGGACAAGGAAAAGGCCGATCCTGCCGCGATTCACCACCTCGAATGGGCTGACAATCCGGCTTGGGCCTACGGCGGCGGGCTGTATCACATCCAGTGTGACTACCGCCTGATGATCGATAACCTGATGGACCTCACGCACGAGACCTACGTGCACGCGAGCAGCATCGGCCAGCCGGAGATCGAGGAAGCGCCGCCCGTGACCAAAGTCGACGGCGACACCGTCATCACGAGCCGCTTCATGGAAAACATCATGCCGCCGCCGTTCTGGGCGGCTGCCCTGCGTGGCAACGGTCTGGCGGATAATGTCCCGTGCGACCGATGGCAAATCTGCCACTTCACGCCGCCGAGCCACGTCATGATCGAGGTGGGCGTCGCGCATGCCGGCAAAGGCGGCTATCACGCCGAACCGCAGCATAAGGCGGCAAGCATCGTGGTCGACTTCATCACGCCCGAAACCGAAACGTCGATCTGGTATTTCTGGGGCATGGCGCGCAATTTCGCAGCCGACGACAAGGCGCTGACCGACACGATCCGTGAAGGCCAAGGGCGAATTTTCTCCGAAGACCTCGGCATGCTCGAAGCGCAACAGCGCAACCTGCTGACCTGGCCGGACCGTCCGATCCTCAAACTCAATATCGATGCAGGCGGCGTCCAATCGCGCCGTGTGCTCGACCGGCTGATCCAGCAGCAACACGAACTAACGGTCGCGAACTAAGCCGCCGCCCCGATGCCGCGCAGCCGGTCGCCCGGATGCCGGCGTGCCGCCCGTCTTGTCAACAAACGCATCCATGAAAGCCCTCATTACCCACAAGCTCAACGTTGCTACCGATATCTGCATGTTCGAGTTGGCCTCGCCAGGCGGCGAAGCGCTGCCGCCGTTTTCGGCGGGTGCGCATATCGACGTGCATGTCGATGGCCACGTCCGGCAGTATTCGCTGTGCAACAGCCCGGCTGAAACCGGCCTGTACCGCATCGGCGTGTTGCGCGATCCCAATTCGCGCGGCGGCTCGATCGCCATGCATGAAATCCCCTGTGGTTCGACGCTTGAGATCAGTACACCGAAGAACCATTTTCCGCTTGTGGAAGATGCGGCGCACTCCATCCTGCTAGCAGGCGGCATCGGCATCACGCCGATTCTGTGCATGGCGGAACACCTGATCCGCACCGGTCAATCGTTCGAACTCCATTACTGCGCGCGCGAACCTGAGCGCGCCGCTTTCCGCGAACGCTTTACCGCACCGGACCTCAAAGCGCGCGCATACCTCTATTTCGACACCGCCGCGCCCAGCGAACGGATCGACCTGCCAACCGTCCTCACACGCCCCACTACCGATACCCACGTCTACGTCTGCGGTCCGGCAGGCTTCATCGAGGCCGTATTGGCAACCACATCGAAAGCTGGCTGGCCCGCCACTCACGTCCACCGCGAATACTTCGGCGCCGCCCCCCAAGCCGCTGGCGCGGACTGCACGTTCCAGGTCAGGCTAGCCAGTTCCGGCAGTGTGGTCGACGTGCCGCCCGGCATCACGGTCGTCGAGGCGCTACGCAACTGTGGCGTCGAAGTCCCGGTGTCGTGCGAGCAAGGCGTGTGCGGCACCTGTCTCACACGCGTGCTGTCCGGTGAACCGGACCATCGCGATCTGTACCTGACCGACGAGGAACGCGTCGCCAACGATCAGTTTCTGCCTTGCTGCTCACGCGCAAAGACGCCGCTGCTGGTTCTCGATCTTTGAAGTAGCGGCCGCCTTGCGCATCCATCCGGGTCTCTCTCAAAGCCTGCATGGGCCACTTTCGAGCATTAGCTGCCGTCCGGCGGGGTGTTGTCACTCCCCGGTGACTGGATTGTTCAGAGCGAAGCTTACTTGCCTCATTCCGTGCGCTGCATTATGCTTTGGCACATGAACCGATCCCACATCAACTCGATTATTAACGCCGCGACAGTCTCGGCGGGATAGCTATTGAGTTGACAATACGCAATCACAACCCGCCCAGAAGGCGGGTTTTTGCTTTCTGGGCCCTACTTGGAGCGCTTGGAAATGACGAGTGAGAGCAGGTTTCTTGACGGTGTTGGATCTTGTAGCGCAGCCACTCTCCATATGGTCTGCGGCAAAATTGCCTCGGGCAAGTCCACGCTAACGGCTCGCCTGATGAATTCTCAGCGGATGGTCCTGATCAGCGAAGACGTATGGATCGCGTGTCTCTATCCGGGTGAAATTCATACACTGGCAGACTATGTGCGCTACGCGGGGCGCCTCAAGACGCTCCTCACCGAGCACATTCAATCGCTCCTCTCGGCAGGGATATCAGTGGTACTCGACTTCCCATTTAACACGACTAACACTCGTGCATGGGGGCACGCTTTATTTCAGGCCGCCGGCTGCGAACATCAGCTTCACTATCTGGATGTGAGCGACGAGATTTGCAAATCCAGGCTAAGGGCGAGAAACGCGTCAGGAGAACATCCATTCCAGACATCCGAAACCGAGTACGAGCTGATCACCCGCTATTTCGTCCCGCCTGCGCCAAGCGAAGGATTCAACATCATGGTGTACGACGAGACAGGGAATCTCCGCTGCCGGAGCGCGCACGACATTGGATTGTCCAGCTAGAAGCCAATCCCGATGGCTGCCGCCGGCCGCTCTGTGACAGGTGACGCCTCGATATCGCTGTGAGCCCGGATGCTCCGCGTCACCCGCCAGTCCATCATCCGCGCCCGCGGTAAGGCAGGGGGCGCGGATGACAAATCACGCGCCGGTTAGTGATCTCCATCGTGGTGGTCGTCATGTTCATTGTGCGGGTCCCGATCGTTGGGGTGATTGCGCATCCAGTCGTCGTGCGCCCAGTAACGATGGCCATCATAGTACTGCTCCCCATGCCACCCAATTGTGATGCCGACGGGCGCAGGCGCAACACCACCCGGGGCCTGGACAATACACCCGGCGAGGCCGATTCCGAGGCTCGCAAGCAATACAGTCGCAACTAGGGTTTTCATTTCGGCTCCTTAACAGGTTTCAAAACTGAGGGCGAATGCCCTGCCTCTCTCAACATGCCAGAGGCGTCCTCGTTGGCCACTTTTAAGATTGCTAGCGACAGTTAACCGTTACCTCACTTCGCTGCGCCACGACCACACTTTAGCACTCAGGCGCGCATCCCAGACGGCGTCGTAAGATCGGCTCCTGCTGCGGCCTGGCCGGGAAAGAGCGCGGTCAAAGGCTGACCCTGACCAGCACCTGTCCGCGATCAGGCACACGGCGGCCGGCATACCTGACGTGGCGAGCCAATAGAGAAACATCTCATCGAACGCCATAGCCTGGTCATCAGGCCTGGCTATGAGAATCAAACACGGTAGCCGATGCAAGTTCGAGTTTCGTAGGGGCTTCGAATTCTGCTTCCATAAAATCAAACATGGCGGGCGAAACCTCAAACGAAAACGTTTCGCCCTTTTCGGCGTTCCTTGTCATCACCCGAGTGCGGCGTATGTCATGCGGTGCGGTGACATAGTGGAGCTTGCTCGAAAGGCCAGCGTCTCTTGCTTGTTCGGCAAACGTTGAGCGATTTCTCTCCTTCATGAAACCGAGATCTAAAACAACGCTTCCACCATTTTTCGCAATTTGCTCAGCGGTGCACCAGATTTGACGCTCGCAGCGCTGCACTCGCTCCATGATCCAGCTCAGATTAATCGGATCTGGAAGGTCGGCGCCGTACAGCTGGGCCATCCACTCGTCAATCGAGAAGCGCGTGCCCTCGGATGCCGCCGCGAGCGTCCGCGCACGCGCGCGTTGCTGTCGTCAGTTTGAGCGATTCACGAACATCCCCATGTGTTCGATTTACGGCGAGCAACCGAATGCGCATCCATGACGTAATGATCGGATCAATCCACGCAAGCACGAGATCAATGTCTGTGCCTATTTGCCATCGCTCCCTATCGTGTTAAAACGCTAGATAAAGAGCGCTTCGCGTCCTGCATCTGGAGGCTCCGTTCCCGGCTCTCCGATCCCATTGTCGGCGCGCCGCTGGAGGCAACATGGCAAACGTTTCTATCTTTCGAAACGCCATGGAGGCGGTCAGCCATATCGCCGATCCGACTGCGCCGTGGGACGACGTCCTCCTCACCGCGAAAGCGATGATCGGTGCTGATGCGGCCACCTTGCTCATGTTCAACGAGCGGCAGGATTTGCTCGTACTTCGCCAGACCGGAATCGACGAGTCTGCAGAACGCGAATACACCGACTACTACTACCAGTACGATTCGTTGGCGCAAGCTGCGTTACAAAGTCCGTCGGGACGCTGGTGGGATAGCGTGACCTTGCAGGCAACCTCGGAAACCAGGCGACTTCCGTTCTACGCTGACTATATGCCGCGCCATCGCATGGGACAGGTGCTCGCGTATGTCATCACCGGCGATCCAGAACGGCGCGCCGCGGTGAGCTTCCAACGCATGAGCGCCACATCCGACGCGGTAGAAAAGATCTCCCAAGGAAGGACAGCGGTGTACCTGCGTGCACTGACACAGGCGATTGCCAATAGGGAGCGCGCGGGCGCGCTCCAATTCAACTCGCTAGAAATGATTCTTACCGGCTTGGGCGACGCGGCATTCCTCGCCGGACCCACCGGCATCCTGTACCGGTGCTCGGCGAGAGCGTACGAGCTGCTGGCCAAGGCCAACATGCTTTCGACCTACGACCGCGCCGTGACCCACCCACGCGCCGAATTCGGCACCGCTTTCCGTCAAGCGCTTGCCAAAGCCGCGCATCAGCAACAAAAAATAAAATTCGCACTTCCAACGAATTGGGGAGAAGGAATCCGTTTCGACATCGTGCCCGCTGCCGACGCGTTGAAGCTGGCCAATGAGCCCATTTTGCTCGTGAGAATGCAGGCGTGCAGTGTGTTCTCCGTTCCGGACGTGGCGCAGATCAAATCGTTCTTCTCCGTCACGGAAGCCGAAGCCAGAGTACTTTGCGCCCTCATCCAGGGACATTCGCCACTGGAGTACGCGCAGTTGGCCGGCCTCGCGGAGCGAACGGTCCGCAATCACATCGCTTCGCTGATGAAAAAAATGTGCTGTAGCCGCCAGGCCGAACTGGTCCGTCTCGGAAGCTTGTTGAGCTAGCCGGCCTCGCCGCGGACACATCTCCGCATACCAGCGCTTTCCCCCACCCAGCCGACAGCGTCGCCCTCGCGCCTGGTCAATATTGACTATAGGCAATCTCCGCGCAACGCCTATCCTCAAACCATCGCAGGATCCTGAGTCGAAAAGAATGATCGGTTGATAGCGTAACGCTCAGCCTGCTTCGGGACCATTGACGATAGCTGACAGAAAGTTGGGGAGGCCGAGATGAAAACGCGTTATTTCGCATTTACATTGCTGGCGTGTTGTCTCGCAATGCAAACAGGAAGGGCGACTGCTCAAGTACAGGAGGCGCAGCAAGACGTTCACGATGCATGCCTCGCGAGAGCGGATCAGTGCGATAGCGACTGCATGCAGTCGGCGGCAAGCTTCCTCGGCAGTGCGATCGGAACGCTGCTATCGCACAACAAAGGGAATTTGCCTGCGCTACAGGACTCCAGCAATAGCACGTCTCAATCCTGCAATCAATGTGCAGAGATGCGGGATAGTTGCGACTAACTACGTCGGGTTGATCGGAGCGCATCATGGAAAAATCAAATATAAAGCCTCTCCCGAGACTGTTAGCGTCGAACGCAAAGCAAACGTCTTGCCGCGAGGCGACACTGGCTGTGTTTGCCACGCTTCCATTCGCGGTATCGGCTCGCGTGAAGCGGACGAGAACTCGGTTGATCGCACTGGGCATCTCAGTGGCGCCGGCTGCGGCATTCGGATTTTGCCCGGCGACCAATCCGCCAAGCCTTCAGCAGCAATGCATGCAGCGGGAAGAGCAGCAGCAAGAACAGCAACAACAGCGAGCTCAGCAGGAACAAATGCAACAGCAGCGGGCCCAACAGGAGCAGATGCAACAGCAGCAGCGAGCGCAGCAGGAGCAAATGCAGCAGCAGCAACAACAACGAGCGCAGCAGGAGCAAGTTCAACGTCAGCAAGACGCAGAGCGTGAACGGGCGCGGCAACAAGAGGAAGCACAACACCAGCAAGCCGAACGCGCACAGGCCGCAAGAGACGCATCACAACGACAGAAAGAGGCAGAAAGTCAGGCTGTGCGGCGTCAGCCGGAAACTACGCCCAAGCCGTCGCACGCCCAATCGCCGACACCGACGCAATCCACAACAGCACACGCTCCAGCGACCAGCTCTCAAGACACTCGCACATCCGGCACACGAGCCGCAGCGGCCACCGTGCCCGAAACCGGTACACGTGGGGAGGCGAACGTGCCCCGAGAGCCTTCCGGCCGGAAGGACGGTTCGGCGACCCTCAGCTCACACGAATCCGATGAAACACGGCATCGGATCAACGACGTCCGCACGGGTCTCTCCGGTGTGAATCGACTACCTGTTCCGCGCGGCGCCGTCACGACTCACGCGAACGGCAGCGTGACGGTCAAGGCGGTCGACGGCCGGCAGTATGGTTTGCGGGCCAACGGCACACTGGCGTCCTACAGGAGCACAAGCATGCACGCTACGCTGGATCCCAACGGACGGGTCCAATCGATGCATACCGGCGCGCTCGATGTCAGTCGCGGGCCGCACGGCGCCCGAATGGTCGTGATGCATCGTCCCGACCATACTGTTGTGGTCAGCATGGGCCTACATGGAGGCTACGTGCAACGCCCGGTCATGTGGCATGGGCAGGCGGTCGTGCAGCGCACGTATGTATCCGGTGGGCATGTGGTCACACACCTATACGCGCCGTATACCTACCACGGCGTGGCGCTCGTCAACTACGTGCCACATACCCACTATGTCCCGGCGTTCTACGGCTGGGTCTACTACCCGTGGCACGCCCCAGCCGTGTATGCATGGGGGTGGACGTCAACGCCCTGGTATCAGGCTGACACCGGCTATTTCGTCGCCCTTCCCACCTACCCTAGCGCGGCGCTTTGGCTCACCGATTACATTCTGGGCGGCATGCTGGCAACAGCGTACGAATTGCAGCAGCAATCGGACCAGGCAGTCGATGCCGGCGCCGATGAGACGGCAGACGATGCGGTCTACGCGCAAACAGACACGTCGATCACTCCGCAACTCAAGCAGGCACTCGCGGAAGAAGTCGCGCAACAGGTTTCCAGCGAAAATGCCGCTGCGCAGAATCCCCAAGCCAGTACCGAATTGACCGGCTTGTCGCGCGCCCTGGTGCAGAACCACCTGTTCATCGTTACCCAGCCACTTAACGTAACGAGTGAGGACGGCCACACTTGCGGATTGACGTCGGGGGATCTCCTCAAGGTCCAAACTCCGCCGGCAGACAACGCCATCGCGGCGGAACTGAGCGTCGAAGCCAGCCGCAAGGCGGACTGTCCGGCACATCAGATGGTCACCGTGACGTTCGAGGATTTGCAGGAAATGCAAAACGGCTTTCGTGCACAAGTGGATGGGGGCCTGACGACCTTGCACGATCAGCAGGGGCAAAACGGACTTCCCGCCGCGCCAATGTCGGCGATCGCCCCTCCGCCGCGGCCTATCGACGACCTGCCACCGCCCGCACCCGATGCGCAGGCGCTCGTCAGCGGAGCCCAGCAGCAGGCTGACAACAGCGAGGCGCATTTGACTAAAACCGCGTTTGGCGAGTGAGCCTCGAACGATGCACGACACATGCACGCCATCTCAAACGCCTAGCCGGGGGGCATGCTAGAGAAGCAGCGTGCCCAGGCGGACCAGTTCCGCCTGGCGGCTGCATGACATTTTTCGCATCATTGACGCCAACTGGTTGCGGATCGTTCGCTCAGCGACACCGCCAGCTGCCGCGACTTCGGCCGGCGAGTGCCCCGCCACCAGACTGTGGAGCACCCGAGCCTCGGCGGCCGTCAGGGAAAAGAATGCAGCAAGATCTTGTTCTGCCGGCGTGCGAAACGCACTGATCTCGCGCAGCCTGACCAGCATGACGGGTTCGTGCGAGATTCGCAGCGAGGGGCCGGCGGGTACTATTTCGTACCGCAACGCTCGCCCCCATGTCAGCGGAACGGCGTACGAAACACCGGTCGGCACTTGCAACGCTCGACCGAGCGCGCTCGTCAGCCCAGCCATCACCGCTTGACTAGCATGGACAAGACGCATTTCCGATACGCTGATTAGCCGTTCGCGCCTCAAGATCTCGTAGGCGCGTGTTGAACACCGCAGAATCGTTCCAGAAGCGCCGACTAACAGATGAGCGTCGCCCGTTTGCTCGAATGCGCTCTCGACTACGTCGAACTGCACACGTGCCGCGTCCTCGCGTTGCGCCACTGCGGCGACGAGCGTCGCCATGAAGCGTTGCCTTTGGCTCGAGTCTGTCGCGGCCGACTGCGTCGCGCTGAGCGATGATCGTTCGAAACTAATGGCGGCGCGTCGCCCGGGTTGTGCCAGTACGATAAATGTGGAGATTTGCGCCATTCGATGCTCGTGCATGAAGTCCGCGTAGAACGGGTGCTTGCGCATGGGCGCCGGTCCCACCAGATCGACCGTGTCCCACCACAGTCCCACGGGACTATCCAGCGCAGCCGCGGCAAGAATGTCCTCTTTGTAGTAGTGCTCTTTATAGTCCCTCTCGGTCGCGGCATCGATACCAACGTGCTCCATCAGCAACAGGTTGTGCATCCGGTCGAACATCACCAACGTGCAGGCATCGGCGCCGACCACATCGCGCGCTTCGGTCAGAATGTCCTTCCAGGGCGGAGTCGGATCCGCGACGTGCCTAAGCGCGTCTAACGCACGACGGAATGTGGCATTTTCCATGGTCGCAGCTCACTCCGACTAACCTGATGGACTTCTTATCGTCTGACGCTTTTGAACTGTTGTCGTGGCGCATGCCCGATTCTGACAGCGCGCACGCGGCGTAGTGACAATCCGTACGAAATGTCGCGAAATGGCGTCAGTTTGTCGGTTTGATGGCGCACGCATTTGTTATTGCCCAGCGTGCGGTCAAACGGGCGGTCGTATTGGCCGGCTATAAGGCGGTTAGAGATATCAACCTCCGTGTGCTCTTCGACGTTGAGAGGACGACGGGGGCAAACGGCGGCTATACACAAACGGTGGACGACTATGATTTTGTATGACGAGTGGGCAGGCGGCGGCATTGCGGGCTTGCCGCCCTCCGTCAGCGCTACACCGCCCGCCCATGCACAGAACCGGTACGGAGCCGTTAAGGCTCAACCCGCCCGCTCGACCAATTCAGCCAGCACCGTCTGATAAGCGGTGCTGCCAACCACCCGCTCGTTCACGCCATCTTCGAAATCGATCCACCCTGAATTGAAGCCGTCGATCATCTCGATGCGCGGCGTAGGCCAGCCCGTGCCTTGCGACTGGAACAGCGCTTCCCACTGATCGCGCGGCACCGCTTGAGCCTTCACCGAGCGCCCGAGCACGTCGCCAAGCATCGCGGCGATTTCATCTTGCGTATAGCGCCGCGGCCCTTCGATCTCGATCACGCGGCGACCCTGCCACGTCTGAGCAAGCGTTTCGGCGATCACCCGGCCGATATCCGCAGTCGCGATCATCGGATACGCACGGCCGAGCGGTTGCAGGAAGCTCGGCATCACGCCCGTTTCGCGCGCCGGTGCGATATCCCACAGCGAGTTCTCCATGAACCACGCGGGCCGCAAAATCGCCGTCGGAATGGGCAGATCCGCGAGCGCTTCTTCGAGAAGATGCACCTGCGTGATGAGACCCAGACCCGACTTGCGCTGGCCGCCGATCGACGACAGCGCCGCGACGCGCTCAGGCCGTGCCTGAATCAGCGCCTCTTTCAGCACCGCCACCGCGGCGTGCGCGTTCGGATAGCCCGGCTGCGGCGCGAAGTTCGGCGCCACCATCACGAAGACGCCCGCCGTACCGCTGAACGCCGCGGCGAGTGCGTCCGCATCGTCGAAGGACGCGACCGCCACTTCGGCGCCCCGCTCCCGCCACTCCGCTGCCTTGCTTTTGTCGCGTAACACGGCGCGCACTGCATGCCCCGCCTCCAATAAGGCGCGCGCCGCCGCGCCACCCACCTGCCCTGTCACACCCGTAATTGCATACATGTTCGTTGCTCCGTGAATACGGCCAATGCCGCGCTGAACGAGATTCTCGGCGCTTTCTGGCGATTTCACGAGAGCATGAATGTCATTAATTTAATGACTTTTTGGCATTATAAATGCATGAAGGGAGTGTCGATTTCGACTGCGCGATCGAAGCGGACGGTTCGACCTCCAACTGCCAATGGGTTGCCGTTGATGGGGTGACGAATTTGCGGCGGCTGCTCGGAGCTATGTGCAGGCGGCACGGTATCGGCCTGCTACGCGCGGCGGTGTGGCGGTCCAGCAACCGCACCACGCGATTCACATTGAGTTTCGTCTGGACTAGTTGGATGGCTCGGAGAAGACGGTTTACCGTCCATCCAACGGCGGGTGTCCCAGATGGAGGATGAGCAGCGAATAGTGGGTCCAAACACCCTGATCGGTGATCGCCAACACCGATCGGGGGGCCCACCGGCAGACTGGTTACTGCCGCCAAACCCGTCCGTCATGGTTTTTAGTGAGCCCAAGGTTGGCCGCCCTACCGCTCGTGATACTGGAAACCGCGTCAGTAGCACTCGACGATCTTCCGAACCCCTGCGGGAGAATCCGCCAGCCCTTGAAGTCTCACCGTCGCCGCGTCCACATCGCCCCGTTCAAGCAGCGCCGCGACCGACAGCAATTCGCCGAGTACACCGCCGCCGCTAAGGATGGCCACCCGGATGGAATCAGCAACGGGTAGCTCCTCGACGAAGCTGCGCAGTTCCATGTGATACGCGACATGGAGTAGCGACAGCATGCCCGTCAGATGGGCAGCGGCCGCCAGCGCGCGCGATCCGTCCGGCATCGCGTCGATCGCCTCTTCCATGAAATGTGCCCGTCGTTGCGCAAGCAGCACAAGTGGATCATCCTCGGCTGGAAGCCCGTCCCGGTCAACGTAAAGCAGCAGTCCGCACCAATGCAGAAGTCTGCGACTACCGGCGATCGAGAGTGCCTGCATGAGCGATGAAATGCGCTCCGTTTTGCCGTTAGGCTGCTCGCTGGTGTTGGCCAGCCGTAACAGTTGGGCAACCAGCATGGGCGTCTCTCTCAACGCCTGCGCAATCGTACCCAACGGGGCATCGCTGCCAACCAGTTCGAACACGTGAAGAATCGCCTTGACTGGCGGCATCGCGCGCTTGCCTGAAAGAATCTGCGGTTTGGCAAAATAAAAACCCTGCAGCAGATCACAACCCAGTTGCCGGGCAAGCTCCGCATCCTCTGGACTATCGATTTTCTCGGCGAGCACGACCTTTCCCGCACGTTTGAACTGACTGACCAGCCCTGGTAACGCCGCACGTTCCACGAACGGCCAGTCGATCTTGACGATGTCGACGGCAGGAAGAAACCATCGGATCTCGTCAGTCATGCTCTTGACGTCGTCCAGAGCAATCTGGAAGCCCGCCCCTCGCAACTCACTGCATCGGCGCGAAAGACTCGATGTCAGCTCGACAGACTCCGGAATCTCAAGAACGAAACGTGACGCCGGCAGCACATACGGGTAGTCCGAAAACAGAAAATCAGGTGGGCAGTTCAGGAAGCAGGCCTTGCTCCCGGCCAGCCGTTCGAGACCGATCGAGCCCACTGCGCGTTCTGTCACCGCGCTCGTACAGCGCAGTTCGTCGCCGATCCGCGCGCCCCCGGCGGGGCCGTCCCTGAAAAGAAGCTCGTATGCGACAAGGCGACCCGCCCGATCCATGACGGGTTGACGTGCCACAAACACGTCGGCATCGCCCGGTGCAACGGCCTCAATTGAAACGCTGTTCACGACTACCTCTGGTTGGAAAGCCTAACAACGGATATGACTACGCGCCGAGAATCGGCGCTCGACGTGCGATTGTCAGCGATTCCAGCGTACCTGTCCAAAGGCCGCACGTGGCCGGTGGCCGCCCGATGCTGACAGCGTTCGTGATCGTCGGCAGACAAGTAGAAAAAACGGATCCGCTACGAACAAAACTCCGTAGATGCAAAAAATGAGTTTGACAAACGATCTTTAGATATATATCTTACGACACATCTTAAGATACAAATGGGAGTACCCAAGATGCGTCATCAACATCGTTTTTCCCGTTCGCGTGGCGCGGACGACGGTTTCTTCGCCGGGCATGACCGCCCGTCTTTGCATGCGCTTTGGCATGCGTTCGCCCGTCACTACACGTTCGGCGGCGAACGCGGTGGTGAAGCACGCGGTGAAGGCTTCGACCGCCGTCGCGGCGGGCGTGGCGACCGGGACGAGTTTCACGGCGACGAGCGTGGCCGTGGCGGCCGGCACGAGTTTCACGACGACGAGCGTGGCCGCGGCGCCCGACACGAGTTCCGCGGCGACGGACGCGGCCGTGATGGCGGCCGACATGAGTTCCAAGGCGACGAGCGCGGCTATGGCCACCATGGCGGGCGCGGTGAACGCGGTGAACGCGACGACCGCGGCGGATTCGGCTACGGCCACGACCGCTTCTCCCTGCACGCACTGTGGCACGCGATCGGCCGCCATCACGAGCATCGCGGCGGCGGCCGTGGTGGGCGTTTCGGCGGCGGCCCGGGCGGCTTCGGTGGCGACGGCGACGGTTTTCCGCGCGGCCGCAAATTCAGCTCCGACGATCTGCAATTGCTGCTGCTTTCGATGATCGAAGCGCAGCCGAGCCACGGCTACGAACTGATCAAGGCACTCGAAACGCGCTCGAACGGCTTCTATAGCCCGAGTCCCGGCATGGTCTATCCGGCGCTCACCTATCTGGAAGAACTCGGCTACGTGACGGTGCAACTCGAAGGCAACCGTAAGCGTTACGAA
Organism: Burkholderia sp. GAS332; assembly: GCA_900142905.1. Classification (NCBI taxonomy): domain Bacteria; kingdom Pseudomonadati; phylum Pseudomonadota; class Betaproteobacteria; order Burkholderiales; family Burkholderiaceae; genus Burkholderia; species Burkholderia sp. GAS332. Next base: position 1,341,443 of record FSRV01000002.1, on the reverse strand, counting down.
CTGTCGGAAACGGGCCGCGAGTACCTAGGCGCCAACCGCGACCGCGTCGAATTGATGCTCGCCAAACTCACGCATATCGCCCGAAAAATGGATTCCGTGCGCCGCGCGTTTGCCGGTGAAGAGCCGGCTGACATCAGCGAAGGCGGCTGGCTGCCCGAACTGAGCGAAGCGCGCCGCGCGCTGAAACATGCGCTCCTGCGTCGTGACAACGTCCCCGCAGACGAACAGCGCCGCATCGCCGCGATCCTGATGCGCGCGACGAAGGAAATCGAAGGCGAAGGCAATCCCGGCAGCGACGAAGGCGGCGGCGAATTCACCGCCTGAGATCGCGCCATCCGACACTCGCGTCGAAGATGCTCATGAGCACCTTCGTGCGCCAATCAAACCAACAGGAGTAGCACGCTTATGCTGGCAAATGACAACCGGGCCGATCTGGCGGTCTATCGCGTACGACATCCGCTGAAGTTCCGTCTGTTGCAGGTCAAAGAGGTGCACGCACTGACCCCGCATATGATTCGCGTCACCTTGACTGGCGAGGATCTGCACGACTTCGTCTCCGCATCGTTCGACGATCACATCAAAGTATTCTTCCCCGAACCCGGCGCCGACAAACCGGCACTGCCGGAAGCCGGCCCTGACGGTCCGGTGTTTCCCGCCGGCCAGCCGCGACCGATCGCACGCGATTTCACGCCGCGCCGCTTCGACGCTGAAGCGCGCGAACTGGACATCGAGTTCGCCATGCACGAGGCCGGTCCGGCCGCGACGTGGGCGGCGCAAGCCAAGGTGGGCCAGTATCTCGGCATTGGCGGTCCGCGTGGCTCGCTGGTGATACCGACCGGCTTCGACTGGCATCTGCTGATCGGCGACGACACCGCGCTGCCGGCCATTGCCCGCCGCCTCGAAGAGTTGCCTGCCGGCACACGCGTCGCGGCGGTAATCGAAGTGGCCGATCCGTCGGCGCAGATCGAATTCGCGACGCGTGCCGAGCTGCATATTGTCTGGCGCCATCGCAGCGAATCGGGCTATCGCGGCGAGGCCTTGCTGCAAGCGGTACGCGAAATCTATTTGCCCGAAGACGGTGAAGGCTACGTATGGGCCGCTGGCGAATCCGCGACGATGCGTGCGGTGCGCTACCACCTGTGCACCGAACGTGGCGTCGAGAAGTCGCGCATTCGCGCGGCTAGCTACTGGAAACAGGGTGCCGAAGCGGTACATGAATCGCTCGACGACTGACTGTCCGCAGCGTGCGCGCGATGAACTGCGCGAGCCTTGCAAGCGGCGTGCGTCGAACAAAAACAAGGGATTGACTGATGTATTCAATTAGCACAAAGCACGAGCGCCGTTTGCTGTGGCTGCTTGCGCTGACGCAGTTCACCATCATCATGGACTTCATGGTGATGATGCCGCTCGGCCCGCAGATCATGCACTCGTTCGGTATCACGCCGTCCGCGTTTGCGACGGCCGTATCCGCGTATTCGTGGTGTTCGGGGTTGTCGGGGTTATTCGCGGCGACCTATATCGATCGCTTCGACCGGCGTCGTTTGTTGCTGACCGTCTATGCGCTGTTTGCTGTGTCGAATCTCGCATGCGCATTGGCGAGCAGCTTCCCCCTTCTACTTGCCGCGCGCGCCTTTGCCGGCATTACGGGTGGCGTGTTGGGCTCGGTGATCATGGCGATTGTTGGCGACGTGATCCCGGTGCAACGCCGCGGCGCCGCGACCGGCACGATCATGACGGCCTTTTCACTGGCTGCGATTGCCGGCGTGCCGGCCGGCGTGATGCTCGGCGCGCACTTCAACTGGGCGGCGCCGTTCTATTTGCTGGTGGTGTTGTCGCTGCTCGTCTGGGCGGCTGGGTGGCAACTAGTCCCTTCGCTTGCTGAGCATTTGAGCCGCCGCCAGCCGGCGCTTGGCGAGGTGTTGCCTGAATTGTGGCGGCTGTTGAGCAACCCGCGGCACATGAATGCGTTTGCGCTGACTTTCATGATGATGGTCGCGCACATGCTGGTAATCCCGTTTATCTCACCGGTGTTGGTCGCCAATCACGGCGTGGCCCCGGCGCAGTTATCCTGGTTGTATATGGCGGGTGGCGCGGCAACGTTCTTCACATCGCGCCGGGTGGGCAGACTTGCGGATCGGTTCGGCACACGGCGCGTATTCCGGATTGCGGCGGTACTTTCGTTTCTGCCCGTCCTGTTTGTGACGCATCTGCCGGATTTGCCGTTCTACGCACTGGTGATGTTTTTCCCATTTTTCATGGTGCTAATGTCAGGACGGATGGTACCCATGCAGTCACTGCTGACAACCGTGCCGGAGCCTGCCCGCCGGGGTGCATTTCTTAGCGCCAACAGTGCGCTACAGGCCTTAGGCACGGGGTGTGGCGCATGGATTGGCGGCTTGATGCTGAGCAGTTCGCCGACCGGGCAAATCGTGGGATATGGCACGGTCGGATGGGTCGCAGTCGCCATCGCACTGGTCGGTGTGTTCTGGGTTTCCCGGGTACACGGGGCGCAAAGCGCGTTACCCCCGACGGTCGCCCTGAGGGGTGACACAGTCGGACAAGGTTAACGAGAGCACGCCGACGCACATCAAGAACCACCGCGTCGGCGCGCGCAGCGCCGCCGGAAGTATGACTGCCTTGTCACTGACGCCGAATGTGCGAGAGCACAGATTCCAGATGCACCACTACCGTAACTGCGCGAGGGACCCGCTTAGCAGGGGCTTCGAGCCGCTTTCTTTTGCCTACTTTTCTTTGCGGCGGCAAAGAAAAGTAGGTGCCGCCCCGCACAGGGGCGACGCTAATACACCGATAAGAAAACAAGGAAAGGCCAACACCGTAGGAATACAGAACAACAAACGTCGACTACCTCATAGCGCTTCAGCACCCAAAGCAACCAACGGATGCCCCTCCCTCTTCCAAGGCGAAGCCAAAAAATGCCGAACTCGCTCCGGCCGCACCTCGGCAAGCGTCGCAGGCGCCCACCTGCACTTCCGATCCTTATCGATCAACTGCGCCCTAACGCCTTCGCAGAAATCGCCTTCCTCGATCACCCGCTTGACGATCCCCAACTCCATCCGAAAACACTCCGCCAAAGTCATCTGCCGCCCGCGCAGCAAAGCCTCCCGGGTGACATAAAGCATCGTAGGCGAATGCCCAACCATCGCATCATAAGCAGCCTGCAGCCACTGCCTCACCTCCCGCGCGGGCTCGCGCGCCAGATCATGACGCAACGTCGCGACAATCCGCTCGATACTCGAGCGCCGATCAAAATGCCTAAGGATCAACTGAGTAAAAGGCCCCAACGCAGCATGCGGAATGATATTGCACGGCGGCTCGAACACTCCACGCAACGCCGCCATCAAATCCCCCGTATGCGACATGCGCTGCAAGCGCTCTTCAAAAGTCCCAAGCCACTCAGCCGGCACACACAGATCCGCCAGTTGCAAGCGCAACGCATCCGCGCCGGATAACGTCACCCCAGTGAGCCCAACATACAGTTCAACCTCCGCCGGCATCACGCTCAGAAAACGCGTCGCACCGACATCGGGCAGGAACCCAATGCGCGTCTCCGGCATCGCGATCTTGCTCCGCTCAGTGACGATCCGCAGCCGCGCCGCCTGCCCGAGCCCCATGCCGCCGCCCATCGAGATCCCGTCGAGCAAGGCGACCACGGGCTTCGGAAACGTGTGCAGCGCATAGTCGAGCCGGTATTCATCGACGAAAAACGCCAGCCACCGGCTATCGCCATTCTTCGCGAGCCGCTGCACCTCGCGCACATCGCCGCCGGCGCAAAAACCCTTGGCGCCCGCGCCTTTGAGCACAAGGGCAACGATCCCATCATCGGTACGGCAATGTTCGACCAGCACGGTCAGTTCCCGCACCATCGCGTGCGACAGCGCATTGAGCGCGGCCGGCCGGTTCAGCGTGATGATCGCCACACGGTTGACGACGCGAAACAGAATCTCGCGCTCCGCCTCTACGCTCGTATCGAGCGCGACGCTCTGCAAGGCGCTCATCGACGGATCTCCTGCTCGACGCTCGCAGCCTGCTCAGCGGGCGCTACGTGGTCCACCTGTCCAGCTTGCGTCACCTGCCAGCGTGGCGCACGTTTCTCGAGAAACGCATTGACACCTTCGCGCTGGTCGGCGCCGTCGAACAGATCGACAAAGCGTTCCCGCTCCACCGCGAGCGCCGCCGCGCGCGGCACGCCGTTGCGGCCCTGATGGATCAACGTCTTGCTGAAGCCGACCGCTTGCGGGCTCAGTGTCGCGACACGCGCCGCCATCGCCAACGCGGCCTCGCGCGCGGCGCCCTTTTCCACCACGTCTTCGACGAGACCGATACGCAATGCGGTCGCCGCATCGACGCGTTCACCCGTCAGAATCATCCGCTTAGCCCACCCTTCACCGACCAGCCACGGCAGCGTCTGCGTGCCGCAGCCGCATGGCAGCAAGCCCACTGCCGTTTCGGGCAGCGCCATCAACGCGTGTTGCTCGGCGATACGGATATCGCAGGCCAGCGCGCATTCGAGCCCACCGCCCATCGCGTAGCCGTTGATCGCGGCGATCACCACCGGCCTCGCGTTCTGCAAGGTCTCGAACGCGGCACCGAAGCGCGTCGCCGCCGTGCGCGCGACTTCGCGATTGCCGTCAGCGAACGTGTTCAGGTCGGCGCCCGCGCTAAAGAACTTCGGGCCGTCGCCAGTGATCACAATGGCCCGCACGCGCGCTTCGCCGTTCAGACGCTCGACGGTTTGCTGCAGTTGCAGCAAACCGTCCGGCGTGAACGCGTTCGCGGGCGGCCGCTTGAGCGTCAGCAGCGCGACGGCGCCGTCGTGTGCGTAGTCGAGTTCGATCATCACGCGCCTCCGTCCTTGCCCTCTTGGCGATAGAGCTTGATCACCGCGGAAAAGTCGAGGCGTCCCGCGCCTTTCGTGCTCATCGTCTGGTACAGCTGTTGAGCCAAAGCGCCGAGATACACCGGTTGACGCGCGAATTTCGCGGCGTCGGTGGCAAGGCCCAGGTCCTTGAGCATCAGATCGGTGCCGAAGCCACCGGTATAACCGCGCGTGGACGGCGCGGTTTCGATCACGCCGGGCATCGGGTTATACGTATCGGAACTCCAGCAGCGGCCCGTCGAGGTATTGATGATGCCGCCCAGGACTTTCGCGTCGATGCCGAGCGCCTCGCCCAGCGACATCGCCTCGGCCACGCCCGCCATGGTGATGCCGAGCACGAGGTTATTGCAGATCTTCGCGACCTGACCGGTGCCGGTGTCGCCACAATGCACGATGTTCTTGCCCATCGCCGACAACACCGGCTTGACCTGCTCATACGCATCCGCGCTGCCGCCGACCATGAAGGTTAGCGTGCCCGCCGCCGCGCCGCCGGTGCCGCCCGAGACGGGCGCGTCGACGAAAGTGTTGCCGCGCTGCTCGGCCAGTTCGGCAAACGCCTTCACGCTCGCCGGGTCGATGGTGCTCGAATCGATGATCGTCACGCCGTCCGGGATGCCGGCGAAAACACCGTCATCCGCTATCAGCACGCTGCGCACGTGAGTGGCAGCGGGCAGCATCGTCACCACACATTCGACATCGGTCACCGCGGCTTTCGGCGAACTTGCGGCTTTAGCCCCCGCATCGACGAGTGTCTGCACCGCTTGCGCGTTGAGGTCGAATACGTTGACCGTGTGGCCCGCCTTCAGCAGATTGAGCGCCATCGGCGCGCCCATGTTGCCGAGTCCGATAAAGCCTATTTTCATGATGTTCTCTCCTGTGTCGATGGGAGTTAGCGCTTTAGCGCTTACTCCCATCCCATGCAAAGCTCGATGGGAGTTAGCGCTTTAGCGCTTACTCCCATCCCATGCAAAGCAATAGACCTGAGGTCTCAGCGCAGGCTGATCGTCGTATTGACGCCGTCGTTGACCGTGTCGTCGTCGAACCAGCGGGCGGTAACCGTCTTGGTCTGCGTGTAGAACTGCACAACCTGCTTGCCATAAGGCCCGAGGTCGCCGAGTTTCGAGCCGCGCGAGCCGGTAAAGCTGAAGAACGGCACCGGCACGGGAATCGGAATGTTGATGCCGACCTGACCGATATCGATCTCGCTCTGGAATTTGCGTGCCGCCGCGCCGCTTTGCGTAAAGAGACCCACGCCGTTGCCAAACGGATTGCTGTTGACGAGCGCGATTGCGTCATCGAGCGTGGCGACGCTCAGCACCACCAGCACCGGGCCGAAAATTTCCTGACGATAGATTTCCATCTCGGTAGTGACATCGGTGAAGACCGTCGGGCCGATGAAGTTACCTTGCTCGTAGCCCGGCACTTTCACGTCGCGGCCGTCGAGCGCCAGGGTTGCGCCCTCTTTCACGCCCGTTTCGATCAGGCCGAGAATGCGTTGCTTCGCGGCGCGTGAGACCACCGGGCCGACGTCCGTGTTCGGCTCGTTACCCGCGTTGACCTTCAGCGTCTTCGCCTTCGCGACCAGATCGGGCAGCCATTGCTGCGCCGCGCCGACCAGCACGACCACGGAGGTCGCCATGCAACGCTGTCCTGCTGCGCCGAAGCCTGCACCGGCCAGCGCATTCAAGGTCTGCTCGCGATTCGCATCGGGCAGCACAACCGCGTGATTCTTCGCGCCCATCATCGATTGCACGCGCTTGCCGTGTTCGCTGCCGAGGCGATAAACATGCGTGCCGACCGCCGTCGAGCCGACGAACGAAATCGCCTTCACCAGATCGTGCGTGCAGAGCGCATCGACCACATCCTTGCCGCCGTGGACGACATTCAGCACGCCCTTCGGCACACCGGCTTCGAGCGCCAGCTCGACCAGTTGCATCGTCGACAGCGGATCCTGCTCGGAAGGCTTCAGCACAAACGTATTGCCGCAGACGATCGCCATCGGGAACATCCACAACGGGATCATCGCGGGGAAATTGAACGGCGTGATACCGGCGCATACGCCAATCGGCTGACGCAACGTGTAGGTATCCACACCGCCTGCGACGTTCTCGGCGAACTCACCCTGCTGCAAGGTGCCGATCGAGCAGGCGTGCTCGACCACTTCGAGCCCGCGGAAAATATCGCCTTCGGCATCGGGAATCGTCTTGCCCTGCTCGGCGCTCAAGGTCTTGGCGATGCGCGGCGAATGCTCGCGAATCAGCGCCTGGAACTTCAGCATGATGCGCATACGCGCGCCGATCGGCGTGTCCTTCCAGGTCTTGAACGCGGTGTGTGCCGAGCGGATCGCCTCGTTCACTTCATCAGCGGTGGCGAACGGCACGCGTGCGAGCACCTCTTGCGTGGCCGGGTTGACGATGTCGCGCCATTCGGTGGTTTTGGATTCGACGAACTCGCCGTTGATCAGCAGTTTGACGGTGGCGGCCTGGTTCGAAGCAATTGCGCTCATGCTGGGACTCCTGTGCAGTGGCCGCTTAGCGGCCGTACAGTGACTGGAAACAAAAACGATCAACGCAGATCCGGGAAATCCTCTTCCCAATATTCGTCCGGCAGACGCGCGGGCTCGGCCTCGCGCTCCATTTCGCGACGCCGCAATTCGACGCGGCGGATCTTGCCGGAGATGGTTTTCGGCAGCTCGCTGAATTGCAAGCGGCGAATCCGCTTGTACGGCGCGAGCTTTTCGCGCGAGAACGCGAAGACCGCGCGTGCGAGTTCGGGACCGGCTTCATAGCCCTGACGCACGGTGACGAACGCTTTGGGCACCGACAAACGCAGCGCATCGGCACTCGGCACCACGGCCGCTTCGCCGATCGCTTCGTGTTCGATCAGCACGCTTTCGAGTTCGAACGGGCTTAGCCGGTAGTCGGACGATTTGAAGACGTCATCGGCGCGGCCGACGTAGACGTAGTAGCCGTCATCACGACGCAACGCGACGTCGGAGGTGTGGTAGAAACCGTTGCGCATGGCTTGCGCGGTGGCATTGACGTTGTTCGCGTAGCCGGTCATCAATCCAAGCGGACGTTCAGCCAGGGGCAGCGAGATTTCGCCTTCGGTAGCGGGTTGATCGTCCGCATCGAGGAGTTCGATCTTGTAGCCCGGCAGCGGACGGCCCATCGAACCCGGCACCACCGGTTGCCCCGGCGGGTTGCCGATCTGGCAGGTCGTTTCGGTCTGGCCGAAACCGTCGCGAATCGTGATCCCCCACGCATGCTTGACGCGTTCGATGATCTCCGGATTCAACGGCTCGCCCGCGCCGACGATCTCGCGCAGCTTCACCGGATAGTCGGTGAGATGCTCCTGCACCAGCATGCGCCAGACGGTTGGCGGCGCACACAGCGTCGTGACATTGAAACGCACCAGCACGTCGAGCGTGTCTTTCGGCACGAAGCGCGGAAAGTTGAAAACAAACACGCAGGCTTGCGCATTCCACGGTGCGTAGAAGCAGCTCCACGCGTGCTTGGCCCAGCCCGGCGAGCTGATGTTCCAATGGATGTCGTTGGGTTGCAGGCCGATCCAGTACATGGTCGACAGGTGGCCGATCGGGTAACTCTGATGCGTATGCTCGACCAGCTTCGGTTTGGACGTGGTGCCCGACGTGAAGTACAGCAGCAGCGGATCGCTGGCGTGCGTGACGCCTTCGGGGGTGAATTGCGGCGATGCATCATAGGCCGCGGCAAGGTCGATCCATCCGTCGCGCGGCGCTCCGACCGAGATGCGGGTGAGCGGTACGTCGAGTGCGTCGAACTTGGCCAGTTCCGCGCTGTCGACCACCACGAACTGCGCGCCGCCGATCTGCACACGGTCGCGCACGTCGTCGGCGGAAAGCTGGGTGGTGGCCGGCAGGACGATTGCGCCGAGCTTCATGGCCGCGAGCATCACGTCCCACAGTTCGACGCGATTCGGCAGCATCAACAGCACGCGGTCGCCGCGACCCACGCCAACGCCGCGCAGGAAGTTCGCCATGCGCGACGAGCGCTCCGACATCTGCGCGTAGGAGAGACGCAATCCGTCGCTTGCCGGATCATCGACAATCCACAGCGCCGGGTTGTGATTGTCACGCGCGATCACATCGAAGTAGTCGAGCGCCCAGTTGAACTGGCCTGGCGTCGGCCACGCGAATTCGCGGTAGGCGCGGTCGTAGTCGGTGCGATGGCGCAGTAACAGGTCGCGCGCTTCGAGAAAGCCCTTCGCTACAGTCATCGTTGTCTCCTGTGTCGACGAGAGTTAGCGCTTCAGCGCTTACTCTCGTCCCATGCAACGCAGTCGACGAGAGTTAGCGCTTCAGCGCTTACTCGCGTCCCATGCAACGCAGTCGATCTGAGTTAGCGCTTCAACACTTACTCCGATCCCATGCTTTTGGCGCGGTATGCGCTCTGTTTTTACCTTACTGGCAGGCTATTTTGCGCTCAAACACCGTCTAACTAGCGTTTAAACATGGCGCGCGATAACCATTCGCTGCACTTCGCTGGTTCCTTCGTAAATCTGCGTGATGCGGGCGTCACGATAATGCCGCTCCACCGCGTAGTCCTCAAGATAGCCGTAGCCGCCGTGAATCTGGATCGCGTTCGAGCAGACTTCCTCGGCGAGTTCCGACGCAAACAGCTTGGCCTGCGACGCCTCGGACAAACACGGCTTGCCAGCCGTGCGCAACCGCGCCGCGTGGTGCACGAGCAGACGCGCGGCGTTCAGGCGGGTCGCCATATCGGCAAGCATATTGGCAATCGTCTGGTGGTCCTTCAGCGCCTTGCCGAACTGGATGCGTTCGTTCGCGTAGAGGCGCGCGGCATCGAATGCGGCTCGCGCAATGCCGACCGCCTGCGCCGCAATACCAATGCGCCCGCCCTCGAGATTCGACAACGCGATGCGCAGACCTTCGCCCGGTTCGCCGAGCAGATTGGCTTCGGGTACCGCGCAATCGTCGAGCGAGATCGGGCAGGTGTCCGAGGCGCGAATTCCAAGCTTGTGCTCGGGCTTGCCGACGTTGAAACCCGGGGTATCAGTCGGCACGATGAAGGCCGACAGGCCACGCTTGCCGAGGTCGGGATCGGTGACGGCAAACACGATCGCGATATTGGCGCGCGACCCGTTGGTCACGAACTGCTTGTTGCCGTTGAGAATCCATTTGCCGTCGTGCAGTACCGCGCGGGTGCGCAGATTGTTCGCCTCGGAGCCGGCTTGCGGCTCGGTCAGGCAGAATGCACCGATGCTGCGTCCCGTGGCAAGGTCTTGCAGATAGCGGTCTTTTTGCGCGTCCGTGCCGAAGTTCAGGATCGGCCCGCAGCCGACCGAATTGTGCACACTCATCAGCGTGGCACAGGCGGCGCAGCCCGCGGCGATCTCTTCGAGGGCGAGCGCATAGGCCACGTAGTCGGTATACGCGCCGCCCCACTCGGGCGGCACGATCATGCCGAGAAAGCCGAGCTCGCCCATTTGCGTCACGATTTCCGCAGGCAGTTTCGCGTCGCGATCCCACTGCCCGGCGTGCGGCGCGAGGCGCTCGGTGGCGAAGTCGCGGGCGGCGTCGCGGATCATCCGCTGTTCGTCGGTGTAGAAGCTATCCATGGCTCGATCCTGTTGTATGCATCGCGTCGCAGCGACGAGGCGCTGCTTCGTCATTTGCAACGCATCGCGGGAAATGACCGGCCTCGCCGTGGTGTCTCCGGGGCGAGGCGTCCCGCGATCGGTTGAGCCCAAGTGTAGGGAAGCTGCTGGACAGGTTCGATGCTCAGCCCGATCATTCTGTTTGAGCGCATTTACCATACCGGTATCATGCAGAGCCGATTCAGGCCGCATTTTCAAAGGCTTAGCGGATCACCCCAAGGAAAATGTTGAGCGCATTTGCCAGATAACCATGAAAAATATGAAAAACGCCAGGGACGACAAGGGCACGATTTCCGTCAGCATGGTCGAAGAGGCCCTGGCGCTGGCACGAGCGCGCGGTTTCGAAGCGCTGCCGCTCGCCGAAGCCGCCGGCATCGCGGCGCCCATGCTGGCGTCGCCGAAAAGCCGGGTCTCGTCGACGCAGTACGGCGCGTTGTGGGCCGGCATAGCCCGCGCACTGGACGATGAGTTCTTCGGCCAGGACTCACACCGTATGAAGAGCGGCAGCTTCATCGCGATGACACAAACCGCGCTCACCGCACGTAACGGCGCGCAAGCGCTCGCGCGGGCGGTCGGCTTCATGCGGCTCGTACTGGACGATCTCGGCGCCCAGATCGCGACGGATGCGCAACGTGTGCGGCTCCGGTTCATCGAACGCGAAGGCGCGCGGCCGCCGGCCATGTTCGCTTACGCGACCTACTTCATCCTCATCTACGGTCTGCTGTGCTGGCTGGTTGGGCGGCGCATTCCGCTGATCGAGGCGCGCTTTCGCTGCGCTGAGCCGCCTGCCGCGCACGAATACCGCCTGATGTTCTGCGACGACATGAGCTTCGATCAAGCCGACTCGTATGTCGACCTGTCGCCGGCATTTCTCGAGCTGCCGGTCATCCAGACGACGAAGTCGGTCAAGCCGTTCCTGCGCGACGCGCCCGGCAGCTTCATCGTCAAGTACCGCAATCCCGGCTCGCTCGCTGCGCGCGTGCGCAAGATGCTGCGCGCGTTGCCGATGGCCGGCTGGCCCGCCGCCGACCAGATGGCGCTGCGCCTGCACGTCGCTGAAGCGACGATGCGGCGCCGGCTGAAGCAGGAAGGCTATACATACCAGTCGATCAAGGACGACTTGCGGCGCGACATCGCCATTGGCGAACTGCAGGACACCGATCGCACGATCGCCGACATCGCCACCGCCGTGGGTTTCGCCGAACCGAGCGCGTTTCATCGCGCGTTTCGCAAGTGGACCGGCATGCGGCCGACCGATTACCGGCCGGCGCGGGCGGATTTCACGCGTCGCGCGGAATCGGACTAAGCTGTAAGGAGCAGGCCAGCCTTTTCTGGGGTATCGGCCCGCGCCGGCCGATACCCGTCGGCATGGCGCGGCAGCCGTCAGCGATGAGCACGTATCCGCGCCTCCCGTTCCGGCAGTCTGGTCCGCGCCCTGCGCTTATCCGTGGCGGAGTCGTGGGCCGGTTGATGCGCGGCATGACCGCGTTCGGCCTCCTGTTGGCCCTCGGGTTCGCATTGTGCGAAAACCCGGCGCGGGTTGGGGTCGCCGAGGCGGCCGTCGCAGCCAATAGCGTTGTCGTGATCCCTGTGAACGGCGCGATCGATCCGGCCAGCGCCGACTTCATCGTGCGCAGCTTGCGGCGCGCCGCCGACGAACGCGCGCAACTCGCCGTGCTGCAACTCGATACGCCCGGTGGGCTGGATACGTCGATGCGGCAAATCATCAAGGCGATTCTCGGCTCGCCGGTGCCGGTCGCCACCTTCATCGCCCCAAGTGGCGCGCGCGCGGCGAGCGCCGGCACCTATATCATCTACGCCAGCCATATTGCGGCGATGGCGCCGGGCACCAATCTCGGCGCGGCGACGCCGATTCAGATGGGCATCGGCGGTGCTGAGCCGCCTGCGGGCGGCGGCATGCCAGGCCTGCCCGGCGGTGGCGGTGGCGCCGGCGCGGGTGCACAAAAGAACGGCCCGGGCGCGCCGGCTTCGGCCGATTCAGCGAGCTCGGCGAACTCGGCGAACTCAGCCAGCGCCGCCAGCAGCGCCCTGCCGCTCGACACCCAATCCACCGAACTGCGCAAGCAGGTCCACGACGCGGCCGCCTACATCCGCGGTCTCGCGCAAATGCGCGGACGCAATGCCGACTGGGCCGAACGCGCGGTGCGCGAAGCCGTCAGCCTGTCGGCCAGTGAAGCGCTCGCGCAGCATGTGGTCGATCTGAATGCGCGCGACATTCCCGACCTGCTGCGTCAGGTGGACGGCCGCACGATCAGCACGGCCCACGGCGACGTCAAACTCAGCACCGCCATTGTGCCGGTGATCACGCTCGAACCCGACTGGCGCACTCAGTTTCTCGCGGTCATCACCGATCCGAACGTCGCGCTGGTTCTGCTGATGATCGGCATGTACGGCCTCTTTTTCGAATTCGCCAATCCAGGGTTCGTGCTGCCGGGCGTAGTCGGCGCCATCAGTCTGCTGATGGGCCTCTTCGCGATGCAGATGCTGCCGGTCAATTACGTCGGGCTCGGCCTGATCTTTCTCGGCATCGCATTCCTGATCGGCGAGGCGTTTCTGCCGACCTTCGGCTCGCTCGGCTTCGGCGGCGTGGTCGCGTTCGTGATCGGCGCGCTGATGCTGATCGATACCGACGTGCCCGGCTACGGTATTCCGCTACCCCTGATCGCGGCCGTGGTCGTGTTCAGCGTCGTGTTTGTGTTCGGCGTGTCGAGGCTCGCCTTGCGGGCGCGGCGCCGGCCCGTAGTGACGGGCTCGGAAGCGCTGATCGGCAGTCTCGGCGTCGTGCTCGACGGCGGCCTGTCACCGGACGCTGGCCTGTTGCCGGGGGATGCAGCAGCGGGCGGCACGCTGGCCGGCTGGGCTCAGGTACATGGTGAACGCTGGCGGGTGTCCAGCACGGCCCCGGTTGCGGCCGGTCACGCGGTGCGCGTCACGGCGCGGCGCGGACTGACGCTGACCGTGGTGCCCGCGGAAGCACGACAACAAGGAGAACGCTCATGATCGGTTTCACATTCGGCTTCAGCAGCATTCTGATTCTGCTGGCGGCCGCACTGATTGCTTCATCGATACGGATTTTTCGTGAGTACGAACGCGGGGTGGTGTTCATGCTCGGCCGCTTCTGGAAGGTCAAGGGGCCCGGGTTGGTCCTGATCATCCCGATCGTGCAGCAGGTGGTGCGCATGGATCTGCGCACCGTTGTGTTCGACGTGCCGCCGCAAGACGTGATTACGCGCGACAACGTGTCGGTGAAGGTCAACGCGGTGGTGTATTTCCGCATCGTCGATCCGGAAAAGGCGGTGATACAGGTGGCGCGTTATTTCGAGGCGACCAGCCAGTTATCGCAAACCACGCTGCGCTCGGTGCTTGGCAAGCACGAACTCGATGACCTGCTGGCAGCTCGCGAGCAACTGAACGCCGATATCCAGAAGGTGCTCGATGCACAGACTGACGCGTGGGGCATCAAGGTGTCGATCGTCGAGATCAAGCATGTGGACATCAACGAAACGATGATCCGCGCCATCGCCCGTCAAGCCGAAGCCGAGCGCGAACGGCGCGCGAAGGTGATTCACGCGGAAGGTGAATTACAGGCGTCGCAGCACCTGCTGGAAGCGGCGCAGACGCTGTCGAAACAGCCGCAGGCCATGCAGTTACGTTACCTGCAAACCCTCACGACGATCGCCGCCGACAAGAATTCGACGATCGTATTTCCGCTGCCGATCGATCTGCTGAGCGCCGTGTTGGACCGCTTCAGTAAGCCGTCAGCGTCCTGAACCGGGGGGCGCACCGGTTCACTTTAGCCCGCTTTGGATCACGGGATGAAACGGTGCATTGCCGTCAATCGACTTACTCGACATGCATGCGAAAACTAGACTCGAGGTGTCGCTTTTAACCGCTCCCTAGGAGCTAGCCATGAAAATCGTTTCTCTCGTTGGACTCGGCGCGCTGTTGGCCGCCGTGAGTATGAGCAGCGCGTTTGCGCAGACCGCGCGGCCTTACGACCAGTCGGGGCCGCTCACGCGTGCCCAGGTCAGGGCCGATCTGGCCGATTGGCGCGCCGCCGGCTACGATCCGCTCGACTGGATCGACTATCCGGACAACGCGCAACGCGCGGGCCGCATCGTCGCCATGCGACGGGCGCAGCAGATGGGTGGGAGCACGACGCAGTAAGCAGTCTCATCCTGGCCTTGAAGCGGCATGCCAGGCCGCCCGCGACTGCAACGGTCGCAGGCGAAGCCGGCCTTGCATGCCGACCCTTCTCTCTCTGCTCCCCCGAAAACCCACCGCGGCCTCCCGCAACATCGTAAATTCGCTTGCCGCTGCGCCCCATGCGCTGGCAAGGTATCATCTCGCCCCTTCGGCAAACCCTGCAGTCACACAATTCGGTTCGCCGCCGCCAATCATGATTACAATCCGGCCGTAGGCCTGGCTGCGCGGCGGTTGGGTGTCGTGTCGGACGGCACAGTGACCCGCTGATTCGCTACGCATCGCCCGTATCAACCACAAGAAACGCTTTTTGAACAACGAGAGACCCGCCTCATGGACTCCATAAAACGATACTTCGGCTTCGAAGCCGCCGGCACCAACCTGCGCACCGAAGTGCTCGCCGGGCTAACCACCTTCCTGACGATGGCCTACATCATCTTCGTCAATCCGGCGATTCTCGGCGACGCCGGCATGCCGAAGGACGCGGTGTTCGTCGCGACCTGCATCGTGGCCGCGCTGGCTTCGCTGATCATGGGTCTCTACGCCAACTACCCGATCGCGCTCGCCCCCGGCATGGGCCTGAATGCGTACTTCGCGTACACCGTCGTGAAGGGCATGGGTTTCACGTGGCAAGCCGCGCTCGGGGCGGTGTTCATCTCCGGCTGCCTGTTCATGATCGTCACGCTGTTTCGCGTGCGCGAAGTGATCGTCAACGGTATTCCGCATTCGATACGTATCGCCATCACCGGCGGTATCGGTTTGTTCCTGGCGATCATTTCGCTGAAGTCGGCCGGTGTGGTGGTCGGCAATCCGGCCACGCTCGTCACGCTCGGCGATCTGCACAACTCGCATGTCGTCCTTGCCGTGATCGGCTTCTTCGCGATCGTCACACTCGACTACCTGAAGGTACGCGGCGCGATCCTGATCGGCATCGTCGGCGTGACGGTGCTGAGCTTTTTCTTTGGCGGCAATCAGTTCCACGGCATCGTCTCCGCGCCGCCGTCGATCGCACCGACGTTGTTCCAGCTCGACATTCGCGGCGCGCTCTCCGGCGGCGTGCTGAACGTGATCCTCGTGTTCTTCCTCGTCGAACTGTTCGACGCGACCGGCACCCTGATGGGCGTGGCCAATCGCGCCGGGCTGCTGGTCGAAGGCAAGATGTTCCGGCTGAACCGCGCACTGCTGGCCGACAGCACGGCGATTCTGGCCGGCTCGATGCTGGGCACGTCGTCAACCACGGCGTATATCGAGAGCGCGTCGGGCGTGCAGGCCGGCGGACGGACGGGCGTGACGGCGATCACCGTCGCCCTGCTGTTCCTCGCGGCGCTGTTTTTCGCGCCGCTGGCGGGCGTGGTGCCCGGCTACGCGACGGCGCCGGCGCTGCTGTACGTGTCGTGCCTGATGCTGCGCGAAATGCTCGACCTGCCGTGGGACGACGCCACCGAAGTCGTGCCGGCCGCGCTGACCGCCCTGCTGATGCCGTTCACCTACTCGATCGCCAATGGCGTCGCGTTCGGTTTCATCTCCTATGCCGGCCTGAAGCTGCTGACCGGGCAGGCGCGCAAAGTGAAACTGGTGGTGTGGATCATCGCGGCGATTTTCCTGTTCCGGTATTTCTACCTCGGCAGCGAATAAGCGCGGCGGCTCCTGACGCGAAGGCGCGGGACACGGCGTCACGCGGCATGGCGTGGCGACGCGCAACGCGTCGCAGCCTGATTGAAAGCATGGCGGCAGCGCCGCTGTGTTCGGCCACGGTTCGGTCTGGATCAACAATCGTTTTATGGAAGGCGCCCGTTCTGGTCGGGCGCCCTTTATCATCCGATGATTGATAAAAACCAACCAACTGGTCACAGGAGTTCCCTGCATGTCGCCCTACAGCCGCGCCTCGGACCGTTATACGACGCCCGCCATCTTCTTCCACTGGGCGATCTTTCTGCTGGTCGCGCTCGCCTATCTGGCGATCGAAATACGCGGGCCGAAAGGATCTGACAGCCGGGCTTTCTGGAGCAGCGTGCATTTCTGGGCCGGCACCCTCGTGCTGGGACTGGCGGTTCTGCGCCTGCTATGGCGGCTGTGGGCCGGTGCGCCCGCGGAAATCGAAGGCAACCGGCTGCTCACGTTTCTGGCGCGCGCCGCCCATCTCGCCCTGTACGTCTTTATCTTCGCGCAGCCGCTGCTCGGCATCCTGATGATCAATACCGGTGGGCATCCGGTCACGCTGGCGTGGCTCAACTTGAATTACACGCTGGTCGGCGCGGATCCGGTTGCGCGGCCATTGCTCAAAACAGCCCATGAGTGGCTTGGCAATGCGTTTTACTGGGTGATTGGATTGCACGCGCTTGCGGCGATTGCGCATCACGTGGTGCTCAAGGATCGGACACTGCGACGGATGGTTTGATCAGGTTCCAGTCCTGTGCGCATCCGGCGTTGGCGCTTGAGTTCGCAGCGCCTGGAACATCCCGCTGGGCGGGTGAGAACCTGGGCGGCGCGAATGGCCGCGCCCCGTTGAGGCCCCGTTGAGGTACTGACGCCGCGCTTGGGTTTGCGTCTCGTGTTGCTCTTGCGCGGCTTGTTCGACTTGTTTGCTCTGTCTGCTCGTCAGGTCTATTTTCAGGCTGATTTTCGGGCCGGAACCCAGCAGGCACGGATTCGCTCAGTTGCGCCAGTTCGCTTCATAGAAGCGTACGTAGCCACTCCTCAGCACCAGACATTGCGCCCGCGTTTCCGACAGCAGACGCCTCGTAGCCGCCTCGATCCGGGCCCGGTGCGCGTCGAATGCGTCGACCATGTCCTCCAGGCGCGGCGATGCGGCGCCAAAGTGATCTTCCAGCGCCTCTGCGGTGATCATGCACTCCACCCTTTGCCCATCGACCATCGCGGGGAACGCCAAGGTAAGTTCGCGACCTGAATATTCAGGAGTTTCGTTCGGGAATAGGATCTGCATGGGAGTTCACCTAAAAGGTTGGGTGCTGCGCATGGTCGATTGGTACTGCGCACGCTGGTTGAGTCTGGTCGCACTTGCAGCGCTTGTCCCCCTGGTCGGATGCTGGTAGCGCGGGTCCGTCACCTCACGGCTGCGACAGCGCAGTACTTCGCGCCAGGCGGAGGTGATTTGATTCACTGTAGACGAGTTCGGGCGCTGCGCAAGTTTTCCTTTCGGCTTGCTTGATTTTGGTGCCTGACAGGGTCTTTTTGGGGCGAGGCGTCGGGTCAGCGTGACCCGCTTTCCCTGCCGCGCGGCTTTCGCCTGGGTCCTGTTTCGTCCTGTAATATCGGTGTTCGGCCGCAGACGCGTATGTTGCACTGCGGAACGCAACGGCGGGCAACGCACCCGCCGGGTCCGATAACCGGAGACATGCTTTGACCCATCGATCTGTTGCGCCGCCCACCCTCGGCCGGCCAGATGTCATCGCGCAAGCGCATGCCCGCTCGCTCGAAGTCGGCCTGCGTGCATCGGAAACGCCAGACTTTCAACCGCTGCGCCGCCTCGCGCTGCGTGAACTCGTCGATCGCAACCAGTCGCTGTACACCCACGCGCTCCCTGTCATGGAGACGCTGCACGCGCAGATCGTCGACACGCAAAGCATGGTGCTGCTCACCGACAATCACGGCGTGATTCTCCACAGTCTCGGTGACAGCGATTTCGTCGAAAAAGCCAATCGCGTCGCGTTGTGTCCGGGCGTGTCATGGGCCGAAGCGGATCGCGGCACGAACGCAATCGGCACCGCCCTGATCGACGGGCAACCCACCGTCGTGCACGCCGGCGAGCACTTCCTGCACGCGAACCGGATCCTCACCTGTTCGTGCGCGCCCATCGCGGATCCCTTCGGGCGCACCATCGGCGCGCTCGATGTCAGTGGCGACACGCGCGGTTTTCACAAGCACACACTCGCACTCGTGCGGATGTCGGCACAGATGATCGAAAATCATCTGTTCTCCAATCAATTCGTCGACGCCATTCGCGTCCACTTTCACGCGCGCGCGGAATTCATCGGCACGCTGTACGAAGGGCTCGCTGCGTTTGCGCCGGACGGCACGTTTTTGTCCGCAAATCGCAGCGCGCTGTTTCAATTCGGGCAGCCGCTCGCCGACCTGCAAAGGCAAACTTTCGACGCACTGTTCGGTATTGCATTCGCCCGGTTGCTGCAACAGATCGCCCGCGCACCCGGTGAAAGTATCGTGCTGACGCTGCCGAGCGGCGTGCGAGTGGTCGCACGCGGCGAATTTGCGGCGCCGCGTTATGTTGCGTCGGCGGAAGGCTTTCCTGACGCGGCGCGTACGGCCACTTCCAGCGGCACGCGTGCTGCGGCCCGGCCCTGCGAAGCGCCGCCACTCGCCACACTCGAAACGCTCGATACCGGCGACGCGACGGTCTCCGCGATCCTGCGACGCGTCGCCAAGCTGCGTGGACGCGATATTCCGATTCTTGTACTCGGCAAAACCGGCACGGGCAAGGAGTGGCTCGCCCGTGCGATCCATCACGATTCGCCGCGGCGAGCCGCCCCCTTCATCGCGTTGAATTGCGCATCGTTGCCCGATACGCTGATCGAGGCAGAGTTGTTCGGCTATGAAGACGGCGCGTTCACTGGCGCCAAGAAACGCGGCAGCGTCGGCAAGATCGTGCAAGCCGACGGCGGTACGCTTTTTCTAGACGAAATCGGCGATATGCCGCTGGCCCAGCAAGTGCGGTTGATGCGCGTGCTGCAAGAGCGCACCGTCGTGCCGCTCGGTGGCACGCGGGCGATTCCGGTCGATCTGCGCGTCGTCTGCGCGACCCACCGCAATCTGCGCGCGATGATCGAAGCCGGCACCTTCCGTGAAGACCTGTATTACCGGATCAACGGCCTCGTTGTCACCTTGCCGGCGCTGCGCGAGCGTAGCGATCTGGCGGCGCTCGTCGAGCGCATGCTGGTATTGCAGCCGGATGGCGAGCGTTTGCCGCATCGCGTGTCCGATGAGGTGCTGGAACGGTTCGCGCAATGCCGCTGGCCGGGCAATCTGCGGCAATTGGCTAATGTGCTGCGCACCGCAAGCATCATGGCCGAAGGCGCGGAGCAGATCGAACTCGAGGATTTGCCGGAGGATTTTTTGCAGGATTGTGCGGCGATCCCCCTGCATGAAGCACACATCGGCACCGACGTGCAGTCGTGCCGTCAAGACGGTAGCACTGACGGCATGACGATCGCAACCGACGCTCCAGCACCGCCATGCCGCAAGGAAGAATGGCAATCGGCGCTGATTGCGCAGACGCTCGCGCGCCACACTGGAAATGTGTCTGCGGCAGCACGCGAGTTGGGCCTTGCGCGCAATACGGTGTATCGGTATCTACGCCGAGGGCAAGACCGCTGATTGTGCATGTGCGCATAGGCGTGGCACCTGCGTGCCTACGTATGACGCCAATTCAATGAGACTGCCGGTTCTGGCAGTCTCATTGCTTAACAGCGGCGCGAGGCGCGACTATGCATGACATCGCACCGTACTGTCGGCCGTACGGCCGAGTAGGCGTATCAAAGCGCGCTGAACGCCGACCACGCGCCATCCTTGAACTTTGACGCAAGCACCGACGCATCGCGTTCGCTACGCACGACGAGCATCGGGTCGGCGCCGTCGTCGCTGACGAACTTCGCCACGCCGTCGACAGGGCCGAGATCGGTGATCACACCGTCCTTCCAGACACAAAGATTGGGGAATGACTGCTCGTATGGGTTGACGTACGCGAACGCCTTGCCAGCTCCGCAGTTTCCCGCAACGATCACCTTGTCTTGCGCCATTGTCGCCGTCACGTTGATCCAATTCTCCTTGATGCCGAGCCCCACCTGAGTCCACTTTGGACTCGCGGACAAAGCGACGGGCGACGACTGCCGGTAGATCTTGAAGTCGCCGATCGGTCCTGTTGGATCCATTGGGTTATGGACGCCCAGCATTTCTTTCGTGACGACGATTACGCCGCCGTCGGCCCCGTTCAGCATGATCGGGTCAACAAGTGACCACGTCTCAGGGAACTCGACGTCACTGAACGCTGCCTGCCCGGGCAACACTTGCGACCGGATTCGGAGCGGACCATGAAACATTCCGTCGCGCACCGCGACTGCCAGCGCGCCCGTGGCATCTTTAACCACGGCCGGATCGCCTGCGCCCTTCAAACCCGTGGGTAGCCACGAGCCCCAGGCACCGCCAACGCCAGCTTCCGCGCGATAGAGCACACTTTTGTCAACTGCCCGGGCCACAACGGCAAGGCGGCCGTCACTGTTGGCGATGGCCTGCGGTGAGGACACGATCACGCTGTCGCGCCAGGTGACCGTCGGCAGCCATCCTCCGTCTGAGTTCGTCGCCACGTGAACAAGATCGTTTTGCGCCGTGCGCGCGAAAACCGCAAGCCGCGCATCTCTGCCGA